>JAVYWK010000007.1:0-74057 GCA_038727095.1 Thermofilaceae archaeon | reverse complement strand
AGCAACCTGGATAGAGGCGGCATGCTCAAGAGGGTACTCACGTACTTCGCCGACTTGGAGGATGCCGCGCAGAGGTACAAGGACACTAGGCTGGAGCGCGAAATCCCCGACCCTCTCCACGGGGTAATCGTTACTGGAATGGGGGGTTCGTTCATCGGCGCGCTCTTCCTCCAAGACCTGCTCTACGATTCCTGGCGGACCCCAATCCTAGCGCTGAGGGAGATCACCCTCCCGGCGTTCGCAGATAAGCGCCACCTGCTGGTGGCGGTCAGCTACTCCGGCAACACGGAGGAGACGATACGCGTCCTCGTAGAAGCCCGCCGGAGGGGTATCCCGGTAGTCGCCGTAACATCCGGCGGGTTGATGGCGGAGCTCGCGGAGAAACTGTCGTACCAGCTCGTTCGATTACCATCAGGCCTAGCTCCGAGAGCCGCATTCCCCTATATGGTGACCGCGTTAGCCGCTATCTTGGACGCTCTGGATCCCTCACTTCGCTTGGTGGATAGCATCAAGAGATCCTCCCTCAACCTAGCTCAATGCGGCAGCGACATGCAGCGCCACGCGTTGGAGCTGGCCGACTGGATGCTCAACAACTACGGCGCTAATCGACTGCCGATAATCTACGCCTACAGACCCTACTTGAGCGCGGGTTACAGGTTTAAGACTCAAATCAACGAGAATGCTAAGCTGCACGCGTTCTTCTCCGAGATACCGGAGTCAAACCACAACGAGATCATGGGGTGGGAGTCCCCGTCGAACCTTTTCACCGTAGTCATCAGAGCTGAAGAGCCGCCCCACATGCTCCATAGAATGGAGTTCCTGCTCGACCTATGGAGCAAGCGGGGCATACCCTATAGGGAGGTTAAGCCCTTAGGGGGTAGCAGGCTCGAGAAACTCCTCTCACTCTTCTTCACTCTGGATCTAGCTTCTGTGCTCTTAGCTCTGAAAAGAGGTGTCGATCCAACCCCCGTGGAAACGATCTCGCAGCTCAAAAAGTACCTGGACTCCCGCATTAGCATCAGGAGCAGCCTCGACCTGTAGCGGTTGTCAAACGACTGCGAGCCCGCGATCCCTAGCGAGCTCCCTGAAGCGCGTTGCATCATCGAACATGAAGACGTTGTTGAAGAGGACATAGGTAGTCAAGCTCTCGGGGTAGCGCTCAACGATACTGACCAGCCTGCTCAGATCCTCGTCCTTGTACTTGTAGCGGTAGTTAACCTCGCCACTCCCGAGCCCGTGCAATCTGAAGTATGCGAAACCGGCCAGGTGCACCGGATCCCGCTTCAACGGGTCTACAACGTGCGTTACGTCCAGCCTGGCCAGAAGCGCCTTCAAAGCATCCGGGTGCTCGTTCCACGTCCCCCTTGGTTCCCAGCCCAGCAGTAGGCCCTCTCTATCTATCGTCGTGAAGAAAGCTTCAACGTTCCCCGCATTCTCGCTAGAGTAGCCGAAGCTGGGCGGCGTCTGGAAGATGCAGACTTTGCAGCCTAGAATCCTGCAGATCCGGAGAGTCCTCGCCCACGCATCGAGCGTTTCCTCGGTTACGCGGAAGAAGCCATACCTGTCCACTCGCTCTTTCGGGATTTTCAGACCACTCCGCTTCCAGGTCGGTGAGGACGGCGGGTGCGTGATCGCCTGCCAGGCCTTTACGACGAACTCGAAGCCCGGTGGAGCTCTACTCCTCCACTTCTCCGCGGTCGCCTCCAGCGGAAGCTTGTAGAAGGTCTCCTGCAGCTCGATTACACTGAAGTGCGCGAAGTACGCTTCACGCCCCCCCTTCACCGACCATCCACACGTACCTACCTTAATCACGTGATAATGATGCACCGGTCCAATTTCAGTCCATCGCTGCAATGACAATGGAAAGTTTTTAACCTTACATCAGCTGGGGCAGCCGTGGATGAGGACGTAATAATCGAAAAGATGCTGCGGGAAATGGTCAGAAAGTCTCAGCGGAGGGAGGAAAGCGTATGCCCCAACGGGGTTATAGAGTGCAATAGAGAGTACTTCACCGAGCTCCTCAGCAAGTGTAAGGTGGTGCTCGCCGATTTCTGGGCGGAGTGGTGCGGCCCTTGCAGAATGGTTGAACCCATCGTGGAGGAGGTTGCCAGGAAGTACGCGTCCCGAATAGCCGTAGCGAAAGTGAACGTAGATGAGAACAGCGACCTAGCCGCTGAGCACGGCGTACTGAGCATACCCACACTGATAATCTTCAACAACGGTAGGGAGGTCAAAAGGCTGGTGGGATACTACCCCGGCCTAGCTAGAGAGCTCTTCAGGACCATCGACAGCCTCATCAGCGGCTGAAACTACGTTCAGGAGATCGGGCATTCTACCACTCTTGACCATCCTTTCGTAGCACTCCCACACCCTTCGTGCGCTTACTAGCCCGGCGAAGAAGCCCCTACTCTCGAGCTCTCTCTTGACCTCTTCGACGAAATCGTCGGGGTGTAGGTAAGGCTTCGCGTACGCAACAGCCATAAGAGCTTCAATTATATCTCCGTTAGTCGGATAGGGCTTCTTAACGGGCCTGCCTCGTTTCCTTCCCACATGCTTCACCCGGGTCAGTTCACCTCCTTCTCTTCACAAGTCAGCTAAGGGGTAGTCCTCATTCCGAGAACTCGTCGCTTGCCTGTATTAAATCCTTATCTTTACTTGCTGCTTAATTCGTAAACCAGTTCTTTGGAGCCATCGTCAAACCGCTTGATCATCCTGCCTTCAGCGATCATCCTCGAGATCGTGCTGTAGAGGGGGGCTGGAGGGATGTTTTTCCTCTTCGCCCACTCATACAGTTCTGTTTTCGTTGCTCTCCCCCCTCTTTCTTTGAGGAACCCTCTGAGGGCAGCCTCAAGATCCTCGCTGGTCTTCACTCCCTCGATTTGATGTGCTGCTTTCGCCTTCTGCCGATCATCGCTAGAGGACGGTGTGAAGAAGGCCGTAAGATCCACGCCGCCCTGCGCTGCTTTGCTGCGCTCCGCTCTCATCGGTGGAGAACAGCCGTGAAGGTCTATATGAATCTAGCTATTGCTTTTGTGCTCCTTCAAACATTTCGCTACGGTACTCACACTCTTTAGCACTGGCGCGCTTTTCCTGCGAAGTCAGTACCTGCCTATCTCGTTTGAGTAAAATTAAGTACTCAGATAGATGCTTTTCATCAATTTTTCTGAAAAGTTTTAAAACTATATAAACCTCGCCTCGGAATACGCGCAAGACTCCAAGAACCTCAATTAAATCACCGGGCTTTAGGTCGAGGAGCTTTCTCGCTTCTTCGTTCCAAGCTCTTACCTTCGCAAACCCTTTACCATCGCTTACGGTGACTTCTACTAGCCTTCCTCTATCCTCAACGACTTCGACCTTTCCCGCTACGCGAACCCTACGCAGCTTCAGGATTGTGGTGCCGGCCTCCAACTTGAACTCTGGATACGCGCCTTCCTCATCAACTGTGAGGTTGGCCATCTCGCTCGGTTGCAGCCTAACGTAAATGCCTTCAACATCCTTCTCGCTCAAAGACACCTCGAAGATAACCATGTTAACCTTTTTAATGCATCCTGAACCAGTATACCGGGGGAACATGGTTAAAGTTAACACAAAGTTGGTAAAATGGGAAGAGGTTATTGAGTGGTGCAGGCGTCTGGCCGAGATCGTCGAGAGCTCTGGCTTCAAGCCTGACTTGGTGGTGTCCATCGCTAGGGGGGGCTACGTCCCCGCGAGGCTCCTCTGCGACTTTCTTGACGTTCACGACCTGGTGAGCATACAAGTGCTTCATTGGGGGAAGGCTGCGGAGATCACGGCTGTTGCGCACGTCAAGTACCCCTACGATATCGATCTAACTGGTAAGCGCGTGCTGCTCGTGGATGACATAGTCGATACAGGAGACTCCGTTATCGTGGCGCAGGAGTTCATACAATCCCGGTGGAAGCCTCTAGAGCTGAAGGTAGCGGCTATGCAGTGGATCTCCCCCGTGGCTAAGATCAAGCCCGATTTCTACGTGGAGGACGTCAGGGAGTGGATCTGGTACCAATACCCCTGGACGAGGGCCGAGGATACGACGAACTTCTTCGAGAAAATACTGACGGAGAGGGCGAAGGAGGGAAAGGTCACATGGACGTACGACGAGCTAGTCAAGGAGTTCAATGAGTGGTACGGCATTGACGTGGGCGAAGCGTACTACAGGTTAGCCATCAGCCGGCTAATACGGGCTGGAAAACTTGAAGAGCGGGCTGGAACATACGTCTGCAGGCCTTGAATGAGCGTCAGCGTCTACAGGGACGGCGGCATCGTAATAGAGTTTAACGCTCGTAGGATCTTAGTAGACCCAACTTCTTTACCCCGTGAGAAGCCCGACGTTATCTTCGTATCGCACGCCCATAGTGATCACTACAGGCTAAGACCTCTTCGAGTTTTGAGCAGAGTTCCGAAGGTGATGAGCAGGGCAACGATGGAGCTGATTGACCCTCGTGGTAGGCTTAACAATGTCATACCAGTTGAACCAGGCTCCACGGTGGAAGTCGCTGGCACGAGGCTTGAGGTCTTTGACGCAGGGCACGTGTTGGGGAGCTTGCAGCTGATGATCGACGCGAAGGAGCGCGTAGTCTACACTGGAGATTTCAATATTGAGCAGAGGATCATTCTTCGACCTGCACCTATATTAAAGGCCGACATCTTGGTTATCGACGCAACCTACGGTCATCCAAAGTACGTATTTCCGCCGCGCAGCGAGATCTACAGACAGGTTCTGAGGCTGGCCAAGGAGGCAACGGAAAAGAGGGGTGGTCTGCATCTCGCCTCTCGTCCTCTTGGAACCGGGCAAGAGCTTACCGCGCTTTTATCACTAGCGGCAAAACTTGAGCCCTTCGTTGAGAAGAGCATCGGGGATCACAACAGGTTGTACGAGAAGTACGGCGAGCATCTGGGCAACTACATTATATGTCCCTCGATGCCGCCCGAGCGTTCGGTAGCGGTGATTTCGCTTTCAAAGCATCGCGCTAGCAGTGCCGCTGTTCAGTGCACAGGCTGGGCGGTGGGGTACGGGATTCCGCTGTCAAGCCACGCCGGCTTCAGCGACTTAATACGCTACGTGACGGCTAGTGGGGCGCAAACGGTTTACGCGTTCTCTGCGCACGCGAGGAGCTTCTCGAGCATTTTGTCGCGTGAAATCGGGGTCGCCGCTTCTCCGATATAGCGGGAGTTATCGCGGGCTTGATGCGTAGAGTATTTTAACCCCCGATCCCTTTTCATAGTGATGATAAAAACCGGTGAAACAGCTGAGATTGGCATCATTGGTGGCTCGGGGCTCTACGACCCGGCTATTCTGGAAGATGTTAAAGAGATCAAGGTTTATACCCCCTATGGTGAACCCTCCGACTTCATAACGCTGGGTACTTTGAAGGGTAGGCGCATCGCGTTCCTGCCGCGGCACGGGCGCAGACACAAGGTGCCCCCGCACGGGATAAACTACAGGGCTAACATATGGGCTCTGAAGGAGCTGGGCGTTCAAAGGGTCGTAGCTGTTAGCGCTGTCGGTAGCCTAAGGGAGGATTACAAACCGGGAGACTTCGTGTGCCCCGACCAGTTCATCGATATGACTAAGAACAGGGTTTACACGTTCTTCGACGGCCCGGTTGTGGCACACGTTAGCATGGCTGACCCCTTCTGCCCCGAGCTCCGCGAGGTGTGCATCACCACCGCTAGAAGGTTGGGCATCTCGATGCACGAGCGTGGCACCTACGTCTGCATCGAGGGACCTCGCTTCTCCACGCGTGCCGAGTCGAGGTTGTGGAGGCAGTTTGGAGCGGATATCATCGGAATGACCCTCGTTCCCGAAGTGAACTTAGCCCGGGAGGCCGGAATGTGCTTCGTGAATATCGCGATGGTGACTGACTATGATGTGTGGGCTGAGCGCCCCGTGACCGCCCATGAGGTTGCTCGAGTTATGGCGGAGAACATCGAGAAGGTGAAGAAGCTCTTATACGAGTTAGTCCCTGCGATTCCGAAGGAGAGGAAGTGTGGCTGCGAGAGGTACTTGACCGAAGCTTTAATGTAAAAATTTTTGTCTAAAATAAATGTTTTTGTTTTAGCTCGGCAAAGTCTTTAAAGCTCTACTCGTCAGCGCGCCGATGGACTACAGGGTTAAGGACCTCAGCCTCGCCCCTGAGGGGAGGCTACAGATTGAGTGGGCTGAAGCACAGATGCCCGTCCTCCTCGAAATCAGGCGTCGACTCTCCCGCACTCGCCCCCTTGAGGGCTTAAGGGTGGGTGCCTGCCTGCACGTGACAAAGGAGACCGCAGTTCTAGCTAGGACCCTGGTAGCGGCGGGTGCGGAAGTTTACTTAGCCGCTAGCAACCCCCTTTCCACTCAGGATGCGGTAGCTGCAGCGCTGGCGGAAGAGGGGGTGCACGTTTTCGCGTGGCGTGGGATGAGTACGCGCGACTACTACGAGGCGCTGGGCCGTGTTATTGCCGCCGAGCCTGACATAACTATGGATGATGGTGGCGATCTAACGGCGATCATCCATAAGCTCCACTACAATGAGGTTGGGGAGGATGTCAGCATCGTAAGGGAGGTAGCGGGGGGAGCGAAGCCCAGCGTTATAGGCGGCACCGAGGAGACAACAACGGGGGTCGTAAGGCTGCGCTCGCTCGCAAGGGAGGGGCGACTCCTCTACCCGATCATAGCTGTTAACGAATCTCGAACGAAGTACCTCTTCGATAACAGGTATGGGACTGGGCAGAGCACATTCGACGGTATCATGAGGGCAACGAACCTCCTAGTAGCGGGGAAAACCGTGGTCGTGGCCGGCTACGGATGGGTGGGTAGGGGGATAGCGATGCGCGCCAGGGGTCTGGGGGCCAAGGTGGTGGTAGTCGAAGTCGATCCGGTGAAAGCCCTCGAAGCCTACTACGATGGTTTCATTGTGACCGACATGCTGCAGGCCTCAGAGCTGGGCGACGTGTTCATCACAGCCACCGGTAACATCAACGTGATCAGGGGCGAGCATATGGCCAGAATGAAGGATGGTGCGATCCTGGCTAACGCCGGCCACTTCAACGTCGAGATCTGCATACCCGATCTAGAGAAGCTGGCAGTATCTAAGAGACGGATCAGGCCCGGCTTGGACGAGTACCGGTTAGCCGACGGGCGACGCCTCTACCTACTCAGCGAGGGCCGCTTGGTCAACCTAGCGGCAGCGGAGGGGCACCCCTCCGAAGTCATGGATATGAGCTTTAGCAACCAAGCATTAGCAGTCGTTTACCTGGTTAGACGTAAGGGTGAGCTCGCCCCCGGCGTTTACAAGCTGCCCAGCAAGATTGATCGAAGGATAGCTCTACTGAAGCTGAAATCCCTTAACGTTAAACTGGAGAAGCTCACTGACGAGCAGAAGGAGTACTTAAGATCGTGGAAGCTCGGTACATAATTTAAAATGTCGCAGAGCAGGGTGTAGATGCGATGCAGACTGCGAAAGTCCTAACTCTTGACGAACTAACAAGCTTCTGCATTAAGAGGGGTTTCTTTTTCCCAAGCGGACGAATCTACGGAGGTCTAAGGGGCTTCTACGATTACGGCCCACTGGGGGTCGAGTTGAGGAAGGAGGTCTTGGATGACTGGTGGTACTTCTTCGTCAGGCGTAGATCCGACATTGTGGGGATTCACGGCTCCATCATAACGCACCCGAGAACATGGGAGGCAAGCGGACACGTAGAGGCATTCTTCGACTTTCTAGTGACCTGCCTGAAGTGCGGGAAGGACTATAGGGCTGACCACCTACTGGAGGATCTGGGCATCCAGCTCACATCGGTGACCCTTGAGACACTCTCCTCCGTCATAAAGGAGAGGGGTATCAAGTGTCCTGAGTGTGGTGGAGAACTGAGCAATCCACAGCCGTTTAACCTGATGTTTACGACGTACGTTGGACCAAAAAGGGAAAAGGCTGATGAGGTGTACCTTAGGCCGGAAACCGCTCAGTTGATATTCATAAATTTAAAGGATGTTTATTATACTGCAGGAATGAAATTACCTTTTGGAATAGCCCAAATTGGAGAAGTTTTTAGAAACGAAATATCACCCAGAGGTTTCCTATTCAGATTGAGGGAGTTCACTCAGATGGAAATCGAGTACTTCGTGAATCCCAAGAGGCTCGATGATTGCCCGATGTTCGACGAAGTTGCCGAAGTTACTATCCAGCTTCTTACAGCTGAGCAGCAAGAGAGGGGTAGCGATACTCCCTTGAGGATCACCCTTCGCGAGGCGTACGAAGAGGGATACATTGGGTGCAAATGGCACGCGTACTGGATTGGAGAATCGATCGCGTGGTTGACCAGGATCGGGTTGAACCCTGAACGGCTGCGGGTACGGGAGCACGTGAAGACGGAGCTCGCGCACTACGCTCTGCAAACATTCGATGTGGAGTACTACTTCCCCTTCATGGGCTGGAAGGAGATTGAGGGTATCTCCAACAGAAGCGATTACGACCTGCGCAGACACCAGGAGTTCAGCGGGAAAAGCATGACCCTGGAGGATGATGGTGAGACCGTAATACCCTACGTGATAGAACCTTCCTTCGGCCTCGAGCGGATCCTGTTAGCCCTCATAACCGACGCGTATAGAGTTGTAGCAGGGAGACCAGTCCTATCCCTCCACGCGAGAGTAGCCCCCATTAAGGTGGCCGTATTCCCGATAGTCAGCAAACCCGATTTCACAGCGAAAGCTAGAGAAGTATACAAGTTGCTGAAGGAGCGATATACCGCGTACTACGAGGAGAAGGGTACGATCGGTAGGAGGTACTACGAAGCTGACGAGATGGGCATCCCTCTGGCCGTAACAATCGATGGGCAAACATTAGAGGATGATACTGTTACAATAAGATTTAGAGATACTAAGGAACAGATTAGAATACCAATCAATCAACTTACTCACACAATAGAAAGCATCCTTGCCAAATGGGATACAGTATCGCAGCGCGCTCGATCCGACTCCTCCAGCACATGAACAACAGTTGCGAAAGCCTTAAGGCCCCTCCAATCAATACTCATACAGCCGGGGTAGCTCAGCGGGTCGGTACCCCCGCGCTATAGAGCGTCCGGCTGAAGACGGGAAACCGGAAGAAACCGGAAGGTCCCGGGTTCAAATCCCGGCCCCGGCACCATTCAGCTGCTTTATTGTGCTGCCTTTAACCTTACGTAAAATTACAGATGAATTTCTTCGTTAGTTATATGAAGTTGTTTATATTTTGTATAGTTTGAATGGATTTTCTTACTATAACTGAGTGTACCTTTTTACATGTAATAGAACAAAGCATTTAAGGGCTGTATTGGCACCTTGCAACGATGAAAGTCACCGTAAGCCTGATCAAAGCTGACATTGGAGGCTGGGTTGGCCACAGCACTGTCCACCCCAAGTTAATCGAATACGCGCAGAAGAAGCTTCAGACTGCGAAGGAGACCGGACTTATCATCGATTACTACGTCTTCAACGTAGGCGACGATCTGCAGCTCCTTATGACTCATACAAGAGGTGAGAATAACCCGGAGATTCACAAATTGGCATGGGATACATTCGTTGAAGCAACAGAGAAGATAAGTAGGCCGTTGAAGCTCTACGGCGCTGGCCAGGATCTGCTGAAGGACACCTTCAGCGGTAACGTAAAGGGTATGGGGCCGGGTGTTGCCGAGATGACCTTTGAAGAACGCCGCAGCGAGCCGATCATCGCGTTCGCGGCTGACAAGACCGAACCTGGCGCTTGGAATATGCCGCTATACAAGATGTTTGCAGACCCGTTTAACACGGCGGGCCTAGTGATCGATCCGAGCATGCACGACGGTTTCCGCTTCGAAGTGTACGACGTTATTGAGCACAAGAGTGTTATCATGAACACGCCCGAGGAGCTTTACGACCTTCTGGCACTAATCGGCACTCCTGGTAGATATGTGGTAAAGCGAGTGTTCAGGAAATCCGATAACGAGATTGCAGCTTCTGCTAGCGTTACTAGGCTGAGCTTAATTGCAGGCAGGTACGTGGGCAAGGATGACCCAGTCCTACTCGTTAGGACTCAGCACGGTTTCCCAGCTGTTGGTGAAGTCCTTGAAGCCTTCGCCTTCCCCCACATAGTAGCGGGATGGATGAGGGGTAGCCACCACGGGCCTCTCATGCCGGTAGCCCTGAGGCACGCAAAGTGCACTAGGTTTGATGGCCCGCCGAGGGTCATTGCACTAGGCTTCCAGCTGCATGACGGCTACCTGGAGGGCCCCAACGACATGTTCGACGACCCCGGCTTCGACTACACCAGGACGGTGGCCCAGCAAATCGCTGATTACTTGAGGAGGCACGGTCCCTTCATGCCTCACAGGCTAGGCCCAGAGGAGATGGAGTACACAACACTGCCGGCAGTGCTCGAAAAGCTGAGAAACAGGTTCAAGCCAGCTGAAGAGTAGCAGGCTCGGTTACCCGTTAATCCTCTTTTTATCTACATTAACCATTTGAACTGTAGGTACCCTACTCTCCCTGTTTCGTCCACAAACGCTATTATGAAACGTTTCCTCACAGAGTGGGAAAGCCGCCCGGCTCTAACAATCTCGATAGGGTCCAGCTTGCTGTCGTAAGGCAGCACGTGTACTAGAAACGGTGCGTGCTCTAAACCGGGACCCAACCTATACACGAGGAAAGTTGCTCCGAACTTCATCCCCGATTTGATGACAAGCCCCCTATCCCTCAAATCCTTGTAAACAGCGTACACTTCATCGAAGTTCTCGAAGACCTTTCGACTCACCTCCCTTAGGGTCTCTACACTGACCGCCTTACCCTCCTCATCGACGACCTCAAGAAGGCCCTTCTCAGAGAGGTAGACCGCCTCGAGCAACGATAGTTCCAACTCCCGCTCAACGTTAGGAACCTTCGGTTTACTAACGTTGAAGAACTTGCCGTAGAAACCCTCGTTAAAGTAGAGCTCCCTCGCCCTAACCCTATCGAACAGCACAACCCTCCTGCCCAGAAGAACCGCTCGAGTAGCCACGACCTCGCTAGATCGTAAGTACATTTAACCTTTCTTTCCGCTTTACACTACCAGATACTTTACACGTGGTTAGAGCTTTGAAAATTAAACTTGGCAGATTCAAGGGTCGCATCGAGCTACGGCAGGGCCACGCCGTCATCCTAGGTCGATCCGGATCGGGAAAGAGTAATACCGCGAAAGTTTTAGTATCCGAGATCTCAAAAAGAGGCATACCCGTTCTCGTTCTTGATTGGGCCGGCGAGTACGAGATCCCCGGGTTCACGAGACTTACGCCGGGGGAGGATCTCTCCCTATGCGTTATGGATCCGTATCAATCTTACGACCCCGAGACAGTCGACGTAATCGTCGATCTATTCGATGCGGTCTTTCACCTAACCCCCCCGCAGCTGTTTATGCTGAGAACTGCCGTGAAGCACGCAATGTCGAAGGGCTTCAGGGGGATAAACGGCATCCTCGAGGCGCTGGAGGAGGTTCCGATAAGGTCGTACTACGATCATGAGACCAAAGCGGCCTTGGTCAGAAGGATCAGCCCGCTAACTGAGGGTAGGATAGCTCGTGCGCTCAACGGTTACGTAGTCGCGGAAAGTTTTTTCAATAAATGCTTCACTGTCGATCTAAGTGTCTTCAAAAGTATTTACGCAAAAAAGCTGTTTTCGCTCCTATTGCTAAAGGAGCTCTACAACGCGGCGATCAAGCGAGGGATAGCAGAGGGTATTGTTCACGCAACGCTAGTAGAGGAAGCTTGGAACATGATACCTTACCGTCGTTTAGACTCTGAACCGACGATAGGTGAGCGGATGTTTGCGGAGCTCCGCAAGTACGGTGAGTGCATGATAGCGGTCGCTCAAAACCCGACTGAGATAGCGTGGAGCATCATCAACAACGCTGAGCTTCTACTGATTCACGCGATGCTTGCGCGGGAGTTCGAATCGCTGGGCCTTGACCCTGTGATATTGAGAAGGGGTGATGCCATCGTTGTCGAGAGAGGGATCGTCAAGCTGATTCGTGTTAGAAAATTTGGGTAACGGTTCGAGCAACACTTATATCCGTGAGGTACGAGCAGATCGCGGGTGTGATCTTGGGCGTTAGAGAGCGGCGATTGCGAGTGAGGAGGCGCGACGAGGTTCCAAGGGGCCAGGCTAGGATGAACCCCAAAGCTATGGAGTACCTCGGTATTAAGGATAAGGTTGAGATAGTGATCGGTGGTAAGAAGAAGTACGTTTTTACCGCGCTACCCCTAGATAAGGTTCCGGAGAACGAGATCTGGTGTAACTCCGATGAAATGAAGGAGCTGGGTATCGCCGATAACACCATAGCTGCTACACGGGCTCTGAGTCCAGCGGGTGAGAGACCTTGAGTGTTACAATCGCGGCAGGGGGCCCTGCAGCGACTGCTGACGAGAAGTTGATGAGTCTACTGCGCAACGAGCTCCTCGCAGCTAGGGAAATGGCTAAGAGCCTGTCAAGCCTACTCACGAGTGGAGTAGGGGCGGAGCCTCCAGCGGCTTCAGTGGAGATAAGTGAGCAGAAGAAGCAAGCGGAAAGGGTTCAGCAGGAGTTCCTCAGTTACTTCTCCCGAATTGCGCCGTCGCTATACACCCGGGAGGAATGGTTAGGGATCTTCTCCAAGATAGGGGGTATTGTGGATAAGTTGGGAGGGTTAGCCCATAGGATAGAGTTTCTGCTCACCAAGCCCTGGGAATCCCCCTTGCCTCTAAGGGACCTACTGGCGAAAATGACGACACTTCTACTATCAATAATGGACAGCTACCTAGCCATGATGAACTCGGCTCTCACAAACAGGGATCGCGCTCTCGAAGCCAGAGGTAAGATATCGAGCTCCGAGAAAGAGATGGATACGCTGTACAGAGAGGCGATTTTTTCAACTCTAGAATCAAAACTGGCTGCTCCCATCATGTTCCTGCTTCTCAACATAGCCGAGATGATCGAGGATACCGCTGACCTACTAAACTCGGCCGCTGACGACCTTTACCTCATCACCATCTACTCCACAAGCGCGTAAGTTACTCCCTAGGTTAGCCGCCGAAGAAATCGAGCAGCGTTCGTTGACCGGTTTCGAGCAGTTGGTTCTCCTTCACGCCGAAGTACTCGAGAACCCTCATCGCGGCGGGGATCACCTGTTTCCTCACGTAGTAATCGAGATCCACCTCACTCATACTTTTCAGCATGATGTACGGAACAGCCTTGTCGGCGAGCCTACCCGAGCCGCTGACGATTACGAAGCCTATCTTTCCGCCCTTCGCTACCCTGTACCCGCTCTCTATAAGCCTCCTGGCAGCCGCGACGTGGGCAGCTTCAACCTCGTACTCGTCTAGGCCTTTCCCCAGGGACTTCCAGATGATCAGCTTCTCGAAGGGTATGCGCCCGTTCCTTAGGTCCTCGATCACTCTCCTCACATAGTTAACAGCTTCTCCCACATCACCCTCCTTCAGTATAAGTTCGATAACCCTCTCCTGAACTTCCTTGGCTATCTCCGCCCAGTCACCCCTCACGGCCTCAAGCCCCACCACATCGACGCGGCCGTCCTCGAGGAGACCGCAGTACCTCTTCTTCGCCTCCGTGAAGAAGATCTTAACGTAGACTTTATCGACTTTGATGTCCAGGTTCAGCTGCTCGTTAATCGCCTTCACCAGCGTCTCCACTTTTTCAGGCTCGTACACCACGAATACGCTATCTGTATCGCCGTAGATCACCCTCAAGCCCAGCTTTCTCGCGAGAGCTATGGTCTCAGTAATCGTCTTCCGCCCCCACGCCGTCGTGGCTTCAGCTACCTCACGCTTGTACCACCTAGCCCCCACCCAACCGCAGTAGCCGTAGCTCGCGTTCGCTACAACCTTCAACGCTCTCTGCCTCTCATCGAGCAGCCTGTACTCAGGTGAATCCGGATTCAAGCCCTTCATCTTCGCACGGATCCCTCGCCTAGCCTCGAGCAAGCTCTCCAGCACTTTCTTGTAGAAGCCCGGAGGATCCCTCCTGAAGCGGTGCCCCACCTCTGGTGCGACATGGATCAGGGAATCATCGACCACCTCATCGGGCGGAACGTAGGTGTCTGGAGATACGTTGTACTTGATCATCAGGCTGGGGTACATCGAAGTAAAATCCAGCACAGCTACGTTCTTGTGGACACCCGGAGAGGGCTTGAGCACGATCGCTCCGCGGTACGGCTCGTACGGTCGTTCAACCCTGTTCGGTATCAACTCGCCGTACTCGAATGCAGCCCTCATCAAGTACCAATCGACCCGGTTCCCGACGGAAGCTGCGCCAACCTGGTCTAGCGGAAGACCGACGATGTTTGACAGCTGGATGGCGAAGGGAAGGAACTTCTCAGCGAGACCGTACGTGCTCTCAACGTCATCAATGGAGTACCTGATTAGCAGCGGCCTCTTGCTCGGGTCGTCCCAGTACTCGTGGATTCTGTGCCCCTCGATCAGTACTCTCTCGCTTCTCTTCTTTACGCCAAGATAATCCGCTATGTTATCCAACGTCTTGACTTTAACCTCGTAGACCTCTTCAGCGAAGTCGTACAGGTCTACGTTGGCCCTCCCCACTATCGAGTAGTGGCCGTACACGCTGGGAGTAGGCTCCCCTCCTCCCCTCGATACATCGAGCTTCAATCCGTGGCGCTTAGCGCGCTCCAGCAGGTAGGGCCAGTCGAAACGGTTGCTGTTGTAACCAACGATCACGTCGGGGTCAAATGTCTGCAGATCCTCGATGAACGCCGCTATCGCCGGCTTATCATCCTTCCCCTCAGCCGTGAACACTTTGACTTCGCCGCCCCGCTTCACCGATACCACGATGATCGGGTCGCGATCCGCGTTCGGCTCCCCAAAGGGGTTGTAGCACTCGATATCGATGGCGTAGATCCTCAAGTCGGGAGGGTCTTCGGGGCCCAGGTGCTGCGGCGCAGACTTAGCCAGGTAGACTTTCCCAACTCTCCAGCCGTGCTCGTTGGGGACTTCCTCGACTTCAACCGAGTGCCAGCCGCAGGGGCGCACGCCCTTATCGATCATGTAGCGCATGTAGAACCGGATGTCGGCCTCTAGAACCTCGCGCACACCCTCGAGCTTGGCTACAGCTTCGCGGAGCTGAGGCACAACGCGAGGCGACATTAAAGTTACCTTAACGGCTTTAACCGGTTTCCCGAAGTACTTCTTATCAACGATTTCGACGCCTATCACACCGAACTTACCACCGATCCCCGCAATCCTCTTTGCGACACGCTCCTCTGAACCTTCCTCCGGGAGAACGTAGATGTAAGGTCGAAAGCTCCTATCCAGCACGACAACCCGCTCGCCACTCCTGTCGATACCCCAGAGCCTAACCTCGGGAATACCTCCCACTACGTCGTAGCTAGCGTCTAGCAGCCAGAACTCTCTCAGCATCTCAGTCAATAGGCCCTGGGTGGAATTAAAGCTTAGTCCTCGATGCTTTTTCCCTTCCCCGCCTGCACTGATACTTTGCCGCGAATTGAGGCCAGGAGTTTCAGAAGCTCGTCACGATAGAGCGCGATCGCGATCAGAACGGCTGCGATGCCGAGCCCGATCCCCGCCCCCTGCGCGAACGCGACGATTACGTGCGTTACTGGCGTCAGATCGACTCCGGCCGAGGACAACGCCGCTGTTATTATGAGTAGGATCGCTATGCCGTGCACGACGTTTATCGTAGCTGAAACCCCAACGCTCGTCTCCTTGAAGATCCTACCTACGAACTCAAAGATCTTCTCGACGATAAGTAAGCCCACGATTAAAACAAGTACTCCAGCGACTATTCGGCCCACCACAACGAACAGATTTTGGGCAACAACTTCTGCTTCAGGCACTCTCAGTACTCTTATCGCCAGGGCGACGCTGAGAACGTACACTGTGACTCGCGTGGCGAGATCTACGAACGTGGACAGCGTGTAGCCTGCTCTGCTCAAGTGTGCTCCCAACGGTGTGGCCATCAACGCTTCATCAGCCTTCCCGAGCTTGACGATAGCAGCGGCAAGCTTGCCCAGTAGGCGGCCTAGAACCCATCCTAGGATCAACGTGAGAATCATCGCTAATGTTCTAGGTAAGATATACGCCAGGGCGGCAGTGTACTCGTCGAGTAGGAACCTTAGGTTATCTAAGATGGTTTGTATGAGATCCGGCACAGCGTGACGATTGTACGACGGTTTAAAAACGCTGCGTACGGGTGGATGCTCCTAAGACTTACGATAGCGGCTGTATTTTCGTCATAAGCCGAGAAGCTTTAGCACCGTTGCGTAGAGCGCTAGGAGTAAGACAAGCAGCGTTGCGACTGTCAGCGTGGCGTACAGTAGCCGTACGGCGTAGATGAACTCAATGTATGTGGCGTGGAAGGCCTGCCTGCCCGCCACGTAAAGAGGGTAAAGGTGGCTGGCGAGCCTCAGCTCCTCGTACGTTGCTCCTCTGGCAGCTGCTACTCTGTATAGGACGATCAGGCTGAGCAAACGGAGGATTGAGGACGCGTAGAACGCAACTGGACCCGCGTAGCCGTACAGCCAAGCCCCTAAGCTAGTGCCCACCGCCGCGAGTATCGATGGTATCGTGTTGTAGACGGCTATGTAGACGTGCCTGTACTCAGCCCCGTAGGCGATGGCGTAGTTGAACGAAGCTAGGTTGAAGCCCGTCCAGAGGAACGAGGAGTAAACCTGCAGCGCGATTTGGCCAGGAAGGCTTGGTAGGTGAGGGAAGAACGCTGGAACAAAGACTATACCCAGCCCCGAGATCAGGAACGTTGCTCGGGGCCCGAACCTGTCGTAGAAGCTGCCCCACGGGGGATTCGCCAGAGTGCCGATAATGCCGCCCGCGAGGTTGATCGCTGTGAACCAGCTTTCGTCAGCCTTGAACGCTGTGTACAAGTGGTAGTTCCATATCGCAGCGACGATGTTGACGGAGAAGGACCACGTTGCTAGCGCGCCAGAGTCCTTTATCACTTCGCTATTCTTCAGCGTCGAGAAAACCTTCGTCAAACGGAGGTTGGAGCCCCTCGGTTTGACGGGGTCACCGTACATGTACAGTAGTGGGACTGCGGCTAGTAGGAAGAGCGTACCCACTCCAAATGCCGCTGCGTACCCTTGAGGGTAACCGTACGTATCGTATATGAACTTCGCAAGAACAAGCCCAATGATGTTGATGACGCCGTGAATAGTGTTTCGCAGCGCAAACAGTCTGCCCCGACGCTCTGGCTCGACAAGGTCAGCCATCAGGTCGGTCCACGCTAGGCCCGCGAAGATGCCTAGAGCGTTAGACAACCATAGCAGCAGCATGACTTCCCGCGCGCCTCCAGCTACTCCGATAATCGCCAGTAGTACGCCAAGCCAGGTAGCCCTGCTGACCGCCGCGAACAGGGTCATGATCATCAGCCGCTTCTCTCTGAACCTGTCGAGGAGAACCGCAGCGGTTAGCTGAAGAGGGGGTGTGGAGACCTGAACAGCGGCTGTGTAGAGGGCGAGCGTGGTCGCGTCAGCCCCCAAGCGCAGCAGTAGGGGTGTTGTCATGGGGCTTATCAGCGCTGAGCCGAACACTGTGAGCGCACCTTCAACGACACTCACCTTGTAGCCACGCGACGAGCTCCTCAGATCTCTGAGCGTTGAGGACATGCTGAGGTGCCGCCGTCTAGGACATGCCATTTATTGTTTTTCTCCTGTTTTTTTTTACACCAAGCGTAACTGCTAGGCACTAGGGTAGTGTGTCGAAGAAGGAAGTGAATTAAAATAGAGTAGAACTATTCTTTCGCTTTGATTATCTAGTAACCAGTACCTTGTAGGGGCTTCCTGATCCTCGCGAGCATCCTCCTGGGCAGATCTGCAGGACTACTCGGCTTACGGAACCTTTAAGGTACTCCTCGACGGCTTTAGCGCAAGCTGTTGGCCCTACGGCGACTTTAATACCCTCGATGTTGCTCGTGTTCACCGGCTGCTCGGGTAGGTCGGTCACAGTGATCCTAGAGTTTTTTGCAAGCTCAACAAGCTCGTGCGCCGTTATAGCCGGCTTGTGATCCTCCTTCCTTGCAGCGCAAGCCGTTATGATAACCGTGCCTCTCTCACCTTCAAGCTTGACGCGCCCCTTTACGGGCGCGTTCGGGAAACGCTTCTTTAACCATCTTTCCTCGGCCGAGCTGAAGGGTACAATGCCGTCGTACTTCAGCGTTCCCTCGAGGGGGTTAACGACTGTTGCGCTGCTGAAGCCGAGCTCTGTTAGCAGTGAGAGTACTTGGCCGGGCTTAACACCGAGCGCGGTGGCTGCGCTTTCCAGTGCGTACGTCTCTACGACAGCAGTGCCCCCCTCGCGCATCAGCTTGATCGCCTCCTCTACGTCGCTCCTGTACGTCACGGCTGCGACGGGACAGTATGCAGCGCAAAGCCCGCATCTGATGCAGCCCGCCTCGAGGAAGGGCAGTTGTGCCGGTGTACTCACTATAACTCGGAACCCTCTAAACGCTTGGGTTAGCGCGTGAGCTTCCACAAGACCGCAGAACTCAACGCACCTTCCACACACTATGCACTTCCCAGGATCCAGCTTCAGGAAGTCATCGCTGATTACGAGATCCTGGGTTAAGCGCTCGTACTCGAAGCGTCTTTCATACTTCGAGGGGTTGAACCCCAGGGAAAACGCGTTGAGAACAGTGACCAACTCGTCCACACTGGCTGGACAGCCCCTCACGTGGCTGTCGATTTTGACGAATCGGTGGAGCGGAAGAGCGTCAGCGTACCCTTTAGCCTCGTACTCCTCCAGTTTTAGGCCTAACCTGTACCCCAGCGTCGTAATCCCACCCAGTCTCGCGCAGCTGCCCAGTGCGATCAAGTACTTCGCCTTACTCCTGATCCGCTTGAGCTTCTCAACATCCGGCGTTGTGACCGCCCCTTCCACAACGGCGATGTCGTACTCGGTGTCTTCGGTGAGCCCCAGCAGTGGTTCCCTGACTATTTCGATGTTGGGGAGCGCCGTCAGCTTGTGCAGTTCACCGACTATTCTGTACCTGCAGCCTTCGCAAGCACCGAAGGAGAAGAAGGCCACCTTCATTCCAACCACCTAGTGCACGGAGCAGGGGAGGCATGGATCATAAGCTCTCACGAGTGCTGCTACCAAACGCTTGATGCGCCCCTCGTCCTCTATGCCGTTCTCGACGGCCCACTTTACGAGGGCTTCGCCCGTGACCTCTATGTGCCTCGCGTTCATAACGGTTGGAGTGATGATGTTGGCGTACTCCAACCTCCCCTTAGCAACCCTGTAGTGGTGTATCAGGACGCCTCGCGGCGCTGTGGCCAGTCCCACGCCTTCACCGTCAACCTCGGGGCACTCCGTTAGGACGTGGGGGTGCACTCCCTCACCCTTCGACGCTAGCTCGTCTAAGGTTTCCGCCAATAGGCCCGCCACGTACGCCGCTTCGATATACTGCGCTTTAACGTTATCAAAGGGGTTGGAGAAATCCACGGCAAGTGTCTTCTCAAGGTCGATTATCTCTTTGGGTAGAAAGCTCCGGTAGGCCATAAGCCTGGCTCTTGATCCTACGTAGAAGGGTTCCCCCTTGTAGAGGACGTAGTGGGCATTCGAGTAGGGGCTTGTGAGCTCCTCCAGCGCGTACGCGTACTCCCCAGCCCTCACGACCCTTCCATCGGAGAAGAGCAACTCGCCGGAGAAGAAGGGATACCTCCGCTGCGACGCGTTAAGCACGCAGTACGTGGGCGCTGGGTCCTTAAAGCCCTCGCAAAGTGGCCCCCACACCTTGCTCAGCTCCTCCGCCGTTTCCATCAAGCTGCTTGCGACGCCCTTCAGCATTTTGCTGGCTGAAATCAATTCGTGCACGCTTACCGGTTTGCCGTGCGTAGCCACCCCCAGGCTAGGCAGGTGGACAAACCTTCCAGCCACCCTCTTACTAACCTCGAGTAGCGACGAGTTCACAGCCATGAGCGTGCCGAAAAGGCTTGGATGGGCCTTAGAGAACTCCACAACGTTACCGTGGCCCGTAAAGTCGGGTATGGACATGAGCACGTGAACGACGTTATTCTGGACTATTTCGAGGCCCTTCGCCACCTCTCTAAGCGAGAATACCTCCGGTTTTGGTTTCAGGCCTAGCGCTTTCTCAGCGGCTTCTATCGAGCACGTGAGGTGGACTTGGCTGCAGACACCGCAAATCCTCGACATGACCCAGGGTGCTAGAGTTACTGGTCTGCCTTTAAGGAACCTTTCGAAGAACCTTGGCTCCTGGGCCACGCCGAACTCGACTCTCACTTTTGTTTGCTCCCCCTCGATCTTAACATTGACCTTTCCCGCGACGGCCGGAACCTCCTCGATGAATAGAGCCAACTTACCGCTCATTTCACCCCACCTTCGTTAGCAACTCTTTTAACGATCGCGAACTCTTCCAGCGAGTTCCAGAAGATCTCCGCTTTACTTAGAACCAACCGTGAATTGAAGCCCAGCTCAGCGTACCTCTCGAAAGCTCGCTCCAGGACGTCGGCTCTCGCTATTGGCCCCCTGCAACCCCAACATTCGCCGCCGCCGACTATACATTCTGCGTTGCAACCCGATTGGGTAATCATCCCTAAGCACAACACGCCTTTACGAAGTAAGCACTCATCTCTCGGCAGCGGGCACTCAGAGCACACGGGTATGCCCTCCACCATGAGCTCCTTGGATAATTCCACCAGTGAGCAAGCGCTCTTCCTCTCGCACTGCCAGCACTCGATCCTGTGGAACTTCAAGACCAGCTCGAAGTTCACTCTTCTCATTTCCCAGAGATCGTGTGATGAGGCGATGAACTCCTCGTCCCTGTAAACCCGGTAGTTGCAGGCAGGGAAGAGACGGCCCGCGGGGGTTTTAACAACGCAGAGACGGCAGCTCGATGATTCGTACAAGCCGGGTACTACGCAGAGCTTGGGTATGCTGATCCCCGCCTTCTCGGCGGCCTCTAGTATTGTTGTGCCCGGTTCGACCTCCACGATTCTACCATCAATCTTTACCTTCACCAAGGCTCATCACCTCGATCCAGAGGCTTTAGATATTGCTTTAACGGGGCAGACTGTGAAACAAACGCCACATCTTATACACTTCTCCTGGTCTATCCGGTACTTGCCGCCGTCAGTCTTCGAAATCGCGTTAGCCGGACAGTTCGCGGCGCACTGCCCGCAGGCTATACATTTCACCTCATCGATGATGAACTTGGTTAGGGCTAAACAGGCTTTAGCGGGGCACACTCTATCCTTAATGTGCGCCGTGTACTCGTCCATGAAGTATCGGAGCGTTGTAAGGACGGGGTTGGGAGCTGTACCACCCAGCGCGCACAGGCTCATCGATTTCACTGTCTCTGCTACTTGCCGCAGTGTAGTGATGTCATCTTCGGCCCCCTCGCCCCGGGTGATCTTATCGAGAATGCTCCACATGACCCTCAACCCCACTCTGCATGGCATACACTTGCCGCAGGATTCAGCGGAAGTAAAGGTGAGGAAGAACTTTGCAACGTCTACCATGCAGCTGTCATCCCCGATCACCACCATACCACCGCTTCCCATAATGGCACCAGCCGATTGCAGCGTCTCGTAGTCAACCGGCAGATCGAGCAGCTGAGCCGGTACACAGCCTCCTGAGGGGCCTCCTATCTGAACAGCCTTGATTCTCACTCCATCCGGAGGCCCTCCCGCGAGATCTTCCACAAGGTACCTGAGGCTAGCCCCTATCGGAACTTCGTATGCTCCAACCCTCTTGACCGAACCAGTTACGCAGAACATCTTCGTGCCTTTGCTCTTTTCAGTACCCAACGCGGTGAACTTTTCCACCCCTTCCGCCATTATCGTCGCAACGTGGGCCAACGTTTCTACGTTATTCACGGCCGTCGGTTGCCCCCAGAGCCCCTTCTCGGCGGGGTAGGGCGGTCTCTGCCGCGGCCAAGCCCTCTTCCCCTCTATGGCAGCTATCATCGCAGTTTCCTCGCCACAGACGAAAGCTCCCGCGCTCAGAATGACTTCTATGTCGAAGCTGAAGCCTGAACCGAGTATGTTTTCACCCAGCAAACCGCACTTCCTCGCTTCCTCAACAGCCCTTTGAAGCCTCTTCGCCATTAGGGGCTTCTCTGCTCTCACGAAGATGAAACCCCTTTCAGCGCCGATAGCGTAGCCTGCGATGGTCAGCCCCTCAACGATCCTGAAGGGGTCGGACTCCGCTAGGAGCCTGTTCATGAAAGCGCCCGGATCTCCTTCGTCAGCGTTTGCGATAACGTACTTGGGCTTCGCCGGCTGCTGCCTTGTAAGCCTCCACTTGAGCCCCGTCGGGAAGCCTGCGCCACCTCTACCGCGTAGACCACTCTTCTGGATCTCGTCTATAACCGCGTCAGGCCCTATCTTCAGAGCTCTGCTCAGCCCCCTGTATCCTCCGCCAGCTACATACTCTTCAAGCGACTCCGGGTTTACGACACCGCAGTTGCGGGAGACCCACTTGACCTGCTTCCTCCAGAAATCCAGTTCGTTGAGCAGCGGTACTTTCTCCTCCCCCTTAGCCGTCCCTGTCCTCTCCCACAGCGCGAACGCCCCGTCGACCTCCTGCCTTACGAAGTACTTTTCAACGAGTTTAGGAACGTCGCCCGGCCTAACGTTTGCGTAGATGGCCGTCGGCATTCCTACAGCTGAGAACTCCAGCCAAGGATCGATGAAGTCCAGCCCGTGACACCCGGCTATTGTTACTGTAGCCTCCAAACCGAGTTTTTCAATAGTACTCCGCACTACGCTGTAGATGCCTTCGGCCCCTGTCGCTAGCGTGCAGCTAGCCATCGGGACCTTTACCTTCGCACCCTTCTCCCCGTACTTCAGCTCCTTAAGCCTCCTGCGCCTGCGCTCTCTGCACTCCTCGTCACTGTGGCAGAGCGGCCCGTTAAGCCGGCACTCGATGTAGTCGCGGCACGGCTTCTCCGGACTGTGGCTGCACTTTTCGCAGCACCTATCGAGCAACGTCCACGTCAACCTTCACCACCCCGCGCAAGCTTGCGGTAACGCTCCACGGCCGCTCGAAGGCTGCGGGGCGTAGCTCTCCCAACAATTTCGTTGCTCCCGTCAGGCTTCAGTATCATGACGACCGGAGCTAAACCGCAGCAGCCAAAGCATCTCGCCTCTTCCACTGAAAAAGCCCTATCCTGCGTAGTCTTTTGACCCGGCTTTAAGTTCAGCATGGTCCTTAGAAACTCGAGATTGAGCCCATTCCCTCTTAAGTGGCAGGCAGTTCCCATGCACACCAGTATTCTGTACTTCCCGATTGGTTCGAGGCTGTACTGGTGGTAAAAGGTCGCGACACTGTACGCCTGAGCGAGAGGCACGCCCACATAATCGGCTGCCATCTTTATCCCCTCGAGAGGTAGGTAACCGTAAACCGCCTGAACCCTCCTCAGGGCTTCCAGTAGGCTGTAGGGTGCCCTATGCAGCCCCTTGAACATTTCGTATTGGGGCGTCGTGGAACTTCCCCCCTGCTCATTCATCGAGATGCCGCGTCTTCTGACCTTTTAAATGAAAGGTATAAAGACTAGGTAGCAATATTCGGCTATCATATATAGCATAAAAGGCACATGTTCTATCTATTTATTCGCTTTATTTTTCAATTTATTTACATCTTGGATTGATTTTTTAGCCCAAGGATAAGGTATCAGCACTCAAGATCCTCGTCATGCATCCGTCAAGCCTGGTTCATCACTCTGCCCAACCGTGCAAACTCTCAGTAATATGCGTTTGGGTCTTGCAGCTTTAGCGTTTGAGCGTACGCATTATCTTGTAGCGTCCCATTATGCTCCAAACTTCCACTTCTACTCCCGGCTCTATTTTTGATCTAACGTCAGGATCATCGGGTAACGGAGCCTCGAAAGTGGAGTAGTCCTCCAGGCTCATCACCTGAACTATGTCACCGCCGAGAGACGCGAGAACCTGCCCTGGGAATTTCCTTACGATCGGAGTTTCGACTTTGGAATCTGCAGGGACGACTAAGGTTCTTTTCACACCGTCAAATATCCCTATAGCGACTATGCGGACCTTAGCTGACCCATGCTTCCCCGTCTTTGATCTTTCGACTTCCGTAACCCTGCAGGGTTCGCTATCTACTATCACAAAAGAGCCCTCCTTTAATGACCCAGCATCCACAGGCTTCGTCGACATCGTCCCTCACACGGATGCGGCTCTACCCACTATTAAAACCTTGCCTAATCGTGAAACCGTGAATACCTTATAAAATCTATATCCGGGTGTATAGGGTTCACGTGCGAGGCTTTACGCGCGTATGGGTTTACGTAAAACCGACAGTAAGCGAGGAGAAACTCGTAATGCTGGAGAACTTCTTGGAGAAACACGGTTTCCAGGTTGCCATCCACTCAGCCTGCCCCTTCCCCAGTAACTCTCCGAGATTAAGCCCTGAGCAGGCAGTTAAGTGGGCAGATTTTGCCTTAGTGGTGGGTGGTGACGGGACACTGCTTAAAGTGTTTCATGAAACACGGGGGGTAATCCCCCTGCTGGGCGTGAACAGCGGCGATAGTCTAGGCTTCCTCATGGAGGTGACGTTAGACAATGCTATTCCAGCGCTCCAGCTCGTCGCGCAGGGCAAGTACACGATCGAAAACCGGCTTGTTGGTGAGGCGGTTATTAGTGGTTGGCGCTCCATCTTCGCCAATGAGGCGGCGATACTCACATCACGCTGCGGCGTCCTCCTTAGAGCGAGGGTACTCCTGGACGATGAGTTAGTAATGGAAGGTCGGCTTGACGGCCTTATCGTCGCAACACCTACGGGCTCCACTGCTTACGCACTGTCAGCGGGTGGAGCCATTCTGGACCCTCTGCTTGAGGCATTCATAGTAACTCCTCTAGCGCCGTTTTCAGCTCTGTTGAAGCCCTTCGTGGCTTCCGCCACCCGTAAACTGACGGTGGTGATCGAGGGTGGTTGTAGTGTGGTGATAGATGGGGCGCTGACTAGCAACTTTAGCAATTGCGAAATTATGGTGGCTAAATCGCCTGTAAGCCTCAAGCTTATCAAGGTAAACCTGGGGGAGAAGCTCAAACTCAAGTTGATGAGAAGGCTGCTAGATCTAGTACCAGCGCGAGAAGGGACGCTTGAACGCCACTTTGCCTGATCCAGTAAGGGTGCATAACCTGCCTTTCCCAAACCTAGATAGCAGCGATCGAGAGCGAGTATCCATTGGTGCCCCGGCCGGGATTTGAACCCGGGTTATCCGTGCGGCTAGACCGCACTCCGGCTATCCTCAGGCCTCAGCTTCGAAAGGCCGGCATACTTGACCGGGCTATACGACCGGGGCGCTCTAGGAGAGGTAACTCTCTAACGCTTTTAATGGCTTTCGTTTCAGCCATCGGCCAATAAGCACTAATCAGATGCCTTCCTCCTCAACAGGTACGCTTTCAGCCTCTGCCACCTCTATCGCTTTTAGCCTAGCTTGCTGCTTAATCAGCCGTGTGATGTAACCCGCGATTCTGTTCCTTACCCTTTTGCTGGCGCTTATAAGCTGGCCTACCACACGCTTATTATGTTCAAAGTCTTCTGTGAATTTATCTGGGTACTTTTCGAGTAACCTCCTCGCTGTGCGCTTTACATAGAGGGGTCTTACCTTCCCCATCGAACGGAGGGGTGCACAAACCTCCTTAAAAATACTCTACTCCGCGCTGGATGAGCGATATCTATTTTTCTACATTTAACTTCTCCACGGTTTTTCCACTTTACCGCCCTTAGCAACATTGATTATCATCGCTCCACATCAGCATAATTATTTTGGAACAGTGCGGATACAATATAGAGGGTTGTTCCATTTAACAAAGAACTAGTTAGAAGGTTTATGTAAGAACAAGGTAGAGAATTGGAGGCGGATGGTGGGGCCGCCGGGACTCGAACCCGGGACCTGCGGGTTACCCTCGGATTCCAATGCGCCTGGAGCCTCGGCCACCTAAGCGACCGCCGCCATACCTTGCTAGGCCACGGCCCCTACTGTTTCCTCACCCACCTCCGGGTAAGCATTGTACTCGACCGGCTTATATGTTTTTACCGCGCGCCCTCAGTCACTGCGGTTTTAGAGTTAGGGGCTACTCACCCATCAATGCCCCTAACGCATCGGGATTGACAGCCTGCACGACTACCCCATCGTTGGTTTGGCCGCGAGAGAAGCCAGCAACCATCCCCTTGAACGTTGTGATGAAACGCTCACACTCCGCTAATTCCTCGTACGAAAGATCGGGGGGAACAGCCTGTAGCGCAACGGCTATAGCCTGCCCGAGCTCGCTACCGTTTTGTACGTGCGCCTTAATGCTCTCCAAAAGTTTCATGAGGCCTCTCAAACTGTACCTTTGCGTTGCCTCTGCTAACCAAGCGACAGTGTTTTCGTCCGCTAAACCAGTAAGCTCCTGCGAGATCAGCCTACTTCGAGTGTTCTCGTCGGGGGGCATAACGTAGACTGCCTTTCGCGGAAGCACAGTTTTCAGTCTGCCCAGTAGTGTCAACGGGCGGCTAGTCTCGAGCACCACACACTTTGCTCCGGATATCAGGAGCTTTCTGATTGTTTCATCGAGATTCCACTCGCTCTCTGCGTTCTCAAGGTGGACGACTTTGCCTTTAAATCTCGAACGATCTGCTACTCTCAGCCTGCAAGCTTTGAGAGTCTCCCGTACCAAGAGTGTTTTGCCGCAACCTGAAGGCCCAAACACCAGGAGGAGCCTCTCGCCACCTGCGAGCATTTTGCAGAGAGCCGTCCAAGCGCCCTCCATGTGCGGTAGAACCGTGCGAGGAGCTCGCATAGCGCGTCTGACAGCTAGCCTCCTACTAGGTAGCTTCACACGCCTTAGCTCAGCTAACAACGTCATCACGAGGGTCCCGGCTAGAACAATAAGGGGTTCAACGCCTGGCTTGACCCCTATTGTGCTTGCCACGACGTTTAACGCGAGCACGATTACCAGTGAAGGCAGTACACCGGCCAGCCTAGTAGCTTCAAGCCTCTGGAGCTTAGAGGCTGCCGCCCCAGCTGCAGCGTAAGTTAGCGCGAGAAGCAGGAGGCGGGGTGGGCCTATGAGGTTCGTGAAAAACCACTCGCCGGCAAGCTCCACCCAATCGCTCTCAGGCAGGTTTGCCAAACCTCGAGCCACGACCAATCGCTGGCAGCCCGCAGAGCCGGGCGGCACTGAGCGAGCCAGCTTAAAGCCCGCTGAGAGGACGTAGAAGAACATCATAAAAGCTGCAGCGTTTGGGGATGCAAACTTCAGAGAGAACAGCAATGCGGTGGTCGCCAAGTAGCTGGCGAGCGGATCCTCGAGCACAACGGATGCGAGCCACGCGCAGGCTTGAGGCCAGAAGCGGAACGCGAGCACAACTACAGGAGCCGCGAGGAGTAGCGTAAGAGGGTGGCCGTTACCCGCATACATGAGCATTGGAAACGCGAACGCGGCTACCCCCAGACCCGGTAGCACCAGCGAAAGTAAGAGCCCCACCAGCAGAAGCATGCCATGTTCACCGGAGAGATCGCCTCTAAACGTCAAGTATCCTAGCGCCAGGAGTACGAGCGATACTATAGCTCTCTCAGTTAACGCCCTTTTTACCTGCACTGCTAGCTGCACGTGTACAACCTATTTACGAACGCCGAGCGACACCAGCCGTAATACTTTCGTCTTATGGCGATAAGCGCTACGCCGCAGTTCAGCACGTGACAAATTTAAATAGCCTCTCCGCACGGCTCCACGATTTTCCATGGGACGAACAAAGGTTGCCGGCACCGCTGGACGCTTTGAAGCAAGGTATGGTGCCACACTCAGGCATAAGGTAGCGGCTATTGAGGCTAAGATGAGGGGTCCTCACAGGTGCCCCCGTTGCTTCACCCGCGGCCGACTACGCAGGGTGAGTGTCGGTATATGGAGGTGCAGGAAGTGCGGCTATACGTTCGCCGGTGGAGCTTACGTACCACGCACAGAGCTCGGTAAGACTTTCACGAGTGAAGAGCTTCAAAGCATTAAGCGAATGGTACGGCGTTGACCTGCCACTACCTTGTCACAACAACCCACAGATCCAATCCTCGAGTGAGGTCCCTCGCGAAAGAGCTCGCTCTATCCCTTCCGAACGCACTCAAGGTTAATAGGGGTAAGAGTAGGCTGCTCGATGTGCTCCTTCAGGCTAAAACTCTCGGCGCCCTCAGGGTCCTGATCGTCGGAAGGGGACTAATGGGTAACCCGGGTCGGATTGAAGTTTTCAAGACGCTAGATCCCCCGTACACCTCCCTGCTGTTAAAGCTGAGCGGCGTAAAACTGGCGCGTGAGCTGGCTGCAAAACCGCAACCCCCTAGAAGCCTAGCGGTTCTAGTTCAGCGGGAGCAGGAAGCTCTAGAGTTCGGACACGAGCTGGCTGCCGCAATGAATCTACCGCTCGTGGAAGACGCGAAACCGGAAGAGCTTGCCAACGTTTACGATTCGCTCCTTCTAATAGCGTACGTCAAGCACCCACGCACGCTATTCGCGCTGAAGTTTGTGAAACCCGAGTCTAGACAGCCGCGCGGCCCCCGATTGCTGGTCGAGAAGTACGCGGTGATCAAACGTGGCAGCATATGAGGCGGTGATCGCGATTAACGCCGTTGACGAGGTGGAGGCAAAGGCCCTATTCAAGGCACTATCCGTCGAAACCTCAAGCCAACCCTCACCTAGAGTCAGGGTCCAAATAGACCTGCAAGGCGCACATCTCCTCCTACGATTCACCTCTGAGAGGAGATCCTCTCTCAGAGCCGCCCTTAACAGTTTTCTCCGATTGCTTACCGCCTTAGAGCGAGCGGCTCAAGAGCTAGGCTATAGCGCTGAGAAACAATAGCAAAACTTATCTTGAGTTGGAGCGGGTAGACCACGTGGCAGGCGTTTCTGAGGCGCTACGTGCCGAGGTGAAACGCTACCAGGATCTAGTTGAGAGACTCAGGTTGATAGCGATTAACAGGCAGCAGCTACAGGCCCAGCTCACCGAGGTTGATGAGGCTCTAAAAGAGCTGAGTACCGTTGACGACAGCCACCCTGTATACAAAATCGTTGGGACAATAATCGTGCTTAAAAGTAAGAGTAGTGTTGTTAATGAATTAAACAATTTGAAAGAAACTATAGAAATACGTATTAAAACTCTAGAAAAACAGGAAGATTTATTGAAGAAGCAATTAGAAGAATTGGAAAAGAAGCTGGCGAGGAAGCTTGGCGGAGAAGCGCAGGCTGGAGCAGGTTAAAAGCCTAAATAGAGAGAGATTAGAAGAATTAGCAGCTTGGTTGGCTGAAAGAATTGATATGATAGCGAGAGAAAAGCTGGGATCCCTCGCAGAGGCGGTGAGCGTACTCGTGAGCGTTAGTGAAGAGTGGCCGTACACGGTCGAAGCTCTTATCTCGGTTAAAACCCGCTACCCTCGAAGGGAGCTGGAGCGTGAGCTGGGGAAAATCCTTGATCAAGCTTTTGCGGAGTTTATTGACAGGGCGTCTCTCGAAGGTCTCCAGCCTTCAGGCTGAGGCAGTAGAGGCCGTTAAACGCTTCACCAGCAGAGCCGAGGAACCGGTGCTTGTAGTAACGCACGTGAACGCGGATCCGGATGCTCTCGCCTCATCCATCCTGCTGAGCCACCTTTTGAAGGAGATGGGCTTCAGTGACGTAGATCTAGCCTTCCCCGAAGGCCCTAGCAGGCTCTCACGCAAGATTATGGATGCTCTCAACATCCGGTTGGAGTACTTGCGTAAACCTGGGCGCAAGGCGTATTCCGCAGCTGCTGTTGTGGATGCAACCAACGGTGTTCAGCTATCGGTCTTCCGCTCACCAGTTGAGCGAGCCGCTCTCCTATTGGTGATTGATCATCATGCTCCGCCCGGCGAACTGGCTACGAGGGCCAGCTTCCCACTGGTCCGTGAGGAACCTGCAACTACCGTTCTAGTCTACCAGGCAGTGGAAGGTTTGTCGGTCCCACTAACAAGGGAGCTTTCGACTTTAGCCTTAACCGGTATTCTCTTCGACAGCAGGCGGTTCATCAGAGTTACGCCGGAAACGCTGCGCATGGTCGCCCGTCTACTCGAGCTTGGCGGCAACTACAATCTCGCCCTTTCCCTGCTGGAGGAGGAGTCCCCCTACGCCGAGAGAGTAGCCAAGCTGAAGGGGGCGTTGAGAAGCCACGTGCTAAACGTAGGGGGCTTCCTCGTAGCGGTGAGCGAGATAGGTTCCTACGAGGCTTCAGTTGCAAGAGCGTTGATATCCCTCGGTGCCGATGTGGCTCTCGTAGCTTCAGCGAGGAATGGCGAATGTCGATTGAGCATTAGAGCTTCTAGGAGCTTCCTCGAGAAAACAGGGATTTCCGCGAGCAGAGACTTAGCATCAGCTGTCGCCAGGGAACTCGGGGGTGAAGGTGGGGGGCACGATGCGGCCGGCAACTACAAGGGACCTTGCCCCACGAACGAAGCTCTTCGGGTAGCCCTTACCGCTCTCGCGTCAAAGCTGGGCGTAAAACCGAAAGTATTGAAGTGAAGGTTAGGCGATGCTCGAAGAGGGCGTCTCAAAGCTGCTTATCACGACAGTACCCGGTCTTGAGGATCTGCTCCTAGCCGAGCTTAAACCTCTTCCCGGTAGCGGAATGATCAAGCGAGGAAAGGTCATTTACACGCTGGCTAAGCCGATGAAGGGCGGTGAGCTGGGACGCTTTATCTCGCGGCTCACCTTGGCAGAGAAAGTCTATGCGGTTTTAACGGAGGGCTACGCCTTAAGCCTGGAGGAGATTAAGCGGCTCCTCTCCACGCCGGTGGATCTTGTCAGCGGGATGGCAAATTATCCGCTATCCTTCGCGGTCGAAGCCGCGAGAGAAGGGGTCCACCCCTTCACGTCGCTCGATATCTCAAGAGTTGTTGGTTCAGCTATTCAAGAAAAATACCCGCGACTCAGGGTTTCATTAGACGATCCCGACCTACTTTTTTACGCTGAGCTTATGGGTAGAGAGTTCAGGCTCGCAATCGATCTAACGCCCTTTACTAGCCTGAGGGATAGAGGCTACAGGGTCTACGTCCATCCTTCATCTCTCAACCCGATTGTAGCACGAGCCATGTGTCGGCTCGCCAACCTGAGGGATGGTGAAACCTTGGTTGATCCCTTGTGCGGCGGAGGGACGATCGTTATCGAAGGGTTGCTAGAATCTCCTCTATCACGCGGGGTAGGGTTTGACGTTAATCCGGCTCACGTGAGAGGCGCTATGCTGAACGCAGCTTCAGCCGGTGTAGTGGCCGATTTCTGGGTGGCTGACGCTAGGCACTTAAGCAGTCTGTTAGGGCATGAGGTCAACGTTATCGCCACCAACCCACCGTACGGTATTCGTGAAAAAGCCGTGGGCGGTTTAAAAAGACTCTACTTTTCGTTAATCGAGGAGGGGTACACAGTGCTTGAGGAGGGGGGTAGACTAGTGATCCTCAGCCCCCTCAAACGGATCGTAGAACGGGCTGCTCGCGAGCAGAGGTGGAGGCCCTCGTCCGTGAGGAAGATCGATTTGGGGGGGTTGACAAGCTTCATTTTCCTCTTCAGGAAGTGGGATTAAATCCAAGTAAGAGCAGAAGGCTTGCAAGCGAACAAAGGCTTATATTGCGACTAAGTGCGCCCCTTAGACACGTGACTGATGTAAGGTACATACCACCGCGCATATTCGTTGAAGAGCTAGCCAGGCATCTGAAGGAGAACTTCGGGGATACGATAAAGCCGCCGGAGTGGGCTTTGTACGCGAAAACGGGTAGCTACAAGGAGCGCGTACCTGATGACCCCGACTGGTGGTACAAGAGGTGCGCCTCCCTTCTGAGGAAACTCTACATTCACGGTTCTACGGGAATCGAAAGGTTGAGAGTCGCCTACGGGGGGCGTAAGAACCTCGGCCACCGCCGAGAGCATTTCAGAAAAGCTGGTGGATCATCTGTAAGGAAGGCGTTGCAGCAGCTGGAAGCTGCGGGCCTCGTTACAAAGATCGAGCGAAAGGGCAGAACTCTCACTCCAAAGGGGAGAGCTTTAATGGATTCTCTAGCTCACCACATCTTTAAGCAGATGGTTGCGGAGCGCCCTGAGCTAGCGAAATACTTATCTTAATACCACCGATGCTGAGGTGAATTATAATGGAGAGTTACGAGTACGATGAGGAACTCGAGGAGATCAAGCGTAGGAAGCTTCAGGAGTACCAACGCGCTTTAGAAGCTGCGCAGGCAGAGGAGCAGCGCCGCCTAGAAGAGGAAAGGAGGCAGGAGTACCTCAGAAGGATCCTAACGCCTAAAGCGCGTGAAAGGTTGACCAACCTAAGGATGGTGAGACCAGAGCTTGTTGAACAGTTGGAGATTCAGCTCATTCAGCTGGCTCAAACGGGTAGAATTCCACTACCCGTAACTGATGATCTGCTGAAGGAGCTCCTAGCCCGAATCACTGAACAGAAGAAAGAAATAAGGATAAAGTATACGAGAGGCAGCGTCGGTGAACTGTGATGGCGCGCAATAAGCCGTTAGCGAAAAAGCTGAGACTCGCTAGCGCGCTGAAATCCAACTATCAAATCCCTGTTTGGGTTATCGCTAAAACGAGAAGAAGGGTTGTAAGGAAGATTCGGAGGAACTGGCGGAGGAGTAGAATGCAGTTGTAGGGGTGTCGAAGATGGCCGACGAAACAATATATGTCGTACCGTTGAGAGACGCTTTCAGAGCACCGCTCAGTAAGCGGGCGAAAGTAGCGATAAGGGTGCTTAGAGAGTTCATCATGCGCCACACGAAGTCGAAGATCGTGAGTATATCTCCCGAAGTAAACGAGGCGATCTGGTCCAGGGGGATAAAGAGACCCCCCAGGCGGGTTAAGGTAGCGGTAGAGGTACGAGAGGAGGAGGGTGCTAGAATTGCGGAGGTGAGGCTGCCTAAGGAGGAGGGGAGGGAGAGCAGCGCTTGAGCATTGAAGTACTGTATGCCTTCGGTAATCCATACGTCGGAGTCTTTGTAACGGCGAGCGAGAAATGGGCTCTGATACCGGAAAGTGCTCCAGACAAGGTTGAGCTCGCCATACGGCGCAGCTTGGGAGCAGAAGTTGTCCGGGCCACAATCGGTGAATCCCCTCTCCTCGGCATCCTATGCGTAATAAACAGCAAGGGCCTGCTACTCGGAAACCTTGTGAAGGAGGAGGAAGTTGACCGGATTAGAAAGGCTGTCGGCGACGCGTTGGTGGTTGACGTGCTTGACGAGATCAGAGAGAACGCTCTTGGGAACATGATACTCACAAACGACTCGACAGCCATAGTAAGTCCACTTATACCTCCCCCTGCTAGAACTAAGATAGCTGACACTCTCGATGTAGAAGTTGTGCAGATGAAGCTCGGAGGATCAAATTTCGTAGGTGCTCTCGGGGTGGCAACCAACCGTGGAGTACTATTGAGCCCCATACTCAGTGATGACGAAGTGAACACTCTCATCAGTTTGATGAAGGTGCCAAAGGGTGGAATAGGGACGGTAAACCGAGGTAACGTTTTCGTGAAGAGCGGTGTAGTGGCTAACAGTAGGGGGGCCCTCGTGGGATTCGACACGACTGGTATCGAGATGATGCGGATACAGGCGTCCCTCTTTTAACTCAAGGTTAACCTTGACTCGTATTCGGCGAGAACCTCAGGTGGCACAGTTTGAGGCGGTACATAGAGCCCAAGCGGTCTTATTAGCTGTGTCACTTCGCTGGAGAGGCACGTGCTACAAATACTGCTTCTTCCCACGGACATCGCGGAGCACAACGAGCATCTCGTGAACTCCAGGTGGAAGCTGACTCGTAGGACCCCACTACCCCTAACAATATTAGCCACTCTGTCAAGCAGCGGCGACGTCAAGTAGCCTTTAACCTTGATAGCGAGAACAGAGCCGCCACGTAGCAGTTGCTGGACCGTGCCTTCCAGCATCGCTAGTTCGTCCAGCGTACGCTGGGAGGAGAGGGAGAATGGGGAAAGCGCATTGAAACCTGGCGCCCGAGAAAGCAGGTAAACGCGCTCATCGGCTAACGCCGCTGTGATCTTTACCGGTAGACCTCTAATCACCGTACTCCAGAACCTTTTTGCTAGCTCGAGTAAACGGTGCGTGTGAAGTTGCCGATGGTGCAGCAGCATAGAAGCCTCAAAGCCAACGAGCGCTAACTGCGGTTCCAACTCAACGGCATTGTCGACAAGCCCTTTCAAAGCTCTTTTAACAGCTGGCACACGAAGGTTACTGGCGACTCTTTCGGTTTCCTCGGCAACTAGAGTGATAAAGTGGTAGCCATTCAACCCCTTGCTCTTCATTTCCGCATAGAGAGAGGGGAGCGAAAGGGCCACGTGAAGCGGCAATACGTATGCTCCCCCGGGCTCAGGGAGCGGTACTTCCGCCAGGGTAAGACTCGGCACACTTTCGCACCTATTCAGGATAAAGGGTACTGCGCTGTTCGCGAAATTCACTACGCTCGTGGGCAAGTCTAAATCCTCTCTAACCTGGTACACAAACCCTAGGCCGCGCGCTGGAATCTCGTGTTCATGGAGCTCACGAACAACTAGGGTAACCTTTCCGGGAGGGATTAGACCATACAGCATTTCGAGTTCCTCAGTACGAGGTTCCTCAAGCACTAAAACAAGTTCAGAAACTACATCAATAAGTCTGCTCAGGATTCGCCCGAGCTCAACACCGCGCGGCACGGCCAGTGCAACAACTTGAGCACCCCTAATTGACCGCGCCGGATCCCTCACGTATATCAAACCCCTAGACTGATAGCTCTTAAACACAGGCGAGATTTTTTCAACTGCGTAACTGAGGGCTAGATCCTGAAGGATGCTTTCCTTCAAGTGCGAGCACCCTTCATCGGCCAGCGATTTAAACGCCAGCACGCTTAAGGTGCGGGGAATAACAATCACGCTAGGTTCTCTGTCGCAGAACATTGCTTCGGCCAGCAGAACCAGCATTTCCCCTCTTACTCCTTCACGCTGTATGCTCGAAAACTTCACAAAAAGTCGCTCCAGGAACGACTCGACGTCGCTGAGTTCTTTCCCACAATTAAGCTTGCGTGCAATCTCACTCACACTCGCTGAGGGGTAGGGAAGACCACGGAAATCGACTAGTGGGGCAGTTTCCACGGTCTTACTCGCGAATTCGGACACTCGCGTAACAATCCATCTCCCCATCTCGGTTAGCTCATACGCGCCGCTCTCGGTAGCTGCTACCAGCCCCAGGTCCCGCAGCTTTCTCAAGTGAAAGTTTAATTTTCCCCCACTAATATTCAACTCATCTGAAAGATCTGAAAAAGAAGTAGGACCTTTTAGAGCTAATGTGAACAATATTTTCAATCTATGCTCATTACTTATACTTTTGAAAAGCTCGGCTAGCTCGCTTAAATCATCCGGCACAGTTTCCAGCCATGTCACCAGAATTTGTCCTTTACCTGCGCGAAGAAGCTCTCAACCTTCGCAAACCATTGCTCAAACGCCGACGGCAATTCAGGGTAGCCTCTGTAGATTGATGCGGATTCGTCCATGAGCGACTTTAGGCGTGCAAGCTCGGGTAGCAGTGATGGCCGTTTAAGCACCCTCACTATTGAAAGGGCTTTTGAGAGCACCGTAGTCAACAGCTCGCCGCGATAGCCTATCGCCGACAGTTCTTCATCCGACACTATCTTGCTGCTAATTATCAGTTCAATATCGTCGTTCGAAAGCCCCTGCAGGTAAATGCGCGCGACGTCGAGAGACGCCTGCTTTATACCGTACGCTTGCAGATACGCCTTCTTGTACGGCCACAGCTTCTCCATTGAGGGCTCTCCCTCCTCGAGGGCTTTCACAATCTGTCTTGCCGCATGAAGAGCACTGACAAGTGCCGGTCCAATCCCTCCACCATGAAGCGGGTTAGCGGTGTACGCTGCATCCCCCACTGCCACCAGTCCATTCCAAACGGGGCAGGGAGCGGGGCGACGCGTTGGAACGATCCCTCCACCCGCGTGCAGGATCTTCCCGCCAGCTCTTTCGACGAGGGGCTTAATGTGCTTCTCGAACATCTCCCTCGGGTTCGGAGCGTTAGGACCCATTTTCACGCCTAGCCCAACGTTAACCTCGTACCTCCCCTTGGGGAACCACCACCAATAGCCCCCAGGCGCTATGTTCGTGTCTAGGTATATGTCGGCGTAGCGGGGGTCCTGCTCCACTTCAACCTCAGCTATAACTCTGAAGGCCGCGTTAAAATCCTCGGGGGGTGCCCTGTAGGAGGCCCACCATTCGCTGGGCAGCTTCGTCCTAACCGCTGCAGCTGCGCCCGTCGCATCAACGATAACGCTCCCCCGTATCTCCCGCGATCCTCCCCCAGCTAGGACCTTGACCCCCTTAACCCAGCCGCCCTCGACTAGCGGTTTTACTGCCGAGTGCCCGGCAAGCAGCGAGGCTCCAGAGTTTACCGCCATCCGTAAGAGTCTTCTCCCAAAAGCCCTCCTATCCAAAGCGTAGCCTCTCCCCCACGCCGTGACGTAATGCCGCTTGCTTGGAGAGTATACGCGTACACCCTCTATGGCGCTTAGCGCGTCCTCCCCTACGCGGGGTGGCTCCAATCCAACCTCCCTGAAGTGGTGCTCCCCTATCGCGTCACCGCAAACCTTCTCTCCGATGCTGTCCTCGCCCTTCGATTCGATAATTGCTGTTGAGAGCCCAGCTTTAGCTAGATTGTACGCCGCGAAAAGTCCGGCAACCCCTCCACCGACGACGACGACCTCGTACCTTTCCGACACGCCGCCCCCGTAACGTGAGCATAAATATTATTTATCTCCATCTATGTACGCCAGACGTCGTGCACAGTAGTCTTTAAAATAGATGCCAAATCGTGGTGAGCGATGAGTGGGGTCGTTAAGCCTGTAAAAGGAGATGTCGTGCTGCTGGAGTACACTATAATTGATAAAGCGACTGCGAGAGTACTCGAAACAACCACCGAACAAATCGCAAGGGAGTCGGGCCTCTTCAGCGAAGAAACTAAGTATGGTCCCCGCTTAGTAGTTCTGGGTTCAGGCGAATTACCATCCGGTTTGGAGGAGCTACTTGTCGACGTCGGTGAAGGGGAGGAGCGCGAAATCGAGCTGCCACCTGAGAAGGCGTTCGGTAGAAGGGATCCGGAGAAAGTTAGGGTGATCCCTGCCAGAGAGTTTTCCGCAAGAGGCATCATACCCCGGGCTGGAATGGAGGTAGAAGTGCGGGGTGAGAGGGGCACCGTGATCAGCGTGGGTAGCGGTAGGGTCATCGTGGATTTCAACCATCCGCTCGCTGGGCGGGAACTGGTATTCAAGGTCAAAGTGGTTAAAGTCCTCAAAGGCGCCGAGGAAAAAGCCGAGGCTCTTTTCAAGAAGTACGTGACAATCGATGGGGTAGCACTAAAATTCGAGAATGGAACCGCAGTAGTCACGGTCCCCTTTAACACCCTCTTTTCACCAGAAAACCTCGAGGCACTCAACGCGTTCGCGAGGAGCGTTGAAAACTACGTAAGCGATATTAAAGCGGTAAAACTGGTCTCCACAATACTTGAGCGGAAAACCGAGGAGGCCGGCGCTGAAACACAGTGAGGATAATCGAGGAGGACAAGCGCACAAACAGGCTTAAGTTGCAAATAGAGAGCCCCGAGGATCTCTACTACACCTCACTCATAATCGATGAGGGGGACCTTGTCACCGCCTGGACGACGCGCCAAGTCAGAATCGAGAGAGTTGCTGAGAGCGAAAGGGGGGAGAGAGTACGCGTGAAGCTTACGGTGCAGGTTAAGAAAGTTGAATTCCAACGCTTCAGCGACTCGCTCAGGATACTAGGAGTTGTCGTCGAAGCGCCCGAATGGTTGAGCGTAAAAGGATCCCACCATACGATCGGTTTGAAGCCCGGTGATGAAGTCGAGATAGTAAAAACTTCGTTATTGAAGCACCACGAAAGACTCTTGCACCTGGCGCTTACAGCGACACAACTGATCGGTATCCTAAGCTTCGACGTAGATGAGGCAGCCGCGGCTCTGCTGCGCCCCCAGGGCCTTGAAGTAATCGCTGTGATCAACCTACCAAAGCCGGGTAAGGAGGGTAGCTTAAAGGAGCAGCTGAAAACCACCATACGCAACGTTCTTCCACAACTACTAGCATCGCTCAAGTCTAGGGGGGCTAGAGCCGTTGTCGTAGCCGCTCCAAAACTGGTGCTCGAAGTCTTATCTGAAGTTGGGGTCAGTGCGTCACGCTTCATAGAAGTTTCAGATGGTGGGCTAGCGGGTCTGTATGAGATGTTACGCAGAAATGCTTTGAAGGAGCTCGTCGCAGAGGAAGTTTATTCAACACCGAGGCGCCTTATGAACGAGCTAATCGAAAGGTTAAGCCGAGGCCCCGGCAGGGTTGCGATGGGACTGGAGGAGGTTCGCCGAGCTGCAGAAGCGCGCGCAATCGAGGCACTCCTAATCCTGGACGAAGCTCTGCTGGGCGAGGATAGGGCGCGCGTCTTAACTGTATTGGAAAGTGCAGCCGCCACTGCTAAAAACATTGTTGTTGTACCGCCCAATCTGGAAGGAGTAGAGATGCTTAGAAATAGTGGGGGCCTCGCGGCGCTCCTATACTTTGACGTGGCCCGCTAGGAGCAAGTTGTGTTGCTACGGGAACACGCCCCTCTGTTTCTTCGGCACGATAGCTCAACGTCACGACTTGCACTCTGCTCCCACCTCCTTCAAGGTGCAAGAAAAACTCTTAACATGTGGTCATTGCCAACTTTTCGAAAGAGATGTGCGCTTATGCAGGAATCCCTGTTCCGGTTAAACCAGAGCGGCTGGGTGTAATAGTAGGGAGAGACGGCGCAAACAAGTCCGCTTTGGAGAAGGCGTTTAACGTGATTCTGAACGTGGATTCAAAAACATCAACCGTCTACATCTCACCCATACAGGGGATGACCCCCCTGGAAGTCATGCGCGCTAAGCAAGCGATAGAGGCAATCTCGCTGGGCTTCAGCCTCGAGGACGCACTCCAGCTCAGCGATGAAAACTGGTGCTTCGAAGTTCTCGACTTGAACGAGATGGCGCGAAACGCAGACGACCTAAGGAGGATAAAGGCTAGGATCATCGGTGAAGAGGGAAAAGCACGGAGGAACATTGAGCAGATGGCTCGCGTTAAAATCGTTGTAAGCGAAAAAACGGTCGGCATAGTGGGCGAGTGCGACAACGTTGAAGTTGCCAGGAAAGCCCTCATGATGCTCGTGCAAGGCCGCAGCCATGGGACAGTCTACGGGTATCTTAGAGCTGCTGGAAGGGAATTAAAGAGGAAAAGAATGGAATTGTGGGAAAAGCATGGAGATAAATTTTAAGCCAGCTTCCCCCTCCGAAATCGTAGCGGGGGTGCCCGAGCCAGGTTAAAGGGGGCGGACTCAAGATCCGCTGGCGTAGGCCTGCCCGGGTTCGAATCCCGGCCCCCGCACCATTCCTCACGATGTTAGAGCACGCGTTAAACTGGGTAAAATACGCCTTAATCTACAATCCTGCTGAGGATTGCAAACAGTTTATAAAGGGTTTCGTCGAAGAGGATACAGGCCCCGGTGGTGTAGGGGTTAACATGCCGGCCTGTGGGCTTTTCGGCAGACAGCCGGAGAGCGGCGGCTGACCGCTCGGATAACCCGGGTTCGAGTCCCGGCCGGGGCCCCAAAACGGGTGATGGTTTAGAATAGTCACAACATCTGACGCACTTCCTTTACGCATTTCAACGCTTTGCTAACATCGGCTAGCTCTTCGTCTAATGCAGCGACTCTGGTTCTCATCTTTTCACTAAGCATGTGCCGCAGATCTAAGTAGGTGATAAGGTTTTTGAAAAATACACTACCAGGGCCCTATGGGTCTTGAGGGTTTCGAGCGCGGGGCACGGATGCTCTTCTCCTTCCCTAAAATTCAAGTACTTGTACCTGTGATAGCCGCATTACTTGCCGTAGCCCTTTACGTTCGCTGCAGCATTGTTTACTTGATTCATGTAACCGTGCTTCTCCCGCTGCTGCTGAAGCTATCGGCGCCAAGCTTGATAACTGCGAAGCGCGCGCTTGGGTTAACACCCTTCTTCATCGCATGGTGCATTCTGGTCACGCTCCTGCGCGGCTATAGTCCCCTGCTACTCACACCCCCTTCACTGCTGCTTTCAACGGTTACACGCTTCGTATCTAACAAGCGTAGCTGGCCTCTAATGATTCTCGCCCTCGCTTTGTCAGCAATTCTTCTGGAGGGGGGCGGCACAATAGCTGTGGCCACACATGTGGCGCTCTCAATAGTAGTCTTGTTATCAATCGAAGTATTCGTCCGCGAGCTAGAGCGGGAGCTTCGAGATTTCGGAGGCCTCGAAGTTTTAATGGCATACCTTAACTACGCGTTAGGAGGATCGAAGGAGCAGCTTGAAGGCCTCCTAACCAGGGTTTCCGTCGAGAAACGCGTTCCAGTGTACGCGCTCGATCTTTTGGATGATAACGGCACGTGGGGCATCATAGTCGTGCCACACGTGCACCCAGGCCCCTTCCGAAACTTCGGAAGCAGCCTTTTGCCACGGATGCTCATTGAAGAGGCTCAGCGGGCTGGTATCTTTTGCATGGTGCTTCACGGCGCATCTACGCACTCTGAGGACCTAGCGAGAGCAGAAGATGCCGCGACACTGGTGAAACAGGTTCTCGCGGGTTCCGGCGAAACGCTTAGCACGGGATCCTCCCTGGGGGTCGCTGAGCGGAGTAACGGCATCTACCGCGCAGTGGCGCTGGCTCTCGATGAGGGCTGGTCGCTGGTAATAGTCGAGAAGGTTGACGGAGGGATGGAAGACGTCCCGCTAAGCCTGATGAATGCCATTGGACCCAAGGTGATACTAGTAGACGCACACAACAGCTACGAGTGGTTGCGTCCGAGCCCCACGCTTGAGAATCCGTTAGGGACTTCGCTACTGCAATGCGCAGCATCCGCAGTCTCTTCCGCCCGAGAGAGCGTGACAGATGGCTGGTTCATCGCTGCGGCGCAAAAGCTGGGACGCATTGGCTCCGAGCTGGGGGGAGCCGGCATAGCCGTGCTTCACCTATCACACGCAAGTAGACCCAACCTATTCATCGTATCCTTCGATGCGAACAACATGGTGCGCTCAGTGAGAGATGCCCTTTACGATAAACTGCGCGAATCGAATACTATCGTAATAGCCACAACAACAGATACCCATGAACTCACGGGCATAAGACCTGGATCCACGTATGAGCCACTAGGAGCCAAGCAAGATATTGGAACGTACATCCGCATCATTAACGAACTCACTACTGCTCGTACGCCGCGAAAACTCTTCCGCTACAGATTGCGCGCCTTGGAATTCACGTCGAAATACTTGGATCTCGATAAGCTGCAAAAAATGAGCAGGATAGTGGAAGAAATGCTCACTAAAGCACTCGTAATTTTTGCCTCTTGTTTTGCTACCTTTCTTATCCCATTCGTAATTTACTAGAAGAATCTTCTAACTATGGTCCCCCTTAACTTCCAATGGAGCGCCTCCACTGCATCCTATAATTCTAAAAGCCAGTTAGAGTAGATTGAATTGAACTACAGAAGTTGATTGCAAATGCTCCACTGGAAGGAGAGGGGTGAGCACTGTTATGCTGAACGCTTCTACTTTCTGCGAGAATAACGGCAGAAACCGGCTAGAATAAGGCTCAATCTAACCCCTTAACTTCCAGTGGAACTAGAAAAAGAGAAGATATTTTCCCGCATTTCGTATTATTCTGATTTATTCTACCCTTTCCCAATAAACTCTTGGAGATTCAAGATAAATGAATAAAAAGAGTAGAAATAGTGTTTATGCTGCGGAGATTGAACGGTGTAAAATAACCGCCTCTCTTTTATGCGCGCTAACGGGGGTTTCTCGTAAATGGCGCCAAAGGTTAAGATCGAGGAAACGCTACCCTCTGGCGAAAGAATCACGATTACGCTTGAAGGTAGGGAGGTATCTAAGACTCGAGTCTTGCAGATAATGGAGATGCTCAGCATAATGAGTGGTGGAGGAGTTAGCGATGAGGCAGTGGATGAAGAGAGCACAAGTATAAAAGAAAAAGTTTGGAGAATTATACTAGAAAGGTTTGGGGATGGTGCCTGGTTCACGCTGAGGGAATTGTACGGCATTCTAACCGATGAGGAGCCTGAAATGAAGGTTACGACCTTGGCGTCCTATTTGGCAAAATTTGTTTCGGAGGGGCGACTGATGAAGAAGGGTCAGAAGCCGTCAACTCTGTACAGGGTTAGAATGGCCGCGGTGAAGGCTAAAGGTTAGGTGCGTGGCAGTCCAGCGAAGAAGCGCATTACGTCGCTCCTGGTCACGATGCCAGCGATGTTCCCTCTCTCAGCGACGAGGACTGCCGGGAATTCGCCGCGTAGAATTTTAATCACGCTGCTCAGCTTTGCGTTTTTCGGCACAATTGGTAGTGGTTCGGACATCACATCCATTGCTTTCAGCGTGAGAGCCTTCTCGCGATGCTTAAGAAACGCTTCGACGACATCGCGCTCGTGGACCGTCCCTACGACGCTTCCGGCTCTATCAAGCACAGGGATCTGTGAGATACCGTTGACCCACATGAGCTCGACGATCCGATCCAGCTTCTCGTCGATGTACACGTAGATGACCGGTGAGTGCATCACCCTGTCGACTGTTACCTCCTCCTCGAGGTACTCCTTCAATGCGTTGTAGATCTTCATTAACGTTGATAGACGCGGATTTACCGTACCGGCTTCTAGTCTGGCAATAAGCGATTGGCTTACTCCAGCTTTCCTGGCCAGCTCGGCTTGAGTCAAACCGATGCGCCTCCTCAAAGTCTTGAGCTCTTCAGGCGTAATCAGCTCCACATATACGCTATGATTTATGCTTATATAAAAATTCAATCAAGTGCGCATTATTACATTCGTTAATATGATTGCTCTTCGATTCACCTTTCTGTAGGATGAGTAGAAGAAGCCCTACGCTTACGGATGGTGTGATAAATGGTGGGGCCGCCGGGATTTGAACCCGGGTCCCTCCGCGGCGATTTGCCTACGCGGGCTCCTGGAACGTGAGCTCCCAAGCCGCGCATCCTACCATGCTGGACTACGGCCCCTCAGTGAGTCATGATACCGAGGTTTAAGTGTTACGCTCCTACTTGAACTCCAGCGTTTCGCCTTCATTTGGGAAGTAGGTCTGTACGCCGAGTTGCCGTGTGACGTAATCGATGAACTTGAGTCCAATCTTCTCCTCGCTATGAACGAGAACTAGGGACGCGTCCGGCTTCATGCGCTCAACCGCGCTTAAAAGCTCCCGCTTCCCGCAGTGGGAGGAGAAATCGTACCACTCCATTCTCGCCGCGATGCGTTTCTGAAACGTCTCTAGCTGAAGAACCCCTTCTTCGAGCAGTTTGCGCGCGGGTGTATCCCTCATGATGTAACTGACGAAGAACACCGCACTGCGCGGATCTTCCAGCATCTCCTTAGCGTAGTGCACGGAGGCACCGCCCTTAAGCATCGCTGCGGGAGAGATGATTACCGATGTTTTCTCCAGAGCTCTCCTTCTGTCCTCCCAGCCATTGACGTGAATGGCCTTTTGTACGGCACTTTTGAAGAGCGCGGGGTCCCTCAACTGATCGAGGTTTTCGAGAAGCACTGTGTTCACCCTTCTAGCCATGCCGTCTATGTAGACTGGGTAGCGCACCTTGTGCTTCGCAAGCACGCAGAGGATCTCTTGGGCTCTACCGACCGCGAAGGTGGGTATCAGTACGCTGCCTCCAGAATCCAGGACCTCGAGGAGGTCCCGGACGAAGGCCTTTTCGACAGCATCGCGATTTGGATGGTCGAAGGCGGCATACGTGCCTTCCATCACCACAATGTCCGCATCCTCGAATACCCTCAGGCTCGCGCCCTTCAGCAGGCAAGTGTCAACAGTGTTGAAGTCCCCGGTGTAGAGCAGCTTGCGACCCCCCGCCTCGATTTCAACCATCAAGCTGCCTGGGATGTGGCCGGCATTCCAAAATCTAATTAAAACCCCCTTCTCCTCCACTTCAGCACCGGGCTCAACGAGCGTGGCTGAGCGAACCATGGTCTCGACTTGTGGTGTCTCGTAGGGCACGTAGTACTTCGAGAGCTTCATGAAATCGCCGATCAGAATCTCGGATAGATCCAGGGTTGTACGGGTAGCGTAAAGCTTCGGGCGCACGGAGATGTACAGGATAGGTGCAGCGCCGCTGTGGTCCAAGTGGGCGTGCGTTATCACGACCATGTCTAAGTCTGCGGGGCGCACATGCTGGGGGAACTCCGGTTCGGGTCCGCTTATGTCCACGCCGTAGTCGAGTAGGACTCTGGTACCATCGACCTCTAGGAGCATGGCGGTTTTCCCAACTCTGCGTCCACCGCCGAGTATCCTTACCCTTAGCATATTCACGCAACGTTATTAAGCACTTTTTAAAGCTGAGCCCCGTGCTGCGAAACGGCGGTTGTGGTTAGCTTTCGATGCGGGTCTAGAGGCATCGTGAACTTAGGCGGTAGGTGGATACGGCCATAGAAACAATTGAGGTAAGGGGGGTGCAGGGACGGGGGGTGCTCCGAGGGAATCTCTAGTACGTGATAGATGTCGGTAAGCTATCGGGCTCTGGAGGTACAAACCGGGTTCCAGGACTCTAGGGGTAATCCTCACAATTTTCGTTGCTGAACGTGCTCGATAGCCACAAGATGCGCACTTGAATCCCTTGTTTCGACCAGCAGATTTCAGGTGCTTGCCGCAGACTGGGCATCTCGGATTCCCCTCTGAAACAAGGGGAGCCGTCTGAAGGACCCTGATACACTCGACGTTTAACGTTAAACCCTTTGAGCGAGGCACAAACCCACCGCATACCTCAACGATGTCACCATCCGTGAGAAGGCGCGCAACCTTCGTTAGGAAGCCTGTTTCCCTGTAAACAACGCATGTGATGCGTCCCGTATCATCGCTTAGAGCAAATACGATATGGCCACCCGGTAAGGTCTTCGCCTCCCCTGAGACGCGGCCCCTGACTGTAGCGGAGTCGTAGGGTCTTACGCGCGCGATCGATTTGCGCTGTGCAAGGTGTTCCCCGGTGGACTGGTTAGTCTTGTATATGAGCGCCAGTTGAGCGCTCCACTTCTCCGCCAGCCTAGGGGCGATAGAGGAAAGGATTAGTGGGGTGAAGGAACGTACTCCAGCTATCACGGGATCAGGGCCCCGGGGAGTGGCTAGTACTCTACCCGAGGAGTAGTCAACGTTCGAGTAGGTGAGAGGCCGTAGCAGCTTATCGAGCTCTACAACGTCTTGCTCTATACTCTTGCGCCGCTGGCCTGACGTGGGGGGCCTGTAGAGGGTTAACTCGTAGCTGTAGTAGCTCATGCTGAAAGCTCCTATGCTTGCGGCCGCACCGATGACGCCTCTACCCTTAGCGTTACCAATTATTCTCGCCTTCATTTTTTCGAGAACCTTTACGACTATTTTGGGGGGAATGAGTTCGGAAAGAGCGCGCAAGTAGACTTCCTTCAGGGTGTCAATAGGGCCCGCGAGCAGCACGGCTGTTGGATCCGTCTTACCGTGCCTGTACGCGTACCTTTCCAGGTACTCCTCAACAAGCTCCGCGACCCCGTCGACCTCAGCTGACGTGGTAAGGTGAATAGAGACAGCGCCGTTGCCGCGCGTCTTAAAGGGCACGTTTGGGTTAAGCCTGACAAGGTACGGGAAATCTATGAACTCGTAACCGCGCCTTACAAATTCAGCTACGAGGAGGGCGCCGAGGTATGTTGTACACATTCCCCAGGGGCTGTCGGTGTCATCGATGCCTACGTGCAGTTCGGTTGGCACCTTTCGAAGCCCTCCACAGCGATTATGGTTAACGTGTGTCGGACTTTTTCAAGGCGCCTCAACTTGTTCGTTACTACTTCTCCCAGCAGCTCTTGCCGGTCAACGCTGACCTTGGCGATGACGTCGTATATGCCGAAAACGATGTAGGCTTCAACCACCTCCGGGATTTCCCTTAGCTTCTCTAGCACCTCTCTTTCGGCACCGACTTCAGTGTTGATCAAAACGTAAGCTACCGGCACAGTTATCCTGCTAAAACCCAGCTATATTAACTCTATCAATGGCGGGGTCGTCAGCCGGCCGTAGCCCGCCTTCGGTTTTAGCGGGATCCATCTTTGGCCCACCCGGGTCTCAGTGCAGGGCCTCATAGACCCTGTTAGGCCCTCAAACCGCGGGTCGGCCGTTTCAACCTCCTCCCACATTCATCAGCAGGAAAACCCCCGTTGCCGGGGGCTTACTGCCTCATCTTCATCAGAGTGGGGAGGGTATCGTTTCTGTGCCGTTGCCTGGGGATTCCCCCCACCGCTTTGCAGCGGCGCGGTCCTGCACCCTTGGCGGAGCTTCCTCAGACCCCTTTAGGGGTCCGACACCCGCTCACCGGCTGACGACCAAGTCTTTAGCTCTTTGAAGGAGTGATAAATTTATCGGTAGTGGGGCGGATGAGTTAACGGTATTAGAAGCCCATTAAGGCTGGCCGCTCGTAGAGCTGAGGGTAAACATTTTAAGCCGTAGTAGTCCTGTACTTTGCCCGGCGGGAAAAGCCCTGGGGGGCTGCCCCTCCCCTGAGCCGCAAACGGGGCATACGGCGGAGGGCGTCAACTCCGAGGAACGGTGCATGCGTCACGCCGTTGGCTGCACCCGTACCAACTGTGAGCGCCGGTCCCCGCGGACGGTGGCTGGTGGTAGGCTCCTCGGAGGAGGAGCTGAACCACGAACTGCCGAACCGGGTTAGGCCCGGAAGGGAGCGGCCCTATGGCGGGGTCGCCGTGTTGCGGGGGGTGCCGGTGTAAGCTGGAAGGTGCAGAGGCGGCGTGATGGCACGCGCCTCCTCGGGGGAGGCCGCCGGGCGCTATTTCTTCGCGGGCCCCTGGCTTGTGGAGGAGGGGTAGCGGAGTGACATGGGAAGAGAAATTGAAAAATGAATTTAAATTCAAATAAGAAGGTCGCTATGTTTAATCAAATTCGCTTTCTTCTCGCTTCTCCTCTTTTTTCTCCTTCTCTTTTCCCTCGAGTTTAGAAGCGGCGATGATATCGTCGATCCTCAGTATCATTATGGCTGCTTCGGTGGCCGCTTTAATTGCCTGCAGCTTGACGGATAGCGGTTCTACAACTCCGAGGGACCACATATCAGCTACCTTGCCCTCGAAGACATCGACGCCGTACTTCCAGCCCTCCGGCTTTTCGTGGGCTGCGCGCAGCTCGGCGAGCATGTCGATCGGGTCCAGGCCCGAGTTCTCGGCTAGCGTCCTTGGGATCGACTCGAGAGCGTTCGCGAAAGCCTCAATGGCGAGCTGCTCTCTACCCCCAACCTTAGATGCGTAGATCCTCAGCTCCTTAGCTAGCTCAGCTTCAGGGGCTCCTCCTCCCGGCAGGATGTAGGGCTCCTCGATCACGTCTGAGACAACACTAAGGGCGTCAATCAAGTTTCTTTCGGCCTCGTCTACAGCCCTCTCGAGGCCGCCTCTGACTAGGATGCTGACGGCTTTGGGGTTGGGGCAGCCTTCGACGAAAACCATCTTCTCGTCAGCCACCTTCCTCTCCTCAACCAGCTCCGCGTAACCCAGCACATCGGGGCTGAGCTCCTCGATCTTAGTCACGATCTTGCCTCCGGTGGCTCGCGCCAGCTTTTCCATGTCGCTCTTCTTCACTCTCCTAACTGCTAGGATGCCAGCCTTCGCCAAGTAGTACTGAGCCAAGTCGTCAATACCCTTCTGGCAGATCACCACATTCGCACCAGCAGCCTTAATCTTCTCCACCATGTCTCTTAGAAGCCTGGCCTCCTCATCGAGGAACATTTTCATTTGCTCTGGGCTGTTGATCCTTATCTCGGCGTCTATCTCTGTCTTCTCCACTTCGAGTGGAGCGTCGATCAAAGCGATCCTAGCTTTCTCAATTTTCTTCGGCATGTCAGGGTGTACGACCTCCTTGTCTATGATGACTCCGTAGACAAGCTGAGTATCAAGGAATGATCCACCCTTTTTCTTAATCAGTTGTATGTGGTCGATGTCAGCGACGATCTTCTCGTCTCGTTTCTCCGCTATCTGCTTCACTGCCTTAACTGCGACCCCTGCTAGGTAATCCCTGAACGCCGCTATGGCTTTACCCCTCATCGAAGTCATCGCCACTTTCTTCAGAGTTTCGTCATCATTAATGTCGACCTTAACAGCGAACCTCCTTAGTACCTCGCTGGCCTTCTCGAGCGCCTTCTTGTAGCCAGCCACGATAACGGTCGGATGTAGGTTCTTCTCTAGCAGCTTTTCGGCCTCCTTGATTAGCTCACCAGTAACTATAACCGTAGTCGTCGTTCCGTCGCCTACTTCATCGTCCTGGGCCTTCGCAATTTCGACCAGAAGTTTCGCGACGGGGTGCTGAACGTCCATCTCGTCGAGGACTGTTGCCCCATCGTTCGTAATCGTTATATCGCCCAGGCTATCGATCAGCATCTTATCCATCCCTCTCGGGCCTAGCGTCGTCTTGACTGTTTCCGCGATTGCCTTCGCGACCATGAAGTTCAGCATCATTGCTTCGCGCCCGGTTCTTCGTGAGGTCCCTTCCTTCAAGACGAGTACTGGTACGCCACCGATCTGTGCCAACTGTGCGGTCTGAGCCGCCATAGTTCCTCAGCGGGTGGGTTTATCATTTCTATATATACATTTTGCTATATTTTGTCGAAAAACTGTGGGCATTTCGTTTAACCGCTTAAGAGGAGGGTCTCTCTCCCAGAAAACCCTGCACTCTGGAAAGCACAACCTTTAGCGCTACATCTATGTCCTCCGCTTTCACCGTGTGCCTGTTGGCGTGGCGCGCCATGTCAACCGAAACGCGTGCAACTTCTCTTGCAAATTTCTCAACGATTTCGCGGAGCCTCACTGCAGCGTCTTCACTGACCCTGTACCCTCCTTCTTGGTGGATTATCCTCTCGATGGGTGCCAGTGGAATTTCGTAGGATCCCTTGCCTCTTCTACCCACAAGGCGGCGTAGCATTGACCCATGAAAAACCTTACGTGGGGTAAGCGTTCGCCGCCCCCTACATTTCGACGCTTGATTCGTTAAACAACTAGAGGCTAGCTCTACCGCTTTTCAAAGCTGCAAAGATGAATCATCTAAGGTGGTTGCTGTAACGCAATGCTTATAATCGCATTGCCGGTGAGGGGATCGCAAAGCTTAGCAGCTGCGGTGTTCGGATGCTAGGAGAAGATCCAGCGCTTCTGAGGGCGAAGCTCGAGGACCTAAAGAGTAGGTTGAAATCCCTAGAAAAGGAGATAGAAGAATTAAGAAATAATAGAGATTCCCTGAATGAGGAAGTGAAAAATATATCCGTATCAATAAGGCAATTAACAGTAGAGTATAGAAGCTTAAAAGAGGAGTACCTGAAGCTCAAGAGTTTAAAGGATGAGATCTTCAACGAAGTGCAGAAGCTAAAAAGCGAGCGGAGTCAATTAAGAGAGGATGTAGCTGCGCTAAGCGGCGAACTAACCATACTGATGAATGAGGTGAAAAATCTCCGCGAAATCATGGGTCGAAGGAGAGCTGACGTTTTCGAGCTTAGAGAGAGGTTGGAGAAGCTTGAATGGGAGTACCAGACGCGGCCTCTAGAGCCCGAGGAAGAGAAGAGCTTTGTCGAAAGGATTCGTGGCACTGAAACCCTGCTCAGAGCTGCTGAAAGGTATAACGAATGCTTAAACCGTATTCGCAGCCTAAGGACGTTGGTATCGGAGAAGAGGAAGCGCATAAACGAGTTAAATACAAGAATCAAAGAGTTGTCACAAAAGTATCTTGAGGTTAAGACAAAGTTCACAGAGATAAGGAGTAAAGCGAACGAAATGAGATCCAGGTTAAGCGAGTTGATAGAAAAGAAGGAAGCATTAAGAAGGAAAGCGGACGAATACCATAATAAACTACACGAGAAATTCAACGAAATGAAGAAAGTTAAGGAGGACATTGAGAGGACGGCCATCCTGCTAAAGGCGGCTGAGCTATCGCAAGTACTAAGCCGCAGGCGTATGGAGTTGTACGAGCAAGCTTTGAAGATCCTTGAAAGGTATAGGCAAGGTGAGAGACTCACACTCGATGAGTTTAAGTTGCTCATGGAATTCGGCTTGCTTGAACATGCCGCGACTACAGGTAGCTCTTGACCTCACGGATTTAGAAAAGGCCTTATCGGTGGCTTCGAGAGTAGCCGAAGTGTGCGATCACGAGCTGATTTTACTGGAGGCGGGAACTCCGCTGATTAAAGCCTTCGGGATGGCGGCCATTCGACGGCTGGCTGAGGCGTTCAGCGACATACCGGTAGTGGCCGATATGAAGATAGCGGATGTAGGCGACCTAGAGGCTGAGCTGGCAATATCGAGTGGGGCTAGGTACGTCACAGTCTTGGCGCAGGCCAGCGACGAAACGATAGCCTCCGCTGTGGAGGCGGCTCACCGGCTTGGAGGCAAGGTGATTGTGGACTTGATGGCTGTGCTGAGGGATCCAATCTCCCGAACGGTCGAGTTGCTCAGGAGGGGTGTCGATGCTGTGTGCTATCACGTGCCGATAGACGTTCAAAGAGCGCGGGGGATTGGAGCTGGGGGATCCATTGGTATGGTAAAGGTGCTAAAAACAATTGGGGTTAGGGAGGTCGGAGTGGCGGGTGGCATTACACCTGAGAATGCAAGGGCGCTAGCCGAAGCCGGCGCCGATGTACTGGTAGTGGGAAGGTACGTGTATTCCTCTCAGGATCCGGGACAAGCCGCACAAAGTATTCTAGCTAGTTGCGCTACCGATTGTTAGCTGGTTCTTATTTTCTCGCTGTGCTCCACTATCCTACTCTCTATATCTTCTAGGAACATTTGGAGGGCCTTCAACCTATTTTCAAGTTTATTTTTCATTTCAATGAGTTTCTCCTTCTCACCCCTCTTCTCCTCCTCGCTCGCAATGCCTAGTATTATCTCTACATCTATTTTCTCTAGATCCTCGTTGACAGCTCTCAATAAACTACTCACTTTGGAGATTCTCTCAAGGAGTTTCACCTTAATCTTCTCCCACCCATCCATTACCCGCTTCACTCTGTTCGAGTAATCACTCCAGAGGTTATCCAATTCGTCCAGCTCCCTTTCAAGCTCGCGCCGAGCCTCAAACTCTGAGGGCAAGAGCGCCTCCTCGCTCATAACGCTTCACCGGACATTTGCTCCAGACGTTTAATCCTCTCCTCGAGCTCCTTCTTCATCCGCTCGTAGACTTCGCGGCTAACCTTCCCCTCTTTAAATAACTGCTCGAGCTTCATCAGGCCTAGACGGAGTTTCCCTATCTCCGGCTTAGCCTCGGAGACCTTCACACGCTGAATGTGGGGTGTGACAAGGCGCTCAGCGCTCTTAAGGGCTATCTCGAGATCCTCCCTCCTTTTCCGGTAGTCGTTCAAGTTGGATTCAACCTCTTTTTTAAGCTCCTCGTAAGCTGCTGACGATATTCTCCCAGTGTCCAGGAGCAATTTGAGGTTGCTGAGCAGCTTCTCGTACATGCTGGCTACCTCGCTCAACGCTCGAACCGCATGAGTGCCGGTCATGCTTACTTCCTCCCACATCTTGACCAACCTGCGGGCTCCCTCTTCATAGGAGGCCCATTTTTCGTTCAATTGTACTGCTAGAGCCTCGACAGTCTTCAGTTCCTCGATAACCTTTTCCTCTAGCTCTTCAGCGCCCTTCTCAGCCAACGGACGCTCAAGGGCTTGCGTTTCAGCACGAGTTGGTACTTCCTCCGGCGGGAGAGGACGTTCGACAGGAGGGTGCATAACGGCTGCTGGCCCTGCTCTAATCGTTGCTCGTTCGGCGTAGAATTGGCATTCCCTATAGTTAGCTAGGCAGGGCATTAAACCGGGGTCTACTCGACCCCCTAGCACTTCACACATGAACCTGCCTTCACGATCCCTGAACAAGTACGGACATACGCTGCTCAATTCGGCTCAGCAAATTAGCCTACGATTGCTTTTTAGCTTTAACGTTGCGAAAGCCCCTGCTCGATGCTAGGCTTAACGCCCTTCAGCCAGGAAATACCTTTTACTCCTACGCTTACACTGAAGCATGTGAAACGAGTAATAACGCTGAAAGACGCATTAAGAGACTTCCTAAGGGATTCTGGATTGAGCCTGTCAGACCTACTTTCAGCAATGGATGAAGACCCCCGCGGGATAGTCGAATCTCTACTCAAGAGGGTTGACATCAGCGAGGAGGAAGCTGTACAACTAGAGCAGCGGTACTCGCCACGGCAATTAAACCTCTTAATACTAGTTCTCCATATCTTCTACTATAGCAACCCGAGCGGCTACTACAAGGGCTACCTAATCTACCCACCGAGGGATCTCGTAGTAGGAGCTACAGGGAAGATCACGCGGGAGGGATTGCACCTGATATTGAGAAGCTTGGGATTAACGCCTGGTCTAGGTGCCTGAGTTGGTAGGAGCACGAAACGTGGCGCCGGGGCCGGGATTCGAACCCGGGAGCCCCTGAAGGGGCACCGGCTTTCCCGTTTTTAACGGGTCTCAAGGCCGGCGCCTTGGTCCACTCGGCCACCCCGGCGCAAATTACGATCGTTAATGCTTTTTAAGCTGATCGGAGCGTAGGTGGCGTTGAACGAGTCTCATAATCGGATGTACGCTGGATTAGAATAATATATGAGTTAAATAAAAAATCATTATGTTTTACTTCTACTTGATCTCTATTTCAACTCTCACGGTCTTTGGTACGCGGATCCTCATTAATTGCCTCATTGCTCGCTCGTCAGCGTCCATGTCGATTACTCTCTTGTGAATTCTCATTTCCCAATGGTCGAAAGTGTGGTAGCCTTGACCGCTGGGGGCTTTGCGAACAGTGACTAATAGCCGCTTCGTGGGGAGCGGTATTGGTCCTCGCATTCTAACGCCTGTTTTCTTAGCGATGTTCCTTATCTCCTCGCAGACCGAGTTGAGGTCTTCGACGGAGGTGCTAGAGAGTTTGATGCGTACGATGCGAGGCATTGCCTCTAACCTCGACTTTACTGCGCTTTGGCTGGAACTACGTCGATTACGACGCCAGCGGCGATCGTTCTGCCAGAGTCTCTTATCGCGAATCGACCTAGCTGCGGTAGATCGGAGTACTTCTCCACTACGACGGGCTTCAAAGGCTTGAATCTCACTATAGCTGCGTCGCCTTGCTTGATAAATGCCGGGTTCTCTTCCACGGCGGCGCCAGTCCTGGGATCTAGCTTCTTCTCGATGGCTGCGAATCTAATAGGTACGGTTGCTGTGTGAATGTGGAGAACCGGTGTGTAGCCAGCGGCGATGGCTGTTGGGTGGAAGAGCACGTATATCCTGCCAACAAACTCCTCGGCCACTGTTGGCGGGCTCGTGGGATGTCCAGCAACATCACCCCTCTTGAGCTGTGCGCGTTCAACACCCTTCACGTTGAAGCCGATGTTGTCACCGGGGATCGCCTGATCGATCCTTGTGTGGTGAGTTTCTATGGACTTTACCTCACCCTTCACGTTTGGTGGCATGAAGACCACTACATCGTTGACCTTGAGGATGCCGGTTTCCACCCTACCCACGGGTACTGTGCCCACTCCCTTTATGGAGTACACATCCTGAATCGGGACTCTAAGCGGCTTATCGATGGGCCTCGTGGGCTCTTCAAGAGAGTCGAAGGCCTCCAACAATGTGGGACCATTGTACCACGGTGTTTTGTCTTTGTTCAGCTTGGTTACGTTGACTCCATCCCACGCGGAGACGGGGATGAAATGCACTTTGTTTATGTTGTAACCGACCATTCTAAGGAGCCTGCTAACTCCGTTCTTCACTTCCTCGTATCTCTGCTGGCTGTAGTTGACCGTGTCCATCTTGTTGATGGCGACCATTATCTGGTCGACGCCCATGGTCTTGGCCAGGAACGCGTGCTCCCGCGTCTGGCCGCCAGGGCTCATGCCAGCCTCGTACTCGCCCTCCTTAGCGCTGACGACCAGCAACGCGCAATCAGCCTGGCTGGCGCCCGTGACCATGTTTTTAACGAAGTCCCTATGCCCCGGCGCGTCGATAAGGGTGAAGAAGTATTTATTAGTTTCGAACTTGTAGAACCCTAGGTCGATTGTAATACCCCTTTCCCTCTCTTCCTTCAACCTGTCGAGAACCCAAGCAAACTTGAATGTCTCTTTACCTAGCTTTTTCGCCTCCTCCTCATACTCTCTGATTGTTCGCTCGTCTACAGTCCCCAGTTCGTAGAGAAACCTGCCCATCAGCGTTGATTTGCCGTGGTCGATGTGCCCGATAACCACTAAGTTAAGATGAGGCTTCTTCTGTGCGCTTGCAGAGCTCATACTCCCACCTTTGCAGTGAATGCCTTTAACATTCGTTTATAAAGTTTCTCTCTCGACCGCAACTGAGTAAGGATCTCTAAGTCAGTTATAGCGTGTAGCTACCCGTGGGACTGCTTTCCAGCCGTGAATGCCTGATGCAGAAGCGACGCGATTCTATCGAGAAGCGCGTTCGCCCAAATGGCGTTTGCAATAAACCAAGCGGAGAATGTAATCTGCGTGTAACCCCACGGTGCAGGGGCGAGTGCGACGACCGGGTCGCCGGTCACCCTCCAAAGCAGTGTGAGGAGGATGGGCCATGCAACAATAGATACGGCCGATGCCTTCATCCTCTCGAGGTCGGCCTCCCTCCTCAACTTATCTATCCTAGCTTGCTCCCTCTGCACGCGTTCGTAAAGCTTCATATCGCGGCTCTGAATAGCCCTTCGCCTTCGCTCCTCCCACGACTTGACTTCAGCCTCTATCTTCTCCAGCTTTGCTCTATTGATGACCAGGCGGCTTACAGCCCTCAACAGTGCGAAGAGAGCGTAGATCAGGGCTGTAGCCGCGATCACGGAAAAACTCCCACTGAAGAGTTCGCTCACCTGCACGCATCACTCAGCCTTCAAAGTTTTTAAAGCTGGAGTAGGGCACCTCGCGATGCCGAGGCCATCGATAAGGAGAAGCAAGTGGAAGCTCGTGCGCACGCCTGGTGGCAGGTTGGCGTTGCGCGTAGTCGATAAGAGGCACGACTACCCCAAGTGCGCCCTATGCAAGCGTCCGCTGCATGGCTTCCCCAAGATGACGTCGAGGGAAGAGCGGAGGGGTCATAGGCCTCCCACCCGGATTTACGGCGGCTATCTGTGCCCCACATGCCTGAAGGTTGCGCTGAAATCCACCGTCGATGTTTTATACACATCAAGGTAGAGTCATGAGGCGCTTAACGGTAGCGGTCAGCGGTAAACCCGGGACCGGCAAGACGACCTATGCCAGGCACATTGCTCAGGTTTTCAACCTGAGGTACGTTTCGAGCGGAGAGCTGTTTAGGCGAATCGCTCAGGAGAGGGGCATCGATTTGGTTGAACTCCACAGGCTGGCTGAGTTGGACGAGAGTATTGATAGGGAGGTTGACGTGCGTGCTCTCAGAGAGGCTGAGCGGGGAGGAGTCGTCATAGAGGGCCACTTAGCTGTGTGGCTCCTAAGCGAACACGCGGACTTGAAGATAGTGCTCGTGGCCCCCCTAGAGGTGAGGGTCGAAAGAGTCGCGAAAAGGGAGGCTAAACCTATCGTTGAGGTCGAGAAGGAGGTGCGAACAAGGGAGTTGAGCAACAGAGCTAGGGCTCTCAAGTATTACGGAGTCGATATAGAGGATCTTTCAATAGCAGATATCGTGATCAATACAGCAGCTCTCGACGTGGAGGGGGTAAAAAGAGTGCTGGAAACCTTCGTGAGAGAATACTTGCGGCTGCACCCCGATAAAGCCTGACGCTAGCACGAATCGATCATGCACCTGCCAGCAGGGTCGCGGCCGTTCTTGAACCTTGAGTTGGAGATGCTGAGCTCGTAAAAATCGCGCATTTCTCAAAAGTGTAGCCTTACTCAAGCTCGGTGCTGCCGCAAGGAGATACGTGCAAAGCGGGCTGGACCAACGCAGAAACCTTATAAAAGATCAGCCTAAAGCTCGAAGCGAGTCCGGATGGTGCGCTTCAAACAGGTCGAAGAGATAGCCAGGATAATGAGGAACGTAGAGCAAGTGCGTAACATAGGGACTCTAGCGCACGTAGATCACGGGAAGACGACGACTTCCGACTCTCTACTAATGGCAGCGGGCCTTCTCAGCCCTAAGGTTGCTGGTAAAGCTCTGGCTCTCGATTACGTGGAAATCGAGCAGCTGAGGCAGATGACGGTAAAGGCGGCTAACATTTCGCTTTACCACGAGTGGAGGGGTAAGCCCTACGTGATCAACCTTGTGGATACGCCCGGCCACGTGGACTTCACGGGCCACGTTACCAGAAGCCTTAGGCTGATGGACGGTGGGCTCGTAGTGGTTGACGCTGTGGAGGGCGTGATGACGCAGACAGAGACCGTTGTGAGGCAGGGGTTGAACGAGTACGTGAGACCCTTACTCTTCATAAACAAGGTGGACAGGCTGATTAAGGAGCTCCGTCTGAGCCCCCAGGAAATACAGCAGCGGTTCGTGGAGATAGTGCGCGACTTCAACGTGCTTGTCGAGATGTACGCCGACCCCGAGTTCAAGGACAAATGGAAAGTGGATTTTAAGAAGGGTCAGGTAGCTTTTGGAAGTGCCCTCCATAAATGGGGCTTGACGGTACCCATAGCGGTTGAGAAAGGTGTAAAATTCGATTACATAATCGACGCCTACGAAAAGGGGTACCACGATCAGCTGGCGAACGACTTCCCGCTTCACGTTGCCCTACTCGACATGATTGTCGAGCACGTACCCAATCCGAGGGAGGCGCAGATGTACAGGGTTCCCAAGCTGTGGAGAGGCGACCTGGATGGGGAGATCGGCAGAGCGATGCTGGAGTGCAACCCAGAGGGCCCGCTAGTGATAGCCATCAGTAAGGTAGTGGCCGATCCCCACGCTGGTTTCGTAGCGACCGGCAGGGTCTTCAGTGGAACAGTAAGGCCGGGTGACGAAGTATGGCTTCTCAATGCGAGGGACGGCGGTAAGGTTCTCCAGGTCAGCCTGTACATGGGACCCTACAGGGAGAAAATCGATGAAGTGAGCTCTGGAAACATCGTAGCTTTACTAGGGTTGGAGAAGGCAAGGGCGGGTGAAACTGTAGTCGACATCAAGTACAAGGATTCGATGGTCCCGTTTGAGCGGATGAGCTACATCAGCGAGCCGGTAGTAACTATCGCTGTGGAACCAAAGAGGAGCAGCGATCTACCCAAACTCGTCGATTCACTGAGAAAGCTCGCCATCGAGGATCCCACCCTAAAGGTCTACATAAACGAGGAGACCGGTGAATACCTAATTAGCGGCATGGGCACCCTGCACTTGGAAATCGTTCTCTGGGACCTGAAGCAAAGGACTAGTCTAGACATCATCACGTCGCAGCCAATCGTTAGGTACAGGGAGACAGTAAGGAAGCGCGGCAACGTGTTTGAGGGCAAATCGCCAAACAAGCACAACAGGCTCTACATCTACATTGAGCCTCTGAACGAGGAAACCTTGAAACTCATGCAGGAGGGCAAAGTGTATGCAGACCAGGAGTGGAGGGAGCGGGCTAAACTACTGAGGGAGTACGCCGGCTGGGATACTGACGAGGCTAGAGGGATCTGGGACATCGACGAGAACTTCAACATATTCGTCAATAGGACGACCGGCGTCCAGTACCTGCGAGAGGTGGCCGACACGATAGTTCAGGGCTTCCGCTGGGCTATGCAAGCTGGGCCACTAGCCCAGGAGCCCGTAAGGGGGGCCAAGGTGGTTCTCGTCGATGCTCAGCTCCACGAAGATCCAGCACATAGGGGGCCTGCCCAGATAATGCCAGCCACCAAGAACGCTATCTTCGCCAGCTTCATGGATGCTGCACCAACGCTCCTCGAACCCATTCTAAAAATCGAGGTGCGAGTCCCGCAGGAGTGGCTAAGCGGAGCGTTAAACGTTTTGAATAAGCATAGAGGAAAGATCTTAAACTTGGAGCAGCGCGGCGTGCTGATGAGAGTGCTCGGGGAGATACCAGTCAGCGAGTCCTTCAATCTAGCTGATGAGATGCGCGAAGCCACGCAGGGAAGAGCTTTCTGGGCCACAGAGTTCTCGCACTGGTATCCAGTCCCCCAGTCGGTTCTCACGGACTTAATCATGGAGATCCGGAAGCGAAAAGGGCTCCCGCCACGCTTACCCACGGTTGAAGACTATGTCACACTGTAGCCGATTAAGACGTACCTGCGAGGAGAGCTCGTCAGGCGGTACGCAAGGGACGCCTTAGAACTTTCCCACTAACTACCTGGGGCTAGCTGCGCTCAGCTGATCAACCATCAGTAAAGATCGAACGGGTGGCGGGCCCGCCGGGACTTGAACCCGGGTTTTCCGGCTCCGAAGGCCGGCGCCTTTCCATGCTAGGCCACGGGCCCCCTCAACAGCACCGTGGCGATTGGCTTATATAGAGTTATCGACAGAGGCCGGTGAAGGTGCACGAAAAATGAGCTCTACACTCAACTTGCTCAGAATCTCAGTGAATAAGCAAGTACTAGTGAAACTTAAGGGTGGCAGAGAGCTGAGAGGGGTGCTAAAGAGCTTCGACTCTCACCTCAACTTACTACTCGAGGAAGCAGAGGAGGTTAAGGAAGGCCGTACACGTAAGCTGGGGCATGTCGTAGTTAGGGGGGATAATGTGATCCTCATAAGCCCCGCAGCATGATATAAGGGTGGTAACTGTGGTGAAGGGAACCACGTCTTTCGGTAAGAGAGGAAGGAAGAAGACCCACATCAGATGCCGCCGATGCGGTCGGCACAGCTACAACGTAAGGAAGCGCTACTGCGCGGCATGCGGTTTCGGTAGATCCCGCAGGATGAAAGAGTACTCGTGGCAGAACAAGAAGCTTAACCGTGTCAGAATAGTGTAACTCGGGTCGCAGTGATGAGGGTTCTCGTTAGAGTAGAAGTCAGGCCGACCGAGGACAAAGAAAAAGTCGCTAGGGCCGTTACGAATCTCTTCGACGTAAAACTCACTGAAGAGCAAGTGGGGGAGGGCACTTTCCTAGTAGGGGAGGGTGATGCAAGCAGCTTAGTCAAATTCAGGCGCCTCCTCTTCGAGCAAAGGATCCTCGATGCCGCGCGCACATTCATGTTGAAGGGCTTAACAGCCAGCGGGTTTACGTTCTACATCAATAAGCAGGCCGCGTACGTCGGCAAAGTCAGTTTCTGTACATACGAATTCGAAGAAAGCCCCTTAGGACCGATAATTGTTGAGGTGAACTGCGAGGATCCGGAGGCAGCAATACTCTGGTTAACTCCTCGAACAGTGCAAGGGGTACCAGTCGAGGAGATTACAAGCCCTCCAGATCCATAGTCTCCGCGGGGATTACTGCGAGCAACTTTGATCGAAGCACAGGACGGACTTACGAGAGATTATTAAACCATATTGTTAATCCATTCATATAAAGTCTTCGTAGTTCGAGCTGCAGTAGATCTCTAGCCAAAAATGTTTCCTTGAATATACTGCGTGCCTCACTTAAAAGTTGAGATAAATCACCTTCACTATACCTGTTGCTAAAGTGGGTCAAAAAGAGGAACTTTACACTTGCTTTTTGAGCCGTTTGTGCGGCGTCCACGCTAGTCGAGTGGAAACTGTTCTCTGCCTCGTACACGTGTCCGGACGCGAACGTTGCTTCATGGATGAGTAAATCGGCATCTCGAGCAGCCTCTACTAAGGTGGTGCAGGGTGTGGTATCGCCGCTGTATACAATCTTTAATCCCCTTCTGCTCGGACTCACTACTTCGCTCGGATGAACGACTCTACCATTAGGTAGCGTTACAGGGTAACCTTGAACTAGCCTCATCCTTTCTGGGCCAGGCGGTATCCCTAGCGCTTCTGCTTTAGCGGCATTAAATTCCCCGGGTAGGGGGTCCTCAACTATCACGTAACCATAGGCTTCGAGCCCGTGCATTACCGCTACCGCCTTTACTGTGTATCCCTCCCCCCTGAAAGACAACTTATCGCGCGCACTTACAAACACTATTTCGTAGTTCAACTTACCGCGAAGTCGCAGGGATTCGAGAAACGCTAGCAGGTCTTGCGGGCCGACGACTGTTAGAGGTTTGATTCTACCCCAATTATTGAGCGATTCTAGTAGGCCGGGCAGCCCGTACACATGGTCGCCGTGCAGATGCGTTATGAGAATGGCTGAAAGCTTGTTAACTCTCAATCCAGCAGTCAGAATTCGGTATTGAACACCTTCCCCGCAGTCGAGCAGGAGAAATTCGTTGCGAATCCTCACTAGGATGCCGGGTAACCACCTGTTCTTCGTGGGAGATGAAGCACCAGTGCCCAGAAACGTCACGCGCGCGGATCCCTTAACCATCGCTCCTCCTCACCACCGTAAAATATCTCGTGAGCTTGCCATGAACGCGCACGGGATAAGCTTCTACGTGGAAGCCCTCTTCGCTCAGGTTGAGAGGGGAGGGTAGGACCAGCGCGTAGACTGCATCGCGCGCGGTTATACGGACTCCTTCGTTCAGCATTGATCGAGCTAGCCCCAGTGAGGATTCCTTCGCGGCCAGAATTCGACCGTAGGGTGGGTTCGTAGCTATGGCTCTGAACGCTCCGGCTCTGAAGGGGGGACGTGTGGCATCTCCCACGACGATATGACCCCGCGCGCCGCATGAGAACAAAGCTAGGTTGAGATGCGCGCCTCTAGCCGCGCGAGGATCGATGTCTAAGCCAACTGCCTCTAAACCCCTTATGCAAGCTTCCACCACAACGGTTCCCGAACCGCAGAAAGGGTCGATGAGGGGGCTGCGCCAGCTAGTCAAGTTGACTAGAATCCCCGCATCTTCAGGCGTCAGGGAGGCTGGGTGCTTGAAAACCTTGAACCTCTTAGATCTCAACCTATGCCTGTCACCCCTTAAATCGAGAGCCTGTATTCCTAGCACTGCGGCGTCTTTCGAGGTGATTAGGCGTATATTCATGTCTGGAATCTCTAAATCGACTCTAAAGCTACCTTCCAGCGACTCAATAATACCTTCAGCCACGCACGCGGCTAACTCCATCGAGCTGATGGAGGGGTAGCCCCCTAACTTTCTAACAGTAACGGCAAAGGATCTATTTTTTAACTCGCTCCAACTACATGCGGCAGCTAATGATTTGTAAAAATCTCTCCCGGACGGTGGATTCATAGATATTGCTTTGACGATAACAGCTTCTTGCAGTAGTACGGAGTCGTACAACCTTTGCAACATTTCGCCCAGTTCGTTAGTATCGTGGGCCTGAGCAATGTGAAGACGGTTGCTTAAGCGCGTTAGACTTCTCCCAAGTATTGCCTCAGCCTCTCTAGCTCCTAACTGCGGCTGTGCGCCCGAGACTAGAAGGCAGAGGGTTACGCCCTCTTTGGGCGTCGCAAACCCGCTATACTCTGACATGCGTGGTGTAATCGCGAGTTCCATTATTTAATCGTCTGCTTACTGACACTACCGCCGTGTATTCTCTGCTGAAGCTTAAGCCGGCTTAACGGTAGGATCGACGCTAGCACCGTTAGGATTAGGATGGCAATGACAACCCAGAGTAGCAACGTGAAAATGCTCCCAGCCCCGACTAGAAGTCGAGCGTACTCGAAGATTACTTGACGTAGTACAACTGCGATCGCAACAGCGCCGACCTCGCTTGTGCCGAATCGTTTATCGCCCAGCAACGCTTCGAGAGCCAGGGCAACGAGGGGGAGGAGGATCGCGAGGAAAAGCAGATCTAGCACTAGCATCTGCTCGCCTAAGCTGGTGAGGAGGAAGTAGCCGATCGCCTTGAGAAAATCAACGCTCCCAAGAGCAGTCACGCTGCTAATTCCAGTTGCCAGTGCCAACGCTGCGATGAGCATCGAGGCTATAATGGCCGTAAAAAGTATGGGGGAAGACGCGTATACCTGCTTGAAGCGTGCATCAAGGGAAAACCCTTTCACGAGCATTGCCAAGCCGATGGAAACCGTGATTAGAGGCCACACATAGGCCGGAACCGTGAGTGAAAGCAAGATGTACATCGTGATTAATGCGCCTGGCACACCCAACGCGTACTTCTTGTACTTCTCCTCCTCGAACAGCCTCCTCAGGTAGCGGAGGAAGAGTATGAAGGACTCCTCTACCCCCCTCGATTGCTGCACGAGTACTCGCTGTACGGAGAGGACGGGAAGCCTCGACTGAATGAGGGGGAGCACCAGCTCATCCGTCGGGCCATCCGAAACGAGCACCGCCCCGTCAAACTTCTTAGACGAAAGTATGCGGTCGAGCTCTTCAGCTATGCGCAAGTCTGCTTTCAACCCCTCGTCCTTGTGTCCGGCTACGAGGGCCACTTCAACGTTTTCGAGCTTGCCACTCCGTTTGAGATCCTGGTAGAGCCTAAGCGCAGCAAAGATTGCGTTCACATCTGAATCCTCCGGCCTTTTAGTTGCGAATTCGAGAGCCACCCGGCTGAGTTGCTCACTTCCGACTATCGGAGTTTCGAATCCCGTGACTTCGCCGATATCATTGTCCCTATCAACGCATAGCACTAACACTGACCTCACTTGTTCCCCACTCATCCATTCCCTCACTTACTATGATGACCTTTAAATAACCTTAGTTGGGGTTACTGTAGATGATCGAACTGACATTCTGCAAGTCGAAGCCGCTGCCGCGCCCCTCCTTTTCCAGCTCCAGCCTACCCATATTGTTTCGGGCGATGGTACTTGACGGACTGATCACGCCCCGCCACGCCTCGCGCCTGATCCAATCTTCAGCGATGATCGATCGTGAAGACGTGACCTTAGAGCTTCTAGAAAGCATAGCTCCATCGCAGGTTTACCGCGTATTCAGGTGGTTGCGCGGGTTCTGTCGCGAGGATCACGGCTACTCTGACGAAATCGCGCTCAACGTCATTGTGCCACATGTGAGTGTTATGATCGCGTTATCTAGCATATGGAGCAGAAGCACGAGAATGGTGGTTAAGGTTAAGGTCCCCAGACAAGCTCCACAGAGCCTCGTAACTACCGTTGATCGCATCGCTGGGATTTTCGGCATCCCCATAGAGATTCAGAGGTGCGACGAGACTCCCGCTTTACCGGTATGGTCTGCGCCGTCCGCAGTAGACTTAATCTCATGCGCGCTCGGCGAGGCTGCGACTGTAGGGAGGGATGTACTTGTTGAAGTTTTAGAGAGTGGAGGCTCGATCGTTGGTAGAGCCCTGCTAGATCTGCTCGGACGAGAGCGTCGCTTCATTCTCAAGTTGCTTACGACCTTCGACTTCCTACAGCCTCACGTGACTGGGGGTGGACTAGTCTTCGCGTTGACACAAAAATCACTTGAAGTCCTGGTCTAAGTGGGCCCTCGCTCCCTGAGCTCGCGAAGGTGCTCTGGTAGCTCGTAGTCTTCTCCACCCTTGTACAACTTCTGGAGGTCGGCGTAGACGCTATCCAAACCTTGCGCCGTTTTTGCGGACGCAAAGTAAATGGAGAAGGATTCGAGGAACCCCTTTACAGCCTCGAGGAGGCCTTTGACGACTAGCCTTTCTTCGCCGCTAACCTCTTTCTCCAGCTCGTCAAGGAGGCTCGTTGGTTCCCTAACCCAGTTGATCATCTTCTCGAGCTCAGCTTCACTTAAAAGGTCAATCTTGTTAAAAACATTGAACTGCGGAATTCTGAACCGGTAGTAAACGGATGAGGCCAGGAAAATCTGAGAGGCGAACGCCGAGGAGGAGGTAGCAAGCGCGGCGTCAACGATGAATAGTACGCCTCCGCGATCGCCTACGAGCTCCTTAACGATTTCGGTTCCTGTTCGCCTGAAAGCGAAGATCTCCATCTGCCCCGGAGTATCGAGGAGCACGTAACCCTCGGTTGCCACCTCGTGTATCTCTTCCCTGAGACTAGGGATGATGTTCAGCATCAGATCGACGGAGGCTACTATCGCACCGTTCGGTCCCAGCATGTACTCCTCCATAACTTGCCTGGCTGTGACGTAGTCCCTCACGTCGATATCAGGCGTGTAGGGGATGTACTCGGCAGCTGGGTCAAGGTTGACGGTGAGGGACGGTATTTCGAAGTTCTCCAGCCAGTCCGAAAACGCAGCAACGAAAGAGGATTTCCCCGAGCCTGCTGGACCGATTACGAAGAGCATGAACGTCATACGCGGCGCGACCTACGGTCTCTCCCGACCTCCCTTTCGCGGGCTCGCTCGAGTAGATCCTCCAGCTCCTCTCGTACATACATCCTTCCGCAGCGGGTGCAGATATACGTCTTGAGATCCCTGTTGTAGATGATTTCACCCCCGCACTCGGGGCACCGCTTAGGCATCTCGAGAACTTAAATGGTGAGATTTTAAAGGTGATGGGGAAACCGAGGCTAGTAGATCTCTTCTCTCTCTGTTTTCGTTTTGATGAACGGTTTCACGAAAATGTAGTGCCTTTGCTCTGTTTGCAGTTCCTCCAGTATTCTCTCGCAGATGGCTTTTACAGGGTCTATCTTGACCCGTTCGTAAATGTCCTTGTACGACTCGAAAGGCTTCCTCCTCCTCTCCTCAAGGATCTTCCACAGAAGCCTTTTACCGATTCCCGGAAGCAATTCCAATGAATGCATCCTGGTGGTTAAGGGTTCAGCCTTATTGAAGAACTCGACAAACTCTGCCTCCCTGCTTTCAACTATTCGTCTCACTATCTCGTGAAGCTCGGCCCTAGCATTCGCTGTGAGCTCATCGTAGGTTAAGCGTCTAGTAACTCGTAGAAGCTGCCCCTCGAGATCCCTAATCAGTGGGACCCTATCGCCGGCTTTAAGCTCGAGGCCTGGTATCGGAGCCAGCTCGAGCAGCATAAAGTACCTTTCCCCTACCGCTTGGGCGATAGGACCCCTAAAGCCTTCCCTTCTCCCTCTCGAATAAGCGTAGCCATACGGTAGGAAATCCAGAATATACACGTAGTCCTCGTATACCTTTTGTCGTTTATCTTGAAATTTCATACAAATCTCCTTAAAATTAAGTTTCAGTAATTTTATAAGATTTTAACAAATTTATAATCTCCCGTAATTCATCGGTTGAAAAAACTCTGGAGAGGGGAGCTAGTATTGTCCGAAGCTCGCCCTCACTTTCAGGTAGAGTATTAACCACTTGCACGGCTATCTCGAGAGGGAGACCTTTTTCTACAAGAGCTTGTACCAGCTCATCGGCTGCTTCGGCATGGATCTTAGTGAACTTCTTTGCATACTCGAGGGTAATGACCTCGACACTACTCAGGTTCCGTTTCCTCGACTCCTCCTCTAGCAGCTTAGCTATGATAGGTATAGGAACCAATTTCTCGCTGAGGATTTTCATCGCCAGTCCTCTATAGTTAACGCTCCCCAATATTAAAAGTTTAGTCGAGGAAGAGGCCGATAAACCTTATAAGTGATCGCGGTGGCGAGCTCCGCGTGAGGCACTCGAAAGGCTACAGGAGTAGAAGCAGGAAGCTCCTAAGCAAGAAGCCGCGAGAGAGGGGAAGACCAGGTTTAAGCAGGCTGTTGTACGAGTACGATATCGGCGATCAGGTGTGCATCGACACGTGCCCCAACTACATAAGCACTGCACCGCACAGGAGGTATCAAGGGAAGATCGGGGTGATAGTAGGGAGGAGAGGTAGAGCCTACGAGATTAAGATCCGTGTGGGCGGTAAGGAAAGGATCATAGTAACAACCAAGGATCACATCAAACCATTCACAGTGCAAGCAGCTAACCCACCGAGCGAAGGTACTGCTTCACAATAGCCGGTTCCTCGATATGGACAACGTCTAGCTCTTCCACTTCTACAACTGCGTTAAGGATCTCGGCTACACTAGGTTTAGTCCTTCCCCTATCACCGTGAATGAGCTCTTTAACGTACAGCCCACCTTGGCAAGTTATGATCAGTTCTATGACATTATCCTCCATCATTTTGGCTTTCACCTCGTATACCACTTTCTTTCTAATTTTGTCAACTTTTTTACCAAGAATTCTCGTTGGTGTTTTCTGAGTAATAACTGCATCTTTAAGGCTTTTTTCGATAAGTTCTAAATCATTTATATTAACTTTTTTGCTAATACTGACCCGTGCTACATAGGTCTTGCGAGCGATCTCCGAATAGGCTTTCAACTTTGGAACTATCCTGCCATCGATGAACTGCAGTCCCTCAACTTCGATAAGCCCGCCAGCCTCCTGATTTATCAAACGTTCAGCTTCGTGTAGATCTATAGTCCTAACTTTAGGACAGAGTATTTCTGCGACGAAAGGTCTGCCGCTCCCCAGGGTCCTCACGTCCAAGTCTTCCCTCCCGGCCGCGTGGAGCTTTGCACCACTACCCTTGGCTAAGGCGACGAGGGGCTTCGAAATAAGCTCTTCAATCGAAGTAGGGTAGAGGACGCGTGAATCCGGTTTGTAGAGCCAGGGGCTCTGTGGGAGCCCTCTGACGAGCTTCCTGTAACGTCCGTAGATGAATAGGGGGCGCGCTTGTACCGAAACGCCCCACGAGCCCAGGTCGATCAAGAAAACTACATCAGGGTTCTGCAGGGAGTACTGCTTACCGGTTAGCGTCGCGATACGCTTTCCCACCTCCCTGGTTAACTCACCCTTCAAGGATTCAGCGCTCTCGATGCGATACCTAAGCCAAAGCTCTTCCTCATGCTTCACAAGCTCACTCGGTAGGGAGCAGCCAACCTGGAATGTTTCGAACTGGTATTCCCTACTAGCCTCTAAACACATGTGGGCTAGCTCGTCTAAGCGCTCCATTACGCCACCGCATAGCGAGCACTTTTGCGCGACTTCTCGAAGATCGCCTAGTCTTGCAAGGGTCTCAATTGCTGGTTTAAAGCCTGTGTCCGCGAGACGGGACAACACGGTTCTGTCCGCCCCCCCTTTCATAGAATCGTAGGACTCCATGAGCAAGACGGTCTTTATGGCGCGCCCTCTCTCGGCGTTCGTCAAACCGTAGCCAAGCATCCCGAAAAGCCTACCTAGGCACGAGTCGCATAGAGCATGCTCGGCAAGCACTTTTCGTGCGACGCTCAGCAGCTCCTCCCCCTTCATACGCAGCACCTATCTAGGTAGAGGTTTAGGAGGGATATTACTTGATCGGGCAATAGCACGTCAGTGAAGCACCTCAGGAGCGCCACACCTTCAATATGGGGTTCGTGATGCAGAGGTACGATGAAGAGCAGATCTCTGTAACTGGTCTGCACGTATCTAAGGTCTAAACCGCGCGAGCTGCACAAGTACTTCGCCGAGAACTGTGCGAGGAAAGCGTTTAACGATCGCTTGCAGATGAGAACTCCCGAGTGGACACTTCGAGGACGATCGCCAACGGTGCAGGCGGCGCGAAAGGCTTTCGTTATAATGCCTAGCACAGATGCCTCGTCAGGCCTAACCCCTCTGAGTCGGTCGGCCACGAAATGCATCGTAAAACCATCTTTTAAGGAATGGAAGAGTAGATCGGCGTCGGTGCGAAGCCCATGCGATATCATCAGCGCTGCGGACACGCATCGCGCTAAAAGCGGCGCGGCTCGCTGCATTTCGTCGAGTGTATCCGCTAGAACTATGAACCGGCGTCTCACGGTAAGCTTAGCCTAGCTCGTCGGGAGCGGGTGAGCTGGCGCATCAGTTTTTGAGCCCTTCTGTAAGCCTCAAGAAGCTCCTTCACGTCCTTCACTGTTGTACCCGATCCCCTTGCGATTCTCAGCATGCGAGATCTACCTATTATCTCCGGTTTCGCCAACTCCTCCCTAGTCATGGAGTTCATAATCGAGATCCATTTCCTTAGATTCTCCGATCCCGCTTTTTCAAGCTCGGGAGTCAACTGAACTCCACCCGGTAAGAGCTCGAGAATCTTCCTCAAGGGCCCCATCCTGTTTAGCTCCTCCAGCTGATGCTTAAACTCAAGAAGCGTGAATCTCCCTGAAAGGATGGTTTCGGCGCTCACGGCCAGCTGAGCACTTCGCAGCTTCTCTACGAGGGCTTTCAAGTCGCCCATACCCAGAAGCCTGCTGACGAATGAGGGGGGATCGAAGGGCTCTAACTCATCCACTTTCTCCCCAACGCCTATGAAGGCTATCCTAGCGCCTGTTTTAGCTACAGCCGCCAAGGCTCCACCCCCTCGTGCAGCGCCGTCCATTTTTGTCAGGATTATCGAACCCACAGGCACAGCTTTGTGAAAGGCCTCCGCTTGCGGGCCTGCGGCTTTCCCGATCGTAGCGTCGAGGACTAGCATTACCTCAGTTGGTTTAATCTTCTCAGCGATTTCCTTAACCTCGTGGAGTAGCATCGCCTCCTCCTTATGGCGCCCGGCTGTATCTATGATCACTATATCAGCACCTCTCCTCTTAAGCTCCCTCATACCCTCCAGTGCAACGTCAAGAGGGGGCGCTACACGACCGTAAAACTCCGCACCGACCTGCTCAGAAAGCTGCTTTAGTTGCTCAAGTGCTCCCGGACGGTAGTTGTCAGCGCAAACCAGCCCTACTCTGAAACCCCGACGCTTGTAGTACAGTGCAAGCTTAGCTGCTGTTGTCGTTTTACCGGAGCCCTGCAAACCCACCAGTAGTATCGTACTACCCTTACCTACCTTAGGCTCGTAGCGGGATTCGCCGCCTAAAAGATTTACCAGCTCCTCGTACATGTTCTTCAGAAGCAGCTCTCTCCTCGAGAAGCCTGGGGGAACCTGCTCCCGCAGGGTCTTTTCCTCAATTTTTCTAGAGAGCTCGAGAACGAGTTGCGGGCTAACGTCAGCCTTTAGCAACTCTCTTTCGAGCTCCCTTAGCACTCTTCTTACGGATACTCTATCTATTACGGCTTCCCTTTTTATCAGGGATACAACTTTTAATAATCCTTTTTTAAACTCCTCCATTTAGGGCGGCACCGGTATTATGATGTGGGCCAGAATCACGAGAAGCATCAGTCCTACAGTCAGCGCGATCACAACTTCTGGTCTGAGCCTTAATCCGCCTACCTCCTCCTCGAAGTACGTGACGAGTCCTGCAGCAGTCCGAGGAGCTGTGGTTTTCTTCTTACCTCCCTTTCTCGCCACATGTAGCTTGCAGCAAACGGCGGTATTAACTTTTCTAGTGTACAGGCTAGCCGGCCTCTACTTCCTCGAAAAGCACCTTGCAAGCCCGTACCTCTTTGGGAGGCTCCACGAAGCTCACACCCCATGGATCGTCGATAATTAGCGTGAATCGCCCCCCTCTGCTTATCAGCCGCTCAACAGTGTCCACGAAGCCTGTTGAACCCTCCCCCAATACTTCGATCGACTTCGCCGCATCCTGTACGAGCCTCAGTATCCCCTCCACGTTCGTCACGGTGAAGTGCGCGCCCGCACCCGGTGTGATAGAGACCCCCAGCTCGGGGATTTCTACGGTTGCAACGCTACTGCGAAGAACCCTTGCGTTAAGATCCTCAGGATCGCTCACCGTGTAATAGATGCGTCTGCGACGGTAGGTGTGTAGAGGGACTAGATCGGCGCGCCGGTAGCCACAGTGTGCGCACGTCAACGACGCGAGCAGTGCTCTACCGACGTTCGGTAAGTCATATGTGGCCTCCCGTAGCACAGCCTTCCTTCCGCAGAGAGGACACTCTACTTCGAGCTCCTCACTGCTCTCAACGTACACGGATACGCTCTCTCCCATCGAAGGCTCTCATCTACGAAGCGCTTTAAAACTGATATATTTGGAAAGTGATGCATTTGAGAGACGTGACGAAGGTTTGTGCCGGTCTTTCGGCGCAGATAAAGCTTAAAACAGATTTTGAAGGATGTCTACGAGGGCCCGTAGCTCAGCCTGGAAGAGCGACGGGCTTTTAACCCGTAGAGCGGGGCAGCCGCGCGGACGACCCGGGTTCGAGTCCCGGCGGGCCCGCCACCCGGCCGCTGGCACGGATCAAAACTTATCACATGAAACCTTGCAGGGGATGCATGCGCATCTGGCCGCAGTGCATCCCCTGCATCTACGTGGCGAGGTCGAGAGAGCTTCTAAATTCTCAGTTAAGCGACTATGAGAGGGTCTCCGCGCTAACGAGGCTTGCTGGAATGTTGGCCGCTGCTACCCCCTTTTCATCCACGATTAGATTGGCTACCGATACTTACCGGTTCGTAAAGCTGGCAGCCAGAAACGCCGATCCTTACAGTGGCTACAAGGCCGAGAGCAACAGCTGGGTGAAGGAGCACGTGATACCACGCGTACAGGAGCGTGTAAGAGGGCTGAAGGGCTGCGAGCTTTTGCGAGAGCTGCTCATAGACTCGATCGCGCTGAACGCCCTAGATCCGGGGGTACCGGGCTACGGTGCGTTCACCGTGAATTTTACAATCAGGTTGGGCCGCGATGAGAGCGCGATGGCGTGCCGGCTCTTATCGGCTGCTCGAAAGGTCGCCTACATCCTCGACAACGCTGGGGAGGCTCTGCTGGACTTAGAGGTGGTGAAGGTTCTGGATAGCATGGGGCTTGAGGTCTACGTTGTGGCGAAGAGCGGTGCCTACCAAAACGACGTCACTGAAGAGGAGGCTAAAGCGCTCGGCTTCGGCGACTACGCGCAAGTCGTAGGCACGGGGAGCGATAGTGCCGGCCCTCTTCCGGGGGAGCTATCAAAGGAGGTTTTGGAATTATTATCTTCAGTGGATGTTGTACTGGCAAAGGGGATGGCGAACTTTGAGGCATTCGAAGAGTGGTGCCCACCGAAGCCCGTGATCCACGTGCTCCTTGCGAAGTGCGTGCCAGTTGCTTCGGCTGCGGGCGTTGCGGTGGGTGAAGGGGTCATTGCAGTTAGATCCTCGGAGCGTCACTAGCCCCTGTTCTTAAGCGTTGATTGTTTATTCTCCGGCAGTACTCGAAGGGCATGCTTTCGGGCGCTGAAATCAGGAGATTAATTGAAAAGGGCTTACTGATGGTAGACCCCCTGTCCAGCGAGTGCATAAGGGAAAACGGAATAGACCTGCGGATCGGAGATGAGATCGCTGTGCTGCTCAATAACCCCGTGCCGCTCGATCCAGATAAATTGAGGGAGGTGAACTTGAACGAGTACTACAAGGTAATGAGGCTGGACTCCGGCTTTGTCCTCCAGCCGTACATGAAGGTGCTAGTCTCCACGCTCGAGTACGTTAAAATGCCGGACGACGTGGCCGGTCTCATCGAGCTGAGGAGCACGTTCGCGCGCCTGGGACTTAGCATCCCGCCGACCGTGATCGACGCAGGGTTCGAGGGGCAAATCACGCTGGAGGTGCACGGTGGAGCGTTCCCCGTGCTTCTAAGAAAGGGTATGCGCTTCGCTCACGTCGTATTCTACAGGGTCGAGGGCGAGCCTATCCCCTACCGAGGCAGGTACCAAGGGCAAAGAGGAGTTACTTTACCGCGTTAGCGTACTACCCCGCCGTAGAGCCCTCTCGCCACCGCGCCCCCCTTATGTATACCCGAGCTCCACAGAACCTGCAGCGATTATCCGGCGTGAGGTTCCACTCAAAGATCTCAAAACCGAAGCGCTTTATCACGGGTTTCCCGCACTGAGGGCAGTACGTGTACTCACCACCGTGGCCGGGCACATTGCCCACGTAAACGTAGCGCAACCCCTCCTTTCTCGCTAGCTCCCAGAATCCCACTAGGGTCTCTACAGGCGTGGGCGGCCTATCTATGAACTTATAGTGCGGGAAAAAGCGCGAGATGTGAAGGGGAACCTCTGGGCCCAGCTCGTCTAAATGCCAGCGTAGCATTTTGCGGAACTCCTCCTCAGAATCGTTAACTCCAGGAACGACTAGGTAGGTGGTCTCAACATGCACGCCTTTCTCCCTGAGCAGCTTGACATTTTCGAGCACGGCTTCCAGCTTGCCGCCGATCACTCGTAGGTAGGTCAAGGGATCGAAGGCTTTAACATCAACGTTGGCGGCGTCGATGTATCCCGCCAGCTCCTCCACCGGCTCCCGGCAGGCAAAGCCGTTGGTGACCAGTACGTTAAACCCCCCTTCCCGCTTCACCAGTTTAGCGACCTCCTCAACGTACTCGTACCATATGAGAGGCTCGTTGTACGTAAACGCCAGGAAGGGAACACCGTACCGCTTCATGAGTCTCACGACGTCCTGCGGCTCCACGTACTCCAGCCACGCCTTAGTAGGGCTAGCGCGCGAGATGGTCCAATTCTGACACCAGGGGCACCTAAAGTTGCACCCCACCGTGCTGATGCTAAAGATAGGCGCGCCCGGGTAGAAATGGTAGAGCGGCTTCTTCTCAATGGGGTCGATCGCCATGGATGAAACCATGCCGTAAACAAGCGTGTAAAGCTCACCACCCCTGTTCATCCTGACGCCACAGAGCCCCACGCGCTCGGGCTCCAGGACGCACCTCCACGGGCATAGCAAGCACCTGACCTTACCAGCATCCAGCTTCGCAAACCAGCGTGCTGGTCTAACCCCTCTAACTCCTTCCACACCCACACTTTAAAGATCACAACCCCCCTTAAATTCAGTGCTTATGCCTTTGGAGGCTAAGTTGATCGCTTGCAACCTGGCTGATCTGACCTGTTGACTCGCTTATCGTGAGTATCCCGAAGACGCGGCTCCCCCATTGGAAAAGCTTGGTAGCCCGGCGGGGATTCGAACCCCGGCCTCGGGGGCATGCTCGTCGAGCTTAAAGCTCGGCTCAAAGCCCCGCATGCTTGCCGCTACACCACCGGGCTGTGAAAGCGATTCTGAGAGTCCCTTTTAACTTTTCGCGCTATTGAAGGCTTTCTCCAGGTAACAGTAGGTCTTCACGTACTTCGGGTAGAGCTCGGCATAGAACCTCTGCATCTCCCGGTCTGGGTCTACTGCGCGCTCTATGTGTACCATCGACCCGATCGCGTGCCGCACATCCCTGCAGTGCCCGCAGCCGACAGCGGCTAGAATCGCGGCGCCGAGACCTGCCGCATCGCTAACGTGCGGTAAGAGGAGGCTTACACCCACGACGGACGCTTTAATCCTGTTCCAAAGCTCCCCCCTCACTTCACCACCGGTCATTGTCAAACGCTTGACATGAACGCCTAGCTCTTCGAGCAGATCGAGCACGCCCTTGTACTGGAAGGCTACACCCTCGAGTATAGCACGCACAAAGTGGCTGCGCGAGTGAGCGTGAGTGAAGCCTATGAAGACGCCCTTCGCGCGAGGATTGAAGAAGGGGGCTTTCGCTCCCCATAAGTATGGGTAGTAGAAGAGACCTTCGCTCCCCGGCGGCACTTTTTCGGCCTCCTCGAGGAGGACATCGTACACCGAGACCTGGCGCCGCCGCGCCTCCTCAACCTCGATGCCGCCGAAGTGGTCCCTAAACCACCTCAGCGATTCCCCGGTCGCGTTAACCACGATTTCGTACTCCCACCGGTTTGGAACCACGTGCACGCAAGTATCGATGCGCATCTTCTTGTCCGGCCTTGGCTCGACGAGGGGGGCCTCGAAGCACGTGCCAGTTCCTGAACCAATGTTCACCTCGCCCTCATCGACAACCCCGGCTCCGAGCGCCTCGCATGGTCTATCACCCCCACCGCTGACGATGGGAGTTCCCCGTTTAAGCCCGGTAACTTCAGCAGCTTCCGAAGTCACCTCGCCGACCACCTCCCATGAGCCCTTAAGAGGCGGGAGGATTTCCGCCGGGATCCCCAGCTCCTCGCAGAGCTCGAGGGACCACTTCAACCTGCGGATGTCCAGCAGCATCGTCCGCGAAGCCATGCTGAAGTCAGTGCAGGCTTCACCCGTCAACTTGTAGGCAATGAAGTCCTTAGCGAAGAGAATCCTGTCGATCCTGCGGAACAACTGCTCCGCCTCCTCCTTCAACCATAGGAGCTTAACAGCGGAGAACATCTGATCCACTGGCAGCCCCGTGATCTCGAGAACCCGCTGGCTTCCAACTCGCTCGCGAACCCACTCCTCCTGCTTACTTGCGCGAGAATCAAGCCAGATTATCGCGTTGTAGAGAACCCTCCCCTCCTTATCCAGCGGAGCGAAAGCCTCCCTCTGCGACGAGAGACCGACAGCTTCGATTCTCTCCGAACCGACGATCCTAGT
>JAVYWK010000006.1:0-75234 GCA_038727095.1 Thermofilaceae archaeon | reverse complement strand
AAGCCCTGAAGAGGGCTGTAGGCGAGGCTCGCGGGCTCAGGGAGGCGCTGGTGAGAGTGGGTGCGGGAGCCCCCGTCGCGCCCGAGCTCCTGGAGCAGCTGAAGCGGCGGAGGCTGGTCTCCGTGAGGAGGGTTTCAGAGCTGTACCTCGCGCTGACGGAGGAGGCGAGGAGGCTGCTGGAGTCAGGGGCGCTGCGCGCGGCCAGAGTGGTAACCGCTCTGACTCCGGAGGTGATAATCAGCGGGGAGTGGAGGAGCGCGGTGTTCAAGGAGTACGATTTAAGCCTGCCGCCGCCCCGCGTATACCCGGGTCGGAAGCACCCCTACCTCGAGTTCCTCGATGAGGTGAGGGAGACGCTGGTGGCGATGGGGTTCGAGGAGATGAAAGGGCCTCACGTCGAGCTGGAGCTCTGGAACTTTGACGCTCTCTTCCAGGCTCAGGATCACCCGGCCAGGGAGATCCACGATACCTTCTTCGTCAAGCACCCCACGCACGGCTTCGTAAGGGACGCGGGGCTGCTGGAAAGGGTGAAAGCGGTCCACGAGCACGGCGGCGGAACCGGCTCAAAGGGCTGGGGCTACAGGTGGGATCCCCTCAGAGCCGCTCGGCTGATCCTGAGGACCCAGACGACGGCCGTATCGGTGAGAACCCTCTACTCGAGGGGTGAGGGGGAGTACCGGTGCTTCGCCCTCGACAGGGTCTTCAGGCCTGAGAACCTCGACGCGAAGCACAGCATGGAGTTCTACCAGCTCGAGGGTATCATCGTGAGCAGGCGAGTAACTCTCAGGCACCTGATCGGGTTCTTCGAGGAGCTGGCCAGGAGGCTCGGCTTGGGACCCGTGAAGATCAAGCCCGCATACTTCCCATTCACCGAGCCCAGCGTTGAGGGCTTCATCAAGCACCCCAAGCTGGGCTGGATCGAGGTTTTCCCGGGCGGGATGTTCAGGCCGGAGGTCCTGGAGCCGCTGGGTATAGGGGGGTCCAACGTGGCGGCGTGGGGGATCGGGATTGACAGGATTGCGATGACCGTGCTGGGAGTCGATGACATCAGGCTTCTCTTCGCGCAGGACCTCGAGTTCCTCAGGAACTGGGAACCCCCCATCAGGTGGTAGCTATGCCGGTGTGCAGGGTGGCTCTCTTCGACCTCGATAGGCTCGTAGGGCGTGAGGTCGGGCAGGAGGAGTTGGAGAATCTGCTGCCGCGGTTGAAGTGCGAGTTCGAGGCCGTTGAGGGCGGCTACGTGGTGTACGAGGCTACGCACGATAGACCGGACCTCTTCTCCGCTGAGGGTCTCTCGCGAGCCCTAAGGGGGTTGCTCAGAGTCGAGGAGGGTCTCAGAGCGTTCAGGATCGAGAAGGTGGGCGAGGCTATTAACGAGGGTCCTGCTTACCGGCCGTACGCTCTCCTAGCGACGGTCCACGGCCTGGAGTTGGACGATGAAGCGATCAGCCAGATCATGCAGCTTCAGGAGAAGCTTCACGCGACCTACGGTAGGGATCGGAGGAAGGTGTCCATCGGTGTTTACGACCTATCCCGCGTGAAGTTCCCCATCCGGTACCTTGAAGCCGATCCGGGCGCTGTTGCCTTTACTCCGCTCGAGTTTGGGAGGGAGCTGAGCCTCCGCGAGATACTCAAGAACCACCCCAAGGGTGTTCAGTACGGACACTTGCTAGCTGGTAAAGCCAGGTTCCCGATATTGGTCGACGGTGAAGGTAAGGTGCTATCGATGCCCCCGATAGTGAACAGCGAGGACTCAAAGGTCACCGAGAAAACCGTGGAGGTCCTGGTGGATGTCACAGCTACAGACCTGAAGGCCGCGAAGGAGGTTCTAGCGGTGATGGTGACATCGATAGCCGAGCGGGGGGAGAAGATCGGGTTGGTAGCGGTCCATTCCCGGGATGGGGTGCACGAGTTAAGCCTCGAACCTAGCGAAATGCTCCTCGAGCCGGAGCTGCTCGAGCGGGTGGCAGGTTTGAAGCTGCAGCTCGGCGAGATCGTGGGGTGCCTACGCTTGATGCGCTTCGACGCTGAGGTTAAGGGCCAGTCGATCGCCGTGCGAATCCCGGCCTACAGGATCGACATACTGCACCCGGTCGACCTGGTCGAGGAGGTGGTCATGGGCTACGGCTTCGACCGGTTGACGCCCGAGCTTATGCCCCCGCAGCACGCGGGCGGCGAGGCCCCCATCGAGGTCTTCAGCAGAAGGCTGAGGGAGCTCATGGTGGGCTTCGGCTTCCAAGAGGTTCAGAACTACATGCTCACCTGCAAGGAGGTCCTCTACACTCTAATGGAGGCCCCCGAGCTACCCACAGTGGAAGTGGAGAACCCGAAGCAAGCCCAGTTCTCGTGCCTGAGGACGTGGTTGACGCCTCTCCTGCTGCAGGTTCTGTCAAGAAGCAAGCACGCTGACTACCCCCAGAGGATCTTCGAATGCGGGGATGTGGTTCTGCTGGACGAGGAGGCCGAGAACAGGGTGAGGGAGGAGAGGAGGCTGGCCTTCGCGCACTCAGACAGCAGGGCAACATTAACCGAAGTGTTAGCGGTCGTAAAGGAGCTGATGCGCCTCCTCCGCCTCGAGTGCACGTTCAAGCGCGAGGAGCACCCGTCGTTCATCAAAGGCAGGTACGCTCTGATCGTTGTCGATGGCGAACAAGTCGGCTTCGCAGGCGAAGTTCACCCCAAGGTGCTCGTGAACTGGGGCCTGGAGAAGCCGGTAGCGGTAGCTGAGCTCAACTTATCAATCCTGTTCCGGTTGCTTAGCGCTCCTCAGCCTTAGTACGTACTCCTCCAGGGCTTGCTCAACGAGTTGAGGCGGGGCTAGCTCCCTGCCGGCCATCCGTTCAATCGCGATTTTCAACAGCTCCTTAGCACGTGGGGTAAGCTCAACGAAGTCCGCTCTAAAGACTTCGGTAGCCGAAACCTCTTCGAGCGCCTCGGCTACCGGTGCGAGGTCCTCCTTTGAAAAACCGACGCTCTCGACGAGCTCCACGCCCTCATCCTCCAGCATCCTCTTAACGTCGGCCGGCACAGCTGCTCTCGAAACGAGGAACATTCTCTTCGGCTCATAGAAGCGCTTGTAGAGGAGCACGATCTGAGGGTCTCGCAGCCTTAAACCCTTCCTCTCCTTCAGCTTGGAGATAACGTCTGATAGCTTCACGTTCAGGACGTCAGCCAAGCCGATGTAGAGGCCTGAGATCCACCTCTCCCTCCACTCCTCAGCGCTCAAAGGCGCGGCAATGGGCCCCCTAAGCTCCCTAGCTCTCTTATACCAATCGTCAAGCTCCTTGCACTCGATGATGACATCCGGCCTCAGTACAGGGGGTTCGTCACCGAGGGTAACGATGTTCAGAACCCTCCCGCCGTAGGCTAATATGTCAGGCCTCAGAGCCGTGTAGAGCTTCCACGCCCTCGAGAGATCTTTGCTATCCTCCCAACCCACAGGCCGCGGTGCTTCGATGAAGAGGCTCAGAGCCTTGACGCCGTCCGAGAGCACGGCGTTCGGCGGTATCCCGCCGGTGCGCTGCCTCCCCGTACGCTCAAGGTGCAGGTAGAGGTCGTCGGGGTAGATGAGCCTGTAGCCGTTCTTGGCCAAGTGGTAGACTAACACCACGTACACCCAGGACTGGTACAGCGATCTACCGTTCGTGAGGATTGACGTCTTAACGGCGGCAGAAGCCTTCTCGCGGAACTCCTCAGGCGATAGCCTGCCGCGGACCAGATCGTGCGCGTAGATGAACAGCTTCTTCCTGAGGTGCGCCTCTGGTTCCTCGATGAAGGAATTAAACTCCTTAGGGTACACTACCCCCCTCGCTCCCAAAGCCTTGCAGGCCGCCTCCACTGCTGCCTCAAGCTCGAGTATCCATGCTCTCATCTTCTCCAGGTCGTAGCCCACGACCTGCGCGACGAAGCGCTCCTTCAGCTTCTCAAGTAGATCGGTTGCGTCAGCCCCCTTTCCAGCCCTGAGCTGCTCGTAGAGCGATAACCAGTCCTCCTGCATTCAGAAATCGTATGCGATGTGCCACATAAACCTCACTTACCCACCTCATCTGCATCCTTGAAGATCGTTCTAAGGACGAAGTCGACCACCTCGCGGTCTATATCCAGTTCCTCGGCCCACTGAAGGTAGGCATCAGCACTCCTCCTCTTCCAGGCGTAGTCCAGCGATAGGTGGAGATCCACCAGTAGCCTTCCAGCTCGTCCTGCGATCATCTCCCCCACTCGTCTCGCAGCCTCGATCGAAGGTAAGCAGCCTCGCCACGCCCCCCAATCGTGCTGCCCAATCGGCTCGGAGGGCCTCAGTTTGCCATCCATGAGCAATAGTGCGAGAATCTTATTATGTCTGAGCAGCCCTTCTTTGAGCAGCTCTACAGCCTCCATTGGCGCGTCCACAAGAAGGTCGACCAGATAATCGATCATAAAGCCCCCCTGATCCACGCGTATCCCTCTTTCACTCAGAAACCGTCGTGCGTATAAGCGATGAACGCGCCACGAAGGCAATTGATCCACCACTTCGTCCTCTCGAACCTTGGGCAAAAACTTATTCATACAGCCCTTAGCTGCGAACCTCTCGTTTCAAGCGAGTCGTCTCTCAATTGCGGGCTTCTGCTTGGAATCCCAGCGGATACAGCTCCCGTTCTAGATGAGCCATATCGCACTTACCGAGCGTTCACAATTTATCCTCGTACACCCGCTCTTTAATGACAGGAAGTAATACTTTAGTGGCTGACCCGCGTCCTACGTAGTGCATCACTTGAGCAAGATATAAACCGGTATCCCGTTGAGAGATCCGTGGAAGGGCTAGGCTCTGCTCGAAGCCGATCCGAAGTGTTGAACGGGATTGCAGAAACATTCGGAAGGCCAATAAAAGCAGCCTCAGCACCCGGCAGAGCGGACTTCTTAAATACACACCAGGACTACAAGGGGCTTCCCGTCGTACCGATTGCTGTTAATCTCAGAACGTATGCGGTTGCCTTGCGCGAGTTGCCTGACCACTTTGAAGTTGTAAGCTTGAACCTGAAGCGCGATGGACGCCCCTATCTCGATAGGTTCCCCTTGAATCCTCAGCTGAGGGGTGGAGGCTGGTTTGGCGATTACCTGAGGGCTTGCGTCATAGCACTGAGGCGAGCGGGGTTCGGCGTAGATAGGGGCTTGGGCGTTGTTATAGACAGCGACGTCCCCGCTGGCGGAGGTTTGGGGAGCAGCGCTGCCCTGGAAGTCGCTTTCCTGAAGCTCCTCGACGCTTTCTTCGGCTTCGGCTTGAGCAGAAAGGAGCTTGCCGAATTGGCGTTTAAGGCGGAGAACGAGATTATGGGAATACCCTGCGGAAGGCTGGATCAGTACGGGTCCTCGTACGGGCGCGCAATACTGCTAAACACAAGGCCGCCCTACGAGGTTAAGGAGCTCCCGCTACAGGGCGTTAAGATGGTCGTAGCCGATTCCGGCATAAAGCACCGCGTGGCAGCGATACACCCGGTCAGGCAAGCCGAGATCGAGCGCGGACTGGCACAGCTCCTCTCGCTCACCGAGCTACCCGACGACCTTAAGAGATCACTCGGTAAAAGGTACTGGGAGCCTCTCTGGGAGAACTTAGATCTGCAGAGGCTTGAACCCTACTTGAGGAAGATCGATCCTAAGGCGGCTGACAGGATCAGATTCACCATACACATGCACGAATCAACCCTCTTGGCCCTTAGATTGATCGAACGTGGGGCCCTGAGCGCTGAAGACCTCGAGCGCGCAGGCGTGAAGCCGGCTGCGGGCGGGTTCTTAGAAGCTCTAGGAGCCATACTGAATAGGCAGCACGAGCTCCTTCGCGACCTCTACGAGGTAAGCCTGCCCGAGCTCGAGAGGATACGCGATGCTATGCTTCACGCAGGAGCTTACGGTGCCAAGATCAGTGGGGCCGGGCTTGGTGGCGCGTTGATCGCCTTGACCGACGAAGAGCGCGGCGCTGAAATCGCGAAGGCAGCTCTTCGCGCCGGCGCTAGGAGGGCTTGGCTTGTTGAAATCGATGAAGGTGCGAGAGAGGAGCCTCTGTGAAGTCAGTGGATAATTTAATGTATCAGTAAACTTTTTAAGTCAGTAAACGTTATTAGAGCACGTGGGAAGCGAGGAGGAGATTACCCGTGATGAAGCGCGGGTGGAGGAGTACAGGCAACTTTACAGCACGGTTGCGCTAAAGGCCGCCAGAACCGTTGAGCTAAGGACGGGTATTATACCGGCTGCCCGCTTCGCCGATAAGATCCGCCGCGTTGCGTTAGCGGCGTTCAAAGGCTACGCTCCTCGCGATGTAATCATCAGGGATGTTTCCGAGTTTAATAAGAAGCTTTACGAAGTCATCGTTAACAAGATGGGCTGCGCGAAGGGCGATCTTGTGAGGATAACCGTTGATGTAGCTTACGATGAGGAGGGGCAGAGGCTGATCTTCGGAGAGCCGAAGATCGACAAGTTCGTACCCGAAAGCGAGTTGAGAGCGGAGTATGAAGCAAAGATTAAGGAGCTCGAAGCAGAGCGCGATCGATTGGCCAGAGCTCTCGAAGCTGAACGCGATAGGCTAGCTCAGGTTAAAAAGAGGATGGAGGAGCTGTTAAGGGAGCTATAGCTCGAGTTCAAAATATATAGGCGGGATCGCAGAGCCGCGCGTGGAAGAGATAGCATACCTACTCATCAGCACAGTTGCCGTGCTAGCAACGTTCTACGCCGTACACAGACTGCTCGCCCCACGGTCGCGAGGGGGTGAGGGGGGTAGAGCGCCCTACGCCTGCGGCGAAGATTTACCGCCTGAGAGAGTCCCCTTCACAGTGGTGTTCTACAAGTACGTGTGTTTATTCACAGTGACGGACGTGGTCGCCATGCTGCTGGCTTTCGCCTTTTCGGCGGCGCTCCCGCTCAGGAACGCTACGCTGCAGTACGCGGTTCTCACATACTGTCTCACGCTCGTCATTGTTCTACTATCAACGGTGGGCTGGGATGCTAAGTAGGCTGGCTAGGTGGGCGCGCTCGAGAAGCCTGTGGGTGCTGCTATTCAACACAGGAGCTTGCAACGCGTGCGACCTTGAGGTCCTAGCAGCTCTAAACCCCCGCTTCGATGCAGAGCGCTTCGGGGTTCTACTGAAAGGAAGCCCGAGGCACGCTGATGTGCTGTTGGTGACGGGAGCCGTAACTCGCCAGGTTGAGAGCAGACTGCGCAGAATATACGAGCAGATGGCGAGGCCAAAGTTCGTGGTGGCGGTCGGCTCGTGCGCATCGAGCGGGGGGATCTACGTGGGAAGCTACAGCGTTCATAGGGGGTTGAGTGAGGTTCTTCCGGTTCACGCCTACGTGCCTGGATGCCCCGTGAGGCCGGAGGCTGTGCTAGATGCTCTGAGAATTTTAGCGGAGAAGATAGAACGGGGTGAGCTAGGTTGAGCGGGATCGAGGAGCCGGTAAGCGAGGAAGAAGTGCTGCAAAGGTTGAAGGAAGCGTTAGGGGAAGCGCTGCTCGATGCCCGTATAGCAGGAAAACGCAGGGTGTTCGTTACGGTTGATCGAGAGCACTACCGCACGGCGGTTGTCGCTCTAAAAGAGATGGGTTTCGACTTCCTGTCCGCTGTTACCGGCGTTGACGCGGGCGACAGGTTTGAGGTTATAGCGCATGTGGGTAGAAGGGTATCTGTGGCGGTTAAGGCTCTCGTACCCAAGGATGACGCAAGAATCGCAAGCATAGTAGACGTGTACCCGGCAGCGTTCTTCTACGAGCGTGAAGCCTGGGAGATGCTTGGTATACACTTTGAGGGTCATCCTAAGCTGGAGCGAACCTTTCTCCCTGAGAGTTGGCCGCCTGGAGTATACCCACTTAGGAAGGAGTACAGGCAAGGAAGCGAAAGAGGGTGAGGTTGTTGAGCATTTACCTGCCAATAGGACCCCAGCACCCCGTGCATCCTGAGGCTGTGCAATTAAAACTCAAGGTCGAGGGCGAAGAGGTTGTAGACGCCGATGTCGACGTTAGCTTCGTCCATCGAGGCATAGAGAAAGTGCTGGAAACTAAAACGTACGTACAGGGGCTATTCCTGGCCGAAAGGATCTGCGGGATCTGTAACGTTGCCCACACCACGTGCTACGCGATAAATGTTGAGCGATTGGCTGGAGTGGAGGTTCCACGAAGGGCTTTGCACCTGCGCTTAGTGGTAGAGGAATTAGCCAGGATGCACTCGCATATGCTGTGGCTAAGCCTCTTGGCACATGTTATAGGGTTTGACTCTCTTTTCATGCTGGCTCAACGTGATAGGGAGCTTGTATTAGATCTGATGGAAGAGATCACAGGAGGAAGGGTCATCACCAGCTACAACGTGATAGGCGGAGTGAGGAGAAATGTTGACGCAGCTTTGACCCAAAAAATAATTAGTACACTGGATGGATTAAGGAAGAGAGTCCTCGAGTACAAGCGGTTGCTCGGGGAGGATGCAATCCTAAGGGCTAGAACAGAGGATGTGGGATACCTGAGCAGCAGTAAAGCTGTTGAACTTTCCGCGGTGGGACCTGTGGCCAGGGCTTCAGGTGTGCCGTACGACGTTAGAGAGTGCGATCCCTATCTAATTCACGACGAAGTGCCGTTCAACGTGGTAGTCTACAATACTTGCGACGTCTGGGGGAGAGCCATGGTGAGAATCGATGAAGTGCTGGAGTCGATTGAAATGATTCGCTATGCTCTCGAGCGGCTACCGGAGGGCGACGTCAGGGCGAAAGTCCCCCTCTTGATTAAGCCACCCCCCGGGGAGAGTGTGGCGCGCGTTGAGGCTCCGAGGGGTGAGCTAATCCACTACGTTAGATCCGATGGTTCGGAGAGACCGGTCAGGTACAAGGTCAGAACTCCCACCCTTGCCAACTTGGCTGCCCTTGTCGAGATGCTTAAGACGGGGAGGAAGGATAGGCCGGTCTACGTGGCCGATGTTCCAGTGATCTTCGCAAGCATAGACCCTTGCATTTGTTGCGCAGCTAGGGTGTTGCTCATCGACGAGAAGCGAGGCTCCGTCAAGGAGGTCGGAATGGATGAAGTCGTTAGGGGTGAGTGATTGTGCTAGAGCCTCTCTTAAGGTTCGTTCAAGCGTTGGCGTACCTGCTCTACACCCTGCTGCTGGCACTGCTCCTCGAGTGGTTTGACAGAAAACTGATAGCAAAGTTCCAGAATAGGGTAGGACCACACTACACAGGCCCCGCCGGCATTCTCCAACCCCTCGCAGACGTTCTTAAACTCCTATCGAAGGAGAGCGTAGTGCCGGAGGGTACTGATAGGCTAATGTTCACGCTGTCCCCCCTGCTGGCTTTCACAATAATCTGCACTGCGACCGCTTTCGTACCTTTGCTGGGCTACAGGGGTCTCGTCTCGCTTGAAGGAGACGTCATCCTCGTACTTGCCCTCCTCACCCTTTACCTACTGGTCATCTACACGGCGGGAGCATCTTCATCGAGCAGGTTCTCGCTGATTGGTGCTACACGAGCAGCGCTCATGCTCCTCGGCTTCGAGATACCTCTGATGCTGTCGTGCCTCAGCGTTGCAGCTTCCTCGGGGAGCTTTAGGATCAGCGAGATCGCAGCCAAGGCTCAGCCGCGCTTACTCGGGATTCACGCCCTAGGCTTCCTCGTGTATCTCGTGGCAGCGCAGGCGGAGCTCGATAGGCAGCCTTTCGATATCCCAGAGGCTGAGACTGAAATCGTTTCAGGATGGCTTGTCGAGTACTCGGGCTGGAGGCTCGCCATTTTCCGGCTCTCGAAGGATATAGAGTTGGTTCTACTGACAGGTTTAGCTGTGGCACTTTTCATTGGAGGTGGGCCTAACGTCCCACTGCAGGGTTTCGAACTAGCCATTGCAACGCCGGTTTTCCTCATCAAACAGCTTCTCGTGGTCTTCATTCTATCGCTAATCCGCGCCTCCTTCGGGAGGTTGAGGATTGACCAGTTCATAGGGGTGGGATGGCGCGCACTAATACCGGCTTCATTCCTGTACCTTGTCATCGCAGCTCTGGTGGCTTAGCATGGCGATCTCCCTTGAGCTGTTGAAAAACTTGCTGAGAAGAAGAGCAACTATCATGTACCCCGATGAGAGAAGAGCGCTACCGGAATCCAGTAGAGGTAGGCTGTTATTCGTCAGGGACCTATGCGTGGGATGCGGGCTTTGCTGGAGGGCATGCCCTTCAGCAGCCATTGAACCCATTAAGGACGAAAAGGGGTTGAGGCCTGTGTTCTACATCGATAAGTGCACCTTCTGCTGCCTTTGCGTTGAAGTTTGCCCGCGAAAGGCAATTAAGGGTAGCAGTGAACAAGCGTCAGTGGTCTCTGATAAATCTGAGCTGGTGGTGAAATGAACGCAATTTGGTTAGTGCTAGCAGCGAGCATTGCAGCGGCTGTTATTGCTGTGGAAGTGAAGAACCTGGTGAGAGCGGTGCTTGCGCTAGCAGCTATGAGCGTGATGGTAGCTATTGCCCATTACCTAGCCGGGGCGTGGCTGCTAGCCGTTTTTCAGCTAAGCGTTTACGGCGGTGCGATGACGGCTTTAATGCTATCTGTGTTGCACACAGGAGGTGAGAGCGGTGAGTAGGCTCGTCCCCCTCGCCATAGCCGTCATTACAATCGCTGTGGCGCTCACTTTGCTGGCGGTAGAGCGGGAGTTGAAGCCCACGTGGACTGAAGCCAGGGAGCAACCACTTGCACTTCTGTGGACGGCGAGGTGGGCTGACATGTTCGCGCAGCTCCTGCTTCTCGTCGCCGTTATAGTGGCCCTCCTACACCTGCTATCTGAGGTGGGAGAGAGATGGCGGTCATCAACGCCTACACGGTAACCGCCGCGGCACTGATGGCAGTGGGGTTGTACTGCATGGCAGCGAAGCGTAACCTGATAAAAATCGTCATGGGGCTTGAGATAGTCGCAACCGCTGTTAATGTTAACTTCTTAGGAATGGGAATGAAGGGGAACGGCTTGGATTCGCTGGCGCAAATCTACGTTGCACTAAACATGGCGGTGAGTGCAGCACTGCTTGCCCTAGCGCTCAGCTTAGTGGTGGTTCTCTACAGGCATTACGGCACCCTCGATTCTTCGAAGATCGCTAGATTAAGGTGGTAGTGTGGGACCTCAGGAGATCTTGGCCATCTACTTCCTTGTAGCCCTCTTAACCGTAATTTTCAACAGGATCGATGAGCGTTTCCGACGGTACAACATTGTGGGACTTTTCGCTGTGCTTGGGTTAGGTGTTGTTCTAGTTGCTCTACCCTTCCTGCAGGAAGGTGTCTATAAGCCGCTAACGAGCAGCAGCCTCCCTCCCTCCGAGTTCAAAGCCGATGCTCTCTCACGCTCATTAGCTCTAATTTTCACCGCAATCGGTTTATCGGCCGCTTTTTACTCGCTACCCTACATAAGGGAGGAACGTAGGGCAGCTTACTACACCCTATTTCTGCTCCTGATGGCCGGCCTCACGGGAGCCCTATTCTCAAACGATCTCTTCACCTTTTTCTGCTTCTGGGAGTTGGCTGCTGCATCTGCGTACTCACTCGTAGCTTATAGATGGTGGTACTGGGAGCCGGTTGAAGCAGCTTTCAAGTACCTTGTCGCCTGCACGCTTGGGGCACTTACGACTCTCTACGCCACGGCTATAATCTATGGTTTCTGCGGCACGACGAACCTAGACGAGATACGCGCAATCATCGGAACGAACCAGCCTCCAAGATTGGTAGTAGCTGCAGCATCCCTTCTGTTCATTGTCGGGTTGGGTACGACAGCAGCCGTCGTTCCCTTCCACATGTGGCTTCCTGATGCTCACGCAGCAGCACCAAGCCCCGTCAGCTCGATGCTATCGGGGGTTATCGTTAACATCCCATTGGTTATGTTGGCCAGAATCCTGTTTAACGTTATGCCGCTCTTGCCCGAATTGGGGTACGTCTTGATAACTCTAGGAGCAATTTCAGGTTTAGTCGGTAGCGCGGCTGCGCTGGCCCAGTTGGACGTAAAAAGGCTCTTGGCTTACTCCACCATAGCCAATTTAGGCTACATAATGCTGGGCTTAGGTACATGTTATAGAGCCCGCTTTCTCGGCGCTCAGGAATTAGCTCTCGTAGCGGCGACTGGGGCTTTTGTTCAAATGGTGGCGCACTCTCTAAGCAAGAGCCTCCTCTTCATGAGCGTTGGTTGCGCTATTGAAGCGACGGGGAGTAGGCGTCTAGCGAGTCTGGAGGGTTTTGGTCGCAGCATGCCCTTTACTGGAGCCGCCTCGCTCGTGGCGTTAGCAAATCTGCTTGGAATACCTCCCATGGTCAGCTACTACGGTAAAACCTTCACAATAGCGGGTTTGGCTTACAGGCTCTCCGATCCAGCAGTAATAGCGGCTCTAGCCGTATACATGGTCAGTTACGCCCTAGCAATAGGCGTCTATGCTCACCTCGCTTTCAGGATCTTCCGGAAGCACGCCCCCTCGCTTCACGAAGCCCCCCTCCCGATGCTAACAGCTGAGCTCTCGATAGCGGCGATTATCGTGGCGCTCAGCGTTTACCCAAGCCCCCTAGTCGAGGGGATACGTACCGCAGTAAGTAGGATTATAGGGTGAATCACATGTTTGTTCTTGTTAACGCTGTCTGGGCCCTACCAGTAATAGCAGCCATCCTAATTCCACTTCTTGCGAAGGTAGATGGTAGGCTCAGGGATGCGTCAATGGTAGCCGTGGGTCTCATTGTTGCCGCTTTAACTAGCTTTCTCGCGGCTTCCGGCCCGATTGGCTCGTTGTCCGTTGAGTGGGTAAAAGTGCCTGGGATAGGTAACTTAAGCTTCAGCTTACTAGTAGATGGTTTGAGCCTGACTTTCATGAATATTGTATCGTGGGTATCGCTAGCCGTGCTTGTGTACTCAGTTAGCTACATGAGCGGAGATCCCGGGGTGACGAGGTACTACCTACTGCTCATGCTCTTCCTTGGTAGCATGGAGCTGCTGGTACTTTCGGGAGACATTTTGCTCCTTTTCTTTTGCTGGGAGATCGTGAGCATATGCAGTTTTCTTCTCATAAGCTATTGGTACCAAGATAGCGAGTCCTCGCGTCTAACACAGTGGGTTGGAGAACCTCCGGAGGAGTATACACCCTCTCACTGTGGGCTCAAGGCTTTCCTTACAACGAGATTCGCTGACGCGTTTATGATCGTTGGAGTAATCATAATGGTAACGGCTACGGGGTCGTCGTCTATCATGAAGCTCTGCTCCGGAGCACCTTCAGCGGTTAGGGATGCTCTACTTTTGTCCCTCGTGCTAATGGCCATCGGGGCGATGGGTAAGAGCGCACAGGTACCGTTCCTCGAGTGGTTACCAGACGCTATGGCGGGACCTAGCGGCGTAAGCGCGCTGATGCACGCAGCAACAATGGTGAAAGCGGGCGTATACCTCGTAGCCCGACTTTCGCAGCTCGCTCTAGCTTGGAGTTCAGCTGTCGATGCTCGGTTGTTCTTTTACCTCGTAACATGGAGCGGTGCTATCACCTCTCTGCTGGCTGCGCTCCAGGCGAGTACAACGAGCGAGTTGAAGAAAACACTGGCTTACTCAACGGCTAGCCAGATTGGATACATGATGGCAGCTCTAGGAACGAGCTGGTACTACGGAGGGAGAGCCGTTCCTGCCGCTGTGATGCATGCAGTTAGCCATGCTTTCTTCAAATCGTCATTATTTCTCGCAGCTGGCGTAGTAATACACGCAGAGGGGTCGAGGTTCTACAAGGATCTTTTTTGCTCGAATGGGAAGCATAAACTCGCGTACGCAGCGATGCTTTTGTCCGCCCTTTCTCTCATAGGAATTCCACCCTTTGCCGGGTACTGGAGCAAAGAGCAGGTGCTTCTTCTTCTATCCCGGTACTCTATCTTGTTCACACTCACCCTCCTCACGACCGCTATTACAGCCTTCTACACAGTTCGAATGCTAATGCTGTTAGCTAGAGGTAAGCAATGTGAGGATCGATCGGACGCTCCTCTGGAAATCATCCCCTGCTTAATGCTAGCATTAACCGGCCTAACGCTTGGAGTTTTCTTCGGTTTAACATTTAACGAGAGCGTCCCAAGCCAGCAGATCTTTACCAGCGCCTTGAGCCTTGCTTCCGCGGCAATTGGGACCGCAACTGCTTTCCTAGTGTACAGAGGGCACGTAGTTGCACCTCTACCTACTATCGTGCTGAAAGTCTTAAAGAGGAGGTTCTATATTAACGCCCTCTACTACTACATTTCGAATTGTACTTTGTCTCTAGCGGAAGCCGCGCGGGTTTTTGAGGATTCGTACAACCGGGTGATAAAGCTTAGCGTCCGCTTCTTTGTGGAGGGCTTCAGTAAAGTAGCTAGAGTGCAAGTGGGCGTTATCAACCTTAGGGAGCTTTTGTGGATTCTAGCACTTTTAGCGTTGCTTTCCCTTTTTCTAGCGGGTGGTAGGTAGGTGCTGCTCTCCCTAACCTTGTTAGCACCCCTAATCGCTATCGCACCTGTACTGGTTGCTAAGACTTGGAGGTTTTCATCTATTGTTGCAGCTGCAGCCTTAATTCTAAGCTCCTTTCTCCTGCTCCTGGCCATTATTCAGAGGCCCGTTGAGGAGTACCCCATTGAACGAGCTCTGGATTTAATAGTCCTCGAGGGTAGCGGCTTCAACTTGCTCTTCGCTACATTTACATCTGTGATATGTGCTGCGCAAGCGGCAGTCTCACCGTACTTTATGCGGCGTAGAGCTAGGAGCGTAGACCCTAGGTTCTACTACGCCCTCTACCTGATCTCTTCTGCAGCTTTGCTCGCGACACCCTTGTCCGGTTCTCTAACAACCTTTTTCTTGCTATTCGAAGCGTACCTTCTGTCGTCGTGGCTCCTCCTATTGTTGACTGGGGGTCATCGAGCGGGAGAAGCTGCTAGCAAGTACCTGCTGTTCACGGAAACTGGGGCTCTCGTAACCCTGCTCGGATTAGCGTTAGTGTACGATGAATTCGGCACCTTCAGGTTTGATCGATTAAGTTCAGCAACTGTCACCCCCCAAGAGGCCGCGAACCTGCTAGCGTTGCTGCTCGCCGCCCCCCTCGTTAAGTTAGCGGTCTTTCCTCTGCACATTTGGCTGCCAGACGTCTACTCAGTAGCCCCACAGCCGCTGACCGGAGTTATGATGGCCGCTGAGGGTGTAGCGGGATGGGCTGTAGCAAGGCTGCTGGTCATATGGCCTCACGTCTTCAGTACACTGGACGCAGTTTTTCCCCTTGTCATGCTAGGCATCCTCACGGCGGTTTACGGTAGTTTGATTGCGCTAGCCCAGATCGACTATAGGAAGCTGTTAGCTTACGCCTCCATCGGGGGAGGTGGGCTCTTTCTCGTTTCAACGGCCTGCGGCAAAGCCGGTTTGGCGGGAGTGGTCCTTCTCTCAATCGAGCACGCACTAGCAAAGAACTCGCTCCTCCTTGCTTTCGGGTACTTTGAGGAGGAGCTTGAAGTAAGATCGATAACACAGCTGGGTGGTTTAGCCTCCTCAGCTTCTAAATCCGCCATTGGAGTTCTGATCGCGGTTCTCTCGCTTGCAGGATTGCCTCCTACACTGGGATTCTGGGCCGAGGTTGCGATTTTGGCCGGCGTAGCTTCATCAATGGGCACTGGTATAGAGGGAATCGCATTGATGCTAGCTGTAGCTCTAGCGCTTGTTCTGTGCTCGGCCTATAGCCTCTGGTTGTTTAAGAGGGTCTTTTTTGGAAGCCCCAGAATCGTGTTAAAGGAGGAATGGTGTAGCACCACCTTAGCCTTGCTTTTGTTTTCTACCCTTTTAATCGCGCTGGGTACGTACCCTGCTGGAATCCTTAAGCTGCTTTGAAACACTTTCACGCCTGTTTAACCTGTTCTAATGCTGTTCAACCACTTCTCAACCTGCCTTCCTCTCCATTTGACATAGGATACGAAGAGCTTTAAGACCAGTCGCAAAGGAGCATGCTGCGGTCCCTTTAAGTAAAACTTGGAAAGCATGTCCTCGGCCCATCTGATGGAATGCCATAAACACCTCCTCATTACTTCTATGTGCTCATCCTTGATGTGCTCCCTGAGGAACCAGCTGCGGCTCTTGAGCTGGCCTAGTGGGACGAAAAACATTGGTACGATAAGGCTGCGGTAATCCCTCAGCTTATCTAGCAATTCGGCTGTGGCTATCAAATCCTCCTCGGTTTCATTGGGTAAGCCGAGGATTAAAGTTAAAGCAGGGATGATTCTGTGCTCGTGAAGGATCGCCATCGCTCTTTCTACCGTCTCTGGCCACTCTTCGACAGAGTACGGTGCCGCCTTAGCTGGCATGATTTCCTTCGCTAGCCTTACGGAGCCAGTTTCAAGGCCGATCTGTACGCCTAGGTAATCTTGATTTTCATCCAGGACCACTTCTGTAAGCTTCGTTATTAGATTGCTTCTCTCCTGCGCGTACCTCACCTCAGCGAGAGTGACGTGGCTCCACGCCAGCGTCTTGAAGTATTTCTTTGCGAGGACGTGCAGTTTGATTAGAGCATCGGGGTTCGGTTCTAAACCCTTAGCGCCATACAAAAGCACGTCTTCGGAGTGGAGGATGCAGCCTCTCAGGCCCGCTCGTGCGTTTACTTGCATTTCCTTCTCGATCTTGTCGAGGGGGTAGAAGCGCAGAGGCCTTAAAGTAACTGGGCAGAAGCTGCAATTTCTTGGGCATCCCCTCATTATTTCGACAAGCCCGTTGACGCTCGCTCCCTTGATCTCGGGGATCTCGTCGATGTGAGGGGTATCGGGGGGGCCGACGTAAACGTACAGTGGCAGCTCCTCTCCAGCGAGAGCTTTCTCTGCCAGCTCGATTATTACTCTCTCAGCTTCGCCATCCACGACAGTATCAATCCCGAATTCACGCCAGAAGCTCGTATTCCACAGCCACTGCCACGCCGCGGGCCCACCCACGATTATCTTGAGGCCTCTCCGCTTGGCCTCGCGTATTTCCGGCCTCCTCATCAACCTGAGGAAGCTCCTCCTATTGACCGGCTCCTTGCCCGTCAGGAGCCACCACTCGATGCTGGGTGAGTTGAGAGCGAAGTAGTCGTGATGGCCTATCATCAGCACCTTCGCATGCCGTAAATGTCTGGCCAAGTGATCCGGATCAATGATCGCCGCGCTGAACCCAGCGTCCAGCAGAGCAGCCTCCACCTTTCTCAGGCCGTAGGGGGCTTCGACGGGCCTACCAACTTCGTCGACCTTCGGCTTGGGCGCGCACATCCACATCCATATCTTCTCTGGAAGCCCGAGTGGAGGACCTGTTGTCACGAAACCGAGGAACTCCCTACCGTGGTGGTTCGTCATCATTGTCCTGTCCGATGTGATGAGGATATCGAAAGTGGGGGTTGTCTTACTCGACATAGATGACCACCGTCCTACTGATGTTCGCGGACAGGAGGTCTCTCAAACGCTCGATTACAGAGATCCTATCTCCTCCACCCCTGATTTTGACAACTACTCTCCTATTGGTACTTGCTTTCAGCCGTTTTTCTAGAGCAGTCTCTATAGGCGTATCCTCTGCCGAAATTTCAAATTCAAATGTCTCGCTCCCTTTCATATCTTCACTCACCCTTGAATATAGAGATCAGGTCCGTCAACTCGCGTTCGACCGCGGCGAGCTTATTGCCCAGGGTTGAATTGATCTTCAACCTGATCTCTCCGATCTTCTTCACTACATGCTCTAGCAGGCTAATCTGAGCCTCAAGGAGTAACTGGGATAAACCGATATGCGCGACGTACGTGTCGTGCCTCCCCCGCCTCAGCTTACGTATCATCCTGCGGCTTGCGAGCATTCGAGTGGCCGCCGATATCGTCGATCTGCTGTAGCCAGTGAGTTCCGCAAGCTCCCTGCTGGTGAGGGGCTTCTCCGAAAGATAGAGAACGGCCAGTACTCTGGCACAACTTCGCGGTATACCGAGCGTCGCGAGCATCATTGAAAGCAGCGCTGCAGCATCGGAAAAACCCGGTCGGTACCAAGGCGCGGAGACCATCGAACCACCTTCCAAAGATCTTTGGAAAGTACTACATATCAACCTTACGCAAAGCCGCGACCGCCGATTTTGAATAGGCTTATTACACTACAAGAGTTTTCCATGCCTGTGGAACCGATAGCCGTTTGCGCGGGGGAGATTCTTGTCGACCTCATACCAACCGAGGTTGGGACCTATAGGGAGGGGTTAACTCTCGAGGTACACTTTGGCGGAGCGCCAGCCAACGTAGCTGTCGGGCTTTCTAAGCTCGGTGTTCCAACAGCTTTCATCGGAGCTGTTGGTGACGATGCTTTCGGCGAGATGCTCATCAGATACTTGAGTGAAGAGGGGGTTTTCACGGGCTGGCTCTCCGTCAAAAAAGCTCGTACGAGCCTGGCTTTCGTGATAGCCAGGCCAGAAGGAGAGCGGGAGTTCTTCTTCTACAGAGCGCCTTGGGTCAGGACGGCTGATTGCCTGCTCGAGGATAGGGACATCGACTGGGAGGCTGTAAAAGCCGCCAAGGTACTACATGTGTCGGGGGTAGCTCTCTCCCAACCCCCAATCTCGGAAACAGTACTTAGGCTAATGGAGGTTTTAAAGAGGCAAGGGGCACACGTATCTCTCGATCCCAACTTCAGGAGCGATATATGGCTGGGCGAAATTGATCGAGCCAAGCGCGAATTTCTCAGAGCTGCTGAGTACGCAACTCTGATCACGCTCGGCTTTGATGAGCTACTACCTCTGCTAGGCACGGAGGACTACAGGCGAGCCACCTCCTTTATCCTCGAGCAGAAACCCGACTTGGAGCACGTAGCAGTCAGGCTTGGATCGAGGGGTGCTTACGTCGTTTCGCGCGAGGGAGAGGAGGCGTTAGTAGAGGCCTTTAAAGTCCACGTTGTTGATACGACGGGCGCGGGTGACGCTTGGACTGCCGGCTTCATCACTTTCCGGCTGATTGAGGGGCGCGACTTGAGGGAAGCTGTACTGCTGGCCAACGCCGTCGCCGCTATGAAGTGCACGAGGAGGGGGGCAACAACTGCAATGCCTAGGCGCTTTGAGCTGAAAGAGTTCCTAAACGCGCGTGGAACAGGGGTGGAGGTCTAGTTACTTCCTGCGGCCAGCTGCCTTCGCCAAATCGTCCTTTATCTTCTGGTATTCTTCGCTGCCGACTGAGCCTGCAACGCTAAGGCCCCAGTCCGTGAGTTTAACTTCGTACTCCTTAAGGTCGAGAAGCCCCCACTCGGCAAGCTTCTTCACAGATTGCGTTAGTCTTGCGACAAGCTCCTCGTAAGCTCTCGTCCCCTGGGGCGCGCCTGTTAGTTCAGCGATCATGCGAGCGACGAACTCGTGCTGAGTTAATGCTCCCCGTGAGAACAGTAGGCTGCCGAAGTACTCTCGCTGTATACCGGCAAGCACGAACTTATCGTACTTGTCGAACATCTCCTCCTGGCTCATGAAGGTGCGAGCTTATCTACGGTATTAAACTGTTTCGTGTGCGGAAAAGCGATACGTTAATCACAGGGTTGGGGTTTTCGGAGTGGTGCTGACGGAGAGCAAGACTAGAATCTTAGCCGCGCTCGTGGAAGCAAGAGGTGATGTGTCAGAAGCCGCTAAGCTTGCTGGCGTATCGAAGCAGTACGTCTATGAAGTTTTAGGGAAGTTGAAGCGCGCTGGGGTTAAGCTGAGGGGCTATCCCTTCCTTTCTTCGCTAGGAAGGGTCTTTATCGCGTTCTGTGGCTACCAACCCCCCGATAATGGTTTTTTGGTCTGTCGTTTGAAGATCTACCGTTTCAGCGGGGGCATCCTCGAAGCGGGCATCTACCTTATCCCTCGAAACCTTAGCGTTTTTCTAGGCTACATGAAGCTTCGAGGGGCGGTGGTAGAGGAGCTCTTCGACATTTACACTACAGCACCGTGGTACGATATAGTTGATCTAAGGCCCAATCGAGGTACCTTGCTGCCGAGAGCACCCAAGCTAGAACCAGATTACGAGGATTGGGTGATTATGCTCAATCTTTACGAGGATCTTTTCGCCCACGTGACAGAAAGCACACCTACTGTTAGTAAGAGCCGGTTATCCTACCACTACAGGTTTCACGTTAGAAAAATCCTTCAGGTCCTAGTAGACTTTCACCCGGAGAAAATGCATGCCAAACCGCTTCTCTTCGCCGAAGTTAAGGCCCCCTCTGAGGAGTGGTTATCCACACTGTTGAGGGCCCGCCATGTGTACATTCTCATGCCGAGGCTTAACTGTTTGGCAGGATACGCGCTATTCGACGCTAGCGACCCGTATGACCTCTTGAAAAGGATAGCGATAGCAAGGGAAGAAGGCAGAGTGGAACTTGAAGTGCAAATGATCGGGTACGTCGACCTTGACGAGAGTTTTAAGCCCAGGCTCCCGTTAACTGTCACTCACGCCGGTCTACGCACAGCGTAGAACGTCTCCATCGTTTTCTCAGCGTAGATGTAAGCTGACAGCAGGCGCTTGAGGTCCCTAGCTAGCTCTTCGATACTGCTCGGGCAGCAGGTCAGAACAATGAACCCCTCATCGTTCACATCGGGTCTTATGCCAGTGGGTGCTAGCTCGCGCTTCAGCATCCGGTAGAAGGCAAGCGTGGAGGGGCTTTGATCGAAGAAGGCCAGCGTCTGCGTTTCGGCGTAGAATCCTTCATCCTCCACGAACACTTCCACCCCTAAACGAGCTTCCGCGCCTTCGACCAATACGCCCACTCGTTCCTCGCCCTCCCAGGAGTGGGACGCTGCCTTTAGGCCCCTGCTTCTCAAGGCGTTAGCGATCTCGCCCTCCCTCCCGTAATCCACATGCTCGCTGATGCGAACTGGGGTTCCGTCCTCAACCGCGTACAAAACATCGGGGCTTCCAACTACGAATCCCATCTTCACGACTGGAGCGTAGGGCTGACTAAACCCGTGAAATATGCAGAGAGCTCGACCTTGCCTCCAATAGGCGAACATGCCTCTTTCCGCAATAACCACCCCCTCCCCTTGTACGTCAAGCGGAGCTTCGAAGTAGATCTCGTGCCTCCACCGCCTTGCGACGCTGTCTAATGGTAAACCCTTCAGATCGCTGTCTACCCAGACGGCCACGTCCCCCCTTTCCCCAAAATCCACTTTAAGGTACACGATCCTCCCACCCTACCTTATTTAAAAAAGATGACTAGACGTACTCGACCTGAAGGTTGAGCTCTGTGGCTATCTTTTCTAGAGCGTCGCGCCAAGATCGTTTGAGCTTCTTTTCCACCACTAGCTTGTTCGTCGGCACAGAACTCTTAATGCAAGCTTCTCGTACGACCTTCTGCACAAGCTCGGGGTCGTCCAGATCCTTGAGAGCGTAGCTAGCTATCATGTGGCCATAAGCTTCACGCCCCTCTAGCGCACGCCTAGTGAAAATCGGGGCATAATGGTTGCCCCCGACCCCAACGGCTATAGTGCAAAGCTCTTCCGGGCTGGTCAGGGCATCTAATACTGCCTCCGCCACAAGCGAGTGTGCCTCGCGGAGAACCCACTCACTCATGCTACTGCCTATCTCCACGAACGTTACTGGCTTCCGCAGGGAGGAGGGGCCGTGGTGGGTTACCTCGTATGAAACAACGAAACCTGGCATCCTCTCCACCCTCCTGGCTAGGGAGACTAAGAGACGCCTAGACAGCAGTGGGTTGGAAGGTGGTAATTCCAGGGGTCTACCACCCGCTACGGCGGTTCTCATCGGGTTTCCGGGATGGTGGACAGTGAAGGACTTGACACCAGCTTCGCTTGAGTGACGCGAGAGCACCAAGTAGAAGTCCGCGAGGCATACTTCGTCGAGGAACTCAAAGTAGAGAACATCCTCGTTGAAGCCGGCAAGGACGGCGTTTAAGCGTGGGATTTCGTAAGATTCTGAAGCCAACGGAAGCTTCATTGACACATACTCAACTAGCGTAAGTATGGCCTTTGCGATGCCTGAGCCAGCGGGATCATTGACACTATACGCTAAGCACGCGCGCACACGGTTAAAGCCAAGCTTAGAAAAAGACTGTTGCGTATCCGAGTATCCTGAGTTCAAAGGAGCAGGGACCTTGGATTCCAGGTTCCCTTCTGCACCGGAGGTACGTAGTTCTCGACGAGGGACGGATCAAAGCTAAACTTCTGCCCTTTTTCGGCGCTGAGATAGGCGAGCATCATTAGCTGCATAACGAGGAGGCCGTCGTACCAGTTCTCGATTGGCTGCACGCCCCTTAGGAAGCACTCCACCATGTAGCGATCCTCAGCTTGGTAGCCGTACGTGACTGCCTCATCGGGTATCACAGGCATCAAGCCTTGATCCGCGTTCTGCTTCTCAACAAACTCTTCGCTGGGCGGGATCTTCACGTGCCTGCTGAAGAAGGTGAAGAGCTCCGGTTGAAGTGTGTTGATCCAGAGTGAGTATTCAGGTCCGAGCACTTCGAAGGTAAGCCTTAAACCCGCCCCTATGAATGACCAGGAGGTATGCGTCTCGGTTAAAGCCACATTCCCCTCCTCATCCTCGTACACGACGACGGCTGTCGCGTAGTCTTCAGCGGGTTCGACGGAGTAGTCGACGCCGTAGCTCTGCTTCAACCTCTCAACGTAGCCCTTCCTGGTCCACTTGAGCGAGGCAATATCGCCCCAAACCTTCCGCGGCTTGATGCTGCCTTTCCCCCGCTCAGGATCCCAGAGCACGTACCTTGAAGCTTCAAGGCTGTGGCACATCATGTCGAGGAGCACGCCTCCACCCGACTGAGTGGGCTTCCAGAACCATGGAGCGTGAGGTCCTCCGTGCTCCTCCGCTGCTCTAGCCAGGTAAGGTCTACCGCTGTACTTGGCACCGAACCTCCAGACAACCTCCTTCCCCCTCGTGACTGAGGGCATGAAAACCTGGTTCTCCAGGTAGCCGTGTAGGAGCCCGGCCTTCTCAACCAGTTTGATCATTTCCCGCGCCTCTTGAACATTGCGCGCGAGAGGTTTCTCACAGGCTACACCTACGAGATTGCCCTTGCCCTGCTTCGCTTCCTCAGCCACGGCTTTTACAACGTCGAGCCTTGCGTAGTTAGGCGTAAGAATCCAGACCGCATTGACGTTCTTGTCGCCGAGCATCTCGTAAATATCTGTATAGACTTTCGGTCTACCCACACCAAGCTGTTCAACCAATGAGGCCAGCTCCCTTGCCCGCGCCTCAGTTCTGCTGTAAACAGCCGTAACATCAGCCCCCCTTACGCCCACCCACCCTCTCACGTGAAATTTAGCTGCGAACCCGGCACCAACCAGAGCTACACCGATTTTCTCCATCATGGAGCTCATCAAAGCCATTTCTTAATCAATCTTTCGCCACAGTTTTAAGTGATCTACTGCCGCTAAGGAGTTACCTGCACCTGAGCATTGGGAAGCTTAGTAACTGCAACGATGCACATGACCATGAGAGTACAGTCTAGATATAACTGTTATCACCTAAATGTACTGCTGTGTATATTCATGTTTTCTCATGTTTTAGAACATATAATATGCTAAGACAATGTTTTTATATGAAAAATCTTTAAGTAGCTGCAGGATTGGACGAAAGAAGAAAAAGACTTTTAAGGACTATCGAAAGATACACCTCTGTGACGGAAGGTACTCAAGTAACGCGAAAAAAAGGTAGAATTATCTACATTGCTGTGTTAATTGCTGCTATAGCAGCTAGCTTTGCGGCTGGGTACTTCTCCCGTTTTCTCGTCGCAGGCGGTGCACAGGAAGTAACGACGATTAAGATAGGGGCCTTACTACCCCTCAGCGGGGATCTAGCCACCTTTGGTGCGCGTAACCGTAACGCTATCCAGCTAGCCATTGAGGACGTTAATCGTTTTGCCGAGAAGATGGGTAGCAGGTTCCGTTTTCAAGTGCTATTCGAGGATACTGGTACTGATCCCGAAGCTGCAAGATCTAGGATAGAAGCCCTTGCAGCTCAAGGTGTAAAAGCCTTCATTGGCCCAATGTCGAGCAGGGAAGTGAGCCAGGTTAAACCGTTTGCGGATGCCAATAAGCTTCTGGTTGTTAGTCAATCTTCGACGGCTGTAGCTCTCGCCATACCGGGAGATTACGTCTACAGAGTGGTTCCGCCCGACAGCTACCAGGGTAAAGCTTTAGCAAAGTTCATTTACACTAGCGGTTTCAAGAATGCGATTGTTATCTACCGGAATGATGCTTGGGGGAAAGGGTTGTTTGAGAACTTCAAATCCAACTTTGAGGCATTAGGAGGTAAAATCGAGGGTTTAGCCTATGATGTGAGCGCTAAGGAGTTCTCAGCAGAAGTAGCTCGTACAGCCGAGCTCGCACAACGACTCGGCCCGAGCACCGCGGTACTCTTGATATCCTTCGAAGAGGGTATTCAGATAATCAAGCTAGCAGCAGGGAACCCTATCCTTTCGAAGCTCAAGTGGTTTGGAACCGATGGTCTTGCTCTTAACAGTAAGCTAGCCTCGGAGGCGGGCGCCGAAGCGGTCTTGCTAGGCGGCTTACCATCCACAGTATACGTTCCTTCAGCCAATCCGATTCAAGAGACTTTCAAGGCGAGGTATCGTCAGCTCTACGGTGAGGATCCTGACAGCTACTCCCTAAACTCTTGCGATGCTGTATGGTTGATTGCCCTGTCCATCATGCTCTCGGGCGACTATGATGGAGAGAAGTTGGCAGAACTTCTACCTTTAGTGGCGAATCGGTACTACGGTGTTACCGGGACAATCAGCTTAGACGAAAACGGTGACAGGAAGGCTGGTGACTACGGCATCTTCCAGCTACTAAGGGAGGGTAATGAGTACGCTTGGCGCCTTGTTGCTGTATACAGTATCGACACTGATGCTGTGACACCCGCTGGAGGTTAAACGCTCAGGTACGTAGGGTAAGCACCATGAACTTGAACGGTCTTTTTCTTGCAAATGGTATCTCAAAGAGGTTTGGTCAAGTTAGAGCGCTAGATAACGTGACGCTAACAGTCGATAGAGGGACGTTAACCCTGCTCATAGGCCCTAACGGTAGTGGCAAGACCACGTTCATCCAGGTTGCCGGAGGGCTTCTTGAGCCTGAGAGCGGAACAATCTTCTTCGAAGGTAGAAATGTAACACGCTTACCTCCTCACAAGCGATTCGAGCTGGGGATCGTAACAACATTCCAGATCCCCCACCTTTTCCCATCCTTGAGCGTTCTGGAGAACGTCCTAATCGCTTCATACCGCGGCGTAGATGATTTTTTCAAGCTTGCATTCAGGCGCAGCGAGAGGGGACTCGTAGATAAGGCGTTTGAGGTCCTCAAGCTCTTATCGCTCGAGCGGGCCTGGGATAAGCCAGCTTCCTCCCTGAGCGGTGGGCAGATGAAGCTTCTCGAGCTGGCCAGAGCTCTCATGGGTGAACCAAAGCTGCTACTGCTGGATGAGCCTCTCGCCGGTGTGAACCCGACGCTAGCCATGGAGATTATGGATCGCATTGCAGAGCTCCGAAGAAGATTGGGTCTTACGGTGTTAATGGTCGAGCACAGACTCGACTTGGCCCTAAAGCAGGCGGATTTCGTCTACGTTATGCACAACGGACGTGTGATCGCAGAGGGGGGGCCCGAGGAAGTGCTCGAGCACGCTGAGGTAAGGAAGGCTTACCTGGGTGAGTAACATTGTATCCGCTGGAGGTCCGCGAGCTGCATGCAGGATACGGCAAGATTAGGGTTTTATCTGATATCTCAATGAACGTGAAAGAGCGTGAATTGCTGGCTGTGGTAGGCCCGAATGGCAGCGGCAAGAGCACGCTACTAAAAGCAATCTTCGGTTTGTGCACCATTTTTTCAGGGATAATAACCTTCAGAGGCGTTGACATCACCCGCGCCCCTCCCCACCTGAGATCGCTGATGGGTTTAGCATACTTACCGCAGGTTGGGAATGTATTCGAAAATTTAACAGTTAAAGAAAATATAATGCTAGCTCTATATGATAAAAGTTCAAATTTAGATGGAAAATTAAATAAAATTTTTGATTTAGTACCGGAATTAAAAACATTTTTAAACAGAAAGGTAAAAACCTTGAGCGGTGGGGAGAGGCAGATGGTTGCCCTTGCAATGTGCCTGTTACGTGATCCCATGTTGATCATGTTTGATGAGCCGACTGCTGCGCTAGCGCCTAGACTGGCTAGGCAGGTAATCACGCGGATCTCGAACCTGAGGGATGAGCTTGGGGTATCCGTACTGCTCGTGGAGCAGAACGCGCTCGCGGCGCTCGAGGTCTGCGACAGGGCTCTCCTGATGGTCTCGGGCACGATAAAGTTCCTGGGAAGCCCTAGCGAGCTGCTTGAGGATAGGGAGCTCGTGAAGACGTACCTAGGTTTGGAGAGGGTGTCTAGATGCTAGATGTGATCATCGGCGCGGTAGTGTACAGTAACTTCCTAGCGCTGCTATCAATCGGACTATGCCTAACGATTCTGACTAGCCGGGTTTCCAACTTCGCCCATGGGGACTTAGCGATGGTGGGCGTGTACACCGCGTACACGCTGAGTGCTGCGCTAGGGTTATCCCCCTACCTCTGCCTACCCGCGGCGTTTGCGGTGGGGGGCTTTGTTGCTCTGCTAAGCTTCACACTGGTCTTTGAACCCCTTAGAAGAGCTGGTGCAGGTCCCGTGACGCTGATGGTTGCTTCTCTAGCCCTCGACATGGTCATCCGTTACTCCCTCCACATCTACGCAGATCTGTTGCAGCGGACTTTCAACGTGTACGGCAGGGACTTCATGTTTAACGACGCGAGGCTCCTAGTAGGTGGAGTGAGTATCCCAGGAGCGCTTATTGGGTCATCCCTGACTGCATCCGTACTTCTTGTGATGCTGTACCTCCTCCTCTACAGGACGAAGTTGGGCGTCGCAATGAGAGCGACTATTGAAAACCAGCAGTTGGCCATGGTGCTGGGCATTAACGTGAGGAGGGTATTCGCGATCAGTTGGTTTATTTCCGGTGCTTTAGCAGCCACCGCAGGCGTCTTCTTACCGTTTCGCCTTCTCGTAAACCCCGATACAGGGTGGTCGATGCTGCTCTCGATGTTCGCATCCGTCATAGTCGGAGGGGTGGGCAGCCTCTTGGGCAGCGTTTTAGGAGCGTACCTAATAGGCTCCTCTGAGCTTCTCTTTTCGTACCTCCTAGCGTCATTGGGTATAAGCACCGCTTACAGACCCCTCGTGGTTTTCGCCGCCATCGTTGCCACTCTAATGCTGTCACCGAGGGGGTTGTCGATACTCTGGAGTAACGGGGTGAAAGGCAGTTGGAGATCCTAAGCTTTCTCGTCAGCTTCGGGACTCTCTACTCGATCTACCTCATCCTGGCATCCTCGATGGAGCTGGAGTACGGCGAGCTGGGCTTACCCTCCTTTGCCAAGGCAGCTTTCCTAGCACTTGGAGCCTTCACCGTTGGGGCACTGTCTGTTAGGGTTGGCGCGCTGATACTGGGGCTAGCGCTAGAGGGCGAGTTTAAACTAACGAGCTACTTCTATGCTACGCTGATCACTAGGCAGATCGCTTCGCACCCGTTGCTCGGTCTTGTGATATTCGCGCTGCCATTCGCTGTAGCGGTTCCGCTAGCCGCGCTGCTAGGTGCAGCTGTCACTTACCCGGCTTTGAGGCTGAGGGAGGACTACTTGGCGATAACACTCATAGCGTTCAGCGAGATCGTTAGAGTCCTAGCTCGCAACTACGAACCTCTAGTTGGAGGGACCTTCGGCGCCGGCGTCGTTAACCCCTTCGCATGGCTAGGGAGCCCCTGGAGGGAACTTGTCCTCTTCCTCGTTTCCCTGGCGATGGGGTTCGGCATCTGGCTCCTCACGTTCAAAATCTCAACCTCCCCCCTGGGCAGGATACTGCGGGCCATACGCGACGACGAGATAGCGGCTAAAGCCTACGGGTTAGATGTCGCCAAGGTGAGAGCCTGGGTGCTCGCCGTAGGATCTGCGATGGCTGCTGTAGCCGGTGTTCTATACGCGTTCTACATGGGTGCCGTGAACCCAGACGATTTCACAGTTTCGAGGACTTTCATCGTCGTGCTAATGGTGGTTTTGGGTGGGCGAGGCAACCCTTACAGCCCCCTCGTGGGTGCCGGGATTTACCTTCTGATAGACCGAGCGATGATCTTCGTTAAGCACCTGTTGCCGATCCCCTTTGACGTTAACTACGCGTCCTATGTGATTCTGGGAGCTCTGCTGATCGTTCTTCTGATAAAGAGGCCTGGCGGGCTCGTACCCGAGCGTCCTCTTCTAACAGTGAAAGAAATAGTGAATATCAGCGAGAGGGGAGATGAAACTTTGCTATTTCATAAACGTGAGTAGAAGTTCCCTGCTCTTCCGCACTCCCGTTCGCGCTTCTTCGCGACCCTCGTACTCCAGGGATACCCAGCCAGTGAAGCCGACCCCCTTTAGGATTCCGAAGATCCTCGAGTAATCAAGGTCAGGTGTGTACCACTCTCCGCCCCCGAAGTAGGTTTTCGCGTGAACCATGACCGTGTAAGGAGCTATCATCTCGAGCTCCCTGTAAGTGTCGTAAATGAAGTTGCCTGTATCCATTATGACTCCAAACCACCTCGAAGAGATTCTCTTGACGATCTTCAGCATTGTTTCAGCTCTTGTGGTTAAACCCCAGTGGTTCTCGAGCCCGAGGATGATGCCGAGGTCCTGCGCCTTGTCAAGGCACTGGTAGATACAATCTACCACCCAGTCGATAGCATCATCTTCCGTGTAACCTTCGATCGGAGGTTCAATCCCCCTTGCCTTCATTAGCTCGTCGAAGCTCCTTATCGTCCCCCAACGCCCCGAGTTGATCCTGACAACAGTGGCTCCAAGCTCGTGCGCGACTTCAAGCCACTCCAGCACGTAGGAAACCTGCCTCTGCCGCTCGCTGGGGTCAGGCTTGACGAAGTTGTTGTGCAAGGCTACCGCGTAGATTTCGAGGCCTAATTCGAAGGCGCACCGCCGAACCTCTTTTAAGTAGCTGCGCGCCCTCGATTCCACGTGGTTTACGAGCACCTCCACCCCGTGGAAGCCGTCCACCTGAGCGGCCTTCAGGTACTCTGTAAGCGGCAGCTTTGGCCCACGGAAATGCCAATAGGAATAAGTCGAGACGCCTAGTTGCATCAACGCCCAACCAAATTGGATGGATTAATAAGTGCTCACGCTTGACTTTCCTCGAACTCTAGTGCTTTAATCAGCCTTTCCACGCACTCGCACACGCGGGTGATATCTTCGCAGTTTACAACGGTTACTCCGCTTCCGCGCGCTGGCCTGACGTAGAGCTTCTCCAGCTTAGCGTAGCGGCCAGCCAGTAACACGTAAACCGTCAGCGAATTTTTCTTCACAATGAGTTCGGGTTGCTCACCCAGATTTAGCGTGACTTCGTATCCTCTTTCGGATAGAAGCTCAGCGATCCTTTTCGCTGTAGCTTCCATCGTAATCTCGCTCCACTACGAGCTTATTTCTTTTTCCCCAAGCTGCAAGCTGGGAAAGCGCTAGGAAGCACATGTACATGTTGCGTACTCTCTCGCTGAGGTATTGCTCAGCCTTTATGGAGAGGTATTGGGTGAATGACAGCCATCTAGAGTAGGGTAGGGTTCTAATTCTCCTTAGCGATTCTTCGTATTCTCTTCTAACATCGTTCAACCCAACCTTTAAACTCAAACCGAGGAGTATGGCAAGCTCGTCCGCGCTCACCTTATGGCCTGTCACTGTCTGCACTAGAACCGCGGTATCCACCAGCTCACCCTCCTCTTTCAACCCGGAGAGGAGAGCCTTCAGGCCGGCTAGATTGCTAGCGGCTAGATCTTCGAGTAGACGCTCAGCTTCGTGAGCTAACACCCTGAAGCCCCTGTTTACGTAATCAGCTATCGTCTGAACCAGTAAGGCTGAGGCGGGATCCGTCAGGTGGAACTCCTTAAGGAGCTTGAAGGTTTTTACCTCCTCCCCGTCGAACGCGGCGACGAACACTAAAGCGACCTCCCCATCCTCGACGAGCGGTAGCCTTAGAGCATCCAATGAGAGGAGCTTCAGTGATTTTGAGGGCTTCGGAACACTAACTTCTACCCCACTGAAGTGGAGCTTTACGCGCTCATATGATATGATAGTGTCAAGCACAGCGAGAGCGTGCTGCTTAACAAGATCCCAGCGGAACCCGATTTCAACGAACTTGGCGTACGCCAAATCGTCCACGGTTTCTATCAGTATCTCGTCAAGCTCGTCGGGTTGATAATCTTCAATCGCTTTCCTAACTTCCGACCAGTCGAGCTTCTCGATGAGGCCGGCCGCGTCATCCTCGAAGAGCACCATAACCTTCCTGCTGCCTACAGCTGAAAGGCTGTAGCTGATCCTCTTCAATCCGATGGAGAAAACCCTCCTGAGAACGATCTTCATAAGCACGAGCCCCAGCCTCGCCAAGTCTAGGTTTATCGTGGGTTCGAGCTCGTAGAGCCTGCCGTAACTATAGTCCTCGTACCTCCCCATCGTTGTTGAGGGGACATCCACCACCCTTCTCGGCCTGTAAATGTAGGTCTTACCGCCCACGGTGCTAGCTCGTACTCCTTCTCCGTCGACGATCCAGATCACCCTGTAGGGTACCTCCAAGTAGAGGCCGAAACCGTTAAGGGGGGGATGCATCGTGCAAATGACCTCTGAGCGCAACAGCCCCCTATTGTAATCCCTCCAGAAGTCAGTTCTCTCACCCCAGCGTGCCTTTACCCTTCTGTACTCTTCATAGGCTTGAGCCAGGAACTCGTGCTTGTAGATGTTCTGAAAAGTCATTTTCTCCTCTTCGACAACCGTTACCCACCTACTCTTCGTAACCCTCAGGTTTGTAACTAGCAGATCCGAGGTGTAATCGAAGCAGCCCGGCTGCAGTTTCTCCACAACATCCACGTGTGAGGCCTCCTGCATGTATTCCACTCCCTCCTCAGAAATCTTAATTCGTTTAACGCCGTACGGAGGGCCGTACTCATAGAAGTTAAGCCTGTGCCAGGTGCGCTTACCCCTAGCGGTCAACTCGAGGCCCTTCGACAAGCCGAGCTCCTGGAGTAGGCGTATTTCGAGCTCTGAAGGCTTCAGATTCAAGCTTCGCGAGGCAGCAAGCTTGAAAAGGCCGGTGAATAGCACAGCATACTTGTTGTCTCTGTTAACGATAGTCCTCTCGAGGGGGAGTCTGAGCCACTTGTCGAGGGCGTTCAGCCCCCTACTGAGGAGTTCCCGATCCCATCTCGTGAAGGGGATTATGATGCTCTCCGTGAACGGGATGTTCGCCCTCCTCCCCTTTCTACCCTCTCGCTGCCAGAACTCTCTCACGTCATCGGGCAGCCCGAGGTGGACTACCCTGACGATGCTCCCTATATCTATTCCTTGAACCAGAGTGCGCGGTGTTACTAACACCTTAACTTTTCCGAGGCGAGCCCCCTCTTCGACGACCCTGCGCTCCTCCTTTGACACCAAGTGGTGGTGAACGGCAACTGCGCTGGATCTCTCGCCTAGGCTCTGCTTTATTCTACGTACCACCTCCTCTGCCGTGTTTATACTGCGGGCGAAGACTAACGTGACACCCTCATCCTCCGCGTAATTAGCCAACAGCTCTACAGGATCGAAGTGTGGGAATTCTACTTCAACGCCAGCTGATCTCAGCGCTAGTACCACCTTGTAAGCGTTCCGCTTGAACTCTTCTGCGTCTAAGAGGGCCCTTTTAACGTCTTCACCCAGGTTCAGTCTGCTCACGTCACCGATCCTCTCTAAGATCATCATCCTCAGCTTCTCCAAATCTTTGCCGAGAACCACGTATAACCGGTTTGGGACGCGGAAGGGGGCCCCCTTAACGATAGCGGAATCGCGCCCATTGACCTCTTTCAGCAATTCGGCCATCTCTCCGGGGTTACTGAGCGTTGCAGTCAGCACGGCCACTTGCGGCTGCCACCCCATTTCTGAGAAAACCCTCAGCATGCCTAGGATTATCGACAGTTCCCGCGGGCTGTAGAAGTCGAGCTCATCAAGGACAAGCAGGCCGAATCGGTTCAGATTCGGCGCTATGAACCCCCTTTGGGGTGTTGCTCCATACCTTTTCAAGTCTTGCAGTAGAAAGGCAGGGTTACTGGCCACGACTAGGGCGTTGCGCAGCTTTTCTCGCAAAGTCCTTCTACCGGGAGCTCCGGCTGCCTGCAGCGTCGGCGAGTCTAGCTGAAGGAGTTCTACGCCAAGTAGCGAGCAGTAGATGCTCAGCCTTTGAACCTGGTCGTTAGCGAGGGCTAGAGTAGGGTAGAGGGCTAGGGTTGGGATCCTTCGCCTAGCAGCGTAGAGGAACCAAGCCTCCGTTTTACCGCTTCCCGTCCCGGCGATCAGTATCACGTTCTTGCCAGCTTCAAGCTCCCTTAGTGCCTCCAGCTGGTGAAGGTAAAGGCGTTCAGCACCCAGGTGAGATTCTTTCAACTCGTGGAGCAGCTCGTCGAACGTGACGTTGGTTCTGGTAGGTTCGCACCCTTCTTCCTCTCTGTAAAGGTACGCAAGCTTGAGAGCCTCAAACAGCTGGCGGCTGTCTAAGACCATGCGCTGAGTTCGAGGAGGAGGGGAAGTACTTTTCGCTACCCCAGCCCGGCTGGAATGCAGACCACGGCTACCACGCTGAGCGCCGCCGCCCAATCCTCATAAATTTCTCCCTCAAACACCCCCAGTTTCGCTGCAACCGAGAGGTTGTCGATGTAGATGATGAGAGGGGATCCGCTCTCGCAAGCGATCCTCCAATAACGCCTCTTATCTTTAGCTACCCTCTCCCTCCTTCCCGCGGTTATCCTGGGGAGAACGCTCGGATCCCTGAGAACCGTGAGCGCCTCTTCGACACATACATCATACATGTCGAGAACAGTGTAATCTGCAATTCGTAAGTGCAGCTTCCAATCCGACACGCTCAGATTCCCACAAACCCTGACCTCGTCAACCTTGATTTCTTCAAGTGCACTTACGTACGTTGATCCGACGAGTAGCGCGGGAGAGGCATATGATGAGGCAAAAACTAGCAGCTCAGAGATCTCTGGGGGCATCCCTCTCCGGCAGAGCGAGGCTACAAGAGCCTCTAACGGCTTTACCGGGTACGTCAGCTCCCTGAAGGGTCTAAAGACTCTGCCGCCAAGAGCTTTCACAGACGAGGGGGTCAACCCAAGGTTTCTATATTTGAATCTTTTAGATAACCATTTTACCGTATCTAAAGCACCTTCCTCATTAGGGTTCAGCAGTACAACGCCTCTTAGGTTCTTAACCAAGGCTGCATACCTAGAAAACAATCATCCCACCTTTACGGCGCGAACTGCGATGTCGTCAGTTACGTCGCCTACGTAAACCTCCATCACTCCATCCTTGGCTTCGGCCGTCCACGATCGCACAACCGAACCCGATCTTGTATCGAAGAGATCCACTCTGTATAGGCCATCTTGCAGCCCATGCATAGTTACTACTAGGCTTCTAGCTGGCTCAACACTCTTATTATTCAAGATGTTCCACCAGCTCCACTCGACGTTCTTAACCCAGGCTAGGACTAAAGTTCCGTTGGTCAGGCCGGATACTCTAACCTTTGCCGTAGCAAGTGCCGCTCCTTCAAAGCGCAAGTAATCGATCGTGTACCAATCAGCCCCCAAGTTGTCTATCCTAACTTCGTGAGTGCCAGGTGGTACGTCGACTGCGACGTCCAAGTCGTATTCCCTCACGAAAGCATCGTACTTGCCGTCACGGTCGGGTAGATCCACCTGTTTGACGAGCTCGTTGTTTAAGTAGATAGCCAGCCGGGCTCCGGCTCTGGAAACGGAGTTGACTCTAACGACTACTCTACCACCCTGCGGGAAAGTAGCCCTAAAGGTTGGGTTGTTCCTTAGTGTGGGGTGCGCTCTCCCCTGAATGAACGCGGGGATTTGAGTTGTATCACCCTCGATCGTCCCGTCAAGCTTGATGACGAAGTAGTTGGAGGCTGGCCTAGCCCAGCCTAGCGATGGGAATACTGTTACATCCGTTACGCCAGGCTCCGCCGCCAGCGAAGTTACGGTCGCCTCAAGTGTCCTGAGACCTAAGCCGGCAGGTTGCACCCCTTTCAGGAACTCGGAGATCGCTTTGAAGTGGTAATAGAGGTTGTATGGGTGTATGTAATTGTCCCACCACCACGACATCCCTGTAGCCGGTGAGCCAGCCATTATGGCTGCCCAGAGGCCATCATGAAGCCCCACGCCCTCTCTATCGTGGAGGTAGAGGGGGGTGTCCCACCATCTCCAATCAATGCCGAACTCTGCAACCAGTACGGGTTTTCTGTGTATCTCCCTCTTTTTAACAACTAGGCTGTAGAGCGTCCCAGGGAGATCCTGGAACCCCTCTGGGCCGTACTTGTGGACGGTGGTGAAATCTATCGAGTCTAACGACCAGATTAGGGGGTCGAGGTTGGGGTTCGCGAAGCTCGTAGTAACTGGTCGCTTGTACGGATCGATGCCTTTGATGTACTCCGCCATCTCTTTGTGCCACTGTGCCACCTCCTCTCTCACGGCCTCGTAATTGTCGGTTAGGTCCACCTCGTTCCACAATTCCCAGGCTAGGATGTGGGTTGAGTAGCCCCATCTAGCGACTATGTACCTCAACCTCCTCTTAAAGAGCTCCCTCGCCTCCTCGTTAGTCCAGAACTCCTCCGGCTTAGCAAGAGGGCCTCCCCTAGCTTTATTATACGGATTCTCGCTCCACTGAGGGTTGACTGAAGTCGAGAGTTGACCGTGGTTCATGAGACATAGGATGATGTAGATGTCGTACGTCTCAGCCAGCTTGACCACGTAGTCGAGCCTCCAAGCCTCTCTGAGATCGTAGCGGCCCAGCTCCCTCCACTCTATCCCGAATCTCCAAGGCGCCATCCATATTCTCACCAGGTTCACCCCCGCCATCGATAGGGCTTTGAACCACTCATCATAGTCGTAGGTCCCCCTGTTACCCGACCAGCATACATTCAGCCCTATGAAAAACTGCGAGCTTCCGTCATCAAAGATGAAATACTGTTGGTCCTCTGCAACTCTCACGAACCCTCTTTTACCGGAGGGGATCACATCGAAGTAGTACGGCCCTGCTTTGGCACCATCTCCCGAGCGCGTCTTCACCTCGATGGAAAACTCGTGACGACCAACTTTACTGGGTGTGTATCGAATCTTCCAAGCCGGCGTGCCAACCGCTACCAACTGCTCAACCCCCGATACTAAGCTCCTCCTAAATTCCTGGTAGTAGAATGCAGGTACAGTGATAACCTCACCTTCAGGCGTTCTTAGTACCATTACCACATCGATATCGCTCGGATCGAAGGGGTTAGCGTAGTAGGCCGTAACATTCAAAATAATCTCTACTGGTGAGTAAAGCTCTACTACCTGAGGCAGAGGCTCGGTCATCTCAACCCGCACCGGGTGCCGCGCCATTACATCATGAGTACTGAGCCTGACATATAACACGGTTACTCCTACGGTCAACACCGCTGCGAGGATCACCACCAGAAACCTCGATTTCATGCGTGTCAGATGGTTAGAGCAAGGCTTAAATCTAAATGCTTAGTGTCCCTCACGGGTCCGATGAAGATCGGCGCGCTAATGCGCGCCCTCAGCTGAGGACCCTCTAAAAGGGCCCGTGGCCTAGCTGGAAAGGCGCCGAAGCCGCAAGGCTGCGTAGGCCTCCTAAGCCGGAGAGCGGCCTATCGAACCGCACGGAAATCCCGGGTTCGAATCCCGGCGGGCCCGCCAAATTCTCTACTCTATATTGAGTAAGCGTGGTTCTTCAGGATCTTTAACCAGCAGGGCTTTCCCCTTCACCCACTTCTTAGTCAGTATTTGCAACCTATACCTTTGTGCCGCCAGTGCTTCTTCAGGCCTGTAATCCGTGAAAACAAGAGCGTTTTGCAGGTAGGCTCTAAGGAGACGACTATCGGCTAGTAAAACCCTAGCCCCTCTTACTCTAGCATCGTCGATGAGACTCCAGACCCACCAGCCACGCTTAATCGCACGTCCAGCTTCACTCACAACAAGCAAACCTTTCTGCGCTGCTACTGTTTCACTTACGAGAGCTACCCAAAGCTGAGAAAGGGGGCGTCTGATCAAAACCGGCGCCTTGAATAGGTTTACTCGAAACTTAGTCGGTAGGATGATGTTTTCTACAAAATAATCTTTCAATAGCGCTATTTTTGAAAGGATCGTGCGCGCCCAAACTCTTCGTGTAGAAAGAGCTTCGAGTCGCGATACTACTTGGTGGAAACTATCGGAACTTTGCACAGCTTCGTACACAAGCCCCTCTACTAATGCTCCAATCCTATAGAGGCCGTGCATTGAGGAGACGGCGAGCGGGAGGTATTTTGCTGTGCTACTGTAAGGTAAAGTCGGCTCAACAGTTTGTATCGCATCTACGTTGTACGCTCCGTACCAATCAATGACCGCGATCACTCCATAAGCTTTAGCGGCGGCTTGGATCGTATTAGCGATAACTTTCTCTCTAAACCCGGGATGACTTCCGATAACAGCTACTTGTCCCTTCTCCTCGAGGATTTCGAGTATCGAGTCAGCGAGTATAGACACAAATGGGTCACCCGAGTTAAGCTGCCGCCCTTTTCAGGCTGATGAACTCACCGATGATCTCGTTGAGCGCCTCGCTAAAAGTTAAACCTCGTTCGCTCGCCCAGGCCTCTACGTACTCCACAACATGACGCTTTAGGAGCACTACGCGTTCCACCATCTCCTCTCTTGATATCTCCTCCACTAGCTTTTCGGGTGTTTGTACAAGTTCAGGTTTTTCTCTAAGCCTTCTAGCCAGTATGTCCAGTTCACTCGTGCTTAGCCCTCTCTCCGCCGCTAAATCCGCTATCTTCCTCACTGTTTCCTCTGGTTCCCTCAACACGCCACGTGCTGCGAGGTCCTCAATCGCTCGCACAACTTTTACCATACCGGTCCTACTTACCCTCTTTTTAGGTTTGGTTTCACGTGGTCTACCGGGCTTTGACTCGGCTACGACGGGGGCGATCTCCCTCAACCGCGCGTACAAGCGGACGAACCGCTTGATCTCCTCCAGCTCAACCTGTAGCCTTGCGGCGATCTCGTCCTCGCTCGCGCCCATCTCGTAGAGCCTAGCTAAACCCCTGCCGCGCTCCTCCGGTGTCAAAGTGTTCTGCCTCAAGTTCTCGCTGAGAGACAACTCGAGGGCCTCCGTGTCGCTCAGCTCCTTCACTACACAGGGTATACCCTGCGGAAATAGCTTCTCGAAGACTTCTGGTTTTTCCTTCTTCAGGAGCCTTATCGCTTCGAGCCGCATGCGGCCGCAGACGACGCCGTAGCCGCTTCCTTCAGGCCTTACGATCAGGGGGTGCAGAAGGCCCCTCATGGCTATGTCCTCCGCCAGCTTGCTCACAGCCTCCGGTGAGACGTACAGCCTCACGTTGGCTGAAGAGGGGAACAGCTTTTCAATTGGAATTAAGCTCACTGACGACATCGGTGGGCAAAGGCGCGGGAGTATTTTAAAATTTCTATGGCGTTACAATTGTAAGATCTCGCTGAGCTTTCTTGCTATCCTTCTACCCTTTTCTGTTAAATCAAATAATCTAACTCTTATTTTTTCTTTAATAAAGATTTGATCTTCATATATAAGATCTAAGTTTTTTAACTCGCTTATAACACTCAAGGTCCAATTATACTGAGCTCGATACTTTCCTCCCGTTAAAGCTCGTTGTATGTCTGACAAAGTGGCTTTACCAACTTTATATAAAAATACAAGCACAACCATCTGAGAATGGCGCCCACTTAGAATTAATTCTTTTACTATTTCATCATCAACAGTATTCTCATTTGGGTTTGAGCCTTTCTTTTCGCTCACAAGCGAAATGGCCAGCAGCTATATATAAAGTTTACCATATACAACATAGCGATATTAGTACTACGGTGTAGCATCCTTACTACGGTGCTGTACTATCCCGATACTCGCCGAGTAAAGCTTAAATTAGTTATAATATCCTTTGAAATCGTGCTCATAGTAACGTTTAGCGGCTCCAAGGGTGGCACGGGTAAAACAACCCTAGCTGTTTCTCTTTCCGTAACGGCGGCTGCTAGCGTCCCCACTCTGCTCGTTGATGCTAGCAGTGAGGGCGGTGCTACAGTATACTTGTTGGGTGACACCCCTCCTCCCTACCTGAGGGATGATCCCGATGCATCCCTAAGGGAGGTGGAGCACGACAATTTCAGGCTGACAGTTGCGGTTAACAGGGGCCCGTTGCGCTCACCAGAGCGGGTAATAAACGCTCTACGCACATGGTTACAGCGCTACGCGCTAGTCGTGGTAGACATCCCCGCTTTAACGGATGTTGACGCTGTGGACCGCTATCTTCCCCTAATTCTGGAGGCAGATTCGATCCTAGTTGTTACAGAGCCAAACCCAGCTTCCGTTGAGGGTTCGCTGTTCACTTTTGCTGATAAGCGTGTCGTCGTCGCCTTGAACTGCCCCCGCCCCTACCCGAAGAGCGTGGTCGACTACTACTCGAAGACCGTGGCCTACTGGTGCAAAAAGGCTGGCGCAGACTACGTCGTTGTACCCTACGAGCCGGCCGTATCAAGGCTTGGTCCCGGCACGCTGAGGGTCCTGAACTACACGAGCGGCGAGTTCGACGCCGCCATAGCTAAGCTGGCCCACCTTCTCCTCCGAAAGAAATAAGTACTCAAGTATCGCAATAACTCCGTGCAGGAGAAGAAGGGTGGGGAGAAGAGGGACATACCGGTTAGGGACTTCCTCGAGGAGCACAAGAGGCTGAAGGGAGCGAACCCCCCGGCGTCCCCAGCTGCCTCTCAGCCAGCTGCTCCTCAGGCGCCTACCGCGCTCCCAGCTTCACCGCAGCCCCCTCAACCCACGGCTGCGAGGCCGCAGGAGTTCATCACTGTCCCGCACCCCATTACGTTTGCTCAGCTGGTTGAATCGCTGAAGGAGCTGGGCTACGACGTGAGGCCGCTTGAATCGCTCAAAGTCTATGCACAGACGCTGGACGGTGAGGAGCAGAGGCTGGTGAAGGAGATAGAGGAGAGGCAGAGGCGCCTTGAAGTGGTGCGAGCTGCAAGGAAGGTCCTCAGGACCCTAGGCGTCTAGCTGGACGTAATGAGAGCGGATGGAAGGGTGGAGCCATGCCGCTAACCAAAGTGAAGCTGAAGATCAAGCCCGAGGAGGTTCCCCATCACAAGCTAGGCGTAGCCTCTGAAGGGGAGATCATCTCTATGAAGCCTCCAATTCAACCTCCTCCTCCCAGTGTTGAGGGGGAGCGTGGTGCAGAGGAGGTGGAGCTAATATCCGCAGCGCGGCCTGCCCCTTCGAGCGCGGGCGCCGCTAAAAGTGTGGCAACAACGGGACTGCAGCCCGAAGCAATGGAGGCGCAAGCTGAAGCGGTTCAACCTGAGGCAGAACCGGTGGGGACGCCAGCTCAAGCGGTGAGGCATCCCAGGCTTGCCCCCGCGCTCAGGAGGGTGTGGCGCGTTCCGCGAGTAAGGCTCCGCGAGGCTGGGAGGCTGGAGGGGGCTGAAGTTCCGCTGCCCCCCATCGCCGGCAGTCCCGTCAGGGTGCCGTCGGGCTACCTGATCATAGGTGACGGCGTGGTGAGGGTTTACGCGGAGAGGGAGGGGGCGTGGGGGCCGCTGGAACCCTTAGTGGATTACCCCGGGACGCAGGAGATCTTCATTAGGGAGCTGGACGGGGAGGTCCACATCACGGCCGGCATCGAGGGGAGGCGCTACACCATCGAGCTGCCCCGGGAGCTCTTGGTGGAGAGGCTGGTCCAGCGCATCGCGATCGAGGCTGGGATCCCGTTGTCCGAGAGGAACCCTCAGGACAGCGGCGAGTTCAGGGGGTGGCGAGTGAACCTCGCACTGCCGCAGCTGGCCGGGGGCTGGCAGATCTCCGCTGCCAGGGTTGTTAAAGTGGAGCCGTTCAAGGCCGAGCCATTGCTCCTAGCGAGGCTCGTTGCACTAGCCGCTTCGCCTAACAGCATTACGTTCGTCGGCCCCCCGGGCTCTGGCAAGACCACCGCTCTCATAGGTGTTCTCAGCACCATCTTGGGCCTGTGGCCCAGACTGAGGGTCAGCATCGTTGAGGAGGAGCCTGAGGTGGCTACGCAAGTCCGGGGACCGAACGTCATCTCGTACTTTTCTTTCGGTGACAGGAGCGTGACGGCCAACATTAGGGCAACTCGGCGCTACGACAGGCCGGACCTCCTGGTAGTGGGGGAGCTGAGGGGCGAGGAGGTGCCGAGCTGGTTCGAGGCGGCCGGCAGCGGCATCCCCGTTCTGACGACTGCGCACAGCAGGGAGCTGGGCGATGCGCTGAAGCGGTTGAACACGCTCATACAAGCTACAGGGCTCCAAGCTTCAGTGCTGGACGCCGTGAGAGTCTGGGTGGTCTGCGGGAAAACGGTGTCGTCGGAGGGCGGGATCCAGCGCGGGGTGCAGGCGGTGTATGTGGTAGATGCGAGGGGCTTCGTGCCAGTCTACAAGGCTGGGCGGTACTTGCCGGAGGAGGACTTCCTGCAGATGCTCCCGCCGGAGCTGCAGCTCTCGCTCGAGGGCGCGAGCGAAGCCGAGAAGGTGTACGGGGTTATCAAGCAAGGGCTCGGAGCGAGAGTTGACGGCGTACCCTTCGAGAGGATGGAACCTATCGTCCCGGAGGAGGTGGTGTCCTGATGGAGAGCCTGAGGAGGCTGTTCGGTTTCGCCTCAGAGGAGGATCCGCTCAAAAGGGAAATCGAGGAGATGAGGAAGGCGGCTAAGGCAGCAGTGAAGGAGGCTGAGAGGAGGGAGAAGCAGGCGAGGAAAGCCGGAAGAGGGGCTAGGAGCCTCCTGCCGGGGAGGAGGGGGAGCGGTGAAGCTGGGGGGTTGAGCAGGGCGGTTGAAGAGATGGAGTCCATCTTCATCGACATCGGCTAGCCCCCACGACTAACGAGAAAAGAATAAATTCAAAGTTTTCTCACTAACCTTGTGCTAAGCGAGTCTCTCTTCGCGCGGGAGAAGCCTCGCAGCTCCGCTCTCGACGACGGGGATCTGGAGGAGCTCCGCAGGGGGGTGTACGCTGCTCTCAGCGTGTACGGCTTCGACGATGAGGGAGCGATCGAGCTCCTCAGGTTGAGGGAAGGAACAGGGATTAAGAATAAATAGTGGTCGTACGCAGTGAGAGTTGATGAAGAGAAGGGGTGCGATGCCGCCAATCGTGACCGTCATAATCGTTATCGCAGCCGTCGTTGCCGCAGCCCTGGCAGCCTACTTCATCTACTCTACGACCGCTAGGGGCGTCAGGCAGGTCTCCCTGACGGTCATCGGGCAGCCCACCCTCTACGCCACCCAGAATGGGGTGCAGCTCAGGGTCACCTTCAAGAACGACGGGACGGCTGACGTGAACCTCACTAATTCTATCGTAATCGTGCAGAACAAGACTAAGGCGGGTATCACGTTCGGGAGCCCAACCTCGATCGTGACGGGGGCAAGCCTGAAGCTGGCCCCCGGTGACAGCATCTCCCTCGTCTACACCGCTGACAACGTGGACCTCGACCAGTTCCCTGATGGCGCTCTCGCGACTCTGCAGACCAGGGACGGCTACCAGACCAGCTTCGCCGTAGCAAAGCCGTAAAAACAAAGAGTTCGAATAAAATCGATCTTTCTTTTTCTCTTCCTTGCTGAAGTGCTCCAGCTGCTCGAGGGCTTTTAGCAGCCTGAGGGGGATCCTGCGGGGTGGCTTGCCCTCAGCGATCCTCCTCAGCAGGTGGACGTCGTACACCTTCAACCCGTAATCCTTCAGCACCTTGTGCGTGTGGTAAGCCATGGTCCTCAACCCCTGAGGGCTGCCAACCCACGGCTTCAGCACTACTGCATCCATCTCGCTCAAGGGGATGGAGCGGGAGCCTATCCTGAGCACCACCCCCTCTATCCGGGCCCTTCTCAGAGAGAGGGGTGGAACGCCGTGCCTCAGGCAGATGGCCGCGATCCTGGCTGCAGATGTACCGTGCTCCAGCTCCAGGATCCTCTCCTCTAAGACCTTCAGCAGCCGGGAGGCTTTCACCTGAATGCTTTCCACGGGAGGCTTGCACCTGATGTTTATTATGCCCAACTCGACGATAGAAATAAATAATAGTTTGCAGCCTAACCTTTGTGGCAAGGAAGCCCGTAGACCCGGAGAGGGCGGTTGAAGCCGTCCTGCGGGGGAGGGCTGAGAGGGCCCGGGGCCGCTTCTTCACCGTCCCCCCCATCGGAGCTGATGCGGGCGACCGGCCTAGGACCCAGCAACCTACCCCGTATCCTGGACCTCGTCTCCAAGGTCTGCAGGAGCAACGGGTATAGGCTGGTGAGGGTTTACGCGAGGAGGAAGAGCAGGGGGTACTGGGTGGAGGGCGTCGAGGTGCTCCCCCACAGCCGCAGCCTACTGGTCTTCGCCAAGACCGGGAAAAGGGGGCGCAGAAAGGCTGCAGCGGTAAGTGCAACATCAAAAGCCCCCATCGTCAAGGCAAGCAGGGGTGGGAGCGGTGGAGGAAGTTGAGAGGGGGATCAGGGGGGTGATGGAGGCCGCAGGCTTCGCTGTTATTGAGGGTAAGGTGAGGGGTTTTAGCGGCTACTTGCACGAGTTCGACCTTGCCGTCGAGGGGAGGGGGCGCAGGGTCTACGTCTCCCTGACGCACGCCGAACCTTCAGCTTTGCTCGCGGAGCTCGCTAAAGCCCTCGACGTGGGAGAGGACGTGGTGATAGCGGTTCTAGGCGGAGCGCCAAGCGTCCCTCCTCCGCGCGGGAGGGCCCGGCTCGTAGCGGCGGAAGATATCGGGGAGCTGGAGGAGAAGCTTCTCGACGCTTTAACCCGCTCCTGAAAGCCTCACGCGGCGAAAGGAATAAAAATAACAGAATGTTTTTTAAGTCGATGAGGAGGAAGGGTGGAGTACCGCCTATAGTCACCGTCCTAGTCACTATAGCTAGCATCGTCGCAGCCAGCCTGGTAGCATGGTTCCTCTGGACCAGCACTAGAACGGCGACCTCAACCCCCATCCTCGAAGTAACCAACGCCTACTACGTGGGCTCGGGCAGCAACTGGAGGATCACATTCACGCTAAGGAACGTAGGCTCAACCTCCGTTACGCTAAGTACCGCTAGTGTTTCTGTTTTCTGCGACGGTTTCACAGGTTGGGCGGCCTCCGGGCCTAATATTGCAATCACGTGCGGTTCAAGTACCTCGTTTACTTTGAGTGCGGGTACGTCAACTTCTTGCACGATCTCCCCCGGGTCTAGCCCCCCTTCGATAAGCCCTCAGGGGGATGCGCTTAGCTGCCAGGTGCAATTCCAGCAGCCTGGAGTTACTGTGGCTTTTAGAGCTTACAGGCCCTAGGGGTGGTGGGAGTGAGGAGGTTTGGCGGTGTCCCTCCGATCGTCACCGTCCTAGTCGTGGTGGCGTCCATCGTCGCGGCCAGCCTGGTAGCATGGTTCCTCTGGACCAGCACTAGAGCTGCCACTCAGCAGCCGGTACTAGAGGTAACGAGCGCCTACGCTTCCTGCACGGGATCCACCTGCGCCGTCAGCTTCACCGTTAGGAACGTGGGCGCGCTACAGATCACCTCCATCACCCTCGAGGAGATCACCTGCGAAGTAGGTTCAACGCCTACTCCTTCAACATTTGGTCTGAGCTGTTCTCTCTCTGGTCAGACAGCATCTTGCAGGGCTACTTTCAGCGCCACGATCAACGATGGAGCCTCCTGCACGGCTCGCCTAAGAGTCGATCCGGGCGGCAGCAGAGTCGCGCTGGGCTTCAAGGTCGTAAGCCCCTAAGAGGGTAAGGTTTAAATCAAATTATATTTTTCTGTTCTTGTGGCCAAGCGGAAGATTACCGGAGGTAGCTTCTCGCTCCCCACATGGTTTAGGAGCGAGAGCGACGCCGTGCCCCTCGCTTTAGTCATGCTTTCCTCACCGCAGCTACCCCTCACCACGCTGAAGGAGGTGCGCCGCTACGGCTTCGACTACCTACCGGAGCCGGAGATGCTGTACTCGGGGGACGCGAAGCTGGACGGCCTGTCCGACAAGATGAAGAAGGTGCTGAACGCCGCCGTCGAGACTCAACGCTCCGGCAGCCGCTCAGCGTTGGAGGAGAAGTTGAGGGATGTGCTGGCGGAGCTGAGGACCACGTTAGAAACGGCCGACTACAACATTTCTAACTTGTACAGCCTCGTCTCCACCTTCACGAGCACGGTGCCCGCCACGATAGTGGCGACGGTGGCCCTGATCGGAGGTGGGGCAGCTTCGACCGCTCTCGCCTTGACTGTGGTGGGCCTGATGCTGGCGCTCCTCGCGGGCGTGGTGATCTTCCCCTGGGAGTACGGTGTACCTTCGCCGCCCTGGCGCACCTACCTGCCCATGCTCGCTGCGCTCCCCCTTTATTTCATGTTCGCTTATTTGGGGCTTGAGGCGCCCTTAACACTGGCTCTAGCAGTGGGCTCTCTTCCAACGATGGTGCTCCACCTCTACCACTCCCGGGCCGAGTTAAGAAAGTTAGAGAAAGCGAGGGAGATAGTGAGGGTAGCGGCTAGGGCTGTGGGCAACCCCTACTACGCCCTCGTTAGGGAGGGGTTGATCAAGGATCCCGAGGACCTGCTGAGCCCGGAGTGGAAGGGTTTCGCCAGGGCCGCTACCCTGGGCTTGTGGCAGGTTCTCTTACATGGTGGTTACGAGAACTTGAGGAAGCTGGAGGAGTACATGTCCCAGGTTCTGGAGTTCGTGAGTCGGCTGAGGAGCAAGACGAGGGTCTTCCTGGTTTACGCGGTGGTTGAAGCGGCGATCGTCGGTGCGATCTACGCAGTCGTCATCTCTTCGGGAGCCATCCTGGCTGCGGGAGAGGGGGGTGGGGAGTGGCTCGCTAGGACGGGTATCAGCGGCGTCGGAGTGTACGAGCTGAGGGAGTGGATCGACCCCATCCTCGCCACTGTCTCACTGACGCTGGCAGCCGCCACCGCAGGAGCGAGGGAAGGCAGACCACACCTCCTGCCACTTTACTTACCCTTATGTGCTGGCGCGGTCTGGCTCGCGTGGCTGCTAGCGATCATGTACGCGCCCCACCTCTTTGCAGGGTGAGAGTGTGGGAGCGGGTTCAGGGGACCTCACGTTCCTCGCGATGGTGTTCCTAGCCTGCCTCGCAGCCACCTGCTTACTCCTATCCTTTGATGTGCCCTTCAGCGCCGTTTGGCCTCTATCCGCGCTGGCCCTTCTCACCTCCACCCTGGCGGCGCTGGGCGTAACCTACTCCGCGCTTGTGGGGCTCGCCTTAAGGTTCTCGAGGTGGTGGAGGCGTGAGGGTTGACGCCCTGCTCACTGTCGCTGCAACCGTGCTAGCAGCTATGCTCCTCCTCTCCTTCTACGCTAGGGGGTCCAGAGCCTACACGCTCGCGTTCGACTGCTACGCTAGAGCGCTGGAGGTAGCAGGGCAGGCCGCGCAGAACATCACTCTGGCGGGCTGGAGCGGCGTGAAACCCCCCTCAGGCTTCACCATTGTCCTCCGCTACCCGGACGGCAGAGTGCTCTCCAGGGGAGGCAGCGGGGGGCGCTGCTACGCCTACACCTTGGTGAGCGTGAACGGCACGCTACTGCTGGTCGAGGCGAAAGGCTAGCTGCATTAGTAATTAATAAGCGAAATTAGAATACTTGTGCTCGATGTCTGCATTCTCAGCAACAATGCGTACACCGAGCAGAGGGACCGATACAGGAGATTAAAGCATTACCCCTTCACGATAGTGAAAGGTAAGCCGCATGTCTTTAAAGTGGGGGAGGTCTTGACCTTCCCCTACACCTCTCCCCTCTTAACTCTCGACCATCAAGCTGAAAACCGAACCCGCATAACGCCATCTAAAAAACTACAAGGTGAAACACGCTTGTGCGGCGGGGTCCTTTAGGTCATCAAGAAATAGTAGAAGAGGTCTCTGCGGCACCGGAGGTGGTGGGAAGGATAGTTGTGCGGCATTACTCTACCTTTCTTTCGTTGGCTCTTCCTGAGTTTTGCAGTTATATAGCTGCGCTTAACGGTAAAAGTCTCTGTTCAGCGAATGTAACTATGTCGCGTCTACAATTGGAATAGGCTGCAAACATCGCGTATCGCGACCGGGTACTATGTAGATGCCGCGTATGACTACGTAATACAGCGATCTAAATCTCCAAATATAATAGAAACTCTGTTTTGAGACGTAGTACTCTGTAATACGATGGGAAGAAGATAGTGGGTTTTCACGGAGCTCCGAACTCCGCTCGATAGTGGTAGCCGTTGTCCATGGTTACTAACAGCGGGTTGGTTGCCGGTCTCAAAACGGTTCCGGTTAAGGAGGCGATGCCGGTGAAGCCCATTGGAGCGGTTAGCGTGAAACGTATGTACCTGCTCGCCTGCAGCGTGCCTCTGTAGGTGAGCGTGCCGCTCCCGCTGCCAGTCCTCCAACTAGTCGAATTGAGCACCTGAGACTGGTAGCACGCGGAGGTGGGGCACGCCTCGATTAGGGCCATCCAGATGCCCATTCTTCCGCCCGGTGATGTGTAGCTCATTGTTGCCTCAATGTACCCGGTGTAAGCGTTGCTAGTGACAACCGCCACTACTTCGCTGCTCCCGCTCGCGCTCCTCGTTTCCCTCAACCTCACGTCGTAGTCGCTCAGCGTATCCGTGTTTACTCCGCGCTGCCACTTCTGGAGCACGTAGCCCGAGTTGGGCACAGCCTCCAGTACCACTCTAACCCCGAACCTGTACCAGTTGCTCCAGCCGCTCGAGACCTGCGTACCGTTCACCCTCACGACCCCGCTACTGTCGTAGCTCACCTTCAGCAGCCTCTCATCGTAGACGTACATCGTCACGGTAGCGTCCGAGGTAACCGTGAAGGTCCTCGGGTTCGCTGTGCTGCCGTCCCACCACTTCCAGAAGGTGTACCTCCCCCAGCCGCTGTTGAAGGTCTGCTGGTTGAACTGCACAGTGAAGCTCGCTCCCGGTGCAACGTTGGTGAAGGTTACTCTACCGCTGCTGTCCGTCGTGTAGCTCTGCCCGTTCACGACAACGACGGCTGCAACGGCTGGGCCGATGTCGGTGCCCGCGTAATCGACCCTCCTCACCTCGACAGTGAACGTGTAGGTGGTGCCGAAGACCGCGTGGAACCTGTAGCCGTTATCCAAGGTAACGGTGATGGGGTTAGACGTAGAATAATCGCTTAAGGAGTCGCTGTTCACTCCCCTCTGCCACTTGACGAACTGGTAGCCGGAGCTCGGTACAGCCTCTAGGGTCGCAACGGTGCCGTACCTGCACCACGTTGTGTAACCGCTCGAGACCTGCGTACCGTTCACTTTCACAGCTCCACCGCTGGTGTAAGTAATCTTAAGGAGCCTTTCATCCCAAGCGTACGCTGTGACCGTCGCGTCCGCAGCGACGGTGAAGGTCCTCGGGTTCGCTGTGCTGCCGTCCCACCACCTCCAGAACGTGTACCTCCCCCAGCCGCCGTTGAAGCTCGTCTGAACGATCTCGACCGTGTGCGTACCGGGAACCACCTGCACCTTGACGACGCCGTTGGAGTCGGCGGTGTAGCTGTTGCCATCAACCCTGACTTGAATACCGGCTGCCCCACCCAGGCTTTTTCCTGCCTTATCCACCCGGTAGACCTGCACAGTCAGCCACTTCAAGGCGTCAAAGACGGCGTGGAACCGGTAGCCGTTGTCCACGGTAACGGTGATGGGGTTAGAGGTCGAGTAGTCGGTAATGGAGTCGCTGTTAACTCCCCTCTGCCACTTCTGGAAGTAGTAGCCCGCGTTCGGCACAGCCTGCAGAACCACTGTGGAGCCGTACTTGCGCCACGAGGTCCAGCCGCTGGAGACTTGGGAGCCGTCCACCCTCACGACACCGCCGCTGGTGTAGGTGACCTTGAGCAACCGCTCATCCCAGACGTAGGAGAGCAGCTGCACGCTATCGCTGAGGAGGATGTTCCTCGGGTTCTCCGTTGAACCGTCACCCCACCTGTAGAACGAGTATCGGCCCCAACCATTATTGAAACCGGTCTGCAACACCTCAACGGTGTAGGTGTAGCCCTTCACGAGCGTCACGTTCACCCAGCCCCCAGCACCCGTGACATACGTTTGACCCATGATTCTCACCTGCACGCCCTGAACGGGCCCCAGATCGCTTCCAGCGTGGTTCACCCTCCGGACCTGCACCGCCAGCAAAGCGTAGGGTGAAGGGGGTACACCCCCTCCAGCTAACGCGGCCTTCCGCTTGTAGACGATCAGCCAGTCCCACGCTGTGCCGTAGACGGCCCCGAGAGGGGCTATGCTGTAGCAGGAGCCCGCCTGGCACAGCCTGTCCAGCTCCACCCTCACAGGCTTCGGCAGGGCGATGAACAGCTCTGCGTCAACCGGGCTGCTGTTCAGCAGCTGGGCGACCAGCTGCGGGTAGGGGTCGAACCTGGCGCTCCACAACCTCGCCGAAAACATAAGGAGGCCTGCGAGCAGTATGGCCTCCGCTAGAACAACGAGAGCCTCATCAACCGCCACACTGGACCACCTCTATCTTGACAACCTTCACCAGCCTCCGGCCGCTCCACTCGTAGCTCGCGCCCAGCACGTCCACCCTGCCGCCCGATTGGGAGGAGAAACCGTAGCTGGGATCCTCGGCACCCTGCCCCAGGCAGAAGCTGCTACCCCTACTCGGGAAACCGCTGCTCAAGGCCAGGTACTTGATGTAGATGGTTGAGCCGTCGTCGCTGATATCCAGGGCTGAGGCTGCGCCAGCGTGCGTCCCGTTGCCCCAAGCGCGCCAAAGCTGCAGCAGGGGCTCCTCAAACACGGGGGCGTCCCGGGCCCTGAAGTAGACCAGCACCCTCCTCAGGGGGAGCCAGTACAGCCTGCCGTCGAGCGTCACGTTCACCGTGAAGGGGAGCTCGGCGGCGTAGGCGGTGAAGGTGAGCGAAGCCCTACCAGCGCTCAACGCTCTGCGGAGCTCCAGCGCGTCCTCCCAGCCCATTAGCGGCTCGCTCCTCGTGAAGACCCTCTGCAGGAAGGCTGTAACTAGGCCTGTGGCGGCCACCAAGGCTAGAGCGATTAGCAGGTACTTCAGAGGCACCATTAGGCTCCTCAAGAAGAGAAAAATGATCGTATTTATTTGTTTAGCGCTGTTTAGCGCTAGCCTCTCGGCGGGTACTTGGCGAAGACGGGTACTGGCACTACTTCGCCCTCCGCGATAGCGTACCTCCCCCCAGCGGGTACCACGTAGAAGGCGATCCAGTCGTCAGCCGGGACCTGCACGTTCACGGTGTATGGTGAGGTAACACCGTTGAAGCGCTGCGTGCCTTTAAGCGGGTGCGTGCTACCCGTAGCGCCCCAGTCGAACGTCAAGTCCGCCGTGTACGAGGAGATGGGCGTGAGGCCCCAGGGCCCCTGGGCGAAGCAGCCCCACGTCACCGTGAAGGGGCCTCGGGGGTCGGTCCACTCCAGCTTGTACACCGAGGCTGGCGCCAGCTTGAATGTAACCCTATCGCTGCCCCAGACGAGGGTCGACGGCCTGCCGCCGGCGCCCATCCACCTCATCGAGATCCTGAACTCCCTCACGCTGCTGTAGCCGTCGCCGCCGAGCAGGCCCCTCGGGTACGGCTTCGCGTAGAAGTCCTCCGTGTCGCCGAGGCCGATGACGTACAGCCTCCAGGTCGAGCCGGCCTGCGAGGGCGGGGCCCAGTAGCCGATGCAGAAGGTGCCGGTGCAACCGGGCTCCTCGAGGGAGGCGAGGAAGCCGAGCTGCGGAGCATGAACCCTAAAGCCGAGGAGCTGCCAGTACTGGGGCGGCACGTACTTCCAGGTTGCGTTCACGTAGATGCTCATGAGGATGCTGCGCCTACCGGGCGGCGCGGCTTCATGCTCCGTCAGGGTGTAGCGTGCCTCAGCCCTGAAGGTCAGGGTGGAGACCGCGATGGGCTGCCAGTAGACGTACTCCACCCGGTTCCCGGAGACGCCCATGTACGCGAAGGTGATGTTGTACAGAGCCAGGGTACTGCCGTTGGCGAGCCACAAGCCGCTGGTGTCGTAGCTCCCTCCGAGCTCCTCGTAGACCAGCGGATCCCAGGCCGAGAGAGTGACGAAGTACCACTCCCTCCACTCCTGCGGATCCTGGATCTTGGGGAACCCTGCGACCGTGCTCCGGTTCCACTCGATGATCTTCACACCCCCAGGCAGATCTTTAACGTGCCTGGAGAGGGTTTGAGACCAGTCCTGCGCCAGGTGCAGCCTCCAGACGCCTGTTACAGGAACCCACCTGCTGCTCCCGTTCTCGTTCACTATCAGGGCGTAGATCCAGGCCCTCCCGTCGACGCCCGCTTCGTCAGGCGAGGTCTTGCCCGTCGGGACGTGGGTGACGGTCATCAGCCACCAGCCCCTCTTTCCCATCCGCTCCTCACCCCCCATCGTTGCTCCGGGGATGTAGGTGACCGGGTTGACCATACCGGCGCCCGGCGGGAGCATCGTCTGGTTCGTCGCCGCGAGCCTGAAGACCGCGATCGCGGACAGGCCCCTATCGCCCACCGTCAGCGTGAGCAGGGGGTCGCTGCTGTAGGGCTGACCCCTGTAGCACTCGGTGCCGACGCGCCAGTAGGTGAAGATCGCGCCTCCAGCCTCTACCGGTAGGAGCTGGACGGTCTGACCCCTCTTCAGCCATACTACGGTGTCGTAGGTTATGCGCGCCCCGCTCGTCGCGAACGCGACGCCCCAAGCGTCGCCGTTGAAGTGGGGCTCCCACCGGACCAGCAGAGCCCTCTCGTCCCAGACGTAGGCCGTGAGAGTGGTGTCGCTGCTCAAGCTGACGTCTCTCGGGTTGCTGGTGCTCTCATCGCTCCACTTCCAGAACCGGTAGCGCCGCCAGTTCGTTGTCAGCCCTCCCACCGTCAGAGTGGGGCCGTAGTAGGTCTCGAGGATCTCGACGCTGTAGCTCCCCTGCTGCAGCGTAACTTGGACCCTGCCGCTCGAGTCGGCGGTGTACGTGGTGCCGCCGATCCTGACCCTGGTCCCGTTCGCCGGCACGGTTGTAGCTCCGCTGGCGGTCGCCCTGTACACTTGGATGGTGAGGGTGTAGCTCGACGGGGGCGGCGGGGATGGTGGCGGGGGTGACGGTGGAGGCGGTGAGCCGCAGCTGGTCCCCTCTACTGTCGCGCTGGCGAGGACGAGGAACCACGCTTCCGCGCGCCTCACGGTGATGGTGGAGGTGCCCGGAGTGCTGCCGCTGGGGGAGAGGGTTGTGCAGCTGTTCAAGTTGAAGCTCCTCTCACTCCCCGAGTGCCAGACTACCTTGCTGGTCGACGTCCGCGTGAGCACTGTCTGGTCGCCGCTGCTGTCGCTGAAGCTCCAGCCGAGACCCCCCACCGAGTGGCTCGTCCCCACATAGTAGTCCCACTGCGCGTAGCCAGTAGCATCGTAGACGGTAGCGCTGACCTGGAAAGAGCCCCCAACAGCCACCCTCCCACCACCCACAACATTCACCGAGCAACTGTACGACGCCGTCTTAGAGACGGTACGCTGCTTGACATTATCCGTTGTTTCCCAGACGTGCTCGCTCTCCTTGCTGTCCTGGCAGGTTTTGCTCTCGGCGAGAGCGGTCGCGGTCAGCAGTGCCAGTGCCAGCAGCGCTAGCAGGGCTAGCAGCTTCAGCCCGCTCACGCGGAGAGAAAGAGAAGAGCTAGTATTTATTCCCTACCTCCTCCACTCGACGACCTCCACCTTGATGAGGAGCGTCCCCTCCGTGGCTATGTGGAGCCAGCCCGCTTCAACGTCGCTGAAGGTTTTCGTGCCCGGCCCGCTCTCCGACCACTCCACCTTGCAGCACTCGGGCTCGGTGTTGCACCAGGCCTGCTCCACCCTGAAGAACTTCTTCGCCTCGTCCAGCAGCCAGCTGCATATGATGCACCTCCCGCCCAGGTCCATCACGCCGCTGTCGATGGTGAGCACCGTGTAGCTCTCGAGCCGGTCGTAGCCCGCACCCCGGGAGAAGCAGGTGGGCGGCAGAGCCACACCGAAGCTGTGGTAGACCACGTCGTTCCTCAGGACAACCTCAATGTACGTGTCCTTGCTCCCGAGGGGGGAGACCCTCTTCGCGTAGACTCTGACCCTACCCCAGCCCTTCGGCAGCTCGAGGAAGGCGATGACGGCGTGCCCCTCCAGCTTCAACCAACCCCCCTCAACCGCCTCGACTTTCCCGGAGTAGATCCAGGCGATGTACTCGCCGACCCACCGGCTGCCGGGGATCGCTCTGGCGGTGAAGGGGCCGCTGGGCGTCTGCACCTGCACTCTGACGACGGGGTCCCTCAGCTTCAGGTAGGAGACCCTCTGCTCGAGCACCGTGTCTCCGAGCAGGTTGAGGGTGAAGTTGCCGGGGAGCTCCAGCTCCGTAGTGCCGTTGAGGCTCCAGTCCACCAGCCTCGCTAGCCAGCCGGCCGGGCAGACTAGGTGGGTGTCGTTGTGGAGCAGGCACCTTGCCCTCAGCGTCTCCACCCTGACACTACCAGCGGCGAGCTCGAGCTCCGCGCTCCCGTTGTAGAGGGCGTTGTTCACCCTCGCCGGGTACGCGAGGTTCTGGAGGCTGAGCTTCACCAGCCACCTCCTGAAGAGGAGCCTCAGCCTCGCGTCGCCGGTGACGTTGATCGTCAGGGACCCGTTGAGCGGGTAGTAGCGCGGAGGAGCCACCGGCGTCACAGTGAGCACCTCGCAGGCTTTAACGGTGAGCAGGGCCGGAAGACTGTGCTCGGTGCCATTCACCTCCACGCCGGCACCCGTCGCGTTCCCCTCGATCATGACGGTGTAAACCGGCCTCTCGAAGACCGCCCTCACAGTCGTGTTACCCCCAACCTCGAGCAAAACCCTGGAGCCCTCAACCGGTGTTCCGTTCACGAGCAGCCGCCTCAAAACATAGCACGCGTCAGGAACGGCCTCGACTAGAGCGGTGAAGGGCCTCGTGGACTCCACGATGCTCTGCGAAGAACCGTTCACCAGCAGCCTGCCAGCACCCTCCACCTCAAGCCTCAGCAGGTAGGTGATCTTCGCGCTCCCTTGACCGGTGCCTTGGCCCGCGGCTCCCACGCCCTGCAGCCCTCTGAAGTGAAAGAGGAGCGCTACAGCAGCCGCCAGCACCGCTACGCTTACAGCTAGTATGACCCTCCTCATCACCACAACGTACGCAAAATGCTATTTAATCCTAGCGCGACCCCAAAGCTATGTGCAGCCCGCTAAGATTGTTGCCCCCGTTCGGCCAGCCCCCTGATCCTCTCGACCGTGCCGCGCCAGTCCACGGCCTCAACCAGCCACGCCCTGTGGAGGGGCATCCAGCACGCCCCCATCTCCCGCAGCGCTTCAACAACCCTCGGGCTGGCGGTCTTAACCAGCAAGCGCCTCGGCCTGCGGGGCGGTGAAACCTCAACCACCGTTGAGGCGAAGCGGTAGACGGGCATGTCCCGCCTACCCCACTCTGCGCAGCCCGCGGAGAGCAGAGAGGCCACTAGCGCTCGAACATCGCCCGCGCTCAACCCGTTATTCCTCAAGCGCTCCAGCAGGGCCCGCACCTCCCGAGACTCGGCGGGGTCGAGCAGCCTGTAGGCGTAGACCAGCCCATCCCTCTTCGCGACAAGGGAGCAGCGCGGGGAGAGGCAGAGGATGTAGAACTGGCTCAGCTCGCCGCACGCTTCGCCCGCGACGAGGACCAGCTCGCCCCCGCCCTTGTGAACCTTGAAGACCTCCACGGAAGTACAGCGCGGGATGAGTATAAATTCCTGAGCCCGCTTTTCACTCGTGGAGCCAACCCTCTACGTCGATGAGGGCGAGGAGTCGAAAAGGATCGAGGGGCTGCTCCAGCGCGCGAAGCTGAGGTACAGGAGGGTCGTTGTAGGCTACGAGCTCCTCGGCTGGCTGCTGCTGGAGTACGGCGCCAAGCCCCCGGTCCTCGTGGCTGGCGACAGGGTGCTCCACGGCCCCGAGATCGAGCGGCTGGCGGGCTCTCAGGGGGAGGGGGTGCTTCTAGCAGAGCTCGTTCAGCGGTAAGCAATAAATACTTCAGCCGGTTTTCAACTCGATGAGGCACTTGGAGGCTGCCGCGATCGGGCTGGTGTTCGCAGTGGCGGCGGTCTACATGGTCTCGCTGACGGCTCAGCAGGCTGCTCCGGTGCACCACGCCTCAGCTCAGAGGGCTCTAGCCTGGGCACTTCTCAACGCGAGGGATACAGACGAGCTCACGAACCTAATCCAGCAGGCTCTGGGGGAGCACGCGGCCGCGGTCTACGTTGACGGAGAGTTGAAGGCTGGCAAAGAGGGGGCTGGGGGGACAGCGATCTGCTACGCTGTGGTCTTCTTCGAGCCCGCGGGCTACAGGGTCGTGAGAGTATGCGCTACGCCGTAGGTGGTGTGGGAGTGAGGAAGAGGAGGGGTCAGCTCGCGTTGATCGGCGTCATTATACTCGCAGCAACGCTGATCGCGCTGGCCGCGATAAGGACCCCGAACCCCTACGTGGCGTACGAGCGCGGCCACCTGCAGGCCGCTCAACTCATCCACCTGGCGAGAACGTGCTTCTCCGGAGCTTGCGACTGTAGCAGGATGCAGAGCCTGCTCACCATCCTCGCCGGCTTCAATCGGAGTGAGCCGCTCCGCATGTATCCTACGTTCTCGCCCTGCGCCGCGGACAACCTCTTGAACAGGACGGTGAGGAGCGGGCAGGGCTGGGTGACTGAGTACGGGCTGAAGTTTGCGCTCGCTACACCAGTGGGGGCTGAGTACGTGGCCTACTACGCGAGGGTGGAGGGCTTGGGGGAGGAGGGCACCTACACGAAGACTGTAGTGGTCAGCGGCTCCCTGAAGACCGTAACGATGGTGAAGGTTCGGTTGAGGTACAGCAACAGCTACACCACGCCCTTCTTCAACGCGAGCCTCTGCCCCAAGCTCGCGGACCCCCAAGGGTATGCGGACTTCCTATCGTTCGATCCTTCAAGCTGCGAGTGGCTAATCGCTGTTCCGAGGGATTTCTCCGCCGCGATCCCCCCGCCGCCGGGGCCCCCTCCAGCTCCGGCAGCTTTTTACGTCTACAAGCTGAGGGACGAGTGGGGCGTGATAGTCCCAGTGCACCACAGGGGTGGTTAGGGTGCGGGAGGGGTACGCCCGCTTACGCCTCGAAGTGGGTTTCGAATCCAGGCCGAAGAGAACCTGGGTGAAGATCTGGTTCCTCGAGCCCGTTGAGGGGACTCCGGAGGAGGTGAGGAGGAAGTGGGAGGAGGTGGTGAAGAAGCTCGAGGAGGAGTTCCCGGAGTACGACGACTGGGAGATGCCCGCCTGGCTCGCCTACACCGGGAGGGCGAGGCGGGATCGGGGGGCAAGGTACTGCCGGCTCGAGGTGGTGCTGCCGAAGGGCTTCTACTACGCCGAGGTTCACGCGAGAGACTACGCTCCTGCGGGCTTCAAATTCCGCCTCACCGACGATGTAGAGGTGTTCATCACGCTCCTCAGGAGGATGGGGAGGGACGACTTCTACTACATGGGCACCTACTACCCCCAGCGAAGCGAGAGAGGAGCGCGAAAGGGTGGCTGAGGTGGAGAGGCTCCTCCTATACTTGGCGGTTGCGGCCGCGGTCCTCGCGGCGCTATCGGCGGCGAGGCTGAGGCAGCAGCCGGACTACTGCAGCGAGGCGAGAAGGCTCGCAGCGGCAGCACTCGCGGTGAACCAGTCGAGGGGGTGGGTGGTGGACACATTCACTCTCGACCGGGTAGTGGTGAACGAAACAGGACTTTTCCATGATGGGTGTAACATAGCTGTAAAAATACCAGTAGCTAACAAAACTACTCTATTTAGCGGCAAGTTTCGGCTGACGATTTCACACATTAACTTTACCGTCATTATTCGAAGAGTATGACTTTCGTGTCCGCATTGTGGAATGCTAGGTGATTACTTTCATTCATCTGTTGGCGCAAGATTAAAATTAATTTTAGATCAACTCTGTGCGCGGATTCATATGAGTGGTAGGAGTAGGAGGAGTGAGGAAGGGTGTCATGCGATGACAAAATATAGCAAAATCATATCCATTCTCCTTACTACAGTCGTTCTCTATACCGAACTTGTTCAGGCGCAAGGGCCTACCGTGAATTGGGATACAGTAAGAAACTACTCGGTTTTAGCAGTCAAAATAACGGTGACGGCGACGGGCATACTAATTTTTGTAACAGCTTTCATAAAAAGCGCGCTTGCAGTACTAAGAAAACAACTGGGAGGCGCGTTATCAACTGCCACAGCGCAAAGAGAGCTCATAGAAGCGCTTGAAGGTCCCCTCTATTGGTTAATTGCGCTAGCTTTCGCAGCCTGGTTGCCGGATATACTGGTGGCAATTGGGTTGCTACCACAGGGAACACCCTTTGCCGTAAACTGGAACGAGATTTTCAGTAGGCCCTGAGGTAGATATGACGATTAGTTTTCTCCCCTACGCTATCGCAACAACCGTAGTTGCGGCTGAGCTGGCCTACGGAGCTTGGCTCCTTAATCTACCTTCGCCTCAGCATAAAGCAAGAGGCTACGAGGTCATATACAGTGCTATAGAATCCTGCGTAACGGGTGTGATCCTAGCCTCCATCTTAGTATCGGCACCTCTTCTAGTGGGAGCCTTTGGAATAAGTTACCTTGAGCCCAGTACTGCTGCAGCCTTCTACGCAGCCGCTAGGGACCGTTACACGAGTTACGTAATGGATCTAGCAAACGTTGCACGGGATCTTACGCTGACGGGCATCCTCTCACCTCTTGCCTCAACATGGTACGCGGCTAGTAGCCTAGCAAATATTTTTACAAGTTATCTCGTGGCCCTCTCAAGCACACTCTTAATCGCGGCTCGCTTTTGCGAGTTTTTTGGATCTTCGCTTTCAAGCCTAGGGGTAGTGTTGGCAGGCGTTAGCAGGGTGAGGAGGCTAGGGGCTTCTCTGGCCGTGAGCATAGCAAGCCTTGAAGTGGTTGTAGGAGCTGCAGCACCCTACTTCTTGGAGAATTCTCAGGCGTTAAAGTTCAAATACATCGGAATTCCTCTCTCTGGAATAGCTCAATACTTTGCCGGAGCGGTAAACGAGGTCGTCAGTGATGCGAAAGTGATGGGAGAGTTCGCAGCTTGGATCTCGATCTCTATAGGCATAGCGGGAGTATTAAGTGTCGGGATAGCCGTTGCAGCAGGAGGGTTAGCGGATACGGTCATTTCGCGCTTGAGAATATGATAGCGGATGCCTTTACGATGGTTTTAGTAACTGAGGCGGCATTCGCCGTAGTTTTCGCGAAGCGTAAAGGCGAGCGTTTAGTAGCGCCAGTAGCATTTTTTATAATTTCAGTTCTCTTGGTAACGATAGATTTGGTGGAGGCTGCTTCACGACTGAGCGGTGCACCGATTGAACTCTTTTCAACAGATCTCGCGCGAAGAAATGGGGTAGAATTAATTAAATCAGCGGAGGAGGCATTAACCAACGCCGTGAAATGGAGCTACTATTTATCGATTGTCAGCTCCATAGCTTTGGCTGCTATTTCCGTACTCCTCGCAGTTAAAGGGTTCGTCGCAACGGCATTCTTAGCTCAGAGTGGTATCAACGCTCTACTGAGCTTATCAAACGCTTACGTTGCTATATCGAGTGTTTACCGGTTCGTAGGTCAGCTCTTTATAAAGATCGCTGAGATATCTCAACTTTTTCGTTCGCTTTTCCCATTTGCTGGGCTTCTGATGATACCCAGAAGAACTAGGAGGCTAGGAGCGACCCTCTTCGCAATCGCTGTATCAGTGTCTTTAGCTTTACCTGCTATAGTAAACTTACTAACCCCCCGCTTCGGCCAACCCGAAAGAGCTCCTGAGAGGGTTGACGACGTAGGTGCAATCCATTTACAGGGATTATTCCGAACACCTAAAGCTAGCATTAGGGAAGAAGTGATCTCCGTTCATGAGGAGCTGTACCCAATCCCTCCTGGGGGAGTGTTAGTGTACTCTGACCAAGGAGGAAGGGTGTTAGCTCGCCCGCTCGGTCAATGGTACCTGGAAAGAGATTCAGATTATGTTGCGCTGGGCGTTAGTTACGCTGGTTACTGGCTGCCGGTATTAAAAACTACGTTCAGGCCGGAGAAGGGGGCTCAACTAAAGGTAGCATGTGATGGGTTGCCAGGAACGGTGCCTGAGTGTAAAGTTCACGTAGAAAATATTACATGGGTCACCGTAAATGTGAGCGCTTCAGAGGATGCTTTGGTTTTATTCTATGATGCAACGGATGTAGGAAAAGGATGGGGATACTGGAGGGCTAGAGGTTTCTTCGTTCTTGACGGTTCAGAGAGGTTTACCGGCCCGCTACCATGGTACAACGTAAGTAACTTTCTTAGTGATCATCAGATAGTTGCTATTCTTCATCCAAGCTATTGTGAATGGAGGGAAGGGAATGAAACTATAAAGATCAGATTATCATCTGGAGAAATAGTTGATATTAATGTAAAGTTCATAGAAGTAACTGCTCGGATTGAGGGGCACTTCGATTTTAATGCTATATGCGAAAATGGGATACCGACTGTTCTAAAGAAGGGTATGAGCAGGTTGAAAGTAGGCAATGAAATCGTTGAACTCGAACCTATTTTAAGCTGCGAGATCAGCTACGTTGAACCATCACTCCCCGACGCTAGGTCGATCGAAGCCCTATGGTTCGATCAATGGGCCCGGTTGATTAATGCCTCCATGCCACCTTTAACTAACTACAGTGGAGTGAAAGTCTGCCTTTACGGTAGAGGGATGATTGAAGCTGCTGAGGTCGACGGAAGCGTCTTCTACTCTAGATCGCTCTGGCCCAGGTCTAACGTTCCCAAAGTTATTGTGCATGCTAGGTACTACGGGGATCTCGTAGAACCGGCTGTCATTGGGCCTGCGAAATCCGGTTTTCCACCGGAAAGGTTTGAGGTTATACTCTCGCTCCTAAGTGGGGATGAAAGGTGCCCAGCTGAGCGCGCTCTGTCAGCATTTACCCTAATGAACGAAAGCGTAATTGCGGGCCTGCTATACGATGGGGACCTCGAACCGATCCTCAACGGTACCGTGGCTGAACGCTTAAGAATCAGCGCAGCCTCCCTTTTAGAGCATGTTGGTCTATTAGCCCAGTTAGCCGTTCTTTTATTCGCCGTGGTAGTCGCAACAGCATTCCTGTCCAGTGTCATTGGAGGCTTCGGCGCACTCCATCTCCCTCCAATATTGAAGCCGCTGCGCTCAACGCTCTATAATCTTGAGCAGATTGGTAGGAGTTTTACATCGCTGTTTATGGAGATCGCTATCACGGTTAAATTCGGGCACGATCCTCGAAGCTTGAGGGAGCCTCTGATCCTCACGGCTCTCGATCCAGCCGTAGAAATTCGGATGAGCATAGAGCAGCTCAGAAGGGGTCTAGACCACCGACGTAGCCGGCTCAGAAGAGCGACTGCAAAGCTCTTTCAGGCATGGTCGAGGTACCACAGTCTCCACCCCTTGCCTGCACTGCTTCGAGTTGCAAGCGAAGTAGCGGAAAGAACCGCCTTAAGCAGAGTGCGGCTGTACGTTCCGTACGTTGAGAAGCTCCGTCTAGCTCTAACTGACCCTGTAGCGCGGAAGCTCATCATTGCTAGCGATACCCTTTACGCAGCTTCGCTACTCCTCGAAGCTCGGCTCGGAACGTTAACTCAAACAGTTCGTTACACAAAGCATTTCGTTAGGGGCTATCACCTACTCTACCCGAAGGAAATGTCGGAAGGAGATTTGAGGAGGATGAAGAAGCCCAAGTTGGAGTTCGAGAAGTACCTCGCGGCAGTTGCGCGCGATGTCCTCGCGGGGCGTGATCCTTCAAGGAGCTTATCCAAGCTCGAGCGTCTTGCGTCGCAACGCCCGCACCTTATAGCCAGATACGATCGCTACCTCGGAGGAGCGTCCTTTGGATCGGTGGAGGAGCTCGCCGCCAGGATCATTGGACTAGCTGCCGCAGAGGGTTTCACTCGAAAAGAGTTTTTCAAACTACTCGAGCGTTATCCGGCAGCTGCGCTTTCAATCGCAGATAAGGCGGCAATCGGTGATTCCGTGGTTAGAACAGCGTGGTGGGAAGCCATAGCCACCACCCTATCTAGAGTAAGTCGAGAAAGGGGGTTTGAAACGGATCTGGGCGCGGTATGGCTTACGTCGCTTGAGCGTAACCAACCTTGGCGCTACCTGCTCATAAGAGCGGCGAGCGAGCTAGCCGAGGGTAGGGAGCCATGGTTCCTTCCGCGTCTTCACCCTGAGGTCAAGAGCTTACTGCTCGAAGTTGCAAGCATGTGGGCGAGAGGGGTCACGAGCTTTGACCTCAGTAATGCTCTGAGGGATGAAGGAGTTGATGAGCAAGCAACACGCTTCCTGCAAGGCTACGCGGATGCTCTGCGGGGGGATAGGGACATGGATCTGAGCGGCGCGGTAGATGCGTTGATCCTTAGCGGTGACATGTACTGGGCTGGTTGGGCTGCGGCTCTTTCCGAAAAACAGGGAGGAGCGGAGGCGCTCGTGAGAGAGATATTCGAAATTGCGGTTAGGAGACTTAGGCCGCTCTTCGAGGATCAAGCATTGGTGCGTTCTGCGGGTGGTTTCCTTGAAAGAGTGTACCGAGAGCTCGCGAACACGCTCGTTGAGGTCGATGAGCGGTTAAAATCGGTTGAGCACTACGGGCTCCTGCCCCCACCCGGTAGGAGTGTTGCTTTAGCTGCTGAGGCTCAAGCTGAGCGAAGGGAGCTCATAGGTCGGTTGGAGGGTCTACATCAGAGCTTGATCATTGCAATTAAAACGATAGAAGCTCTTTTAGCCGAATGCTCCGACTTAAAGTTGGCTTTACGCAGGAGCGTTCGCCCTGAAAGCGCAGATCTCCTAGATGCGCTTGAGCGGTGGCAAAGAGTTGCAGTTAAAATTATTGGTTACTATGTTAAACTAAGCATTTGGGTGGAGGACAACCTCCGCCTTTTGAGGAGGTGAGCGGCGTGTACCTACCGGGAGCTTCAGCGATCATTCTCTTCTTCGCGATGATGCTGGCCCTGATTGCGGCTATAGCCGGTAGAACAGTCCTACCTCCCGCTATCCTAGCTCTGATACTGGGGGGCTACTACATCTATACTAAGAGAGTTGAGCTCATCGAACTGGTTTACGGAGAAAAAAGCTTGCTTCTAGACCCCATCACCGAGGTTAAAGTTAAAAAAGATTACATAATGTTAAAAACAAGAAGAGGTTACGTATTATCTGCCTTTTTGAAGGTAGATAGTGTAGATCTACCGGAGAGCGATGTGAGATTGGGCGAGATGGCCACCCACTTCGTATCCTCACTGTACCTTCCCTCAGCGACTGTGAATATCGTATCTTCTTCCGATAACGGTTTGCGTAATTACTACCTGAAGATAAACTTTGTACTACCGGAATCCGCGGTTGAAGCTCTGAAGAGCGTGCCGCATGTGCTGGCGGAACTACAGCGCCGCTTGTTAGGTTTAGGCGTTCGCACAAGGCCCGTTGAACCTCTCGAAGTTCTCTCCGCGGTCGCCGAATTAAATGAGAGGAATTTCCATCCCACTCTACCCATGTTTAGCGTACTAATGCTGGGAACCTTAACGCTTTCCCTCGTGCTATACCCGGCTCTCGCGCCTTTGGCGCTGATACCTCTGCCACTAATTCCGCTGGAGCTGAGGATAGTGAGAGGTGGACGTTGCCTCTTAGCACCGAAGACCCTGATGCCTTTGAGGTACAGCATCGCGGAAGTACCTGACCAGGCTGGAGCCGCATCCATTGTGAGGAGCTTTGCTAGCGCCTTCACGTGGAGCGATGATTCCCTGCTAGCTCTCCTAGTCCCGGAAGACCTGGCGACTTTCGGAGCCAGCGTCAAGAGGGCGCTTGAAGTGCTTGAAGCAGGTAGAGCAGGAGTCAGCAAGCTAGCTGACGAGTTTAAGGCCCTAAACGTGATCAACATGAACCGCGCTCTTGAGGGGGGGTCCAAACCTTTCTCGGTTGCGATTTTCGTTAGCGGTGATGTGTGGCGCTACGAGCCGCTAGGGCTTGAAAGAGACTTCTCGCTGGTGTCCCTAGTGGGAAGACCACGAACGCTCAAGCGGCTTACCACTTTAGTAGGCTACCCGCTAAAAGATTCTCAAGTGAAGATCAGCTGCCAGCTCGCTTGGTTGGCCCCCTACACATTCTTTAGACCGCGCACAAGGAGGACGCCGAGGGCCATCTACCTGGGTCGGGGCGTGAGGAGGGACGAGGAGGTTTGGCTGGAGCTGGACTTGCTGGAGAACGTGCACGGGCTGATCGTGGGTCCGATGGGCTCCGGCAAGAGCACCACGGCCCGAACCCTCGCGCTGAGGGCGATGGAGAAGGGGATCACCCCGATCATAGTCGACCCCTCGGGGGAGTACAGGGCCTTCGCCGAGAAGTTCGAATTTGAGATACTGGATCTTTGGGACCGACCCTTTAACCCGCTCCTCTGCAGCGCCAGCGACTTTGAGAGAGCGCTTACGTACTTAAGCCCGCTTAGCGAGTACGAGGCCCACCTGCTGAGGAGGTGCCTCGCAAGGGGGGTTTCGAGCTTCCAACAGCTAGTGGAGCTTGCGAGGGGTACGAGCCTTGAGTGGAAGCTGGAGAGGCTTCAGGACTACTTCATGGGAGAGGAAATCAGCTTAGAAGATCTCATCTCAGCGGGCAAGCCGTTTGTACTCTGTATGGGTAGCACAGCGAAGGGGAGCTACACGGCAATGCCGGTAGAGGTGCAGAGGGTCGTGTTCGACCTCCTACTATCTCAGCTCCGCGACTGCGCCATAGCTCGTGGCTTGAGTGAGCCGAGGTGGCTGCTCATCGTTGATGAAGGTCACCTTTTCATGCTTCCCCCTCCAGGTTACACGGAGCCTCTGATCGTCACGATGGCGAGGATGCTGAGGAAGTTTGGGCTGGCAGTCGTCATGCTCACCCACGAGTGGGGCGACGTACCTGAGGCGTTTAGGAGGGTTGCGGGCTGGAAGCTCGCTCTCTCTCACAGCGACCCTGACTACGTATCTATGACGCAGGTCTACATGGCCCTAACCCCCATCGAACTATCGTGGTTCCAAGCAGGGATCGTAGGTCGAGCGGTTCTCAGGAGAGGGCATGAGCCCTACAACATACTCGTCGAGATCGAACCAGTCGAGGAGGCGAGAACAGACTGGGCCTCCCGAAAAACCCAAGTGCGCACACCCACAGTTTAACCGTGGCAATCACCAAGATCTGGCGTGTCGATCCATCAAACCCGGAACCCCAGGTGATCGCTGAGGCTGCAGCCCTACTGACGGAAGGCGGGCTGGTAGCCTTCCCAACGGAGACTGTTTACGGGCTTGGAGCCGACTCGTTCAATAAGAGCGCTGTTAGGAGGATCTACCAAGTCAAAGGGAGACCGTCGGATAATCCTCTTATCATTCATATTTCGAGCATTGAGCAAATCGCTTCCGTTTCAAACAGGGCACCAGAGATTGTGGAGAGGCTTGCAGAGGCTTTCTGGCCAGGTCCGTTAACCATCGTGATCCCGAAGGCAGATGCCGTACCGGAGGAAGTGACAGCGGGTTTACCGAAGGTTGCTGTGAGGATGCCGGCGCACAAAGTGGCACTCGCGCTCATCAACGACCTTGGCTCACCCATCGCTGCTCCCAGTGCCAACGTCTCCGGCAGACCATCGCCCACATCACCTACGCATGTCATCAGGGACTTGTATGGGAAGATCGAAGGCATCCTCGACGCCGGCGAGACGCTATACGGAGTAGAGTCCACGATCATCGACCTGACAACCGATCCCCCGACGCTTCTGAGGCCCGGTGCTCTACCCGTCGAGAATGTGGAGAAGGTATTGGGGAAAAGGGTGGTGATCCCCCCGTTCGCCAGAGGGTTGGGGGAGGCTGAGAGAGCTCTCGCGCCTGGGACGCGCTACAGGCACTACGCTCCCCAAGCTGCCCTCATCGTGGTCGAGTCCGACGATTACAGCAACCTCGAGAAAATCGCTGAGAAGGTGATTGAAGTCGCCGCGAAACACATCGCAAAGGGGGTACGAGTAGGCATCCTGTGCACCGAAGAAACCATCGATCTCTACTCCCCTTTAAGGGGTCGAGTCAGCCTCAAGTGCCTTGGATCGCGGAGAGACCCCTTTACGATAGCGAGGAACCTCTTCAGAGTGCTGAGAGAGGTCGACGACGAAGGCCTCCAACTCGTAATAGCCGAAGGGATGGAGGAGAGGGGCCTGGGTCTGACAATCATGAACAGGCTCAGGAAGGCCTCCGGCTTCAACATTGTGAAGGTGTAGCCCCGCCACCGGCACACCGCTTCATCCACGGCCTCGGCCGTGTCCGGGTGTGTGCGCGAGCGGGGCCGGTCGGCCTACCTATCTCTCATCACCCCTCGGGGTAAGGGGAACGCTCCTCATCCCGATCAAAAGAACCTCCACGGGATATAAGCATTGATACCAACCAGCTGCGCGGATCAGCTGAGCGGAGGGACAGGCGCGGAGAACTCGGAAAGCATAAACCGATGCATGCCAAGGCACACTGTCACGCAGATTTACGATTGTTTTAGGGAGTTACCGACCCTGTGCGCGAAGTCCCGAACCCGCGGGGGAGCACCAATATATATGCCACGAACCGCTTAGTCCAACGTGAAGGTTCCTATCCGCTACGCTGGGGCTTCCGGCATCCCATTGGGCGGCATCGGCTGTGGAACAGTCGAGATCAGAGGCGACGGGAGGTTGTATGAGTGGCACATCTTCAATAACGGCTCATGGGCTTGGAGGAAAGCAGATAGGGATAAGGAGTTCATGACGCCGGACGACTTCTTCTTCGCGCTGAGAGTAAGGGAGGGGGAGAGGATCGTTGTAAGGCTGCTTCGCGCGTCCAGAGGTTACGAGCTTGGAGGCGACCCTTACACCATGCCATGGCTTAGGTCGGTCGACGAGGTCGAGTTCAACGGTGAGCCGCCCTTCGCCTTCCTCGAGTACCGGGACGCAGACTTACCGGTGAAAGTCACGATTGAAGCCTTCACCCCCCTCATACCGGGCGACGTGGAGGACTCAGCGCTACCCATAGGCCTTTTCGTGCTGAAGCTGAAGAACGAGAGCCGCAGTCCGCTTGGGGTCAGCGTCTTAGCGGGCATGAAAACGCCCTTTGGAGAAGTACCGGTGCGGACGAGAGTAAGGGTCGTGCGAGAGGAGAGCTGCGTGGGCTTCGAAATGCAGGGAGAGGGAGTGGACGAGAAGCACTGCATGTACAGGGGATCTATCGCGCTGGCGGTTCTTGGCAGGGACTGCCGGATCGGAGTTCGATGGGGGGCGCCGATCGATGTGCCGGGGCTGAGGAGGTGCTGGGTCGAATTCAGGTCAAAGGGGCTGCTTGAAGAGCCCGCGAAAGAGGACATTCTCGAGGGGAAGTTCTACGTAATGCTGACCGCTGAGATCGCTCTAGCTGCTGGAGAAGAACGGGAAGTACCACTGGCGTTGGCTTGGTTCTTCCCGAACTTCATCGATGAGCTCGGGTTCCGCTTGGGGCACTACTACGAGAGGAGCTTCAGCTCGGCGTGGGATGTCGTTAACTTCGTTTCAAAGAACTTGAAGCGACTCCGCGAATCAACAAGGTGCTTCCACGATGCACTCTACTCCACAACGGTCGACTATTGGCTGGTTGACCTAATCGCTTCGCAGCTAACAACGTTGCAGAAGTGCACATACCTAACGAAAGAGGGTCTCTTCGGCGTATGGGAGGGCTACGGGTGCTGCGGCCACAACACCACCGACGTGGCCTTCTACGGCTCGGTCATGGTGCTCCAGCTCTTCCCTGAGCTCGAGAAGAGGTGGATTGAGTATCACGCGAAATGGCAGCTCAAGCCCGACCTCTGGCCGTACTACGAGATGTTCGCCCTCGCCCACCCCGAGAACTTCATGAAGCTCAAGGAGAGGGTTCAGAAGAATCCCAGCATCGCTACAGACCTCGGAAAGTTCAGGGAAGCGGTCAGGGAAGTCGTGAAGGAGACGGGGCTCGATCCCACAGGTAGGGTGATGCACTTCTTTGTCGGCTCCTTCAAGAGGCCTGACACTTACGACAGGCCTGACATGTGCCTAGAGCATGTCCTGATGGTCGTCAGAGATGCGATCTGGACGGGAGACCGCGAGCTCCTCAGAAAGCTCTGGGACTCCATTAAGAGCGCGATCAGCGTAATACTGAGGACTCACGACCCACTCGGGTTGAAGCTTCTGTACCACTACACGCCAGCCGGCTACGAGGCTCTCCGTCAAAGCGTGGGTAGATTCGCCGGCGGCTTTGCTGCGCAGCTCATAGCGGCAGCGGCTGCGGGCTACACAGTCGTCCCTATATCCGTCCAAACCTTTGACGCGTGGAGCATGATCGGTATCACCTCTTTCACTGGGATCCTCTGGCTGGCATCCTTGAAGGCGGCTGAATGGGCTGCGCATGTTCTAGGGGACAGCGGTTACACAGAGTTCGCAGCGAAAACCCTGGAAGAGGCTAAAGCTAACCTGGAGCGGATGCTGTGGAACGGGGAGTACTTCGACCTCTGGGTTGAGCCCGTAAGCGGACTGAGGGATAGCGGTTGTTCATCCTCCCATCTCGACGGCCAGATGTACTTGAGCCTCCTGCTCGATCTTGGTTACGTAGTCGAAAGAGAGAAGGTGCTAAGCGCTCTTAGAAGCATCTACAAGTACAACTTTAAAGGTGAAGAAGGTTTAATCAACGGCTCGTACCCGGGCAGGCCGAGACCAGCCGTCTCCGGCGATATGCCGCTGCCCAACGGGACCGGCCTATTGTACGAGATTGGCTCGCAGATCGATACCCCCTGGACGGGCATAGAGTTTGAAGTTGCAGCCCACATGATCCACGAGGGGCTTCTGGAGGAAGCTTTAAACATTCTGAAAGCCGTCCACGAGAGGTACGCTAGATACGGGCTATACTGGAACCACATCGAGTGCGGCGGGCACTACTACAGGGCGATGGACTCGTGGCTCGTCCTAATGGCACTCGAAGGGCTATCTTACAACGGTTTCGATGCAAGCCTAAAGTTCGCTCCAAAGATTAACGAAAAGGCTTTCAAAGGGTTACTAACTGTCGCGGGGACTTGGGGCCTTGTGGAGCAGAAGGTGGAGAACGGTATGCAAAACCTTCTCATACGTATCGAGAATGGATGTCTAAAGCTGAAAACCATCAAGATAGCGAAGCTGATACCGAATTTAACCAATATCAAAGTCAACATAGACGGCGCGGAAGTTGCAGCAAAAGCATACATTGCAGATGATACAATAACAGTAGAGCTACCAGAGATACTAGAGGTGAAAAGAGAGCTCTCAATTAAAATCAGTTAAAAGCATTCTCATGCCCAATCTAGCTACTGTTTCCACCCTCATTCACGCTAAGCGCCATAACCTTTCCAGCTGGGCAGCTGGAGGGTGTACAGTAGGGGTAGAAGTTAGGAATGAGTTGAAAAAGAAAAGGAAAGAGAAAAAGGATGCTTTTCCTTTAGAGCTTCAATTCACGCTCGATGTAGCCCACGGAGTAGGAGATGCTCACCGCTCTGCTAGCTTCGTCGAGCAGCCGCCAATCCTCTGCTTTCAATCTCCAGCCGACCGCACCGGCTAAGTCATCCACCTGCTCCGGCGCTTTTGCTCCGGGTATTGGAACGACGACGGGGCTCGACACGATGAGCCAATTTAGAGCCACCTGCGTTGGAGTTTTACCGTACTTCTCGCCAATGTCCCTGAGGAGCTTGACGACTTCCCAGACTTTGCGGAAGTTTTCGGGGTGAAACACGGGGTCCGCTGCTCTCACGTCGGCAAACCTTGGCAGGTTATCGAGCGTGTACTTGCCGCTTAAAGCTCCCTTCGCTATCGGGCTCCATGCCTGAAGTGTTATTTGGCAGCGCTCCGCGTAAGGGACTATCTCCTCCTCTGCCCACCTCTCGACTAGGTTGTACCTGTATTGGAACACCTCAACGTCAGTTCTCGATAGGCTGTTCCTAAAGCTCTCTACGAGCTCCACGGGGAAGTTGCTTAAGCCAAGGTGCCTCACTAGGCCTACGTTCACAATCCTCTCTAAGCTCCTCGCGTAGACGTAGGTTGGGTAGTTGTGCCACGCTGGCGGCCAGTGGACCAGCAAAGCGTCGATGTAGCCGAGACCCAGCAGTTTGACGGATTTCTCCACAGCCCTCGGTATATCGATCGGGTTGAGGAAGTCCCCCGGGATCTTCGTGGTTACGACCACTTCGTCACGTTTAACCCCCAATTCCCTCAGGGCTTTGCCTAACGCAGCCTCGCTCAAGCCGTTACCGTAAACCATCGCAGTGTCAAAAAAGTTAATCCCGAGCTCGAGAGCTCTCTTCACAATGGCTTTAGCCCTATCGTACTCCGTAACACCCCATGCTTCACTAAACTGCCACGCTCCAAGACCGATCCTCGATATTTTCAACCCCGTTTTTCCTAGGGTCGTGTATTCCATGAATATGGCTGGTTAACCAGCCATATATAAATCTTTCCACTGTCATATTGAAAATTTATAAATAAAAAGAATTTAGAATTAAATATTATTCAAATAATAGTCTAAGAGTTATTATAGATTGTTGTCTAATTTTTCCAGTAAATGGTAACTCTAAGATTAGTTCTTCACCCTCAATGTTCCATGCTACTTGCAGCCCTCTCACGCTACCGTCTAGGAGTTCCACCGAGACTAATTTGCGCCCTACCTTTCGAGCATAAACCACGGGTTCTCTTAGCCTTAGCTTCTCAGTTGTACCCAGCAGTATGGCGTAAACTACATCACCGTCAGGATAGAAGCATCTGCTAGTGTAGCGTACATCCCCAGGCGAGAACTTGAACTCTCGCTCGCCGAAGAAGCCCCCCTTAAGCCTTGTGGGTCCCTCTCCGTATGTCTTCCAGAGTCTCGAAGAGTAGATAGCCTCGCCGTTAATGGATAACCATTCGCCTAATCCCTTCAGTAGCCTTGCCTGCTCGTGCGGTATCGTGCCGTCCGGTCTCGGCCCTATATTGAGTAGGAGGTTGCCGCCCTTGCTGACGACATCGACGAAGTGGCCGATTAAAGCCTCCAGAGGCTTATACTCGTGATCGCGGATATAACCCCACGACTTGTAGCACACGGAGGTATCGGCTTGCCACGGCTCTCGCTTCACATCGTCGAGCGTCCCCCTCTCAACGTCAGGCACGGCTGTGCCCTCCCTGAAGACCTCGTGCTTGTAGTTGATCACTCCCTCCAACCCCCAGCTATCCATCCTGTTGTAGTAGAAGGCAGCAAAGGCGAGCAGGTAGGGTTCAAAGGCCGGGTTTGCGATCCACCAGTCGAAGTAGAACACCTGGGGCCTGTACTTCTCCACCAGCTCTGCAGCTCTCAGGAGCCAGTCCATCAGGAATCGATCGTCAGGGTACTCATTGCTGGGGCCTGGAGGATCCCGAGGGTTGAGCGACGCCGGCCGAGCGGGGCCGTACAAGTCCCTGTAGCGGGGATCGTTCACGTCCGAATCGATGCGCGTACCTGGCTCAAAGAACCACCAGTGTTCCGCCCTGTGGTAGGAGACGCCGAACACTAACCCCCTGTCCCTAACCACGTCCGCTAGCTCCCTTACGAGGTCCCTCCGGGGGCCCATCCTGGCCGCGCACCACCTCGTGTAGCTGCAATCCCAGAGAGCAAAGCCGTCGTGGTGCTCTGCAACTAACACCACGTACTTCGCACCAGATTGCTCGAATAGTCGGGCCCAGCTGTCGGGGTCCCAGTTTTCCGCCGTGAAGTCGGGGATGAAGTCCTTGTACCCGAACTCGTTGTGGGGGCCGAACGTCTTCAGGTGAAACTCGTACTCCGGGCTCCCCTTAATGTACATGTTCCTAGGGTACCACTCGTTACCAAAGGCTGGCACGGAGTAGACGCCCCAGTGGATGAAGATGCCGAGCTTGGCGTCAATGTACCACTTCGGGGTTCTGTAGCTCTTCAAGGAGCTCCAATCGGGCTCAAATGGACCCTTGCTCGGGTAAGGTATGTCTCTGAGAATCTGGCGGGGTTTTTCCACGAGCCTAGGGAGGTCTGAAGGTATAAGTGGTTAACCGGACAGCCGGCCTCTCTCAGTTAGCGTTGGCGTCGCAGCCCAAGGGATTGCAGCAAGCGATAAATTCCGCGGGTCCAACCGCGCGCCGTGGAGAAGTTGAACATCGTTGAGGAGCTTTACAGGTACTTTAGGGATGAACGTTCGAAGCATTCGAGGGAGCCAGGCGTCCACTGGGTCACAGACCTCGTCTCCTGCAGCTTGAAGGTGAGGTACGAGCAGCTCTACCCAGAGCTGAGCATGCCCGACGTCTTCAATCCCGTCCTCATCCAGGGGGTTCTCATCCACAAGGGCCTCGGCCTCCTGCTGGCCCAACTGCTTGAGGCGAAGGGTGTGAAGGTGGAGGTTGAGAAGGAGGCCTGTGTGGAGGTAGACCTCACTGCCGCAGGGCTGGCGGGTGGAAGGGTTCTCGTGAAGGGGAGGGCTGACATCATCGTATACCCGCCCAGCGGTAAGGGGGTAGGCATCGAGGTGAAAACCGCGAGATCGGACATTCAGCTACCCCTGGAGCATCACGTTGACCAGGTTCGAGCCTACAACACCATCTTCGACCTGAGCGCGAGCTACCTGCTCTACGTCACACCCGAGCGGATCACCCAGTTCGAAGTCGAGGAAAGGATGAGCATGGAGGAGCTCGCCTTACGCGTCACCGAACACAAGGCCCCGAGGTACGCGTGGGAGTGCAGGTACTGCAACTTCGCCGTACTGTGCCCGTACAAGGTTACGAAGTAGCTGCCCCGCCCCCGGCGACGACAGCCGTGCCCGCAGTCTCTGGTAGACCCAAAGCTCTCAACTTCAGCCCGGCTCTCGAGGCGATGAGGGCTGCAACTATGAGCGTCTTCAGGGGGCCGATAACCGCCTCGTAGGGGGATCTGGTGAACACCTTCACCCTAACCCCACCCACAAGCAGCTCATCCCCAGCCTTCAGGTTCTTAACCTCCCGGCCGCGTACCATTATGGCCTTCTTGAAGCCCCCATGCAGCTCGCAAACCCCGTCGGGCGTGGGGATGAGCATCGAGGAGGCACCACCGCCGATAATGCTGGCGACATCGTCGAAGTCCCTGGGCAGAACAGCGAAGAAGAAAACCGGGGGTAGGATCTCTGCTCGATGCTTGAGCAGGAGAAGTAGCTCCATAGCTTCGTCTAGAAGGGGGGCTGCTGCGACCTCCTCGCCCATGAAGAAGGCGTGGAGCATCGGGTAAGCGTACCCGAGCTTCTTCTCTAAGTGTTCGAGAAGCTCGATGAAGTCTCGGGGGAAGAAGACGGTGGACAGTCTCTCGATGAAGTGCTCGCCGACTGCTACGTACACCGGCACAGACAAAGCGCGCGGCAGCTGCCCAAAAACTCAGCGGCTGATGTTCCTCCTGTAGAGCAGAGCCGCCAGGACCAAGAGGAGGAACGCCCACAAGGTGAGCTCGAGAGGCGCGAGAGGGTTTATGCTGCCGTAGTAACCGAAGGCCCAACGGTATACGTCGGACGCCAAAGAGACGGGTGTGTGAACTATCGCGTCCGCCAGTGGACCGGGGAACCTGAGTCTGAGCACCTCACGCGGGTAGAAGACGTTGGAGAGGAAGAAGAGCGTGTAATAGGTAAGCGCTCTAAACGTAGCTTGTAGATTGAAGTCCCTGGTCGACGTGGAGATGGCTATAGCGAGGGCGGACATTGAGGCTGAAAGCACGATCGAAGTGTAAACGATGATGGCGGCCTGGTAGAGGTTCGGCACACCGACGAGAGCGATGTTCAGCGCTATAAACGCGAGCTGGTAGATGAGCCCCCTAAATGTGCCTCCCATTATGCGGCCCGCGATCAGCGCCCACCTCGACGCGGGCAGCGTGAGCAGGTAGTACACCACCTCCCTCCTCATCTCAGCGCCCACCTCCCTACCAATCGAGAATGACGACGCGAACACCGACACGGATAGGACGCCTGTTGACATGAACTTGATGTAGTCCGGAATGTATTCCCTGTTCACTATGTTATTGAAAATCAGGGCGAAGATGACGACGTCGGCCAGGTTCATCACAATCTGGCTGGCAAGCCAATGCTTAAACTTCCAGAATCTCACCAGGTCCCTGTAAGCGATCAGTAGGCTGCTTCGTAGTTCACCATTCACCTCCAACCACCTCCTTCAAGCTTCCTTTCCACAATGTAGATCGCTAGTGAGACGAGACCGGCTGCGAGTCCAAGTAGGTATGCGGCCATCGTCACCGGGCTAGCAATCGCCAGAACCCTGTATTCCTCGAAGAAGAAGAATGTCCTTGCAAGATCCACCAGGTGAGAGAGTGGGTTCACCAGAGCGGCGTAGTAGTACGGCGCTACTCTGCTGAGAACGACAGCGGGGTAGAAGATCGTGCTGAGCCTCACTATCACCGCGTCGATGATCCCGAACAGGATGTCCGTCGCATCGCCCGATTTCACGCTTAGCACCAGAGAGAGCACGAGCCCTACGATTCCGACGGAGAAAACCGCTGAAGCGGCTAGAGACACGGCCAGCGCCTCTGGGGGCCCTCCACCGAGCAGCATCAGGACTATGGCGTACATCGGGAGAGTGAATATGAAAGCTGCCAATCCTCCCCCCACAGCGCGACCTAGGGAGAGTACGCGACGCTTGATGGGTAGCGTCAGATGGTACTCTATTATCCCCTCCTCAAACTCTTCCGCCACTTCGTAGGCGTTCGAGACGCTGATCGAGAACAGCATGGAGGTGTAGACCCCGAGGAGGTAGAAGTGGTAGTAATCGAGCTGAGCCGAGACGATACCGCGGAACCTGACCATCGCGGTTAAAGCTAGGCCGAAGATCGATACCTGGACTGCGAACCATGTTATCCTCATCAAAACGAAAATCCGGCGCCTCCACATCCTCATCAAGTCCCACTGCACGAGAAGGAGCATCGCCCTAAGATCGCTGGTTTGCATCAGCTCTCACCCAAGCGGGCACCGGTGAAGTAGAAGAACACGTCGTCGAGCGTCGGCTCCTGCACCATGATTCTCTTAACCCTCACTCCAGCCTCCAGCAGCGTGCTGACAATCTCGGCGGCGCGCTCCTCACCTCTGTTGAGGTACGCCACGATCCTATCGTTCTGAAGGATCAGCTTCCCCATACCGTCCAGCTTGGATAGCACCTTCTCGACCCTCTCTTTGGAGCCCTCAAAGCTAACCTCTACAACATCACCACCGGGAACCCGATCTTTAAGCTCCTTCACCGTGCCCAGAGCGCGCAGCTCGCCTTTGTAGATTATGGCGATCCTCTCGCAAATCCTCTCCGCCTCAAACATGTCGTTCGTAGCGACTATTATCGTTGAACCCTCATCCCTCATCGCTCTCACAACGTCCCAGAGAGCATGCTTCGTCAGTACATCAACCTGTGCTGTGGGCTCATCGAAGATCGCCAACTTGGGTCTCTGAATGAGGACCTTTGCGATCTCCAGCTTCTTCCTAGTACCCCCACTCAATTGGTAAAACTGCTTGTTCCTGTGCTCCCAGAGCTCCAGCTTCTCCATCACTTCCCTAACAACCTGCTTTGCTCCGCTAGAAGAGTAACCAACGATTTTCGCGTGCCAGAGGAGAAGCTCGTAGGGCGTGTCAACCCACATGGCTTTGGGTTCCTGGAACGCGATACCTACGTACCTTCTGACTACGTCGTCCTCCTTCATTACGGAATGCCCGAATATGTAAATGTCCCCGCTCGTTGGCTTGTACACGGTCGCGATGGTGAGGAGGGTTGTGCTCTTACCCGATCCGTTGGGCCCGAGTAGACCAAACATCTCCCCCTCGTAGATCTCCAGGTTGAGGTTGTTGACAGCGACTACATTCCCGAACTTCTTGGTGAAGCCTGCGATTTTAACGGCTACCCCCACGCGGCACCCCCTCAACGCATCTCAGATAAAGTTTCTTACGTTTGTAGCGGTTTACAAGTGTGTAGTAGACCTAGAGGTTCACTACCGCTAATAGGCCTCGAAGGTATCCCAACCCCAAACCCACGGCGAGAATTGGATCGCGGCGCCCTTCGTACTCGACGGAAAGGTAGTTGCGATAGCCGGCGCTCTTCAGCCTCCTGACGATCGCCTCGAAATCGATGCAACCCTCACCCGGTGCGCAAGGCCTGCCCCACACGTCCACGTCCTTTGCGTGCACGTGCTCTACCCAAGCCCCTAACCGTTTAACAGCCTCCACTGGGCTGTCCCCAGCGAAGACGAAGTTGCCCGTGTCGAATGTTACGCGAAGATTCCCCGAACCCACCTCCTTCAGGATGCGCTCCACAACATCGATCCTGCTGAAGTACCTACCGTGGTTCTCCACGGCCAGTACAACCCCCTCGCTAGCCGCGTAATCCGAGACCTCCCTCAGAGCCTCTATCACCCATTTTTCCGCCTCTGCAGCATCGATCCCATGCTTCAGATCCCCAGCGAAGACCCTCAGACGGGTTGCGTCAAAGCTCTTAGCGTCCGCCACCGCGGCTTTCACCCTATCAATCTCCCCCCTCCTTTCCTCAAGTGAGGGTTTGACGAAGTCGTTCGACGTGATGTAAATCGCGAGCTCTACGCCGAGCTCCCGAAGTTTACGCTTAGCCTCCACCCTCTCCTCCCGGCTCCTCCAGTAGTAACCCAGGTCGACGGCGTCCGCCCCGAGCCTGTAGGCGACTTCTATGAAGCGGGGAACTGTGAGCCTCCCGCTGAGCAGGTAGTCACGCAGGCTGTAGATTGTGACTGAGAACTTCATCTCTCCACCTCTTTCAACGCCCTCTCGATCAACAACTTCAGGTTCTCAGCGCAGATCGATGAAGCGTACTCACCCGCCTCCGAGTACGCTGCTCCACCGGGGCGCTCGATCAGCTCTCGGGGCAGCTGGTGAGGCCTCCAGTGAGTCTCTAGCGATAGGAAGCCGTTGTAACGGTCTCTAACGAGAGCCTTTATTTGCTCGAGCCAGTTCACCTCCCCCTCTCCGATGGGGACAAACTCATGGCCTTCAGGCTTCCTTCTACCGTCTTTCACGTGGACGTGAACGAACATCCCGCGCACGTAGCCGTAGCCGTCCGGGTAGGGGCGCTCGCCCTCCGGATCCCACACGTCGTTGCCCGGATCCCAGACTCCGCTCACCACGGCGGGCTTCTTAACCGCTTCGAGGAATT
>JAVYWK010000005.1:0-83339 GCA_038727095.1 Thermofilaceae archaeon | reverse complement strand
GTAGAGGGCTTGGTTGCTCTGAGCCGGCGCGCCGCTCCAAGCTCCAATCCCTGCGCCAACCGGCCAGATCAGCAGGTAGTAAGTCTCCATCGTGGGGGGGTGCCACCAGATTTCGGCGTAGTACCTTACGATGGAGATTTGCCAGAGGATGAAGAGGATGAAGAAGTAGATCATCATTACGGGGTTCGCGCCAGCGGCAGTCCACAAAACCAGCCAGACGAGGAAGAGACCGGCAAAAAGGTAGAGCAGCTGCTTAACCGGGAGTTCACCTCCACCCTTTAGCAGCCGTGGGAGCGTCCTTCTCGCCTCCCAGAGCGTCAGCAGCCCCAGCCCGAAGGTTAGTCCTATTGAGCCGAACTCAGCCATGGGGAAGGGAGGTCTCATACCGAACCATATGTGGGCTTGGCTCTCAACGTCGGGCGCGTATGGCAGGAGGCCGAGCCTCACACCCACGGTGGTATAGATCACGTAGAAGATGAGCCACACGATCAGCGGCGTGATCAGGACGTCGTACGGCAGCAGCGTCATGAGGATCGCCTGGTGGATTATGAAGACCGTGAAGAAGCAGGCACCCGGCAGCACGGCTGCAGTGTACTGGTGGAGGGGGATGGGGATCTCGCCCCACAGTGCTGCTCCCAGGATGGGGACAATGGGTAGAACTTCCATCACCATCGGGATTACCGAGAGGAAGACGGCTCCAACGGCGAATGAGATCCAGAAGACCTTCACTCTGATGTCTGAGAGGTCGAAGAGCTTCGATTTGTACTTCCCCTTCGACTCAACCCACGTGCCAGCGTTCGTGAGCAGAACGGTGGCCGGCACGCTCATCGGGTAGACGAGCCTCTCGACCTCAACTGTCTGGGGGCCTATGACTGCATACACGAGCGTGATGATCATCGCTGTGGTTACGACAAGCCACAGGCCCCAGTAGACGGTGGACGGCAGCCAAGCACTCCACTCAACGACTTCCCCCGGGATGAGCCCTCTCCACGCCCTCTCGACCAGCCTCAGATCCTTTGGCGCGATGAGGGACGGTGTAAGATCCCAGCACAGAGCGCGGACGGCCGGGTCGGCTAACGCTCTGACCCTGAACGTCTCGACGAGGGAGATGATGTCGCCCCAACCCTCCCCGCCAGCACCAGTGATCATGAACGCTTTGCCAGCCGCGTACCACAGGGGCAGCAGTAGTAAGAGCAGCTGCGCGGGACGGAGCCTAAACCTGGGCGATACCCTGCCGAGCGCCTCGAGGAGTAGGAGGATGTAGACGGGCCCTATGAACCATCCTCTAATGACTCCCGAGATCGATACTACGACAGCGCACACCAGCTGGGATACAACGATCAGGAGGATAACGGCTACGAGGATGGGCGGTGTTAGAATGCGTTCAGCTCTAACTTCAACTTTTTCTCCCACAACCTAAGCGTTAAGTGGCTTTATTTATATTTGTCTCTATTAGTCTTTATTTATGGATATTTTTAGCTTAGCAGCCCTTTGCACAATAAGCACGAAAAGTTGGCTGCTTTCGAACGTTACAGCTACAGCGACCCCGCTGTCGCACACGGGGCCGTTGAGGAGTCGCAGATGAGCTGATTGCGAGAGATGAGTGGAGCTTGACATGCTCATCGCCTTTGTCAATAGAGCCGACCGGCTTCGCGAGGCAGCTACGCAGTTGAGGGGCGTGAAGATCCTCCCGCTCACGTAGGAGACCCTCCTGAAAGCGGTCGAACTTAGAATCAAACCACCTGGCGCATTTCGACCTGCTGCTGCAGTAGCGGCGCTGGTGTACGATGCAGCAACCATTTCAGCCGATGAAGCCTACGGTTCTATCATCAGGTTGGCTGTACCAGATCATCGATGCTTCTGACCGGTGCTAAACCTGAATATTGACAAGATCCCCTGAGAGCGGAATTATTCTTGAAAAAGATCGAGAAAAGGTATCAACCCGAAGGTTTCACCGGTTCCTTCTTAGCATTTCCCTTTCTCATTCTCTTGTAACCGAGGAAACCAGCTGCACCCACGATCGCCAGCGGTGAAAGACCGATCACAGCCGTGATAATGGCGTAAACTATGGAGAAAAGCAGGCTTAGCGCGTTCGCTACCGCTGGCGTAGGATCGAACGTAGGGAACTGGATGATGGGTTTTACCTCCTTCGGTGGAGCCTCGATGTAGACGTAGATCGTGGAGTACTCGATCATCCTCTCCAGGTTCTTGAGCTGCGCGGTGTAGACCTCAATCTGCGCTCTCACTCTCCAAAGGTACTCCTCAACCTTCAGCATTTCCTCCACATTCTTCGCTTTCTCGAGCATTTGGAGAAGCCTTTGCTCCAGCGCTAGCGAAGCGTTCAACCTGGCTTTCAAATCCACGTACTCCTCGGTCACATCCCTAGCAAACGTTCTCAACTCGACTGCCTCACCCAGCTTCTTAACTTCCTCCAAGGCTTCATCGAAGCGTTCATTGGGTACTCTGAGGACAACGTAGCCTCCGTCCTCCCTCACGTTCGTTTCACCCACGTAACCGCCGAGCATGAGAGCTACTCCAGCCAGTTCCTCAGCCACGCGTTTAACAGCTCCCTCGCCTACTCGAAGTCTTACAAACCCCTCCAAGATCACTTTCCTACCCTCAGGAATCGAATACGATACCGCGGAGCCACCGCTTCCCAAGGATTCACTAGCCCCTTTCGATGCTAGCGTACTGTAGCGTTCGCTATCTGAGGGCAGTGTTATAGGCGCTGAAGTTTGGGTGGTAACCCCGAACCCTCCCGGGAGAAGCCGGCCGACGCAAACTCCCAGGATGAAGATGCCTAAGGCTGAGAGCAGAACTGCAATCCACCTCAATCTGGGCTTTCTCACACCTATCCGCTGCGGTATCCAGTAAAAACCGAAGCGTGTAAACGGGCTGTTCAATAAGCTGAACGTGTAAACTTTTAGAAAATTGGCTATTAGAAGTATAAGGAAAAATTTTTGTTAATAATAATTATTTTCCTAAATAATATAGGTGTTTTCCTAAGAGTTCTTTTAAGATAAAAGTTTAAAAGGAAGGTATTGCAGATGTTATTGATGGTGGATAGGGTAGCCCGATACGTGCTGTGCATCCTGTTACTCCTCTGCTTGGTCATAGGCTCAGGATCAGCTCTTCCCGAGAGGATCGTTCAGGAGGGCTTTCTGGTGGTCGGTAGGGAGGGCGACTATGTGGTTTTCAACGACATCCTCGTCGTTAACAGCAGCGTCTACATTGGTGGGTGTACCGGGAAGTTCGGAAACAATGTTTGGACGCTTTTGAAGCTCGATGAGGGCGGGAGCTTATCCTCGTATTTATCGGAGGAGAGAGGCATGATCGTTAGCCTCGCCTTTGATGGCTCGAGGATATACGCTGCGGGTTTCCTTGAGCATGATACGCTTCCGAAGACGACAGGCTTCCTAGCTGCGTTCACTCTTAACCTTGAGAAGCTCTGGGAGAAGGAGTGGGTGGGGTCCCCCGTATTCAGTGAGTTTAAGGGCGTTTACGTGAGGGGGGATCGGGTTTACGTCGTCGGAGAGGCGTACTACTCGGGCGACCGAGGCTTCGATGTAGTAGTCCGAAAGTATGATAAGGAGGGCTCTCTCCTATGGGAGAACATACTCGTCGCGAGTGGTCATCAGGAAGCCGAATCCCTCGTCGTGAGCTCCGGGAAGATTTACATCGCGGGTTCAACATCGCCATACATCTCGGGAGGGGACGTTGACGGGTTGGTGGTGATGGTCAACGAGAGCAGCGGTCTAGTCGAAACCAGGGTTTGGGGAGGAGAGGGGGATGACTTCTTCAAGAGTATCGAGCTTGATGGTGCAATGTACGTGTGCGGTTTCACGGATTCCTATGGAAAGGGGGGATTCGATGGAGTACTGCTTAAGCTCGACCCGAGGGGGGAGGTTATTTGGTGGAGGATTTTCGGGAACGCTGGGGATGATTCTTTCATCGACCTCGCTCTTCACGAGGGCGAGATCCATGTCGTTGGGCACACGACCGTAAATGGGAGCATGCTCCCAGTTTACCTCCAGTACAGCTTTGATGGGACTCTGCTCGGCTCCTGGACCCTTCCTGCGGGCAACCAATCGACTTGGACGAGTGTCTACCCCGCAGGCGGTTCAATCCACCTGGCTGGAAACCTGGCGAGAAGCCCCTTCCTAGTCAATGGAATCTACGCACGCTATGCGACACGCTACGTGCTGACTGTGAATTTCCCCGGTGACGGTTTCTGGGCGGCTCTAGACAATGAAAACAAGACTGGGCGAAGCGTAAGCTTTGAAACTTCGAGTGTTGAACGTAGGCTTGAGGTAACGGCCCGCGTTAATTATGGGGGGACTCGGCTAGTTTTCGACGGATGGAGCGATGGTGCGCGTGATAACCCACGCCCAGTGAAAGTGGTGAAGGATACCGTCCTGAACGCCACGTACAGAGTCGAGCACTACGTGACCGTGAGGAGCGAGTACGGAAAGCCCTCGGGTGAAGGGTGGTACGCCAAAGGATCGATTGCAACGGTATCAGTGGATCCGAGTATCGCTACCGAGAGCCTCTTCGTCAACTTCGTTTTTGAAGGATGGTACGAGAGCGGAAGGAAGGTTTCGGCAACTCCCACCTTCTCTTTCGTGGTCATGAATCCCACGGTCCTTGAGGCCAGATGGAGAATGGAGCTCAATCTAGCACTGATAGTCCTCCTGCTTTCCGTCTTTTTGCTCGCGCTCCTACTACTACTCCTGCTCATCCTGGAAAGGAGGGAGAAAGGGAGAGGTAAGCAGGCTTCTCGCAGGCACGGCCATTGAGGCTTGCAAGCTGCTTCAATCCTTGCAGGAGCGCAGCAGAGCAGCGATTGCCGGCACCTCTCTCACCCCCTCCTCATGTACGATACCCCATGCGTGGTGTATTCTATACACCTTGAGGGGCTCGAAGAGGCCTCCGAAGGCTGCGTGCAGGGCTCTTTCCAGAGCTTTGTGGCTTCTAACGTGCGGCTCCTCGTCGAACTCGAGCAGTAGGAGGCCCTTCGGCTTGAGAACTCTGTGCAGCTCTCTAGCGTAGAGCTTCCGGTTCGAGATGAAGGTGAAGGCGTAGGAGTCGAGGATCCCATCGAAGCTGGAGTCGGGGAAGGGGAGGTGGAACTCCCCTGTAGCTCTAACCCTTTCGCAGCAAGCGCCCAGGAGGAGGAGCGGCTCGATAGCCACGTCGAGGGCTACAACCTCCACCCCCTGCATCGCGAGGGGGATTGTGTTCCGGCCGCTCCCGCAGCCCACCTCCAATACCCTGCCCCAGCCACCCAGCGCATCTACCAGGAGCCCCAGTCTCGGGGAGGGGGCACCCCTATTCTGCAGCGCATCGGCGTGCGATTTCCACGCGTGCATGAGGGGCGGCTGCGCAGGCAGGCACGCTTAAAGGTTACGGTGTCTCAGCTCGCACTTCCAAACCCGTGAGCCTGGTGAAGGCTTCAGCCCTCCTCTCCAACCTCTCGAGCGGCAGAGCCCAAGCCTCAGGGCTTAGGAGCAGGACGAGCTCTGAACCCCTCAGCTCAGCCCCGTAGTAGAAGCCCTCACCCCTATACGCGTTTTCGAAAGTATCGGCGAGCCTCACAGCGGAGGCCACCAGTTGCGCGTTGAACCCCAGCCCCCTCAAGCTTGGGTCGGCGAGGAGGTCTGTTTCATCCTCGTGGTGGTAAACAGCTCTAGAAACGATTTCGCGGTCCCACGCTCGCTCTGACTCCCAGAGCCTCTGGGCGAACTCTGCTCCAACCGACGGGTGCTCCCCACCCACCGATAGGACCCGGCCGACATCGTGAGCCAGGCCGGCCACGTAAGCGTTGAGCAGGTCTCCGCGTGAAACGCCCAACCTGTCGGCTACGGCCTCCAGGACGTCCAGAGCTACTCCAGCGACTGTTGAGGCGTGAACCCCGTAAGCGCTCCAGTAGCTGAAAGCCCCCCTCTTAACCCTCTTTAGGTGGTTGACGAGCCTCGCCACCAGATCAACTCCGATGACGTCCCTCGCCCTGAAGAACCACCTGAACGCAAGCGACTGGGACGGTGTCTCACCGACGAACCCGTGTCTGGACAGCCTCTGCCTAGCGTCGTTCCGCGAGATTCGCTCCCTCAACCCCAAAATCATCGCAACCGTAACGCCGCTCCGACCGATGCCGCCCCGGCAGTGGACGAGAACCTTCTCACCGCGCTTCAACCTCTCGAGGACGGGTAGGGCGACGTCCACCAGCACGCTTTCGAACGCCGTGTAGGAGAAGTCGGGTATCGGGTATTCAAGCCTCTCGACGCCGGGCGGCACGGCGTAGCTGCACTCGCCCTCCGTTAGATCGACTACCAGAGCTACCCCCCTTCTGGCGAGGGCTTCAATGAGCTCCGTGTCGGGGCATGAGGACCAGTAAAGGTTTCCCAGCTCCCTAAGCCGAACCATGCACTCCCTTCCTCCACTTAGATAAAGAGAGTTTTGCTTAAAGCATTTTAGCAACCGCGCGCCTACTCGCCCGTGAGCCCGCTCGCCGAGCGCGAGTTTTTGAGTACAGACCCTCTCGAGCTTCTCAATAGATTAGAGCCGAGGGATCAGGTCGAGAGGCTCCTCAAGATACCCTGCACGAGGCTCCACGCTGATGTTGCGTACGTAGCGGCGCTGGCTGAGCCGAGCCGAATCTTCGTGCACACGGGCTCGCCTGAGGACAGGGCGTACGTGAGAAGGAGGGCTCTTGAGAACCGCGAGGAGTTGCCATCGAGAGTACCGATCCACACCGTGCACTTCGACGGGCCGCACGACCTGGCCCGGGATAAGGTTAACACTCGCATTTTGACGACTGGTGGAGCGCGGATTCCGCTGCTCAACTCACTCGAACGTGAGGAGGGGCTGCGCGAAATAGCGGAGCTGGTGAAGGGGGCGATGCGGGGGAGGGAGATGTTCGTCGCGTTTTACCTCTACGGGCCCCGCAATTCACCCTTCTCGCTGTACGGGGTCCAGATCACCGACTCCGCTTACGTCGTGCACAGCGAGGACATCCTCTACCGCAGCTGCTACGAGGATTTCATCGAGCGAGGAGGGGAGGTAGAGTACATGCTCTTCGTCCACGCCGCCGGGGAGAGGGATGAGAACGGTTGGAGCAGGAACGTTGAGCGCAGGAGGATCTACATCGACTTGGAGGGGAACGCTACCTACAGCGTCAACACCCAGTACGCGGGCAACACGGTTGGACTGAAGAAGCTCGCCCTCCGGCTCGCGGTCTACAAGGGGTACAGGGAGGGGTGGCTCGCGGAACACATGTTCATAATCGGGATGCGCAACAGCAGCGGCGGAGTAACCTACTTCACCGGAGCCTTCCCAGCGGGCTGCGGCAAGACAGCGACCGCCATGATTGCAGACACCGTCGTGGGCGACGACCTGGCGATTATCAGGGACGTCGACGGCGTCGCTCGGGCCATCAACCCTGAGGTTGGGATGTTTGGGATCATAGACGACGTCAACCCGGCGGAAGACCCGGATATCTACGCGATCCTCACCGACCCGAGCGCCGAGATAATCTTCGCTAACGTCCTCCTGACAGATGACGGAGAGGTGTGGTGGCGGGGGAAACCCTGCGAACCGAAAAGAGGTTTAAACTACGCTGGTTTTTGGCGGCCCGGCATGCGAGACGAGACCGGCAGGGAGATGCCGCCTTCGCACCCCAATGCCCGCTTCACTGTGAGCATCCGCCACCTCCGCACGCTGGACCCAGCGATCGACGACCCAATGGGAGTGCCCGTCTCGGGCTTCATCTTCGGCGGAAGGGACCCCGATACGTGGCCGCCCGTTCAGGAAGCCTTCAACTGGCTCCACGGGATCGCCACGATGGGGGCTTCGCTCGAGTCGGAGCGCACCGCCGCCGTTCTAGGGAAGACCGGTGAGCTCGAGTTCAACCCCTTCGCGATCGTCGACTTCCTCTCTATATCGCCCGGAGCCTTCCTAGAGCTCCACTTCCGCTTCGCCTCGAAGCTGAAGGCCACGCCGAAGGTTTTCGCTGTCAACTACTTCCTCCGAGGGAGGGACGGCCAGTACCTGGCGGAGAAGAGGGACAAGAGGGTCTGGCTGAGGTGGATGGAGGTGCGCTGCAACGCTCAGATCGATGCCCTCCAGGCGCCCACAGGCCGCATCCCGATCTACGAGGATCTCCGCGCTCTCTTCGACAGGGAGCTGGGGAAGAGCTTCAGCGAGGAGCTGTACAGCGAGATGTTCGCCATCAGGCTTCCGCAGTACATGGCGAAGATCGAGAGGATCATGGCAATCTACCGGCGGATCCCCGACACCCCCTCACAGTTTTTCGAGCTTATGAGGGAGCAGTACTTGAAGCTCAAGGAAGCCCGCAGCCGCTACGGGGAAAAAATTAACCCGTTCAAACTGGATAAAGCATGAACTAGAGGATTTAAAAATAAGAAATTTTGAAAGAGTAGCGATGATGGAGCTCGCAACAATAATCGGGCTTGTGATCGGCTGGCTGATATCGGGCGTCGCAGTCTGGCTGGCGCTGAAATTGTTCCCTGGAAGGCAGAAGCGGGAGAGCTTTGGTGGAGCTCTGCTGACCGCGCTGGTCGGTGCTGTAATCTTCGGCGTCTTCGCGATGCTCAAGATACCCTTCGGAACCATCATTTCGATTGTGGTCTGGCTGTACGCGCTCAAGAAGATCCAGAACGTGGGCTGGCTCGGTGCCGCTGCGCTGGCGGTGCTGATCTACATCATTAACGCGATCCTGGGCCTCTTCCTACCGACCATCCTTTAGGCTAAGCTCGGCGAGAGCCTCAGCGAATCCCGACCTGATGATGGAGACGGCCAACACGGCCAGAAGTAGCGAAAAGATTCGGGAAAGGGCTAGAACGGTGTTTTTACCAGCTTTTTCTAGTATCAAGCCGCTCGCGCGTAGAATAGCGTAAGCTGCCAAAGTGTTCAACACGATGCTGGCCAGCGTGGGTGCCGTGCCGTAGACTCTCGATAGGTAGATGACCGTGTACAGGCTGCCGGGGCCCGCGAGGAGCGGCGTAGCCATGGGCACGACGGCTACCTGCTCGCTCCTGAGGGTCTCCGCCTCGATCCTCCCGAAGATGCCGAAGAGAGCGATCAGGAGCAGGACGAGGCCTCCAGCGATCCGGAAATCGGCCATGCTGATGCCGTAGTAGTCAAGGATGGCGCCGCCGGTTAGGGCGAAGGTGAGGAGCATCAGCGACGCGATTACTATCGATTTCGTGAAGATCCGGTACCGCTCCGCCTCGCTGAGCGTTGAAGTCAACGCGTAAAAGATCGGCACGTTCCCGACGGAGTCAAGCACGATGAATAGCATCACAAAAGAATCCCAGAGCTGCTTCAAGTCGATCATGGAACAGCAGCCAACCCGGAGGGTTAATATCAATGCCTTCCCGCTTTCTCGGGGTATGTTCCTGTCCCGGAAGCTCTGGTACAGCGAGAAAGAGTGCGAGGTCTGCGGCAGGCGGTCGAGGTTGATATCGGAGGCCATCGGTGTCTGCCTCGAGTGCCTCAGGAGCGACCCGAAGGCCGTCGAGGTTCCGCTGGAGAAGCACGCGCGCGAACGCATTGGACTGGGTTTGCCGCCTAAACCGCCCCGCGACGCAAAGGGGCGTCCTTGCGGCATCTGCGATTTGAACTGCGGCATCCCCGAGGGTGGAGTAGGGTTCTGCGGGCTTGTCAGGAACGAGGGGGGCAGGCTGGTTTACATGTCGGGGCAGCCGAAGTCCGCGGTTCTCGAGTACTACTACGACCCGCACCCCACCAACTGCGTTGCCTTCTGGGTCTGCCCGGGGGCTACGGGCAGCGGCTACCCGAAGTACGCCGTTAAGCCGGGCTGCGAGAAAGGCTACGTGAACCTCGCCGTCTTCTACGGGGCTTGCAATCACAACTGCGCCTTCTGTCAGAACTGGTTCTACCGCAGCTGCACTCTATCCGTGAGCCCGAGGGTGAGCGCGGAAACCCTGCTCGCGGCTGCGCTCGATAGGAGGGTGACATGCGTCTGCTTCTTCGGCGGCGACCCTGCGCCGCAGGTTCTCCACGCCCTCCACTTCTCCAGCCTCCTCAGCCAGAGGGCAGGGGGCAGAGTCATGAGGATCTGCTGGGAGTCGAACGGGCACTTCAGCCCCAGGGTGCTACCGAAGGTCATCGAAGTTTCGCTGAAATCCGGCGGAATTGTAAAGTTCGATTTGAAGGCCTGGACCCCCAGCGTCTACAAAGCCCTCACCGGCGTCGATTTGGGCTCGGTGTACGAGAACGCGCGAACCGTGGCAAAAGCGGCTGCCGAGAGGCCTGAAGTACCGCTATTCACAGCAAGCACTCTCCTCGTGCCCGGCTACATCGACGAGGAGGAAGTACGCGGGATTTCACGCTTCCTAGCCTCCCTCTCTCCCGACACCCCTTACAGTTTGCTTGCCTTTCACCCCGATCACCGAATGCTGGATCTACCGCCCACCAGCAGAGCGCACGCGGAGAGAGCTCTCAAGGTCGCTAAGGAGGAGGGGCTTGTGAACGTAAGGATCGGCAACCCCTGGCTTCTCACTAACTACTATTAATCTCACCGCAATATTTTTAAGAGTGTTTTAACTATAGCCCCGATGATGGGAAGAAGCATTCATTTTGCAATCGCTCTGCTTGCAATCTTTAGTGCCTCTCTTCTGCTGCCAGTGCTGGCGGCACCGGAGATCAACATAGATGGTGACGTTAGCGATTGGGACGCTGCAGGAATTCAGCCAGCCTACGTTGACAAGCTGGGCGACACGCAACCATGGTCGAAGGACCCGAAGATCGTCGGTGTGGGATCAACAGCTGAGCCCTCCGAGAAGGTGGAGGCGAACGATAAGTGCAGGGATCTGAAGGCGATCTACTTCTACGCTGACGAAGATTGGATCTACATCCGCCTTGACGTCAACGAGCTGTACGAGGGGTGGTGCGTACCGAGCCAGAAGTACCACGAAGAGAGGCCCGTGGCCTACCCGTACCCCAACGTGAGCGCCTACCACATCTACTTCAGGGTTCCAGGCGCTGTAATATCCCCGCAGAGCTCTGCCGCTGGAGCCAGTGATACCAGCTTTGGCGACTACGCTTGGCACTTCAATGTCCAGTTCGATGCAGCATGCTATCCTGATGGAACCTACGCGGCTCCCTTCCTGCAGTGGCCCGACTGGTCCGGCGTCTCTGTTTCGGGCGACGTAGGGTCTTTCGCTGTCGATTTGAAGAGGAGCGCATTCGAGATGAGGATCAGCAGAAAGTTCCTCGAGGATAAGCTAGGGACGAATCTTGGTAAAGTCTACGTGTTCGTAGCTTCCGCGAAGCCGGGCGAACCGATAGGGGCTTGGGGCGAGTGGGCTCATACCTTCGACCCCGATGATCCCGGCGGCCCCGGCGAGGGTGTAGGAGGCAGTGACTTCGCTGACTACATGCCGGATGACTCTCTGGACGTTAGGACGGGAACGGTGAGGGGACCGTTGATCGAAGTCGATCTATCGCCACCGGCGCCCCCGGCTCCGCCCGCGCCACCCGCGCCTCCAGGCCCACCCATGGAGCTGATTGCTGCAGCGGTTGCAGTAGTCGTCATAGCAGTAGTAGTGGCGGCTCTATTCTTACTCCGTCGGAAGAAAAAGTAAATAGCGCTCTTTTTCCTCTTTTTCTTTTCCTTCCCTCTCGAAGAAGGGGACCAAGTTTATAGGGGTTTGCCAACCGGCCCCTAGGGCGTTCTTGAGCTTGAAGAGAGCGGCTCTCGATGCTGGCGTTAGGACCGAGGTTGCTCCTCTCGCTCGTGTGGAAGGGGGGAGGGCCTACAGAGCTGACGTGGATTCGCGGGCTACAGTGATTATCCTTGACACCGACAGCGGGCTGAGGATGGCCTGCGAACCCGAAATCGTCGGAACTAGGCTGGAAAGGGAAGCGCTTCAGGCGGCTAGAGCGGCGGCAGCGCTCATCGCTAAAACGGCTGGCAGCAGGGAAGTCGCATTCCTACACGTTTTGAGGGCGTCAATGGGGTACAGACTCCACGAAGCGTTGAAGGAGGGTGGCTTTCGCCTCGCCGAGGCCTATGTGAGAGTCCGCTACCCCGGGTATTCGACGGGGTGCCACGAGGGCAGGAAAGCTGAGGTGGTTTACGCGGATCTGGGGGGAGTTTCGCGAGAGAGGGTTTTGGTGGTGGCCGACACCGTGGCTACGGGCGAGTCCCTCGCAAGAGCCTTAGCGTACTTCCTCCCGGCGGTCGAGGCGAAAGGGGCGCGCGTTAGAGAAGTTCACGTCTACGGCTTCCTCGCGGAGGAAGGTGTAAGGAGGGTGAGCGCCGAGCTGGAGGAGTTGGGGGTGGAACGGATTTTCTTCTACGCGCTGCAGGATTTGGCGGCTCTAGCATCGAACAAGTACGATATGTTGCTGTACGGTCCCGATATTCCCGCCTACAAGTCCGGCAAGCTCGTATCGCTCGGCGGCATAGTGGCGGAGGAAACGCTGGAGAGGATGCTGCCCCACTACTTCCCCGGGATGGACCAGCCGGGAGACTGGAGCGAGCGGCAGTGCCTCCTCTTCAACGGTGGTGGCTTCGAGGAGGGGAGGATAGGGGAGCACCTGGAAAGGAGCTTGAGAGCGCTCGATGAGCTCCACGAGGCCGTGCGTGCGTTCCCGTGGTACCGGGAGGAACTCGAAGGGGTCTACGAGAAGCGCCGCAAGGGCCTTCTAGCGGCGATCCTCAGTGGGGAGTACTGCTCTCACGGGAGGAGGCTTTAGAGGCAGGTTGGAATGTAGCGGCAGGCTCTGCAGATTCTACCAATCGCCATGTGAAGGCTCCAAACGGAGTCGGAGGAGCCTCTCAGGTAGATCACTTCGACGCAGCAGCCGCCCCTCGAGTGGAAGTGAGATCGGCTAAGCACGAGCGAGCCGCTGTTTTCTAGGAGCTTATCGACTTCCCCCTTGCTCTCAGCCGGGTAGCTGGCGACGAGCACTCCTTCGCACTCGTGCACTCTCTCGAAGTGGATCCTCTCCACTAGGTACTCTCTAGTCGCTAACGAGATCAGGCGGGATCTGTCCGCGCCAATCGCTCTTGCCGCTCTATCGAGCTCCTCGAAGAGATCCTCGTCAAGCGAGATGCCGAACCTCCTCTTCTTCATCATCGCCCCCCTTTGACGAGGAGCGATAGCGCGTACATGCCGAGTAGGGTGAAGCCCATCATCGCTGCTGGAGCGGCGTTGAGGATCCGAGAGAGGAAGAGGCCGATCAACCCGGCCGCCGTTGAGCTAGCCACGCTGACAGTGAAGAACTCCCTCGCGCTTCTAGCGATCTGCGCGGCCAACGCGCTGGGTAGGAGAAGGGCCACGTGCTCCACGACGAAGCCGACGGATCTTAAGAGGCTAACCGACGTGATGGTCAGCAGGGTCGCGAGGAGGTAGTTGTGCAGCTTTACTCTCAAGCCCGATGCTGCGGCGAACTCACTGTCCAGCCCGATTAGCATCTCCTGCATCAAGAGGAGTCTCGACGCGATGAAAGTCGCCGCGCCGATGGCAGCCGTCAAGAGCGCGTCATCCCAAGTGGTTAAGAGCGGGTCGCCGAGGATGTAGGACCAGAGGCTGACCCTCACGGGGACGCTGGTGAGCACGTAGTATATAGCTGCGACGCTGCCTGCCGCTGTGAACGCGACGAACACCGACGTGGCGCTATCCTCGCTAACGCCCCGGTGGATCAGGTGGATAAGGAGGTAGGAGAGGGGGAGGCTGATAACAACAGCCCACGCCGCCGGGTGCCCGCCGAGGTAGGCTGAGGCTACAACGCCAAGCGCGACGGATAGGAGAGCGGAGTGCGGGAGTGAAGCAGCGAAGTAGTTGAGCTTCCTCGCGTACGTAAGGGGGCTGAGCGATCCGAATGCAGCTGAGCTGCCGAGCATCACGATGACCCAGCGGGGGTCGAGGCTCATTGACACCACCCTAGCTCAACACGTGGAGGCACTTCTCTATCAGGAGGACCCCCGGCCCGTAGGCCTCCCTGAGCAGTTCCAGCCTGTAGACGTCCCCGGGGCTTCCAATCGCTCGCACACCCCTGTTGAAGACCACCACCAGCTTGCTCTTGTTGAGCGTGAAGATAGGGTCATGTGAGGAAAGCAGGATCAGCCTTTCCCCCGCGAGATCGGAGATAAGGTCGGCCAGGTCTTCACGCCCCCTTGGGTCGATGCCGGAGAAGGGCTCGTCCATGAGCAGTATCGGCGTACCCCTAGCCAGAGCCCTGGCGATCATGACCCTCTGCAGCTGGCCGCCACTCATTTCGCTCAGCTTGCGTTTCGCCAGCTGCTCAGCCCCCACCAGGCTTAAAGCCTTCAGTGCACGCTCCCTCCTCTCCCGCCCGTCAAGCTTGCCCGTAAGAGCTGCCTCTATGGCCTCCAGGGCGGTCATTGGCAGATCCCTCCTCACCGCTGAGAGCTGGGGAACGTAGCTGGCATGCACACCCGCTCTGACCGGATCACCGGTAACGTCCTCCCCGTTGAGTAGCACGCTGCCCCTCAAAGGCTTAAGGATTCCGAGCAGCAGCTTGAAGAACGTTGTCTTCCCCGCACCGTTGGGTCCGAGCAGCGTCACGAGACCTGGCCCCTCCACGCTTAAGCTCGAGCTGGAGATCACGACTTCATCGCCGTACGCGAACTCGAGGTCTCTAACCTCTACCATCGGCTTCCCGTGCATACTGCAGCCTCAAGTTTAACGTTGAACGTGCACACCTAATAAACTTTCTCCTTCGTCTGTGCACATTATAGGGCGATATTCAGCGATAGTGTGCACAAGCTTTATAACTGGGATAGCACCGATTACGATGTGAGTGACCGGAGGTACATAATAGCCGTAGCCGTCGTAGCCGCTGCTGTAGCCGCATGGGTCCTCTACACTACCCTGTACTCTATGCAGAGGGAGGAGGAGAGGGAGGGGTTGAGAATCGTCGTGACCTTCTCATCCCTCGTTGAGGACGTCAAAGCACTGCTGTGCGAAGGTGACGAGGTACTCGCGCTGGTCCCCTCTGGGATTGACCCCCACGAGTACTCGCTAACACCACAGGATGTTGAAAAACTCAAGGGTAGCGATTTGATCGTATCGACAGCCCATGCCCCGTTTGAGCTGCGTATCCATGAGCTCGTGAAGTCGGGTGAGATTAGCGCGAGGCTCCTGGAGCTGAGCGAAGTGGCCGGCTTGATTATCCTCGAAAACCCGGCGACGGGCCAGCCGAACTACCACGGCATCCTTCTCGACCCTCGCAACTACGCCTCCTTTGTCAGGAATCTGTCAGGAACGCTTTCCAATCTGCGGCCCACTTGCGCGGCCGTGTACAGTGAGAAGGCTTCAGCCATACTGTCCAGGCTTGATGAGCTGGTTTCCAAAGCCCCACGCTTGAACGTTGCCGCGGTGGCTGTAGGGCCGCTCGCGCAGTACGCCGTAGAGTGGATGGGGGTTCGCGTGAAGTACCTCCTGGTCAGGGAGCACGATCTACCCGCTATGCCGGAGGATCTGGCGGCCGCCGAGAGAGCCCTCGCGACGGGGGAGGCGGCTTTAGTCATCGTGGTGAAAGGGGCTGAGGATACTCCCGCGGGCGCTAAAGCGCTGGAACTGGCGGAGAAGTATGGGAAGCCTGTGATCTACGTTCCGACCGAGCTCGAGCCGGGCAGTTTTCTATCGAAGATAGCGGAAGTAGTCGAGGAAGCTGAAAGGTTGAGGGCGGCTCTAGGGGGCGGGTGAACCCCGCTACTTCTTCACCATCTTATACCGCTCGTAAATCATCACAACCTTCTCCCCGTCAACGAAGAACTCGGCCTCCACCCTCCTCCCGTAACTCTCGGTGAAGAAGCGGGCGTAATCGTCCCTAACCTCGATTGGAGCAAGCGGCGTAACGACCTCCGTCAGCCTGTCCCGGTACTCGAGGATCAGGAAGTCACCAGCTCTCCTAACGTTCAGCCTGTAGGATCCCCTGAAGGACTCGTACGTACCCTCAAGCTTGCTGAGGATCCTATCCCTCCTAACGAAGGGCAGCTTCTCCGGCTCTTCGCCGAGCAGGAGGGAGAGGGCGTACGAGCCGATAATCGACAGGGGGTAACCTGAGGCGTTCGCCAGTACGATGACACCCGCCCGCTCACCGGGCGCGTAGCCCATGAAAGCTGTGTGAACGAGCACAGACCCGCCGTGGTAGACTAGCTTCCTGCCCCAGAACTTATCCGTTTTTATCAGTCCGTAGCCGTAGGATTCGTCGCCGAAGATCCCAGGGAAGCTCGCGTAACCCTCCTCCATCTTTTCGATAGTTTCGCGCGGAACGATTCGCACTCCATCGAGCTCGCCCCTGTTGGCCAGCATCGCGGCGTACCTCGCCATGTCGAGGCAGTTGCTCAGCAGACCCCCGTCGGCTGTAGGGCCGTAGGGGAACCTCAGCTTCACGTGCCGCCCTTCCCGGTCCACCACATAGGCTTCCGCTACATCAGGGTCGCGCGCCACCTCAGCTTCGCGGAAGTAGCTCCGCGACATACCCAGCGGCTCGAGTACTCTCTTCCTGATGAACTCCTCGTACGCCTGCCCACTGACCCTCGAGACCAGCAGGCCGAGCAGAACGTACCCCTCGTTGAGGTAGAAGAAGCGCTGGCCAGGCTCAGCCACCGCCCACTCGCTGCAGCTCGTCATGTAGCTCACAACGTCCTCCGCTAATGCGACCGGTGTCCACGTCGCGTCGAGATTGAGGGTTCCCCTGATCAAGCCTTCCGCGTAAGCTAGAGCTGGAAGCTCGCTCGTGTGCGTCAGTAGATGGTGGACGGTTACGGGCTTCCCTTTCACTCTGAGGTCGAGGGGCAAGTACTTGGACACCGGGTCGTCCAGCGAGAGCTTACCCTCCTCAACCAGCATCATGATGGCGAGCGCGGTGAAGGACTTCGTGATCGAGCCGACCCCGTACAACGTCCCAGGCGTCGCCGGCAAGCCGCTCTCCACGTCCCTGAACCCGAAACCCCGCGCGTAGGCGATAGCGCTTCCCTTGAAGAGGGCGATGCTGAGGCCGGGGATCCTCGTCTTAGACATCTTCTCGACGATGAACGACTCCAACCGGCTCCAATCGGTCACGGCAGCAAAGCATAGAGGGGTGCAAAAAGCTTAGCTGTGCCCGCTGTATTCATGCAATGTATACATTGATCGCTGAGAATTGCATACAATATTTATATACGGCTTTCATCCGGTAGAGCGTGACCAGCGAGGTTCTCAGCGTGAGGGTGAGGAGCGATATCAAGAGGAGGATGAGAGAATTCAAGGAGGTCGACTGGAGGAGGGAGATCGAGAGCTTCCTCGAGCGTCGGCTGGCGGAGCTGGAGCTTAATAGAGCGCTCAAAGCCATCGAGGAGGCCCTGGAGGGGGCTTCGCCAGCCGGTGAACCAGCCTGGAGGAGCGTCAGGGCGTTGAGGGAGGAGGCTTGAGCGAGACTCTCTACGTTGTCGACGCCAGTGTTTACGCTAGCATTCTGGTTAAGGACGAGTTCTACGAGAGAGCGGTAAATTTCGTTCGGGAGTACGCGGGGCGCCTCGCAACCCTCGATTTGGCGGTCCTGGAGGCTGCGAACGCGCTATGGCGGCATACCTGCCTCCTCAGGCGAATCCCTTTAGACAGGTACGAGGCTCTAGCCCGATACTTGAAACCGCTGGTGTACGGCTCAGCGCGGCTATACGCGTCCCTCGACTTGCTCGAGAGCGCCGTACGCATCGCCTCCGACTTCTCGATCACAGTTTACGACGCTCTTTACGTCGCGCTCGCCCAAAAGCTGGGGTGCAAGCTGGCGAGCTTTGATGAAGAGCTCAAAAAGAGGCTGGAGGGTTTCGGAGTCAGGATCGTGGAGATCCTCTAGTGCCCGCTGGAACGCGCGAAGCTTTCGAGGAGCCTCGTCGCGGGTACCACCTCCTTCGGGACTCTGACCCTCACTGTCTTGCGCGGATCCACGACCTGGCTGATCTCGAAGTCGAGCGCCATGCTCGCGAGCATGTACGCGTCGTACCAGTCCAAGTTCAAAGCCCTTGAGAGCGCGCCCACGGCCTCCTCGACCGCCAGCTTGAGAGCGTTCTCCAAGCCCTCCGCCGAGATTATCAGGTAGGTGGCATCCCGAGTTTCAACCATGGGCCACTTCGGGGCTAGCCCGCGCAGAACACCGATTCTAGCTAGAACCTTGCCGCTGACTTCGCAGGCCGCCACGCAAACTTCACCGTCGCCCATCACGGCGTGAAGGTCGCCGATGCCAAGCAACCCTCCCTCGTACTCCACGGGCAGGTAGACCGTCGAGCCCTCACCGATCAGGCGGGTATCCAGGTTTCCGCCGTGCCTCCCCGGCACACCCGTCGGTGCTCTCTCGCTGGAGGCAGTGCCTATCACACCGATCATCTTCCTCGCCTTGAGGGTTAGGCCCAAGAATTCTACCCTGTCTTCGTAGACCCTGCAGATCCTCGTCCTGGCCTCCCTAGTCAAGTGGGGGAGGGCCCCTTCGCCGGGTGCCGTCACGACAACCCCCTTCCCGCCCAGCTCGATGCTCAGGATCTTGACGGCCAACGCGTCCCCCGGTGTGGTGCCCTCCACGTATAGAGGGCCCGTCGCAGGGTTCACACGGTTCCAGTCGATGCTTGCCACCGTTTGCTCCTCGCTCACGATCTGGCCTCCTAGCGCGTCCAGGCACTCGAACTCTACCAAGTCTCCCGGCCTAGCACGAGCAGCGGGCGGGATGTCGGGGTCGAACCTGTAGAAGACCCTGCTCGCGTCGAGTCTAACCAGCCCCACGAGTCGCTCTAACCCTCTCTAGCTAAAAACCTGCTCCCTACACGACTTTCCTCGCCAACCTCTTCTCCCCCAGCAGCTTCCACGCCAGGTAAGCGAGGAGGGCTCGGCCGTACATGTCTGTGTTCTGGGTGACCCATGCTCCGATAGCACCGTAGCGGAGCGAGAGCAGCTGAGCCGGCAGAGCCCTGAGAAAGACGACTGTGAAGCTGCTGATCGCGAAGGGCAGCCAGACGCTCCCCATCCCTCGAATAGCGCCGAAGAGCGCTTGGCTCACGCCAAGCCCCACTTCGCTGGCTGCAGCGAGCAGCAGGTACGCCATAACGAGCTGCGCTACACTCTCATCGCTCGTGAAAACCCGGCCTACGAAGGGCGACGCTAGCGCTAGAGCGGCTGCAGCTAAACCCATCCAAACCGCGCTCACCTTAACGCTCTCCGCGACGATCGTTGACGTGGACTCGGAGTCGCTCGCCCCCACGCTTCTGCCGGCTTCAACGAGCGCTGCCATGCTGAGCGCGAAGGATGGTTGGAACACGAGGCTCTCCACGGTAATCCCGATATTATGGGCGGCCAGAGCAGCCGTCCCCCCTCTAGCCACCGCATTCAAGTAGACGTTCTGCGCCACGCTCGCAACGATCCTCTCCGCGGCGGAGGGGAGGCCTAGCAGGAGGACCTTGACGCCGCTTCTACGCGGGAGCTTTAGGCGTAGGGGGAGCGGTAGTCGAGCGAAAGCGTAAGCTGAGAAGCCGGCGTAACTCGAAATCGCCGTTGCTAAGCCTGCCCCAGCCAAACCCATGTTTAATTGGAAGGTGAAGGCGGGCAGCAGAACGGCACCCACGGCCGACGAGATGATGGAGTAGAGAGCTGTCGGCCAGGGCATCCTAGCGCTCCGGTAGAGCGAGGAGACGACGGCGTTTAGCGCGAGCGCGGGGAGGGAGAGCATCCTCATCAGCGCGTACTCGTACCCCCACGCTGCTACAACCTCGTTACCCCCCGAGACGAGGAGAAGGTACCTGTTCAGCCAGAAGGGGGCCGTGGAAGCCAGGAGGGCGGAGAAGACGACTGCAGCGCCCAGCGCCTCCCCCGTCGCTTCGGAAGCCACGTCTACGCGCTCGCCCCCCAACGCCTGCGATGCGACCACCATCACGCCCCCCATGAAGATCGCTAGAACCGCGTTTATTACGAAGAACAGGTAGGAGGACAAGCCCACGGCTGCTACAGCCTCTGTTGAGATGCGGGAGACCACCGCTAGGCCCGCGAGACTGAGCAGGGAGTCTGCCAGCACGCCGAGCGTCAGTGGGAAGGCGAGCTTGGCAACTCGCGAGCGCACGGCTGCCCGCGCAGCACCACGCTTTAAACGCTTATCGCGCTACAGCTGTTTAATGCCCACCCCAAAGGTTGGTCCTCAAGAACTCGCCGATCTCCCTCTCCAAGGGTTCAGCTATCCCTCTCACCCTCGGTGGCAGGGCGTTCCTCAACGCGTTCCTCAGCCGGTCGAGAGTCCTCTCGACGCTCCGGCTATCGACCCGCACAACGATCTTCGTTCGGTTCGTGACTTTCAACTGCAGGTAGAGTCTGTGCCGCTTCGCGTGGAGGCTGAGCTCGACTGGGACACCCGACACCTCCACCCTTTTCGAGGCCAGGGTGAGGTGCGCCTGCCTTACCGTTAGCGAGCGCGCGTGGCGCACGATGCCCTCAGCGAGCTGGTCGATCTCGGCTCGTAGGTAATCGTCGCTCACACCCTTGGGCTTCGTGCCGCTACCGATCAGCCATTGGTACACCATCTCGCTCAGCTTCTCCCGGTGGATCGAGCGTAGCGCAACCAGGTGCAACCTACCAAGCACCGTGAAGTCGTGTGCTCTCTCGAGCCTGACTTCATACTCGCTCCGAATGTTAAGGTAGGCGTAGCTAAGCCTCCAGTCGAGGTTAAGGTACCTTCTCCAAGCCTCGAGAGGGTTCTGAGGGTCGACGGACGCCGCATCGATCGAAGCCGGATCCACACCCCTGTTGATGGCCTCACGTACCAGCACTTCGGCCAGTCGCTCGGCGTCGGGTCTCCCCGCCTCGGTGAGGCGCGTTACGAGCTGGCTGTACACGGACCTCCACGCCTCCGCCACCCCTTTATCGAGCTGCGAAAGCACCTCGTCCAACACTCCAGTCGACGGGGTTGCGGGGACCTTCTTCACCCCAAAGATCTCGGTGGCGATCCTGCTCGCGATTACTCCGATGGCTTTTGCCCTCACGTCACCCAACCTCAGCGCAAGCGATTCAGCAAGAGCTTCCAGGTTTTTCTCGTCAGCGCTCCCTAAAGCGTACATCGCTGCCAGCCATATCGACGCGTAGTAGCGCTTAAACCTGAGCAGGAGATCGTCGAGCTCGGGGATGGACGCGCTTAAGCTTCTCAATACTTGGGGCAGGATCTCTCCCCCCTGCTCGATCAAATCGTAGGATGCTGCCAGCCTGGATACAGCGAGAACTTCGCGAGCACCGCTTGCACCCATACACTCCCCCAGAGCATCCCTCGCATCCCGCCGGAGAGGATCGCAGATATAACGGCGTCAGCCCCTACCTCGAGGGCGAAGACCTCCCTGAGCTCTGAGACTTCTTCCGCGGCAACCTGCTTTCCCACAGCATAGATGAACGCTAGCTCCTCGTCGTACGGGTCGTCCGAGAAGCACCAGAGGGGTTTCAAAGCCTTCGATTCGTACTCCCGCCTCAAACTCTCGATGAAACCGCGCCTATCGCTGATCTCTCTCCGCAGGGCGTCTCCGACGAGGTCAACGGCGGCTCTGATCCTCTCCTTGAGCAGGCTGCGCAAGCCGCCTCACGCTCTTACTGCTCCTGAACTTAAAAATACTTATGAGAGTCGGATGGAGAGTTGCATTTCCTTCACTTAAATTCACTTAAATTAGGTCCGTTGTGGGGGAATTAGTACTGAATCGAGACTGAATTGAGCATTTATATGCGGTCCACGCGTAGGAGTGGGGGCTGTCTTGCAGTCAATGCCCGCTGTCATCGTTGCAGCTGGCGTAGCCAGCAGGCTACACCCCTACTCGCGAGACCTACCGAAGACCTTGATGGAGCTCGAGCCCGGGCTCCCGCTGATCAGGTTCATCCTCGAGAGGCTGCGCAAAGCCGGGCTGGGGCCGATCTACGTGGTCACGAGGAGGGAGCACGCGGAGAAGCTGGGCCGCGAGCTTGGGGCTCGCGTGCTCACCGTAGATAGGGAGGAGTTCGGGAACCTCTACACGGTGTACACCGCCCTGAAGCACGTGGAACCGCCCTTCCTCATTGCGATGTCCGACCACATCTTCGAGTACGAGCTGCTGGAGCGGCTCCTAGCTCACAGCTCGGACAAGGCTTTCACAATCTGCCTGGACAGGACCCCCTCCGCACTGGAGGCGAGAGAGGGGCTTAAAGTCAGGATCGAGGAGGGGAGGATCGTCGCCGTGGGGAAAGGGCTGGAGTCGAGGTACGGGATAGACACGGGCCTCATCATCGTCAGGGAGAGAGCCGTAGGATACATCGAGGAAGCCGTTGCGAGGAGGGGGCCTCAAGCAGCGATCGGCGACGCTCTGAATCTAGCCGCCGAGGCCGGGGACGTGGACTTCGTCGATGTGACCGGCCTTCTGTGGAAGGACGTTGATACCCCGGAAGACCTACTCGAGGCCAGGAGGCTCTACCCCCGGATCATCCTGAGGGAGCGCGACAAGGCGCTCCCAGAGCCCGTGACGAAGCTGCTTGTCAGACCGGTGAGCCGCATCCTAGCCCTCGGGGAGCCCGCGCACTCGAGAGGCGAGGCTGTCGTCAAGATGGCTCTAGCCGAGCTAACCTTAGCAGCCCTCACGGTCGCCCTAGCCGCCTTCAACCTCGCCGCCTTCCTCGTACTACTGGCCTTCTCCTACGCATCCCTCCTGCTATCCGATGCTCGCGAGCTCCTAGTGGAGCTGCAAGGTAGAACAGCAGCGCTAAGCGCCCTCTCAACCGCAGCCTCGATCTTCTACGACGCCTCGCTCCTGTCCACAGTGCTCTTGCAGCTACCGGAAGCGCTGTCGGCCCCCCTCCTACCTCTGGCGCTTCTAGGGTTGGCCAGCGCAGCAGGAGCTGAAGCTTCCCGGCGCCTAGCCGCAGGCGGAAGCCTCGCGTGGGTTCTGGCAGACCGCTCTCTACTGCTGCTCGCGCTGGTTTTCGCGCAGCCCACCGGCTGGATCCAGCCAATCCTCCTCCTCTGGCTCGCCTCCGGCCTCGCGGCTCTCGCCGGTTCACTCCGGCCAACCTCCAGGCCAGGTACCAGAGTAGCGCCTCACCCGCAGATTGAGAAGCGTGTGAGGCCCACGGAGCGCTGCGTGGAATTGATCGTGATAAACGGCTTGAAGCTGTTCGCGGCCCTAGCGGTACTGTGGCTGGCGCAGGCCGCTGTGAGGGGGGTTAAGCTGAACCTCGGCGCCGCAGTGTTGACCGCTGAGGACGCGCTCTCGATCGCCGGGCTCGTCGTGACCATCTACTACGGCTACCGCATCCTCACCGGGCTTCGTGGGCTCGTGGACATCTACGCGGTGAAGCTATCCTCACTGCTGGGCATAACTGAGAGCTCCGCGAAGGGGTTGGCCATGAACGCCCTCTACCTCTCAATCGTTGTGCTAGCGCTCATCTATGTGCCGCAGCTGCTCCGCGAGGCCCCCACCCTCGGCAGCTACATTTCAACGGCGGCCGCTCTAACCCTGCTCCTCCTCGCCCTCCTCCTCTTCTACAACCTCGTGAAGGAGCTGCGCAGGACGTTCAAGGGCTTCATCACCCTCCTCGCCAGCCGGGCGGCCTCGGTGATCGAGCGTGAAGGTTAAAGCTTACATCCTAGCCGACCCCCAGGCGCTCTCATCGCACTACGGTACGCCCGCGCTCCTACGCTGGATCCTCCTCCTGAAGGAGAGCGTCAGCGAGGTACTGGTCGTACCCCAGCACGGCGCCCGCAGAGGCGTGAAGGAGCTCCTCTCAGAGCTCGGCGACTCGTCGGTGAGAGCTGTTGAAAGCCTCGAGGAGGCCCCCGCGGAGCCCCACACGGCCGTGCTCATAGACGCCTCCTACCTCGTATCGCCCGACGCCGTGCAGCGCATCTTAAAGGCTGGGCGCGATATCGCGGGAACGCACAGGGGGCGCGTAGTCATCGCACGGGTGACGTTGGACGGGCAGAGCCCGCTGCGCTTAACGGACCTCAACGCTCTGGGCAGCCAAGCCGCCCCCGTAGAGCTGGATGAGCTGGTTGAAAAGAGGCATAGACCGGCCTGCGTGCCCGCGGCTTCACGTGAGGCTGAAAGGGCGCTGCTCCGCTGGGCTCAGAAGGGCGTCCACTTCACCTCTGCGCTCAACGCCCCCCTGGAGAACCTCATCGTGCGCCTCGTTGGAGGGTGCCGCTACGTGACACCCAACAGGGTCACCGTGCTGGTGAACCTGCTAACGATACCGGCGATCCTGCTCTTCCTCTCGGGGAGGTTCCTGGAGGCTTCCATCTTCTCCTACCTGATCGGGGTCCTCGACGGCGTTGACGGCAAGCTCGCTAGGGTTCGGGGTGTGCTAACGAAGCTGGGGCACCTTGAGCACTCGTTCGACGCGCTGTACGAGCAGGCCCTCTACGCGTCCTTCGCCGCCGGCTTAGCGCTGCACGGTTGGAGCGCTGCGGCGCTTCAGATGGGCTTAGCCCTGCTCGTCGTCGACTGCTTCGTGCGGCACATCTACAACCAGTTCACGCTGGTCGCAGGGGTCCCGCTGAAGCGGTACGCGGAGTTCGACAGGCTTTTCGCCAAGGTTGACGGGAGGAGGAACGTGTACCTCCTGTACTTCATAGCCTTCAGCGCCCTACAAGTGCCATTCTTCGCTCTCGCAGCAGCGCTGTTCCACTCAGCGCTCACAGCGATCGTCTACGCGGTCAGAGCCTACCAGCACTTATCCGAGCTGGATCGCGGAAGCGGCGTAAAGAGAGCATCGGCACTGCTGTTTAGATCGTTCATAGGACATTGAAAAGATAATATAGTGTGGTGGTTGCGCCCCGCGTGGCCTGCTGCATCGAGGTTGTAGACGTATCGAAGACCTACCATCGCGTGAGAGCGCTCGATGGGGTATCGCTGGCAGTCAGGGCGGGCGAGATATACGGGCTTCTAGGGCCCAACGGTGCCGGTAAAACCACTCTTCTCAAGATTGTTGTCGGCCTGTTGAGGCCGGACAGGGGGGTGGTTAAGGTCTGCGGCGTAGACGTCACCTTGAATCGGGAGGAGGCTTTGAAGCACGTGGGTTACGTGCCCGAGAACCCCGTGGTCTTCGAGAGCTTGACAGTGCGGGACTTCTTCGCGCTAGTAGCCTCGCTCAGGGAGGTGGAGAGGGAGGTGTTCGAGGAGAGAGTGCAACGGTACATCCAGCTCTTCCAGCTGGAGGAGCACGTTGGGAAGCGGATGGGTAAGCTCTCGCGCGGGACCGTGCAAAAGGTGCTCGTAGTTGCAGCCCTGCTCTCAGAGCCCAGCGTGCTGGTGATGGATGAGCCCACCTCCGGCATGGATCCGGAGGCGCAGCACACGTTCAGGAAGGTCGTGGAGGAGTTCGCGAGGAAGGGGGCTGCAGTGCTGATATCGAGCCACCAGCTACACGCCGTAGAGAAGTTCGCTACCAGGGTCGGCATCATAAACAGGGGTAAGCTGCTCGCAGAGGGCACCTTAGAGGAGGTTAGGAGGCTCTCTGAAGCGGGGAGCGATGCAACGCTGGAGGAAGTTTTCCTTAGGCTAGTGAGGGGTTGGTGAAGGTGCTCCGGCTCAAGTCATTCAAGGGGCCTCCAGCTGTCGGCCACCCACACCCCTGAAGGCATTTTAGTGGGTGTGAGCCGTCTTTACCGTGGCTGGCTACGAGCTTGCGGTCTTCCTCGTCGGCTCTCCCAGCTTCACCTTCCAATCCGCGGCCTCCTCCCTCGCGAGGGCTCTAGAGGCGTTCCCTATCGGCGAGTGCGTGGCCTTCTACAGCGCTTTCGCGAAGCGAGAGGCGGAGAGGGTTTCCCGGTTCGTCAAGAGGCTCTTCGACGCTGGTTTGGAGCTCCGTCAGATGTCCCGGGACCTGGGGGAGGCGCTGAACACGTTTCAAAGCTTCCTCTCGCGCGGTAAAGCTCTAGCTGTGCCAACCTCCGGCTCCCTCGTGGGGGCGGTTGCTCTCACGCTGGCCTCCGCGAGAACGGGGGCGGACGTTGGGCACGTCCTCTTCCCCTTCGGCCCATGGACCGGCTTCTTCTACCCCTACGTCCCCCGGTACCTGCAGCCGATGCGGGTGCTAGGGGATCCACCGGAGCCCGCGAGACGCGCCTTCAGCAGGGACGGGGCTGTGGAGTACCTGGAGGAGGAAGCCCCCTTTCCCACCCGGCTCCTCAAGAGGATCGCCAGCCTCTGCGTCGACTTGAACCTCTCACTCCCCCAAACGTGGGTTAACGACTACTCCACCCCGAAGCTCGCGCTCGAGCTCGTTGAAGCCGTCGAGGGGGGCGAGCTGTCGAAGACCCTCTACCTAAGTACGACCGCTGGATTGGTACCGGTCTGCGAGCTGGCCAGGCTGCCGGTCAAAGGCGAGGCGCCGACGGCAAGGGTTAGGAAGAGCATCAGCGTCCACCCGCCGCCCGACCGGAGGCTCTTCGAGGATTTCGCAGCGGAGGCCCTATCCGCCATAGCCTGGGGCGAGCCCCGCTGCAGGGAGGTTGGGTGGTTGTACAGGTTGGTTGGCTTCGAGATTCTCGACTTGGGGCAGGATGAGCGGTACTTAATAGACACGAATGTGATTTACTCTGGTGTCCACAACGTCGTACGGCTGCTGGGACCCCGGATCCACGTCCCCTACTGCGTCCACGCTGAGGTGCTCAACAGGGTGGCCGAGAGCAGGAAGGCCTGCGAGAGACTGCTCGCCGAAGCCCTCCTCATGGCCTACGAGGTGGTCGAAGCTTTCGCGAGCAAGGTGCCCAGCACGCAGTACAAGTGCGACATCTCGATACCCTCGATCGATCCGGAGCTCATAAAGGATCTGACCGTGCTCACCGCCGATAAGCGGGCCTACGCGCTCTGGAGGAAGCTGGCCATCAGCAGGTACACGAACGTTAAGCTGATGGATGACGGCATGTTCCGACCGGCTAGCGAGGGCGAATCGCACTTCGCCTTGATACAGCTGGCCGCGATCCTCTGCGAGCTCGCCCTGCAGCACCGACCCGGCGCTCGCCCCCAGCCGTCAACGAAGTAGCAGCTCGATCAGACGTGCAGCAACCCAGCACCGCGGACCAGTACGTGGCAGGGATCGAGAAAGTCGGAAAGGCTGGGCCTGCCTGAAGCGCTCAGAGGTTACGCTCTACCGTCGCCTCTAGCCCTCTTCAGCCTCAGCTTGATGATGAGAGCATCGAGGATCGCCCAGGCGGCAAAGCCCGCTAAACCCAGACCGGTGTAGAGCTCTCTCGCCTCTAGCGGCAGCCCCGTGGCGACGACCGTGAGGCCCCACAGCGCGTTCACGGCCCCGTGGAGCGAGGCGGCGGGGAGCACGCTGTCCGCTGCTTCAACTAGGAGCATGTGTGGGATTGATAGGAGCGTGGTGAAAACGGGGAAGAGGATGAACCCACCGAGGAGCCGGTTGGAGCCGTAGTTGTGGCCGAGCAGCATTGTGGCTGACGCGTGCCACAAGCCCCACGCGACGCCAATCGCTACAACGCCCCTGGCCGTGAGCCTCCTTTCGAGCAGGTCGAACATGTAGCCCCTCCACCCGAGCTCCTCGCCGAGCGCGAAAGCGGCGTTCACCGAGATAGCCGCGAAGTAGCCCAGCAGGAGCTGCTGGAACGCAACGAGGGGGGCCAGTTCCTCCGCCAGCCCTGCGGCTCGCAGTTGGCTCGCAATGAGCTCCACGTAGGCGTTAAAATCGAAGAGCCCGAAAGGCGCGGCGATCAGCACGTAGACTCCCAAAGCGAGGTAGATTAGAAGGGGGGCTGAGAGGTAGCACAGCAGGGAACGTTTCGAAACCCTAAGCCACCGCTTCAGGCAACCTAGTAGGCTTTCACGACCGATCACCGCAGAGAGTAGCGCGGCAGCCGTCACAGACCACATCCTCGCGAAGCCCCACACCATGGTTACCAAGGCTGTCCGGGGATCGGAAGAGCCCGCACCGCCCCTCTCGAGCGTCATGAAGGCCGCCAGATCGATCGTCAGGGCGAAGAGGTAGGCGAGCACCAGGAAAGCGAAGAGCCTTCTTCGGGCTTCAGTCACGAAAGGGCACTCTGATAACGGTAATTAAGATTGACGCGCAATCAGTACCGGCGTCCAGCTCATCGAGAGGTCGTACCGAAAGCCGCAGCCATTAACGCCTAGCCTCTCGAAGAGGGTTGGGCTACCAGCTAGGGTATGGGGCCCTTAGAGGCTGCACGATTTCTATCTACGCGGGCCAGGGGTATTCGAGCAGCTTCCTCACGAGGGCGATCGTGTGCTCAATGTCGCTCTTCCTCGCGATGGACACGGGTGAGTGGATGTACCTGACCGGTACTGAGATGGCAGTCGCGGCTGAGCCGTAGTGCACGAAGCCGCCCGCATCGGTCCCGCTGTAGGGCGAGATCTGGAGCTGGTACGGGATGCCCTCCCGCTCCGCCAGAGCTGCGATGTGGGAGAGGAGCTCGCTGGAAGCTACGATCGTCCTATCCATCACCCTGAGCGCGGGCCCCGATCCCAGCCTCGTGATCACCCTGTCGGCCGGCGTCCCAGGCACGTCGTTAGCGATCGTTCCCTCCAGAGCGACCGCGTAGTCCGGCTGGAGCCGGTGGGCGAGGGCTAGCGCGCCCCGCAGCCCTGTCTCCTCCTGCACGGTGAATGCTGCCACGAGAGTCCCCCTCTCCGGCCCACTGTAGCCGCGGAGCGACTCGATGAGCACGTAGCATCCAATCCGGTCGTCGAGAGCCTTACCGGCCACGCAGCCGCCCAGATCCTCGAAGCGTGGGGCGAATGTGGCTGGAGAACCTATTCCCACACCCATGGCAAGCGCCTCCTCCCTCGTAGAGGCGCCGACGTCGATGAAGAGGTCCTCCACAGTGATCTCCCTCGGCTGGGCCCCAGCCTGCAGGTGGGGCGGGGTCGAGCCCACCACTCCTTTCACTTCCCCCTTCCGCCCCATGACGACGACCTCATGGCCCTGCGAGGCGCTCGCGCTCACACCGCCGAGAGCGGTCACCCGCAGGAAGCCGGCGTCCTCGACGTGTCTCACCAGGAAGCCGACTTCGTCCATGTGGGCTGCCACAACCATCAGCGGCCTACCCTCCCCGAACGTAACGTAGAGGTTACCCAGGGGGTCGGTAGCTGGCTCAAGCCCCAGCTTACCCAGCTCCTCGGCGATGAGCTTCCTCACCTGGCTCTCGAAGCCCGACGGTCCCAGCGCAGCTGATAGCTTGGAGAGGAGGGTCGTGTTCACGCGACCCAGTAGAGCCTAGGGTTTTTATGCGCGCGCATTAAGCGAGCACGGTGATGAGCTCAGCTACCTACCGATCAGTGAGGGTTCCCGGCCTTACTGAGGGGGTCACACCCGTCAACTTCCTCAACCGCTAACGCGTGGGGGCTCGGTGAGGTGCATCAGGTAGTCCGGTATCTCCTTGTCCCTCGCGATCTCCCGGAACACGAGGGCGCTGGGTCTCGCGTACCTGCGCTTGGTCGCGAAGTCAACGTGGAAGAGGCCGAACCTCATCCTGTAGCCCTGCGCCCACTCGAGGTTGTCGAAGAGGTTCCAGTGGAAGTAGCCTCTAACGTCAACCCCCTCTGACGCGGCGCGGTGGACCTGGTACAGGTGGGAGACGATGAAGTGCGACCTTAACCTGTCGCTCGCGTCGGCGATGCCGTTCTCGGTGACGTAAATGGGGAGCCGGTACCTCTTCCAGAGCCTGATGAGCACCTCGTAGAGGCCCTCCGGGTAAACCTCCCAGCCGAAGTCGCTCGCCGGGCGCCCAGCCTTCGATGAACCGCCCGGCGGGCAGGAGTAGCCGTAGCCGGAAAGCACGGTGTAGCCGCCTGGAACCTTCCTAACGACGCTCCTCGTGTAGTAGTTCAACCCCACCCAGTCGAGCCGGCCCCTCAAGTCGTCCCTCACGCCCCCAGCGAGAACCCCCTTGACGGCAGCCTCGTACGGCCAGATGTTGCGCTCGAACCCGGCGTCGGCTGCCTCCCTATCCTCCTCCGTCAGCGGGGTCCAAGCGGCGACGGACTCGACGATCCCTACGGGCTTCTTCGAGAAGGTCTTTACAGCGTCGTAGGCCCGGGCGTGAGCCTCGGCCAAGTGCTTCCTCGCAACCTCGTAGCACTTCAAGTCGAGGTAGCCGGGCGGGAAGCCGCTCCTCACGCTCACGTAGCCCAGCATCGCCACCACCTCCGGCTCGTTCATCGTGTACCACGCGTCCACGAGGTCGTCGAACACGCTCGCAGCGAACGCGGCGAACTTCGCGAACTCGACCACCGTCCTCTCGTCGAGCCAACCGGAGGGAGCCCGGTCGGGCCCCAACTTCCTGACCTTCACGGGGTCGTGCAGCCAGACGGGGATCGACCAGTGGAAGAGGTTGGCTATCAGGAACCCTCCGCGCCCCTTCCAGTCCTCAAAGATCTCCCTGTACCGCTTCACAGCACCCATGTCCGCCAGCTTCTCGAGCCTCCTCACGTGCTCCTGATCTACGTTAACGGCCACCAAGCCATCCCTGCTCCGCTCGACGGGAACCTCGACCTCGAAAGTCGGTTTGGGGAAGATCCGCGCCCACTCAATCGTGAACCACGCAGCGTCCATCCCCAGCCAGACAGCCCTCTCGTTATCCTCCCTGAAGAGGTGCCAGTAGCCGGGGCCGTCCTCCGGCCGGTCCCCGCTCACGATGCCCGCGGCGATGTTCTCCGGGTCGTGAAGCCAGAGGACCCAGTCGCTGGCGAACTCGGAGCCGGGGAGGCCCATCTCGTGCTGGACGCCGACCGTGCTGAACCCGAACCTGAAGCCCCTATCGAACTTGCAGCCCATGTGGGCCCTCGCCACCGTGGTTATTTCTGCTTACCGCCCCTCAGGCGCTCCGCGATCTCAGCCGCCCTGATGAAAAGCCTGATCCTCTCGATCTCCTGCCGTAAGTCTTGGAGCTCCGAGGCTTTAGCAGCGTACGTGGACTTCAGCTGCTCCAGCTGCTTCTTCAACGCCGCCCTCCGCCTCCTCAACCTCACAAGCTCCTCCTGCAGCTCCGCGATGCGCAGCTTCAGCTTCTCCCTCTCAGTCCTCTCCTCCAGCCTCCTCCTGCTAGCCTCGTTTATGCTCGCCTCAACGGCCTTGAGCCGGCTCTCCAGCGCAGCGTACTCCCTCATCTTCGACCTGAGCTCCTCCTGCCTCGGCTCACCCCTATCGATCCTATCGAGCAGCTCCCTGATCTCTCGGCGCAGGCTGGTAACCCTCTCCTGAAGGCTTCTCTTCTCCTCCCAGAGCTTTTTCACGTCAACTCCCCCCTCCTCCCGCGCAGCGGCCATCCTCCCCTTAAGCTCGCGCAGCTCCGCCTCAAGCCTCGCGATATCCTCGCGGAGCTTCCTCCTCTCCTCGCTCAAGGCATCTATCTTCGCCTTCAGCTCCCCAACCTCCCCCACGGCCTTCCTCATCTTCGAGTCCAGCTCAGCCAACCTCCTCCTCAGCTGCGCTGGGTCAGACTCCACGGCGTAGCGGGCCATTTCCAGCCTAAAATTGGTATCCTAGCTCTTTAACCTCGAACCCTCCATCCGCGTCGAGTGCGCCGAGCTGCGGCGGTTCAGCCGGGACAGCTGTGCCGCGCGGCTTGGAGCTGGTGAACCCCGGAGCGCTGCTCTCGCTTAACGGTGCAAGTTTATAGATTATATAGATGTAAGAAGAGAATAGTTCTTATATACCTGATTGTAGTAAACATAGGTTTAAGCATGCTGCCCCTAGTCCCAGTGTCGGTCGACATCCAGTTCGTGGTGAAGGTCGCTCTCAGCTTCCTATCGGGAGCGCTGATAGGGTTGGAGAGGGAGAGGGCGAAATCCCACGAGGCGCCGGGGGTCAGAAGCGTCGGCTTCCTCTCCGTGCTCGGCTGCCTGTCCGCAGCTCTCCCCGGTAGCGTGGCAACCGAACCGTGGCTCCCACTGCTGGCGTCAGCCTCTCTCGCGGCCATGGTTGTCTCAGTCGTTGGCGTCTACACTTACCGGAAGCTGGTGATCAGTGGGGAGAGCGGGATCACAACCCCCCTCGCGCTGGCTGTCGCCTACTCCTCCGGCCTGCTGATCGGCTCCGGGATGCTCGTCGAAGGGGTGGCCCTCTGCTTCATGGCGAGCCTGGCGCTAGCCGCAAAGCTGAGCATTGAGAGGGTCGTCAAGGGCGTCACCTACGGGGAGCTCCTCCCCCTCTTCGAGCTGGGCGTGATTGCCTTCCTGATCGGCCCCCTCCTGCCCTTCGAGCTGACCGATCCGTTCCTCAACGCCGTCAGCGTCGGCTCCCTCTACATATTCTTCGTCACGGTGCTGGTGATCTCCTACATAGGCTACGTGGCGGTCAGGCTCGGTGGCTCGCGGTCCATCGACTTCGTCTCCTTCTTCGGCGGGCTCGCCAACAGCGAGGCAACGGTCGTGAGCGCCTGCAGGCTGGGCGGTGAGGGGGCGGCTGTCAGGTCCTCCCTGCTGGCGAACGCGGCAATGCTGGCGAGGAACGCGGCTCTCGCAACCCTGCTATCGCACCTGTCGCGGAGGGTGGAGCTTAACCTCCTCGCGGTCGGGCTGCTCGGCTACTCCCTCTCGATCCTCCTGGCCTACACGCTGTCAAAGCTCCTGCCGAGCCCGGGGGAGCTCAGCATCGAGGTCCCCCCGCTGAGCTTCAGCCTGGCGGCGAGGGCTACAGCCCTCTTCGCTCTCTCATCGATGATCAGCGCGGCGGCCACGCTCGTGCTAGGCGTTCCAGGCGCGCTGCTCGCATCGGCTCTCAGCGGGTTCGCCAGCTCAGCGGCAGTGATCTTCACCTCGATGAGCCTGCTCGTGGGGAACTACGTCTCACCCTCGACGGCGATCGTGTCGACGCTGATCGCCTCAGCGGCCGCCTCGATCAACAAGGCCGTCTACGTGGCGCCCATCAGCAGGAGTAGGGCCGTGAAGCTAATCCCCGTCAACCTCGCCGTAGCCACACCCCTCCTGGCCACCGCCATCCTGCTGCAGCTGTAGGGGCCCCTCCCCGATCGAGGTGGTGCACCGGGCTTGAGGCCGGGCGCGGGAAAACAGCTTAATACGATCGCTCGGACGGGGCATCGTGGGTAGGGCGGTCATCCTGCTCTCCGCCTTCATAGCCGCGTACGCTGTGCTGTCGCTCGGCCTGCTGCAGCTCGAGTCGGGGGTCGAAGAGTGGAGAGGCTACATCTTTGTCGACGTAGTCCCGGTCTACTACGCGGAGTGGAGCCCGAAGAGCGGCACCACCAAGGGCGTTGTTGTGCTGCTCCACGGGCTCGGCGGGAGCCTCGAGATGATGAAGTGGCTCGGGGTGGAGCTGGCCAGGAGCGGCTACAGAGCCATCGCCTACGACAACCTGGGGCACGGGAGGAGCGGCTCGAGGATCGCGGCCTTCAACGGCACCGCGGCTTTCCCCGTCTACCTCAGGCTGCTGGAGTCGCTCGGGGTGCGAGACGAGGAGGTCACGCTGGTCGGCCACAGCATGGGCGGCTTCTTCGCGCAGGAGTTCGCGAAGAGGGATCCGAGGGTGGTGAGGGTCATCGTCGTCGCGTCCAGGCCGTACCTCGACAAACCCATCGAGCGGGTCGTGGTCTTCGCCGCCCTCGACGAGATCTTCACCGTGACCAGCGCCGAAGGCTGGACAGTGGTAATCCTGCCCCACGACGACCACTTGACCGTGCTTTACAACCCGGCGCTAGCGGACGCCGTGCTGTCGAGGCTCGAGGGGGACGGCTACGAGAACCGCGCCCCCCAGCGCTTGACCCTAACGCTGGCGAGAAGCGCCTTCGCACTAGCCGCTACGCTCGCGGCCGTCAGCCTGCTCGCCCCCCGCTTGAGGAAGCCTCAGGCGCAGTCCCCGGGAAGCCTGCCGCTGGCCAAGCTAGCCGCAGCCTTCGCCCTAGCCGCGCCGCTGGCCTTCCCGCTCTACCTGCTCATGGCTCCAGCCGTATCGCTAATCGCCGCCTACGTCCTCGCCGTGCTCTACACGCAGACACTCGCCTTGATCCTGGTTCAGCGGCCCCGTCCACGCTTCAGCACAGCCCTGATCAAAGGCCTGCCAGGGCTGGTAGCAGCAAGCATCGCGCTGGCGCTGATCGTCTACGTCGGCCTGCACGAGGCCCTCCAACCCTTCTTCAACGTGGAGCCGAGCTCGCAGAGAGCCCCCCTCATGGCCGCGATCCTAGCCCTCTCGCTTCTACCGTGCACCACCTTCGAGCCGCTCGCGAGGCTCAAGCTGGCGAACCTGCCACCGATGCGCGGGCTAGCGGTCGTCATCGCCCTCCGGGCGGCCAGCTTCCTCTCCGCCTACGCCACCGCGAGGCTGCTACTGGGGCCGCAGGGCCTCTCCGGCTACCTGCTGATCGTAACCTTCGTTAGCCTCACCCTACTACTACCCCTCGACGCTGCAGCCCAAGTGTGGCTCCACCGCACCAAATCCTGGACCGAGAACGCAGCCTGGCTCGCAGTCGTCCACAGCGCGCTCCTCGCAGCCGTAACCCCGTTAACCTAAGAGCGCGGCCTCAAGCCTGAAGCTGCAAGCGCGCTTATAACAACCGGATGAGAGGGGCACGCGTGATCCTGCTAACGGGTTTCGAGCCTTTCGGCGGCGAAGAAGTCAACCCCTCCTCACTCGTCGCAAAGCTCGCGGCAGAGAGGCTGGACGCGATGGGGTACGCGGCGCGATCCGCGACGCTACCCGTCTCGTTCAAGAGGGCTGGAGTCGAGCTAATCAAGCTGCTCGAGGAGCTGAAACCGCAGGTTTGCATCGCGCTGGGGCTCAACCCTGGCTCAACCCACGTCAGAATCGAGCGTGTCGCGGTAAACATCAAGGACGCCTCAAAACCAGACAACGACGGCGAGCAACCGGTCGACGAGCCAATCGACCCCCACGGGCCTGCAGCCTACTTCGCCACACTACCTACCCGGAGGATCCTCGAGAGACTAAGGCGCGTGGGGATCCCAGCGGCACTATCCTACACGGCGGGAACCTTCCTCTGCAACTACGCGATGTACACGCTACTCTACTTCGCCAGCCGAAACGGCTATCCCCTCAAAGCGGGTTTCATCCACTTGCCTTACACACCGGAGATCGCAGCGTCAAAACCAGGCCCCCCCGCCTCACTATCACTCGAGCTACAAGTAAAAGCAGTACTACTCGCAACCGAAGAAACCCTCAAACAAACTCAGCCAGAACTCTAACCCACTCCACCAACCAGCAAGTTTCTTCTAAGTGAAGCTATAGTGTCGAGATAAAATTATCATTTTAAGATTTTTTCCAGCAGCTTATGCTCTTCTCCACTTTTAAACTTTTACCATTTTAGGTTTCTTAGGCATAGGGAGGTGAACTCTTCAAGAGCTTTCTCACACTCCCTCAGCTTCTTATCTACTTCATCCCCGGCTTTTGCTCCGATCCAGTCGCTGTTGCGCACCTGCTGGTACCACTTCTTCAACGCTTCGAGGATCTTCTCCAGCTCTTCCGCTTCCTCTTGCGTCACGTTTCCTTTCTCGATGTTCTCTCTTATCTCGTTGAGGAACTCGTCGCACTCCTCGAGGATTTCCCTATACTCCCTCTCCTTCACTAGTGCGAGCAGGCTCTGGAGCTGGGAGGTGTCGTCTCCGCTGGATGCTTTACCCTCAATTACGATGGCGGTACCGTACTCCCTGATTTCCCTCAGCACTCCAGCTAGGGCTTCCCTCACCTCCCTAGTGTCGGGTAGCAGACAGAGCGAGAGGCGGGGGTACACTCCCCCCAACCCTCTCAGCTTCCTCCAGACTCGGACTTTGAATCTTGACGGCTCCTCGGGGACTTCGTACAGGATGATAAGCAGCTTCCCTTCCTTCATGACGAGTACTCTGCGGCTGCCTGGGTTAAGGGTTTGACGGCTGAATGGAAAGCTTTAAATAGTGTATTGTAACAGCCGTTACACCGGTATCTGTGAGACTGCTTCCGCACCGCGTCTTCGAGGCTTTGAAGACCGCGTTGACAGTTGAGGTGCTGGTCGATGATAGAGAACTTGCTAAAGGCGCCCTTTTAACCCCGGGTTCCGGCGGGCTGGATGTTCTGCAGCTGCTTGAGGCGAGGCCTCTCGCCGTGAACTTCCAGGTGGGTGAGGGGGAGGTTCGGGTCGGGTGCGGGGACGGCGTGATGAGCGACTTCGAGATCGAGGCGTTGGGGGAGTATGGGAGGGTTGTGAGCGGGATGCGGGAGGAGGTTCCCGTAGGGCAGGTTGAGCGTCTGCGCGTGAAGGGGTTGCGCTTCGTTGAGGAGGAGAGGGTGGGTGATCTACCGCGCGGCGTGCTGCCTGTGAGCGGGATGGTGGATCTCCTCTACCTGCCGCGCGACGATACGGTGATCCTCCCCTACAAGTTCAATAGGGTTAGGCTGGGTGAGCGCCGGGAGCTGCGCTTCGTTCTGCCGAAGAGCTTCCTCAGGGAGAGGGCGAGAGCCGTCCACCCCGTTTACGGGAGTGTTTACGAGGGGGAGGTGGTGGGCGTTGAAGTGGATGTTCAGGAGCTCGTGCGCGGTGGATACCCTCAGCTGGCTGTTGCCTCCTCCTGGCGGAGGTTTGGGGGTCGGTTGAGCATCCTGCGCGTGCTGGGGGATGAGGATCTGAGGGAGCTTTTGTCGAGCCTGGGTGTTTGAAATGGCGGGGAGCTTGTACGCGCTGGTTGACCTCGACGGGGTGGTCGAGTACGTGCTATCGAAGCGGGGGAGCGACGGCGGCTACCTCTCCTTCCAGTACATGGACATGTTCGAATCGTCGGCTGAGGACACCTTCTACGCTCTCTCAATCCTCTCCACGCTGAAGGTTGATCCTCCGCAAGCCGACGCTACAATCGGATTCCTAAGGCGCCTACAGGATCCGTCGGGCGGCTACAGGAGCGTTGAAGTAGCGTACAACTCGCTGCTGGCTCTCGATCTACTGGGCGCTAAGCCGGCTGACCCGGAGGGGGCTGCCCGCTTCCTCCTCGAGGCCCTGGAGGCGACCCTCGCGGAGCAGAACGGTCACGCGCGGGTCCTCCTCGACGAGAAGCCGCTGATCGATGAGAAGGGCGTCCTCCGATCGAAGGATGCCACCTACATCATTACGCCGGCCGATTTCACCCCCTGGTTGAACAGGGTTTCAATGATCGTCCTCGCGCTAGACAGGCTCGGCGGCGCGGCGGATCGCTACGCTGAAGCTGCCGCAGCCGCAATGCTCAAGAGCCGGAACGGTGGAGGGTTCGGCCACCCCGTGCCCCAGCTTGAGTACACCTACTGGGCTGTCAAGGGCTTGAGCGCGCTGCACCGATTCGACACGCCGGCCGAGACTGTGAAGTGGGTTCTAGCGTGCGAGAACGAGAGCGGCGGATTCAGCGCAACCCCCTACTCCAGGAACTACTTTGTTGAAAACCTGTACTACGGATTGAAAACACTGCAGAAGCTGGGGGCATCCCCGAGGTACGCGCGCAGCCACTTAAGGTACGTTTCAAGCTTGCAGAACGCTAACGGAGGCTTCCGCCGCACAACCACGCACGGCGTATCAAGTCTGGAATACACGTTCTATGCCATTGAATCACTGAAAACCCTAGGCCTCGTATAATCTTGAATTCTTAACCCTTAAAATATTGGAAAAGGGTTCACACGAATACTTCTTTGAGGTTTATCTCTCATTGAGTCGAGAGTCCAGCGCTGATTCCGTTATGCCTAGAACTACTGCTTATCAAGATTTTATTGTCATGGCGTTTTTCGAAGGGTTTCATTAACCTTCAACATGAGGGGGACGGAGAGCAGCATAATGAGGGCGCCAGCTTGGAATATCACGGGGGCTGGGATGATGGCTTCTTCACCGTTGATAACCTTCCTTTCTCCGAATTGATGTATGAGCCAGCTGCCTATCATTGGACCTGGGATCATCGTAAACGCTACATTGAACAGTATATTGTAGCCACTGAACTCCCCTCTCTTCTCTTCTGGGAAGAGGTCCCTCAGCCAAGTTCCGATAGCTACGCCGCTGCAGCTCAGGAGTGAAACCCAAGCTATGCCGAGAGCTAGCGTCTCGTGGATTTGTCTTGCAAAGGAGAACGCGTAAAGAGCCAGGACACCGAAGACATGAGTTAGAATACCGAACTTTTTCCTTCCGAACTTATCTACTGCGAAGCCAGAGAGTAAGCCCGCGATCATCCCTACTAGTAGAGCGATGAATATTAGAATTGATGCAAGTCCGAGCGGGTACTGAAGGTAGTGCTGGATGTAGATGAGGATGTATGGAAAGAAGGTTTGATAACCAACCCCTCCGATGCCGCTAGCTAGAAGTAAGGTGAAAACGCTCGCATGCCTTCTGATAAACTCGGGGCTGAAACTCTCCTTGATCCTGGTTAGGACGCTACCCTGTGCGCTAAGGGGCCCAGAGGGCTCCTCAGCCAGTAGTGCGCCAATCGTGCCGAGTGAAGCGGTTAAGGCACCAACGAGGTAGAAGAAGTTGAAGTAGCCGAAGATCTCGATGAATAAGCCGGCGAAAGCGTAGATGAGGATCAAGGAGAGACCTCCGAGAATAGACACGATACCCATTACCTTCCCCCTGTTCTCGACTGTTGTGACATCTATAACGTACGCGTTGAAGTTCGCGTCGTACGCCGCAGAGCCGAAGAAGGTCATCAGGCAATCCCAGAAAATTGCGAACCAAGCTGCTAGAACAGCAGGCCTCAACCAAGCAGCCATAGGAAATAGTCCAGTCACAAGACCCCAAACTGAAAAGAGAAGCAGGTAGGGTCTCCTTTTACCCCAACGGGTTGTCCTTGCATCGCTGAGGGCTCCAATCAGTATGCTGGTTAAGGTTGCAACGACAGCGCTAAGAGCCACCATATATGACACGTACGCAGGGTCTGGAATTATGACGTTGTAAAGAAAAACGTTAAAGTATTGATTCTCGACAGTCCAAGCTACCTGTCCCGCAAAACCCATCAATATTATCGAGGCTAAGATCCTTTTTGATAATCGAAAGTTAGCCATGCTAACACTAGCGAAAAAGCCTTTAAATATCTACTGCCTACGAGGCTTCTCCAAACGCGATGGAACCCTTGCATACCAGAAGGCTCATTCCTCATATCCTTCGGGCGATCCCCATCCCCCTCCTCCCGGAGTCTCCACAACGACTTCGTCCTCCTCCTCTAAGTCCACGGTGAACTTGCTCGGCATCTCCAGCACCCTTCCGTCCCGTTTCTTGATCGTGACTCTGCCTGGTGCTCCCGGTTCCCCTCCCCGGAGCCCGTAGGGGCCTCTTCTGAAGCGGTCGGCCAGTATCGAGAGCCTGCAGGGTTTCAGGGCGATGAAGGATCTCACGATGCCGTCCCCGCCCCTGTACCTACCCCTCCCTCCGCTCCCCTCTCTAATCCTGTAGGCGGTGTAGAGGATCGGGTAGCTCCTCTCGGCGACCTCTATCGGCGTGTTCAGCGTGTTGGTCATGTTGACGTGGACCCCGCTCACCCCGTCCCTGCAGGGCCTGGCTCCGGTGCCGCCGCCGACGGTCTCGTAGTAGGCCCAGTAGCCACCCTCGCTCACACCGCCGAGCATTACGTTCATCATCGTCCCCGAGCCCGCGGCCTACGTAACCCCGAACACAGCGTTGAGGGGGGCTTCCACCTGGCTGGAGGTGCCTGTGAAGTCCACGCTGACCCCGCCCCCGCGGATCTCGACTCGCGCCCTTATCGCTAGGTCCTCCTCACCCAGCTCGACAAAATCCTCGGCCTCGTACACTCCGCCCCTCCAACCGGAGATGCGCTTCGCGGCAAGGGCCCTCGCGTACTCGATCGACTCGGACCAGGCTTCGAGGACTCGGCTCGAGCCGTACCTCCCCATGAGCTCCAGCACCCTCTTCACCCCCAGCTGCACCACAGCGGCTTGCGCTCGGAGGTCGCACGCGACGATCCGGGGCGTCTTGCTGTTGGCCGCTATCATCTCCAGCAGGTCGCGGTCGATCGACCCCCTTCTGACCAGCTTCACGGGCGGCACGATGAAGCCCTCCTCGTAGAGCGTCCTAGCCGCTGGGTTGATGCTGCCTGGGGCGGGGCCGCCGACGTCGACGTGGTGCGCCTTGCAGGCCACGTACGCCACGACCTCGCCTCCGCTGACGACGGGGGCGATGACCGTAACATCGTTCAGGTGGGTACCCGAAATGTACGGGTCGTTGAGTACCAGAGCGTCACCCTCCTCCAGCTCGACGCCGCTCCTCCTGAGCCACTCCAGCACGTTTCGTACGCAGACCCTGAAGGAGCCGAGGTGGACCGGGATGTGCTCCGCTTGAGCGACGATCCTCCCCTCCCCGTCGGCCACGGCGCAGCTCAGATCAACCCGCTCCCTGATGTTCGGGGAAAGCGCCGACCGCTTCAGCGCGACCCCCATCTCCTCCGCGATGAAGACCGTGGCCTTGTGGATGAGCTCCCACGACGGCAAGCTAGCCCACCCGAACGAGCCTCAGCTCGCCGAGCTTACCCACGCTGAACTCCCACCCTGGTGGCACCACGGTCGTGGAGGAGTACTCCTCAACGATCGCCGGCCCCTCGCCCACGAAGCCGACCGGAAGGCTCTCCCTCCTGTAAACGGGTGTCTCAACCCACCCGTCTTCAAAGAAGACCCTCCTCGAACCCGGCTTCACCGGCTCGCCCGCCGGGGGCCGCGGTAGCCCGGGCTTGGGCCTCAGCTTCACCGCGAAGACCCTGGCCACGACGATCTCCACGTCCAACCCGAGCGTAAAGCCGAAGGTTGCCTCATGCTTCTCCTCGAAGGCTCGCTTCACGGATTCGAGGCTCGCGGGCCTTCCCACGGGCACTGTGAGCTCCCATCCCTGACCCCTGTACCTGACGTCGGCGCTCCTAACGAAGTAATCGGCGTGGCCGAGCTTCTCCATCAACGACTCCTCCATCCTCCTGTACGTCTCCTCCAGCGCCTCAGGGTCGGGGTAGGCGCTTCTCGCCTCAAACCTCCAGTCCGCGGCGAGCAAACCCCACGCGCTGAACAGGCCGGGGTGGGGTGGCACAAGCACCTCTCTGATCCCCAGCTCCTCCGCCAGAAAGGCTGCGAACTGCGGTCCAGCGCCCCCGAAGGCTACGAGGACGTGGTCCGCCGGGTCGAAGCCCCTCTCCACGGTGACGAGCCTCACACCCCTCGCCATCTCCAGGTTGATCAGCTCCAAGGCCCTGGCAGCCACATCCGCCGGGTCGCCGAGCCTGGAGAGGGCTGACTCCGCGGCTCTCCTGTCCAAGCGCAGGCTGCCGCCGAGCAGGCTTTCACCGAGCCTACCCAGCACGAGGTTCGCGTCCGTGACCGTCGGCTCGCGGCCGCCCCTACCGTAGCAGGCCGGTCCAGGCTCCGAACCCGCGCTTACGGGGCCCACCGCTAAGGCTCCCGCCTCATCCCTCCAGATGATGGTCCCTCCCCCAGCGGACACCTCGGCCAAGTCGATGAACGGGAACCTGACCGGGTAGCCGGAGCCCTTGACTACGCGGCCGTGGTGGGACTCGCCTCCCACCTCGTACTCCGTCGTAACCTCCACCCCGCCGTTTGCCACAACGGCCGCCTTCGCCGTCGTGCCGCCCATGTCGAAGCTGATGACCCTGCCGAGGCCCAACATCCTGGCCAACTCCGCCGCGGCTACAGCACCGGCCGCGGGCCCGCTCTCGATGATCTGCACCGGCCTCTCCGCCGCCTCCCTCGAGTCCACAAGCCCGCCGCTGCTCGACATCAGGTAGAGCCCCCTGACTCCTATCCCCTCCAGCTCACCCGCCAGGCTGGTGAGGTACCTCGAGACTAGAGGTTGCAGCACAGCGTTGACGAGGGTCGTTGAAGCCCTCTCGTACTCCCGCGGCTCCGGGGCGACGCGGTGGGACAGCGAGATGTACCGAACGTGCTTCGACAAGATCCTACCAACCAGCTCCTCGTGCTCGGGGCGCAGGTAGGAGTGGAGGAGGCAGACGGCTGCGCTCTCGACGCCCAGCTCCCTCAGCTTCAGGCCCAGCTCCTCGACCTCGGCCGGACTCAACGGCTTCAGAACTCTGCCGCTCGCGTCAACCCTCTCGTCGAGCTCGAAGCGCAGCTCCCTCGGGGCTAGCGGCCTAGGCTTCTCGAAGAAGAGGTCGTAGAGGCGGGGCCGATTCTGCCTCCCTATCTCGATGATATCCCTGAAACCCTTCGTTGTGACGAAGGCGGTACGGGGAAGCTCCAACCCTCTCTGCCCCCTTAGCGCGTTCGTGGCGAGCGTCGTGGCGTGGACGACCTCCCTCACCGGGCTTCTTGCGGCGATCCTTCTCAACCCCTCGACAACCGCTCTCTCAGGCTCCCGCGGCGTGGAGAGGATCTTGAGGAAACCCAACTGCCCGTCGCGCGATAGGTACAGGAGGTCGGTGAAGGTCCCGCCGACATCGACGGCGGCAAGCATCGAGGGTTCGCTAACCCAGCCTATAAAAGCTGAGTGCAGGATCAAGAGGGTGAGCACCGCCGCTGCGAAGGTTATACCTGACCCGTCGACGGGCGCTCGCCAAAACCCTGCGCTGCAACTGAGAGGTGACCTTGGTCGCTACATCCGGATAGGCCTGAGCGCGGCTGAAGCTTCAGGGGATGCAGGACCCACTTGCCCAATGCGGAAACAAAGTTTCAGGTTTTACCAGTCGCGCCTAATCCGCCTATCAAAAATCTAGACCTATAGATTCACTTGTATCGAAGGGGTATTCTAAGCTCAGTGCTTTTGTCGAATATGTGTAGGTTCGCAGGATCGAGGTACAGCGTAACATCCCTCCTTGTTGACTTCTCCCTGGCCAAAACTCGGAGGGTGGTACCTCCAACATCGACGTGAAGGATGTACTCGTTCCCCAAGTTTTCGATCAATAGGAGTTCACCCTTCAGTTCCAACCCCCTCGGGACTGGCTGCAGGCTAAGGTCCTCAGGCCTGACTCCTACGATAACCTGCTTGCCAACGTATTCCTCTGGGACGTTGTTGACGGGGATCCTGGCGAAACCGGCATCTATACAAACCTCCTGCATCACTCCATCGAAGAAGTTGATTGGTGGAGACCCGATGAAGTGCGCAACAAACCGGTGGATCGGCTCTCGATAGATTTCGTCGGGTGTCCCCACTTGCACCAGCCTACCCTTGTTCATCACCGCGATTCTATCCGCTAGAACCATCGCCTCGACCTGGTCGTGCGTGACGTACAGCGTCGTGATCCTCAGCTTCTTCTGAAGCCTCTTCAGCTCCGCTCTAGCCGTCACCCTCAGCAGGGCGTCCAGGTTGCTCAACGGCTCGTCCATCAGCAGAACCTTCGGCTCAACGGCGAGGGCTCTAGCCACCGCCACCCTTTGCCTCTCGCCGCCCGAAAGCTGGAACGGGTACCTGTCGAGGAGGTGGTCTATCTGGAGTATCTCCGCCACCCTCTTCACCCTCTCGGCGATCTCGCCCTCGGGAAGCTTCCTTATCCTCAGAGGCATAGCGATGTTCTCGAAAACCTTCATGTGCGGCCACACGGCGTAGCTCTGGAACACCATTGCCACTTCCCTCTTTCTCGCCGGAACCTGAGTTACGTCAACGCCATCGAAGAACACCCTGCCCGCGTCGGGAGTCTCAAGCCCAGCAACAATCCTGAGCGTCGTTGTCTTCCCGCAGCCTGAGGGTCCGAGGAGGACGAAGAACTCTTCGCTCTCAACGGTCAATGTGACGTTGTCGACCGCCAGGACGTTGCCGAACCTTTTCGTGACTCCTTCGAGGTTTACCCGAACCACCCTACCTCACCCCGGCAGCCCCCCACATGGTGATCAAGTACCTCCTAACGTAGGCCATAAAGAGCAGCGCCGGGAGGATCATGATCGTCGCGGCTGCGAACTTGTAGGGGTCTGGAAGCTCCCCACCGGTTCCAATGACGTACGGCGATAGGACCATCGCCGGAAGCGTCCTGTTCACGTAGCTCAAGATCGTGGCTGCAACCACCTCGTTCCAGGAGATCAGGAAGGTGAACATGGCGGCTGCCGCGAGGCCCGGCGCAGCCAGGGGGAGTGTGATCCTGAGGAAGACATTGAGCCTGCTCATGCCGAAGACGTGCCCCGCCTCCTCCAGATCCTTTGGAATGCTGATGAAGATGCTCGAGGTTATCAGGATGACGAACGGCAGGGCTACGGCCGTGTGGGCGAGCGCGATGCCCAGCAGCGTATCGTAGAGGCCCAGAGAAATGTACGTGACAGCCAAGGGGACGGCCATCACCGCAACGGGGAACACTCGGAAGAAGATCACGGCCATCCTTAGGGTGTCTCTTCCCCTGAAAGCCCAGCGGCCGATCGCGTAGCCCGCGGGGAGGCCGAAAATGAAGCTGAGAGCCACGGTGATTAAACCAACCTGGACGCTCCTGACGAGCGCATCAAGCACTCCTAGCCTGAAGTACTCCTCGTAGTACCTCAGGGTGTAACTCCTCGGTATAACCCTCGCGTAGTAGTCTCTGATCTCGGCGAAGGAAGCTAGGATTGTGTACGCTATCGGCAGCAGGATCCACACAGCGATGGCGAGGGCCCCGATGTACGTTAACCAACGCTTGATCATTGCATCACCCCTTTGGGCGAGAGGAGCTTGATGTATAGGCCGCCCAACGCTAAGGTGACTGCTCCGACTAAGACAGCCCACGCGCTGGCTACGGCAGGGTTCAGCCGCATGGAGTACCAGTAGACAACCTCGGTTGCCAGAACCCGAATGTACTCGCCGCCGAGGACGAAGATGGGTCCGACGATCTGAAGGGCGAAGAGGGTTCTTATCACGAGCGCTGTCTGGATGGAGGGTTTGAGCAGAGGTAGGATCACGTACCTCAGCTTCTGCCAGAAGCTCATCCCGAAAACGTCGGCAGCTTCAAGGTACTCCCTGTTGATCATCTGGAGCCCCGCGTAGATTATCACGAAGACGATCGCTGTTGCCCTCCAGATCTCGGTGAGAACTATGGCTAGTAGGGTTCTATCCCTGAACTGGTAACCGAAGAAGTAGATGGGTCTTGAGATGAGCCCTATCCTCATGAGCGCCTTATTGAGGAAGCCGCTGGAGGAGAGCATCGTGTACCAGAGCAAGGCTGCAGCTACCTCACTCACCGCTAGTGGGATAACGAAGATGTATAAAACCAGGTCCCTCCCCCTGAAGCTCTGCAGGAAGAAGAGCGAAGCAAAGATCGCCAGCGCCAGCTGAGCGGGAATCACAGAAGCCACAATAACTGCCGTAAAGAGGGCGGCTTCCCCGAGCCTGGGCGAGAAAATCACTTCGAGAATCGCAGGATTCCTACCGCTGAAGGCCATCCCAAGCACGTAGACTAAAGGGTAGCCCGTGAAGACGAGCGCGTAGACCAGACTGGGAAGAACCAGCAAGTACGGAGCCGCTCGGCGTACGAAACTCAAGAAAAATCACCTCAAAAATAATTTCATTATTTAACTTAATGAGTCTATGGGGCTTCGATCCCGAGCTCAGTGAAGATCGCGTCGAGCTTGGGCCTAAGCTCCGCTAGCACTCTGGTGATTTCTTCTCCCTTCAGTACTATTCTCTCGAACGCTTCCCTGTAAAGCGCGACGTAATCGCCCGCTTTACCTCCGAGCACGGGTATAAAGACGGCTTTACCGTCGGGTGTCGCAAGCTGCCTTGAAACACCTGCGGATAGCACCTTTATGCCCGGATCAACGATTACGGGCGTGGCTTCTTCTACAACCGGGAAGAAGCCGACGTTTTCAGCTACCCTGGCCTGTATCTCGGGCCTTGTCAGGAACTCTATCAGCTCCCAACCAGCATCCTGGTCGGGAGCACCCTTGGGCATGGCGAGACCGGCCAACACGATGATGTAGCCTCTGCTATTAAGCCCTCTGGGGACCGGTACAGCTGTGAACGTTTCGGGCATCGTTTTGAGGGCAGCCACAACCCTAGCTGTGTGATCCCAGGCGATCCACACGTCGCCCCTGATCAGAGGGTCAGCCATCGCTGCCCAGGTGGTGCTCTCGGGGTGGCAGTACTTCCACAACTCCTTCAACATGTTCCATAGTTCGACTGCCTCCGGGCTATCGAAGTACCTGGACTGGTAACCGGTGTAAGATACGTAGAGGTAGCCGTGAAGCAGCCTGTGGAGCAGGCCGCCCGCTCCGGCTGGGAGACCCATTCTCCTCTCTCCTGTCTTCTCGTAGATGTTTCGAGCCCAAGCTACCAGGGCATCCCACGTCCACTTCTCAGTGCCCGTGACAACGTCCTCCTTCGTTAAACCCTGAGGCAGGTATTCGAAGGCCCTGTTATTCACAACGACGAGGAAGGTGGCCGTCATCCACGGGGCGAACGCGGTGACGCCGTACCTATTCTTCATTTCGTCTACAACGTTTAACGCGGTTCTAACAAACGTCCTATCGGGGAGGGTTCCAAACTTGCCTAGATCTTCCAGCAGGCCTTTGCTAGCGAAGAAATCGATCTCTGTTGCCAGCCCGCCGACAACTGTGACGGTCACTTTCCCTGTTGTCACTTCCGCCTCGAGCTTGGCCGCCATGTCAGCGTAGCCTAGAGGTACGAACTCAACCGTGATGTTCTTCTCGTGTAGAAGGCCTGCTAGAAGGCCTCGCACGAAAGCTTGCTCCGCTGCTGGGGCTAGCTGGGTTGAGGCGAATATTATCCGAGTTAGTGGCCTCGTAGGTGGTGGTGATGGGGGTGGAGGCGCTGGAGGAGGTCTAGTTGCCAAGTAAGCGAAGTATCCAGCTACAGCAGATACCACGACAAGGGCGATGCTAAGAGCGACGATAATCAGCCTGGAAGGAGGGGGTCTGCCCTGCATGTTTCCACATGGATACCCCTACCGCTTCCCCTATTTATCTTTTTCCTAGCTTTTGTTATTAATCAAATGCAATACATCGGTAACTTTGCTCAGCTTCCCCCGGTAGAAGGTGATCCAGCGCGGCTAGGGATGATGCTTACAAGGAAAGATTAATAAGAAAGTGCACTTGAAGCGTGAAGATGGTGCTGGGATGTCTGATAAGTCTCAGCCCGATTTTATGAATGCCAGTAGGGTTCTCAGGGAGTTTTTCGCCTCGTTGGGTTTGAGCAAGTTCAGCGCAGAGCTCTACTGGGTGCTAGCTGTGAAAGGTCCCATGTCGTTAAGCGACCTGAGCGAGGAGCTGGGTGCAAAACCCCCCCAGCTCCACAGCTACCTAAAGGAGCTGGCACAGGTGGGCCTTGTTGAAGTGAGCTACGGGAGGCCGAACGTGTACAGAGCAGTCCCTCCAAGCGTTGTGGAGAAACTATTTGATCAGAGGGTCAGGGAGCTCAAGTCGCAGGCGTTGGCTCTGCTGAGTAGCAGCTACTCTACTGAGAAACGGTCGGAGAAGGAGGAGTTCCTGGTATACGTTCTACGCAACTGGAGGAGCTTTCTAGCCAGAGCGGAGGAAGTGATCAAGGAAGCGAGCGTGGATCTGGTTGTGTGCGGAGACGCCCGCTTCGTGAGCTCCCTTTCCACGGTTTTAGAGGCTAAGGAGGAGGAGGGGGTTAACGTCTATGTGCTCCTCTATGAGGTGCCGGGCGTACCTGTGGATCGTGAGAGCATACCGAAGGTGAGGAAGGTGAAACGCTACATCTCGGGTGACGTCGTAGCCATCGCGGACTCGAGGCTTGCTGCCGTTACGCAAAGGCGGATGGGCCCCTACCAGACGCCCAGCTACGGCTTGATCATCGAAGAGCCGGTTCTGATCGACTTTCTCCAGCACGACTTCTTCAACAGGTGGATTAGGAGCGAAGCCCTCTGCGACGATCCTGTAAGGCTCCCAACGTCGTTTACATTCTTCAGGCTGGCGCTACTCGAGGCGGAGGTCCTCATTAGGAGGGGTTGCAGGCTGCGGGCAACGGTGTACGGGATGCACCTGAGAAAGGGTAGGGAAGCGATGATCGAGGGGGAGGTGACAGGCGTCGTGCTGGACGGAGCCACGGGGCTCGCACAACTCGTACTCAACGTTAACGGGGAGCGGGTGACTGTGGGCTCCGAAGACGCTGTTGTGGAGGATGTTGCGGCGTACAGGGTTGAGTTGAGGGGGTGTTCGGGTGGCTAGGATTCTCCAGTTCAACTTCGAGGATAGGGAGCTGAAGTACCTCAGCGGGATCACGGGCGAAGATGTAGCAAGGCTAGCGAGGGAGCTCCACTGCAACGTAATCGTGGTTTTCGCCAGGGATGCTTGGGGGAGGGCCTACTACAATAGTGGGGCTATAAGGAAAGCCGCAGCTCTCGGCTCGAGGGATTTCATACGTGAGTTAGTTGAAGCCGCCAGAAAGTCAAACCTTAAGGTAGTTGTAATGGTTGGCCACACGACTGACCCTGAGCTTTACAGCGCAAACCCGGATTGGGCCCAGAGGAGGCTAGACGGCTCGGTCATCCACATGGATACAAACCCCTCCCAGGAGGCTAACCCGGAACTGAGATGGCCGTTGATGTGCTTGAACTCCCCATTCCTCGAGAGGATTTTGAAGGAAGTGAGTGAAGTGCTTGCCTACGGTGTTGACGGCGTTTTCCTCGACTCCTTCAGGTACATGCCGGACCTGGAGAGAGCTTGCTTCTGCGAGAGGTGCAGGAAGCTCCATAGGGATGAAACGGGGCGGGATCTACCTGCGACCGAGGACTGGGATTCCCTGGCCTACAGGGAGAGCTTCCTGTCGAGGTACAAGGTCAACGTCAAAGCGATCGAGCGCATTTACAACCTAGTCAAATCTCTAAGCAGGAATGCTCTACTCGTTTACAACAGCCACCCAGCCGGGTGGAAGGGTAGGGCAAACACGATTGTTGAGATGGCTAGGGACCACCTGGATGTAGTCTTCGCCGAGTGCTCTGAAGCGGACTACCAGCCCCCCGGTTTCCTAGCGGAAATGGTGAAGCTAACGCAGGCGCTCAGCGGGGGTAAGAGGGTCTGGGCTACCAGGAACGTGTTCCACATGGCGCTTACAACCACGCCGACGACGCCGATCGTGATCAAGCAGGGAGTCAGGGAGATTTTCGCGGCCGGCGGCGATCCGATGATCCTCGTGTTCAGCTCCGCTTTTGCGCAAACCAGCTCGTACCGCAGACCCGTATCCGAGGTGATGGCGGAGGTTGAAAGGCTTGAGGAGTTTATGGAGGGCGTTGAAAGGGTGAGGTACGCTGGCGTGGTCTATTCGAATCGGAGCAGAGACTGGGCTGGTCGAGGGGATCCGAGACACGTTACGGATGAGGTGAGGGGGCTCTACTACGCCCTTGCCTACAACGGCTTCCCAGTGGACTTCATCTCTGACTCTCGGTTGGATGAAGGCCGCCTCGCGGGCTTCGCTGGCATCCTCCTAGGTAACACGGCTTCCCTCTCTGAGCGCGCGGCAGCGCAGCTTGAGGCGTTCGTCGGAAGGGGTGGGGGCTTAGTGGCCTCCTTCCTAACGTCGAAGCTGGATGAGATGGGGAGGAGCCTCGAGGAGTTTCGGCTTTCAAGGCTTCTCGGAGTCTCCTACAGGGGTACGCTAAAGGCTAACTGGAGCTACGTGGTTATCACGGGCGATCATCCGGTTGTCAGAGGGGTTCCCGACCCAATCATAGTGTGGGGGGACTTTGACAGGGTGTTCAGGGATAGGAGGGTGCCGCCCTCACTTGCTTGGCATGCTATAGTGGAGCCTGTAGAAGGCTCGCGAGTGCTAGGTAGGGTTGCGCTAGCGGCTGGGGAGTACGGGTACGAGTACGAAAACGGGAGATCCCCACCGCTCCTCGGACCGGAAACGAGCATCCCAGCTATCGTAGTAGGAGAGCAGCGCAGAACGGTTTACTTCAGCGGGCAGTTGGGGAGACTCTACTGGAGGCTTGGGCTCCCCCATTATGAGGCTCTGATCGAGGGGGCTGTTAAGTGGGTGTCTGGCGAACCGCCGCTGAGGGCTTTCAGTAGGGGGCTCGTGCTCTTTGAGCCTTATGTGAGGAGCGGCCAGCTCCTGATCCACCTCGTCAATCTAACGTTCGATAGAAGGATCATCCTGAGGGGGAACACTGATGATCCCACGATGTGGCATTCCACAGTTGAAACCGTCATGCCGCCGAGAGAAACCGTGCCCGTGGACGTTACGATTGAAATCAAGGGTTTCGAACCTCGTAAGGCAAGATCAGCTCTTACGGGCCGCGTGCTTGATCTAGTCGATGGTAGGCTCTCCTTGAAACTCGATGAGTACGAGATGGTAATCATCGACTTGTAGGAGCGTAACGCGGCGTTACTGCGGCGCGACGTCGGAGGTCGGTCGTCCCTACGCTCATCTGAAGGTCTTTACTCGAACTCGATGGTGGCCGGGGGCTTGTCAGTGACGTCGTAGAGCACGCGAGCCACCTCCGGCACCTCGTTGATGATGCGGTTGGCGATCCGCTTGAGCAGCGGGTAGGGGAGTTCGCTGGCCCTAGCCGTAACCGCGTCCTCGCTCTCCACCACCCTCACAGCTACTATGTAGCCGTAGACCCTCTTACCCCCTTTGACTCCCGTTGCCTTACCCTCGAGGAGGACGGCGAAGGCCTGGAAGGCGCCCAAGCCCCGAGTCTCCTCCTCAACGATCCTCGTGGCCCTCCTCACGATGTCCACTTTCTCCGGCGTCGCCTCGCCCACAACCCTGATGAGGAGCCCGGGACCGGGGAAGGGCATCTTCTCCGAGATCTCCTTCGGGAGGCCCAAATACCTGGCCAGCTGCCTCACCTGCGGCTTGTACAGCTCCCTGAGGGGTTCAACCACTTCGAAGCCGTAAGCCCTGGGGTCCAAACCCAGCTGCACCAGCACGTTGTGCTGCGTCTTCACCCCGCCCACGGTCTCGATGATGTCGGGCGCGATCGTGCCCTGCACCAGGAACCTAGCCCCCCAGCTCTTCGCGGCTCTCCCTAGCACGGTGTAGAAGGTGTGCCTGAACGCCTTCCTCTTCTCCTCAGCGTCCCTCAGCCCCCTAACGGCGTTGTAGAACTCATTCTTCGCGTCGATCAACTCCACATCTAGCCCGAGGCTCCTTAGGAGCTGGACCGTCGCCTCTGGCTCGCCCAACCTCCTGAAGCCGTCATCGATGTACACTGCCTTCAGCCGGTCGCCGAGCGCAATCCTCGCTATCAGCGCTGAGACGGTGCTGTCAACACCGCCCGAGCAGGCGGCAATCGCGCGCTCACCGCCCACCCTGGACCTTACTTCCTCCACTGCCTTCTCGAGGAAGGCTTTCGGATCGAACTCCACGCGGCCCACGGGCGTTTGCTACTAAAAACTTTTCGATGGCGGCTTGCTCTCGTAGAGTAGCACCCTATCAACCTCCTCGTTTAATCCGGGCTCCCTGCTCCAGCTCGGGTCGACAGCCTCGATCCAGATCAACCAGCGGCCGCGCTCCACGTCTTGAGCCACGCCAGCGTAACCGTGGATGGGGTAGCGGGGGTGCTCGTAGATCGAGCCCGGCGCCCACTTCGCCTCGAAGATCCGCTCGAGGTTCAACCCCCGGTAATCTATGACGTAGGCGGCGAAGGTGTCGGTCAGGTGGGCGCCTTTCACCACCTCTCTCGTGGCAACACCGATGATCACGGGGCCTGTGCAGCCGGCGAAGATGGAGCCGTAGAGGAGGAAGTAGGGCTTCTGCTCCTCGCCATCCAACCGGGGAATCCCCAGCTTCACCCACCGGCGCCCATCCTCGCTGACTGCCAGCGCCGTCCTGACCGAAAGCCCACCCGCGTTGGCCTTGTAGAGGCAGATGTAGCGCCCATCGACGATATCGATCGTCGGGTCCCTAGCCTCCACCGCATCGTAGTCCCTATCGCAGCGGAGCACATACCCTTCACCGCGCCAGGGCCCCGCCGGGTCGTCTGAGGACAGCAGGTAGGTCTCCCATCTTCCGCCCACGTCAAGGGAGGCGTAGAGCATGTACCTCCCGGTCAGCGGGTCGCGGAGGATTTGCGTCCCCTCGATGCTGAGCACCTTTAAGCCGCACATATCGCTCAACTCCTCCTTGCTCAACCTGCAAGCGAGCGTGAAGTTCTCCCCATCCCTGGAGCGGTAAACTTCGATTGCGAACCCCCTCTCCGGCCAGCCCCTAGGCCTACTGGTGAGCAGGAACTCGCGGTCGAGAGGGTCCAGCCAGAGCTTCCCAGCGCCAGCCCAAGAGCCCGGCTCGAACCGCGGTGGATCGAGAAGCACCTTCTTGAACCTCCTCCAAGCCAGTAAGGCTTGGGGAGGCAGGAGGCCCTGCCACACGTCTTCCTATTTCAGAGCACGTAAAAAACGATTGTTTCCCCGTTGTCGCGGATATGGAGTGCGTTTACGTGAAACGGTTTCACTGTGGAGTCCTTAATAGCCGGCGTGGAGCAGGGTTCCCCCGTGGGGGTGACCGTTTTCAGGTTGACGGTTTCAACAGCGTTGGCGGTTGTTACCGGCCTGCTCGCACAGGTAACCTTCAGGCTAGGGCCCGTGCCCTACACGATGCAGAACGCGGGCGTCGTCCTCTCGGGGTTGCTGCTACCACCTCGCTGGGCTCTGCTGTCCCAGCTCCTGTACCTAGCGCTCATCGCGACGGGCTTGCCTTTAGCCGCGGGCCTCAGAGGCGGAGTGGGGATCCTCCTCGGGCCGACCGGAGGCTACCTGGCCGCCTTCCCCCTTGCAGCTCTACTGACGGCCGTGCTGAGGGAGCTCTACGAGAGGGGCTGCGGAAGAACTCTGCGCGAGGCGGGTAGGCGGGACCTAGTCGCGCTGTGGCTCCTTTCGTGCGCTGCTGCAGTGCCGATCTACCTGCTGGGTTACCTGGTGTTTACACGGTGGGTTTCCGCAGACCCTAGGCTCGCGGCGTGGGTTATGGGCGCTTCCCGGCTCTTTGGGGTGCGGGATGCAGCGCTGGCGATCCCTCTGGTTTCAGTACTCATCTTCATTCCGCAGGACTTCGCGATGGATCACGCGCTCGCCGTGCTAGCCGCTTGGCGAGTTGCCAGGTCGCTGAGCCGCGAGTACAGCCTTTTAACTCGGGGGTGATGCGTGGGGCGTGAGCGGCGAGCTGGAGGCCGCCCTACTGAGGGAGCTGGCGCTGAGCCCCGGTTTTGTCTTGGGGGAGAAGCTGGCGCGAGCCCTCCGCTTCTCCCGTGCGACTGTGAGCAGGCTGGCGAGGAGGCTGGTCGAGGAGGGGTACCCGGTTGAGGCCCACCCTAAGCTGGGTTACAGGCTCGTCGCGAGCGACGACTTGAGCGCGGCGGCCCGCTACGTTGGCGCGCTAAAGGCGTCCCTACCCTTCACCCTCTGCTACCTCGAATCCTGCTCCTCAACCCAGGAGGTTGCGGCTGCTCTCGCTGAGGCTGGGGCGGGTGAGGGTACCGTGGTTGTGGCGGAGGAGCAGTCGGCGGGCAGGGGGAGGCTCGGCAGGAGCTGGGTCTCCCCCAGGGGTGGTCTTTGGCTCACGATCCTGCTTAGGCCGACGAGCTTCGGGGTTTCACACCTGCTGAGTTTAACGGCTGGCGTCGCTGTTGCAAAAGCCATCCGGGAGATAGCCGGCGTCGATGCTCGGCTGAAATGGCCGAACGACGTGATGGTGGAGGGAAGGAAGGTCGCGGGGATTCTCGTGGAAGGCAGCGCGGAAGCCGATAGGCTCCGCTACGCACTCGCCGGCATCGGAGTTAACGTGAACAACAGCCCGCCGCGGGAGCTGCAGACCCTTGCCACATCGTTAAAGGAGCTTACGGGTCGCGCACTACCCCGCACACTCCTACTCCTGCGGATCCTTAAGGAGTTCGACCGACTCTACGCAATGCTGCTTGAGGGGGCTGCTGTTAGCGTGCTCGATGAGTGGAGGGAGCTTTCATCAACGCTTGGGAAAACCGTACGCGTGGTTACCGTGAAAGGGACTTTCGAAGGTGTAGCCGTAGATATCGAAGAGCAGGGAGGGTTGATTGTGGAGAGAGAGGGAATGAAGATGGTCTTCTACTCGGGTGACGTCGAGCACCTACGTTAACTTACAGGTCCAGCAGTACGGAGCTCAAGAGGGTGAGTCTCTTATCGATTTCGAGTACTCTTTATTCCCGTTGAGGGCGCGTATACGACTTCTATTTCTCAACGAACTTTCTCAGCCGCTGGTTATATGAAACCAGCTTCTTATGTAGCGATCAGACTGTAGCTAGGATGACGTACTTGTTAAACTTTCTCGCTTGCGCATGGAGGGAAATTTAAAACACAAACGCATTGTGATTAGATAGGGGCTGCGAACGTGTCGACGAAACTGTAAGAACATATTGATTTTTAACATTGAGTTCGCACGTCATACAGCACATTCACTGCGTTTGACTTTTACGAAAGGCGGTGAAACTACTCATGCAAAACCGCAGCGCAGGAGCCGTAACGTAAGCGATGAGCTCAGCCAATCGAAGGATAGCTCTTCTTAAGTTGATCATGAGGGCTGAAGCTTTACCAACCCTAACAATATTTTAAAGAGCAACCACTAGGTCAATTCCCTAGAAAACCTAGGGCTAATTGTCATCTACTTTAAAAAGGAAAAGTTTAAAGCATTTTTAAAGAATTAAGTACAATGACAGGGGAGGATGGACACTACATTCTAACACGTTTAGTGAACCCAATTCTGATTAAATATCGTTCATTTCTCCTTGAGAAGTACGGTGTTGAGGTCTTCGCCAGACCACGCAATTACCTTAGCTACGGTGATGTCCAATTTTACATGAAGGTCGAAAGACTTGGTGATGAACTGGCTCGGAACAATATTACCAGATGGGAGTTTGCTGAGAAAGTACTGGAGCAAGCAAGAGAATATCGTGATTTGTCACCTTTCGTTCGGCAACTAGTGTGCGAGCTGTACGAAGAGCTTGCAGGACGTAGCCCCCCGCCTCTGCAACTTTGGGAGACCACAGATTTCAGGTTCAAAGTTGGGCAAGAAGGCACTATTACCAATGGACAATGTGGAAAATGTCCTCGTTGTACAATTGAGGGAGATCATTCTGAGAAAGTTCTTGCTGTGTGCAAGTACTGCGGTGAATTTTATTGTGAGAAACACGCAGCACCGAGATTAGCGATGACCTTTAATCAGTACCAAGCTTACATTATACAGTACCGCGACATAGCTCCTGTTATAAAGGAGCACTGGTTGAGCGAGAGTGGCCACCCTTGTACCGCGTACACCAGCTGGTTCTGGAGGGAGTACAACGAGAGGAAGCGTAGACCTGTAACTGTGAAGACCGAGGCTCCGGCCGCCGGTACCAAGAGGACGCTGCTGCAGCGTTATAGCGCCCCCATGAAGCGGCGCCGAGCTGCGCTTACCAAAGACAGAGTGATGCGAAAGTTGAAAAAGTGGGTAATCGCCCCAATCCTGATTGTTCTGATCGTTGCGGGCCTGCACGTTTTCAACACGGTGGATGAAGAGCTTGCAGCCCGCATGATCCTTGCGGCAATAAATGAGTACAGAGTATCGCATGGTCTTCCTGGCTTAGGTTGGAGCGAGTACCTCGCGTGGAGGGCTAAAAGCTGGAGCCAGCATCTAGCTTCCACCAGGGTGTTCTCGCACTCCGTAGGTCCAGACGACAGAATGTGGGGTGAGAACTTGTTCATGGCTTCGGGGCAGCCGGGCTTTATCATCGTTTTCCCAATCGTTATACCCATCCCGAGCAGGACGAGCGCTGATGAGCTAGCCAGGCAGGCTGTGCACGAGTGGAGCAAGAGCCCCGGGCATAACGCTAACATGCTCAACCCCGCCTGGCGCTACGCTGGGATCGGCGTCACCTGTACTTATCCACCTGTACGCGTAGGCTACACGTGCTACGTCGTGGCTCAGTTCAGCGACAGCCCGTAGCTCATCTCGCCCACCGATTTACCTTAAAATATTGGAAAACTAGATGAGTATTTAGCTTCACGACGATCTAATGGAGCAGTAAGAGAGAGCTGCGTTCCACCTCCTCAAGCGAACTACACCTCCGTGCTGTAGACTAAGCCCCCGAACTTGAAGCAGTCGTGGCAGTACTTGCACCTACTCTTCCCCCTTATAGCCCTTCTTGCGGCGTCAGCGAGGCGGAATCGCAGCTCTTAGAGGTGAGTGCTCGAGCTTGAGCAGGAACATGAAGAGGCTGGAGGGTGAAGTAAGAGAAATGATTCTGTTGCCAATGGTGTTCGCGGGCCACATCATCAGCTTGCTGCCTATAAGTGGGGGAAAGCGCTAATCATTTAACTGAGTGTGCATGTCGCGCGAGCAGCTCACGGTGAATAACCTCATGATGGCTGAAGATCGGGCGAGGGTGGAGGACCTCCTGCTTTTCATCACGGTGGACTGAAGCGTGTAAACCAGCTAGAAAACAAGGAGGCAGCGATATATGACGTCTTCATATGGATAAGGAGGAAATCGATGTAAATCGTTACTCTTGAGAGCAAAGAGAATAGATGACCATCAGGCCGATGGGACTCGCTATCCTCCACGCTAGCGTAAATGAACACGTTAGTGTCGAGAACGAACATGCTTAAAGGGAGTACCTGTTCCGTGACCTCTTGATTTCTCTAACGTCAAGTTACTGGACCAGCTTGATCGTCGACTCTTTCTTCTCCACATGCTTCAGCGGGGTGTCGTCCCTCTGCACTTCAAACTCTAGTATTTGCCCTCCCCTAATGCCCAAAGCCTCTTTAATCCCCAATAATATCGTAACTTGGTAGTTTCTAGAACTTTAGTCCTCACAAATTCGGAAAAATTTTTATTATGTAACTTTAGCTACTATGAACTAAACGCAGCATCGGCGAGCCGCAACGCGCTATTTCATCAGTTGCAAGGTATGGGGACCTTGTAGAGGAAAACAACCATAACCAAATACGAGTGTGGTGTCAGCTCATGAATGATTAATCATAGGTCATCACTCGGCAAACACATCATCCATGGAGATGAGGAAAGGGGTCCTTAAAAACTTGAGCTTGTTTTTGCGCTCGGTCTACTAGCCGGTCAGCGGCAGTTTTACGCTCATACCCTCTCTGCTACTGAAGTATATGGCTTCTATGATCTCCTGAGCTTTGACTGTATCATCCACAGTGATCAATGGGCTTCTATTGGTCTTGACAGCCTCGATGATGTCGTCGAGGGCGTTGCGCGCGGGTGGCTGCGGTGGAACCGGCTTGACCCACCCCTTCTCCCTGGTGTAGTACATGAGCCCGATCCAAGTCCTCAGCGCCGATCCTCTGCTGCCGTAAACCTCCAGGGGGGACCAGGGCATGTGCTCGACTAGCTGGGTCCAGCCGGCGTCGAGGATCCCCAGCGCGCCCCCGGAGAACCGGATGACGCCCACCCCCTGATCGTCGATGCTGTAGGCTTCCGTCGCGTTTCCCGTGAAGCCCTGCACTTCGACAGCCTCCTCCCCGAGCACGAACCTGAGTAGATCAGCGCCGTGGATGCCCAGGTCGAGGAAACCCCCGCCACCCGCGAGCTCGCGCGACGCAAACCAGGCTGACCAGCCGCTGAACCAGCGGTCGATTGCCGCTGAGTGCGCAACCCTCACCCTAGCCATGCACACGCGGCCTAGTTCGCCGCTCTGCACCAGCTCCCTCAGCTTGAGGATCTCGGGGTTGAAGCGGGAGTTGAACCCTGTCGTGAAGAGGATGCCGTGCCTCCTCACGATGCTGCGGATCTCCAGGGCCATCCGGAGGTCGGAGCCGATGGGTTTCTCGCAGAACACGTGGATACCCCTCTCAGCGGCAGCCTTCACGTGCTCCCCGTGCATGCTGTTCTCGCTATCGATGACGGCGAGGTCCAGCCCCTCCGCGAGCAGGGCCTCAAGCCTGCTGTAGAACTTGATACCGTACCTCGAGGACAGCTGAAGCCCCCTCTGCTCGTCGTGATCGTAAGCCCCCACGATCTCCACGTCGGGGCGAGCCTTCAACTGCTCGATGTGACCGGGAGCATGGACGTGTGCTAAACCGATGATGCCGACCCTAAGCTTCGCCACAGGGGGCACTCCGACCGCTCGGAATTAACGGTATCGCGCCCGCCGGCGCGGTGGAGCGGTTTTCCGCAGCGAGGGGTTCACTCGCGGGGCTCTAGGGGCGCGTTGGCACTCCCAGCTCTTCAGCGAGCCGCCTAAGCTTCCTGTCGTACGTTGCGAGCTCAGCGTTGAGCGTGAGGGCTAAAGCGAGGATAACACAATCGTTCAGCTCCCTGATGGGGGCGTTGCGCTCCGTCCAGAGCTGCACACCCCTCTGAACGACGTGAAGCGGCTCGCATAGAACGTTGTACTCCGCCAGCTCCCAGATCTTCGTTAAGACAAACAGGGGGTCCCGAGTAAGCTCCGCAATAACCCTGATGTACTCGTAAACCACGATCTGCGGTATCACAGAGTCCCTCTCGTTGAGCAGCTTCAAGCTCTCCTCGTGGAACTCGCTGTCCTCCACGCTCGCGTAGACGAGCACGTTGGTGTCAAGGACGAGCATGCCCTAGGGCGAGAACGCTCTATCGGCGATCTCCTCGATCTCCTCGACGCTCAGCGCACTACCGAGCTTGATCGTCGACCACTTCCTCCTCACAGGCTTCAGCAGGGCTACGCCATCCTGCAGCTCGAACTCCACGTAGTCCCCCTCCCTAATCCCCAAAGCCTCTCTCACCTCCACCGGTATGGTGACTTGGTAGTTCCTGGTGACCTTAACCCTCACGAGATTGAGAATGAAAACTAGAATATAAAGATGACTACTAGGATTGCGCGCTGCATATTTACGCGGGCCGTGGTCTTGCCGGTGATGTCGCTGGACGAGTTCCTGGGGCTGCCGCGGTCGAGGATCCGGATCGGTACTTCGGGCTGGGACTACGACGACTGGGTCGGCCCCTTCTACGATAGCGACAGGGGCATGTTCACCAGCTACGCGAAGCTGTTCGACACTGTTGAGGTCAACTCCTCGTTCTACACCCTGCTGAGCGAGAGGTTCTACGAGGGGCTCGCCAGGTCAGCCCCACCGGGCTTCTACTTCTCAGTGAAGATGTACAGGGGGGTCACGCACAAGAGGCTGCTGAACCCGAAGTTCGTCGAAGCCGAGCTCAACGCCTTCCTAAAGTCCATCCATCCCCTCGCCAGGCAGAAGAAGCTGGGTGCGGTGCTCATCCAGCTCCCACCGAAGGAGAGGTGGGAGCTGCCTTGGTTCGAGGAGTTCCTCGCCCTACTCCCCCAGGGCGTGAGGTTCGCAGTGGAGTTCCGCGACCCGAGCTGGATCAACAGCGAGGTCTTCAACCTGCTCAGGAGGTACGGGGTGGCCTACGTCATCGTCGACGAACCCCTTCTCCCTCCCATAACTGAAGTGACCGCCGGGTTCGCGTACGTGAGGTGGCACGGGAGGGGGGAGCGACCATGGTACTACTACCACTACAGCCTCGAGGAGCTGAAGCCGTGGGCCGAAAAGGTGAGGCAACTGGCGGAGCAGGTTGAGCTGCTCCTCGGCTACTTCAACAACCACTTCAGGGGCTTCGCCCCCCACAACGCCCTCCAGATGCTCGCGCTGCTGGGCCTCGCGGACAGCCGGCAGCTGGAGATGCTGTCTCGGATGGACAGGTACTTCTCCTCAGCCCCTCCAGTCGCTAAAAGCGTGGTCCGCGAGCTGGAGGAAGGTAGGATCGAGGAGTTCCTGAAGGCTTTAGCCGGTGATCGGAGGTTCCAGCGGGCTCTCGAAATCGTCGACGCGGAGGTCCAGTACACGCTGACGAGCGAGGGGGTTACAGCCCGCGTGAAGAGCTACCGCGTCGAGGTGGACCGAGTGGGTCGGAGGCTCTACCACGACTGCGAGGATTGGAGGAAGTCGCTGGAGTCGAAGAGGTTCTGCAAGCACCTGGTGAAGCTCTTCCTCGCGCTGCCGAGAGACGCTTCGAGAGAGCTGCTTCAGGACATCGCAGCCAACCTGGAGGAGTGGGAATTCGCCGGCTGAAGGATGGGCTCGAAACTCACCCCCCTAACTAAGCCGGAGAGGATCGGGCTGAAGGGCTTGGAGGGTAAAGTGCTGGCCGTCGACGCGCTGAACGCTATCTACCAGTTCCTCGCACTGGTCAGGGATACGAGGGGCGAGCCGTTGAGGAACAGCAGGGGCCAAGTCACTTCGCACCTTGTAGGCTTGGCGACCCGCTTCTCCAGGCTCGCCTTCGAGCACAACTGCAAGTTCATTTTCGTCTTCGACGGCCCCCCGCACCCCCTCAAGCGGGCGGAGATCGCGAGGAGGAGGGAGCTGAGGGAGAGGGCGCTGGAGGAGTACAGGAGGCTGATCGAAGCGGGCGAGTACGAGAAGGCCTTCTCCAAGGCCGTGGTGTCGGCGAGCGTGGATGAGTGGATCCTCGGGAGCAGCAGGAAGCTGCTCAAGCTCATAGGCTTCCCCATCGTCGACGCTCCCCACGACGCTGAGGCTCAGGCCGCGCTCATCGTCTCGAGGGGGGAGGCTTGGGCGGTGGCCAGCCAGGATTGGGACTCGCTGCTGTACGGCGCCCCCCGGCTCGTGAGGTACGTGACGCTGACGGGTTTCGAGTGGCTTCCCAGCAAGATGGCGGCGAGGAAGCTGGAGCCCGAGCTGGTCGAGCTCGACAGGCTTCTCGGCTCCCTCCAGCTGACGCGCAGGCAGTTGGTCGAGGTAGCCGTGCTCTCGGGGACCGACTACAACAGGGGTGTGAAGGGGATTGGGCCGAAGAGGGCGTACAAGCTCATCAAGCTGTACGGGAGCCTCGATCGGCTGCCCTCGAGGATCAGGGAGCTACTGCCAGCCAACTACCGCGAGATCGTTGAGCTCTTCCTCAACCCTCCCGTGAGGGAGGACTACGAGATCGTCTCCGCCGAGCCCCAGAGCGAGGAGCTGTACAGGTTCCTGGTCGAGGAGAACAGCTTCTCGCACGATAGAGCCGAGCTCGTGATCGCCAGGCTGGAGAAGGCCTGGGCGAGAGCCCGCCAGAGCACGCTTGAGTCGTTCTTCTAGGGAATAGCGTTATAGCCGGCGGTTCCCCAACCAACGAGGTGCCCGCGCTAATCAAGGAAGTTGTGCTGGAGAACTTCATGAGCTACAAGTACGCTAGGGTCCCCCTAGCGCCGGGCATCAACATAGTCACGGGGCCCAACGGTTCGGGTAAGAGCAGCCTCCTCCTCGGCATCAGCGTTGCGCTCGGTCAGACGTACACGGAGAGGGGGCGCAGGTTGAGCGACCTGATTAGGCGCGGCGAGGAGGCAGCCCGAGTGACGGTTGTCATCGACAATCGCCCCGTGGATGGGCGCCGCCCCCTCCCCTGGTTCCGGAGCGACGAGGTGTTCTTCACGCGGTACCTGAGGATCGACGGCCAGTACTGGCACGAAGTGAACGGGAGGGTTGTCACGAAGGCTGAGGTCAAGAGGTACCTATCGAGGCTGGGCCTAGACCCCGACAACGCGCTGATCATCATGCACCAGGGCGTGGTGGAGGAGTTCGCCTTCCTCTCGCCCCAGGAGAGGCTCAGGCTGCTCGAGGAAGCCGTGGGCCTGGCGGGGTACAGGGAGAGGGTACTGGCGGCGAAGAGGATGCTAGCTGAAGGCGCGAAGAGCGCGGAGGAGGCTAAAAGCGCGCTCGCTAGAGCCCGGGAGGCTCTCAAGTACTGGAGCGAGGTTTACGAGAGGTACAGGAGGAGGAGGGCGCTCGAGGAGAGCCTCAAGCTGCTGCGTAGGGAGCTCGCCTGGGCCAGAGTGCGGGACGCGGAGGCCGACCTGAGGGCGGTTGAGGAGGAGCTCAGCAGGGTTACGCTGGAGCTGAAGGGGGTGGAGGAGGCGCTGGGGGTGCTAGGCTCGAGGGAGGGGGAGCTGAGGGCTGAGCTGGGCTCAATTGAGCGGCAGATCACCAGCGGCGCACTGGGCCTTGCCGAGGGTCTGGCGATGCTGCGCAGCGTCTGGGAGGGGCTGGTCGAAGTGGTCGCGTCGGCCCGCGTGAAAGCCTTCGAGCGTAGGCTTCTGATCGCTGAGCGGGAGGAGTTGGAGGCCCGCCGCCGCAGGGCTGCGGAGAAGGTTAGGGCGCTCGAGGAGAAGGCGCTCGAGGAGGGCGAGAGGGTGGAATCGGTGAGGAGCGTTGTGGAGATACAGGAGGAGATCCGGTCGGTGGAGCTCTCCCTCGCGGCCATCGGCGAGATACCGGCGGAGGTTGAGGAGGCCTACGGGAAGCTCCTCGAAGAGTACCGAGAGCTGGAGAAGAGGGCTGTGGAGCTGGAGGAGAACAAGAGGAGGTTGGAGGAGGAGCTGGAGAAGCGGATCAGCCTCTGGAGGGAGAAGGTGTCCGCGGTTGTGGAGGACGTCGACAAGCTGTTCTCCGCAATGCTGGCCAGGTTGGGGGCCAGCGGCAGCGTCAGGTTGGCGGAGAGCGGGGACGTTGAGAGCGCGGGCCTCGAGATCCTCGTCGGTTACGGCGGTGCCGCACCCGCACCGCTCAACCCCTACTCCCTGAGCGGGGGTGAGAGGACCGCCGCAGTCGTCTGCTTCTTCCTCGCCCTCCAGAACCACGTTAAATCCCCCTTCAGAGCCGTGGACGAGTTCGACGTGCATATGGACCCGCGCAACAGGGATGCTGTGCTAAACATAGTTTTCGAGCTCGCTGAGGCGAGCCCGGGCGTCCAGTACGTCGTGATCACACCGGGCCCCCTCACTAAGCTGCCCGAGAACGCCCACACGCTCCTCATACAGAAGGTCCGGGGAAGGACGCTCGTCTCGCTGAGCAGGGGTGGGGGACGTGTCAGCTGAGGGTAGGTTAAGGGAAATCCTGGAGGAGATCGTTGAAACCCTGAGAGCCTCACCTGACCCCTTCAGGGTTAGGGTAAAGGAGCTGCTCGACGAGCTGGCTTCACTCCTACCGAAGCTCAAGGTGGAGGAGCTGCCACTGGACGCGGAGCTGATCTACAGGCTGGCCGAGGTCGTGAGAAGGCAGGAGGAGTGGCTGGCCAGCGAGGCCTCAGCCGTGGCTTTGGGCCGCCTCGTGGCCGCGCTGAAGGTGCACGCGCTGGGGGAGAGGGAGCTGGCCCTCCAACTCCTCGGCGCGTGGAGGCCGATTGTCGAGCTGGAGCAGGTCACGTTCACCGACATCCTGAGGGCCGTCGAGTACATGGGCGGTAGGAAGCCGAGGGCAGCCTTCGAGGGTGGGGAGGAGCAGACGCTGGTTGCGACGCGCGAGCTTGCGGCTGAGCTGGGAATCCTCTCCCAGGTTGAGCTAGAGAAGGTGGTTGAAAGGGTGAGGGGGAGGCTGAACCGGCTGCTGGAGGTTGAGGAAGCGGTGAGCTACGCGGAGGCCGTTCGGGGCGGGAGCAGCTACGAGACTTACTTGAACGCGTACGCTCTCTCGCTCCTCGCCAGCAGCGGGGAGTTCTCTGTGGTCTACGACCCCCTAGCCGACGAGTTCTACGTCACGAGGAGCGGCGGCGGGGAAGCTTCGTCCCTGGCGATACCGCTAGAGCGGGTGGTGGAGGATGCCCGCTAGAGTCCCCTCAGCGAAGCTCAAGCGTGCAGCCAGGCTCCTCCTCTACAGGAGCGGGGCTAGGCCGGGGGTTAGAGGGTGGGAGCTGGCTAGGGCATTGGGCGAAGACTACGTGGAGGTCGTTAAGGCCCTCAACTCGATCCTCGAGGTGCTGGGCCTCGAGGCGGTCGCAGTGGACGAGGAGGGGAGGAAGCTGAAGTTTGAGGGGGACCTCAGGAAGGCTCTCTTCCTAGTCGTCCTGAAGGAGCCCCCGAGCATCGAGGAGGCCAAGACGAGCGGCTGGAGGATCGATGATCTAGCCGTGCTCTCCTCCTCCCTCCTCTACCTCGTAGCAAGGGGAGGGAGCGCGCCGCGCAGCGAGCTGCTGAGCATCCTGAAGTCCAAGTTTAAGGGGCCCCGGCTCACCTACACCTTCGAGAGGCTCATACGCCTCGGCTACCTGGAGGAGGGGGAGGGTGACACCGTATCTATCGGTTGGAGGGCCCGTGTCGAGGTGGACTTGGATAAGCTAGCCGGCTTCAGCGGCGTCGCTGCGGGCCCCTGAGGCCAGCACCCTGTGCCGCTCGTGCGAGCATGGACCTCACCTTTTCCCTATGCTTGGCCCAGAGGAGCTTGAGCAGCTGTTCACGCCCGCCGTGGAAACCGGCCAGCACCTCCTTCACTTCCCGGAAGCTGAGCCCCGCCGCCCTGGCTAGAACTGCCGCTGCTCCGTACCTCTCGAAGAGCGAGGCGCTGAGGGTCAGCCTCCTGCAGCCGCCCTTTCTCGCGCACCTCTCAACTCTAGCGGCCATCTCCTCCTCGGGAACAGTGTCGAAGGCCAGCCTGCCGGAGCCGCAGTTTGGGCACACTACCTCCTCGCCCAGCTCGGAGATCGGGAGTTCAAAGATGCTGCCGCACTCGGTGCAGTAGAAGGAGGCGAAGGATTGCAGCACCTTCACCTTGAAGAGCGCGTAGGAGATGAGCTCCCTCTTCTCCGGCATCGCAGGCTCCAGCCCCTCTCGCAGGCTCCGCTCAGCCTCGAGCGTCAGCGGGCTCGGCCCCCCAACTGCTACAACGCGGATCTCCCCGCTCCCCACCGCGGCCACGACCGCGAGGGCCCTATCGACGTCCATGTCCCTCTGCAGCACCTCCTTCATCGCCTCCTCGTAGGCCGGAGTCCCCTTGAGCGCGCCCACCAGCCTCTCCAGATCCCCCCTTGTGAGCCTCGCGCCGGGAGCCAGAACGCCCATCCTCCTCGCAACCTGCTGCAATCTCCACCTGAAAGCCCTGCTCTCCTCGACTGCCGCCCTCAGGTACCGGAGGAAGATCTCCGCGTCGGTTTCCCGGAGGATCTCCACCACCTCCTCCGCTGTAACGTTCTCGCACCGGAGGACGATCCTGTAGGGCTTCTCCGCCGAGTAAGCGGGTAGCCCGAGCCTCCGAGCCAGCCTGTAGGCGAGGTACTTGCCCAAGGCCCGGTTCACTCGGTTGCCGTAGTGGGCGTGGACGACCATCACCCCCTCCCCGGCCTCTTCCACAACGATCAACCGGTCGCTGGGCACCGGCAGCCCCAGGCGCACCATCTCGTAGACCGGTGCCAGAGCGCGCTCGAACAGCGAGCGGTCAACCCCGTAGCTCTCAGCGAGCTTCTGCGCCAAGACCTCGAGCGGAACACCCCTCTCCGCCTCCTCGGCCGCTAACCCCCGGATCCTACCCACCTCCAGAGCGACTTCGTGGGGGACGGGGATCTCCTCCCCCACCCAGCTCGGCACCGCGCTCTCGAAGTCCTCGACCGGCTCGACGTACACCACCTCCTCGGTGAGCGCAACCACCTCCCACGGCCTCCCAGCCATGATGAAGCGAGCACCGATCTCGCAGTACTCGGCGACGAAGTAGTCGTCCAGCACGCCGATCGGCTCGCCCGTGGACCTTTCAACGACGACGTACTGCTCCACCTCGGGTATCGTGGTGAGAGCGCCGTAGAAGTAGTCGTAGCACCGCCTTCCCGCCGGCCTCAAACGGTCGCCGTAGACTCTGATCAAACCGATGCTCCTGAGGAACTCCGCAACCAGCTCCAGCTCCTCCCTCTCCAGATCCCTGTAGGGTTCAGCCCCCCTCACAAGCTGGTAGGCCTCCTCCAGCGTGACGGGCTCTGACATCGCTAGGCCGACCAGCTCGTGTGCAAGAACGTCGTACGGCTTCCTCGGGATCTCTGAGGGCTCGATAAACCCCTGCTCCATCCTCCTCTTCAGCACGATGCTCTCGAGGGCGTCGTCGCTGTTGCCCACTACCACCACCCCCTCGCTCACCCGATCCAGGCTGTGGCCGGCCCTACCCACCCTCTGCAGCAGCCTGCGAACCTCCCGCGGCGAGTTGTACTGCACCACCAGGTCCACGTGGCCTATGTCGATCCCCAGCTCCATCGACGACGTGCACACGACGCCCTTCACCTCACCCCTCCTCAGCATCTCCTCCACCCGAACCCTCTCAGCTCTCGAGAGGCTGCCGTGGTGGACGTAGATCGGGATCCTCTCGTCCCAGAGCTTGAACCTGCTCGCGAGCAGCTCGGCTGTGGGCCGCGTGTTCGTGAAGATCAGCGTAGAGCGTCTCGACTCGACCAGCTCGCGCACGAACCTCAGCCGGGCCGCCACATCTGGTGCGGCGAGGATCCTATCGGCGAGCTCCGCGTCACCCTCACCCGGGTGGGGCCACTCGACACTCACCCTAACCCTCTTGTGGGCCGGAACAACGACAACCCTGCAAGAGCCGTGGGCGCCGACGAGCAGCCTAGCCACTTCCTCCGGGTTGCCGACGCTGGCTGAAAGCCCAATCACTTGCAGTCTACCTGCCACCCTTTTGACGCGCTCCATCAGGAGGCTCAGCTGAACACCCCTCTTGCTGTCCGCGACCTCGTGCACCTCGTCGACGATCACCCACCTAACGTTGGCCAAGTGGTTCCTCAACCTCCTACCAACGAGGAGGAGCTGGAGCGACTCCGGCGTCGTGATCAGGATGTCGGGAGGCGTCAGCGACTGAACCCTCCGCTCGGCCGGGGTCGTATCCCCGTGCCTCACCCCCACCCTGAACCCCAGCTTCAGCGCCCACCACTCCACTCTCGCCAGGATGTCCCTGTTGAGGGTTCTCAGGGGAGTGATGTAGAGCAGCCTGACCCCCGGCCCCTCCTCCTCCAGCATCCTCGAAAGGATCGGCAGCAGGGCTGCCTCCGTCTTACCGCTACCCGTCGGAGCCACGATGAGCACATTCTCGCCGGAGAGCACCAGCGGGATGGCTTCCCTCTGCGGAGGAGTGGGTTCACCGAAGCCTTTCTCCACCCACAACCTCCTGATCATCGGGTGTAGCAGCTCCAGCACACTGCCCACTTCACTCATCAGTGTGATGGCCCCTTTTAACACCACCCCTCACAAGCGCCCGGGGCGTCGATCGCGCAAAGCATAATACGATGACCCCGACGGGTGGGCGTGCCTCTAACGTTCAAGTCCTTCGTTGTGGCAGAGCCCTTGACGCTCGACGAGGTAGCCGCGAAGCTTAGGGGCTACGGTGTCGCTGAGGTCGTCGAGCTGGAGGGGAGGGAGGTTGAAGTGGGGTTTAGGGTCGCCGATCTTCAGCCCGCGGAGGGAGGGTTAAAGGGCGTTTTCGAGGAGAGCTTTCTGGCGAGCTTGAGGTACAGGGGGGAGGAGCTCCGCGTCCCCGTGTCGGTGGTGACGGAGTTCTGGTTCTTCGAGGTGAAGGGCAAGCTCTTCCTCACTGTGGCAGCGAGGAAGGCGAGAGCCAACAGAGTGGCGTCGAGGATCTCGGCCGCGATCGCCGCCGGTAGGAGGAGGGGCGTCGTACTCGAAGCTCTGATTCCCGAGAAGGTGTTCAGGGGGCTCTACGAGGGCAGGCCCCAGTCGGTTAAGGTGGTTGTCTTCACGGACGTGAGGCTCCCAGACGTGGGGAAGCTAACGCTGTACGGGAGCCAGCTGGCCAGCTCGGGCCTCTACAGCGAGTACCTGAGGCTGGGGAGCGTGTGGTACGTCGTTTTCGAGGCTGACGAAGGGCTCGTGGTTGGTGTTACGAGGAACTGCATCGTCACCTTCTTCTCCCGCTTGGATCCAGCCGACGCTCTCAGCTTCGTGCGGGAGAAGATTCTACCGCTCGCCGGGGAGGAGGCTCCTCAACGCTAAAAACCTTTTAAAAGCACGCTGCGGCCCCGGCTACATGGGTGGCTACTTCGTAAAAATAGTCGCTTCACTGGGCCCGAGCAGCACAGACGAAGACCTCGTCTTGAGAATGGCGGAGAGCGGCGCCGATGCTTTCAGGACAAACTTCGCGCACGGGGATCCAGAGGTTTGGATCCGCAGGTTGAGAGCCGTTAGAGCGGCAGAGGAGAAGCTGGGGAAGCCCCTCGCCATGATTGGTGATCTGAAGGGCCCCTCAGTGAGGGTGGGCGAGATGGCGGAGCCCCTGCGCCTGAAGCAGGGGGACAGGGTGCTCATAGCCCCCAGCGGGGAGAGACGCGAGCTGCCCGTTATACCCGTACCCTTCGCCAGCCTCTTCGAATCCGTTGAGGTCGGGGACGAAGTGCTGATCGACGACGGCAGGGTTCGGCTAAAGGTGGTGGACAGGAGAGGTGACGCTCTGGAGTGCGTATCGCAGACGGATGCTCTCGTCGAGCAGGGCAAGAACGTTTCCTTACGCGGCAAGGATATCGACGCGCCGCTCATCAACGAGCGCGACCTACTGGCGTTGAAGGTTGCAGCGGCTGAGGGCTTCGACTTCATCGGTGTGAGCCACGTCAGGGATGCTTCGGACGTCGAGGAGGTCAAGAGGATTCTGAGGAGCTACGGGTCGGACGCGTGGGTGATCGCTAAGATAGAGACTCTGAGCGCTCTACGGAACCTCGACTCTATCATCGAGGTCAGCGACGTCGTCCTAGTGGCTAGGGGCGATCTTGGCATACGGCTGAACCTCGAGGAGGTCCCCTACTACCAGAAGCTGATCGTCGAAAAGTGCCTGAAAGCGGGGAAGCCCGTCATCGTGGCCACACAGTTCCTCGCCTCGATGATCGATGGCGACTCGCCCACTAGGGCGGAGGCCGTTGACGTGAGCGTGGCTGTTGAGCAGGGCGTTGACGCCATCATGCTGACCAACGAGACGTCCGTCGGGAAGAGGCCGCTGGAAACTGTACGCTGGCTAGCCCGGTTGATCAGGTTCGCCGAGGAGAAGATGGTGGACAGCAAGCTGAACGAGCTTTCCGCGAAGGCCAGGATGAGAGCGCTCTGCGAGGAAGACTGTTTCGTGAGGGGCGTCGTCGAGCTGGCTGAGGGCATGGGAGCGAAGCTGGTCACCTACAGCGTGAAAGGAAGGATGGCAGTGAAAGTCGCTTCACAAAGGCCCACAATCCCGGTCTACGTCGGCACACCCAACGCTCGGGTGGCGAGAAAGCTCTCCCTTCTCTGGGCCCTCCACCCAGTGCTCGTAACCTCGCAGGACTACGATGAAGGTTTGAGGGAGACCCTGTCGCGTTGCCTTAACGCGGGCTTCGCTAAAACGGGAGAAACCCTCGTACTAGCGTACGGGTTAAGGGAGCTGGAGCAGAAGATAATCGTGAAAAGGCTAGCGGCAAAGTGCGGTTGAAGGGGCTACCCCTCCGGTGGAATCTACATTCCTCAAATTCCAGCTGCCTTTCCGGGGTTTTCCTTTTACCCCTCACCCCTTTAGGTAGTATCGATGAAGCTGAGAACCCTACCGGTGCTCGTGCTTGCTGCGCTGCTACCAGCTCTTGTTGCAGCCCAAACCTTGACGGTGAAAGCCACTGTAAGTTACGAGTTCGAGGCCGGCGTAGCGACAGCTGTAGTCAAAGTGATCATCGTGGGGGCTGCCAACACGACGTACGGCGTGGAGGTTCGCGGTCCCGGCGGCGAAGTGGTGGCCTTGAAGGAAGCTTACACCGACGGTAGCGGGCTGGCCACTCTCACCCTCGAGCTACCCGACGTCTACCCAGCGGGCTCTTACACCGTGTACGTCAGCGGCGGTGGTGAAAACGCTACAGCGACATTCGAGATCCGGTGGGAGAAGCCCGCCGAGGAGGCGGCACCCACGAGACCGGTGCCATCCGTAGCTGCGCAAAACCTCGTTAGAGTCGCCTCCAGGTTGTCCAGCCTCGTGCACTGCCGCAACGAGATCTTAGCCGCAGCCAACGTGACGCAAACCGAGTATGCGAGCCTCTACCAGCAGGTGCTGAACCTTACCTCCGTAGGCGACAAGTACCTTGCCCTTGCGAACGAGTCTCTCAACAACGCCGACTATACGGCAGCCTTCCGGTACGCTCACGCGGCGATACAGAGCTACGGCGCAGCCCTCGAGCTTCAGGAGTTCATCAAAGATCAGCTCGACATTTCGTTTGCGGCGTGCAGGTTCGTCCTGGCACCGGTTGAACCACCCGTTCCTAAGGGCCCGGAGGCGAACCGAACCTGCAAGTGGACGCCCGAGTTCTACCCGCTGATGACGGCACTAGATGTTGCGGAGCGCAGAATCGAGGAGCTGGAGAAGCTCGTCGCAAGAGCGGCTGAAAACGGGTACAACGTTTCCGAGATCGCGCAGCTCCTCGAGCGGGCTAAAAGCCTGGTCGAGGAGGGCCGCAAGCTAGCCCAGGCGTGCAACGAGAGCGAGGCCGCCCACCGCTTAGCTGAGGCGAAGAAGCTGCTAGGCCTCGCAAACGCGGCTCTAGCGAGGCTTGGAACTCAAAGGCTCGTCAGAGATATGGCGAGAAGGGGGGTAGAGGTGAACGAGACGGACATCGAGTCTATAGGCAGAGCCTTGAGGAGCGGAAAGGCTGTCGAAAAAATCGCTGAACTAGTGAACAGAACCCTAAGCAGGGTACGAGAGAGGGTGGAAAAGCAAATAAGGTTGGAGAAAGAGGAAATGGAAAAGCTGGAAAAGAGGCTGCAGAAACTCGAGGAAATTATTAATAAGCTAACGGAGCGCCAAGTTCCACAGCGAGCCCGGGAAACGGTAGAAAAAGCGAGGGAAATCGCTCAGAAAGTGAGGGAGGAGGCTACAAAGAGGGCTGGGGGAAGGGGTAAGTAATTCCACCCCTTTTTTATTGTTGAATTATAGCGTCAGTGGAAGCTCTCTTTTTAGCAATCGGTTACTACAGGCTGGCTCTGACGATGATAATTAACCGGTTGTTTGAATTTTTCTCTTTACGTAATCTCTCACGAATTTTTCGAGCTCTTTCATGAACTCTTCATCCTCAGGGAGCTTTTCAAAGATCTCTTTCAACTCCTCGCAGCCCGCGGGCAGGGCTATGTCGAGCGTGATGTGGGGTCTTCCCAGCGCCTCATCGACCAATTCAATTTCCTCCCTGCACTTCTCCTCGAAGTTCCTGAACCTTTTCATGATCATTCTCTCAAGCGTGTCATCCTCCATGCTCTCACCATGCAAGCAGATTAAAGCGAAGTAATAAGTAGATCGTTGAGACTAGCAACCAGATCCCGGTCAGTGGTATTCCGATCTTCGATATGGACCACGGGTCGACCTTGTAGCCTTCCCTCCTCAAAGCGCCCAGCGTCAGGACGATGACGTAGCTGCTCACCGGTAGGCCCACACCGCTCAGGTTTGAGCCGACCACAAGAGCGACCCAGAGGGCCCTCTTGTCTGGGAACGGTAGCCCATCGACGAGCGGGATGAACGAGAGAGCCGTGATGACGTTGGGCACGAACAGGCCCAGCGTGCCGCTAACGAAGAGTATGAAGAGGGTTGAGGCAACAAGCGAGCCCCCGCTCAGCTCACGCGTGAATTCCACGAAGCCTCTCATGGCATCAGCTCTCTCGACAACTCCAACCAGTGCGGTGAAGGCAGCTGCGAAGAACACGGTATCCCACTCCACCCTCCTTAGCACCTCTGAGGTATCGAAGCCGGAGACGGCGAGGGCCGCTGTGCCAACGAGTAGGGCAGCCCCGCTGACCGGTAGATCCAGCAGTGAGGCCACAACGAGCGATGAGATCATCGATGCGAGGACAACGGCGCCCTTAATGGCATCCACGATGCTGACGTGCACGTCCATTAAGTTTTCGACTGATACCTGCGTCCTTAACTTTGGGCTGTAATAGGAGTAGAGAAAGAGGAGGGTGACCCCGTAGAGTATGAACTCGAGGGGAAGGATGTATAGCGCGAACTCCAGGAAGTTGAAGCCAGCCCTCAAGCCCACAACCATGTTTGGGAGCGATCCGGTGAGCATCCCTGTTCCGCCCAGGTTCACCATCACCGCGGACGCGATAGCGAAGGGTAGCAGGTCGAGGCCGCTGAGCTTCGCAAGAGCTCCCATGAGCGCCGTGAAGAGGAGGATCGCGGCTTCATCGCTCAGGAGGAGCGATGTGAGTGCGCTCATCAGCCCTACGGACACGAGCAGCAAGCCGGGTTTCTCGGCGCTCCTGCGCGTTACCTTCAGGGCGATGTAGCGGAAGGTGCCGTAGCGGTCGACGATCTCCACGACGATCATGACGGAGATTATCAGGGCAATCAGCTCCAAGTCAATGAGGCTGAGGGCCTCCTTGTATGTGAACAAACCGTCAGAGATTCCGAAGAAGACGGCTAGTGCCGCCCCCACCATGGCTGAGACTGAGAGGGGGAAGACCTCGGATATCGCTAACAGTACTACGAGGAGGTACGTTAGGAGGTACTTCGTCGGATCCATCGGCGTCACCCTGCCAGCTTCTCTATCAACCCCTCGATCCTCTCCCTCGCGTAGGTGTAGATGGTTCTCGCAGCATCATACAGCAGGATGACGAGAACGGCCAGCGTCATCAACCCGATAGCCACCCTGAGGGTTGAGCCGAGAGCATCAACACTCTCGGTGAAGGGTGTTACAGCAGCTGCGATCAAAACGGCGAGTAGGGCATAAGCGAGATCCCGGACGATCCTTTTCCCCGGTTCAGCTGCGCCACCGATCCTTCGCGAAACCAGCGCGAAGAAGGGGTCGACAGCCCGGATGAAGTTGTAGAGCGCTGTCGCAGCAAAGGCAAGAGAGAGAAGGAAGAGGAAGACCCAGAACAGCCGTTCAAGGCTTGAGAAGGGTGGGGGGATCCCCGGGATGCCGACTCCCGACAGGAGGGGAGGGATGATCAAGCTGAGCAGGTAGAACCCTAGAGCCACCACCGCGTAGCTCGCCGCCGCGGCCAGCCTGGCTTTAAGCAGCCTCGTATCAACGCTGCTCATAGCGTGCACTACTCACCCCCCATGATTAAAAGCTTGCCCGGAATAGTTGAGAAACGATGGGTTCTCAACTGCTCGAAGAAGTGATTTTCAAACTGGATTGCCAGTTACCTCGGCAGACTAGCCAAGCGAGCCCTGTAAAGTTACCATTTATAAGCAAGTATAGCGAAATTTTTAATAGAACAACTTCTGGTCTACTTTTCTCTCCTCTAAAAGAGAAGCTAAACTTAAAAAGTTTAAAGTAGACGCGTAGTGAGCATGGCTGAGCTAAGGATGAAATCCAAACAGGTGCGGATCTCGTGCAGCCAATGCCAGGAGGCTTCACTCGTTCAAATACACAGGGAGGGCTTGCACGCGTTCATTTGCCCCTACTGCGGTCAACCGCATCTTCTGCTGGTGGACGCTAACTTAGGCTTGCGAGACTTCCGCCCTGTAAGCAACGTCCCCGCCCGTAAACCCTTCGACATCGCCCGAATACGAGTGAAGGACGAAACTCTAGTACCCTCCCATCTGAAGCCCTTCCTCGACGCGATCAGGAGGGGTGTGTTACCGCCGAGGGTTGAGGAAGCCCTGGAGCTGCTCAGGGAGCTCGACCTCCTCGAGGTCGAAGAGTAGCATGTCGTTCAGTAGCTACTTCATCAGGAAGTTCCTGAGAAGCCCGAGGGAGGCATTGCACGTTATCCGCGTGAGCGAAGAGCTGTCGAAGTACATCACTTGGAAGCTGGTCCAGATGCTTGAGGAGCACGGCATTCTGGACTCTCTGCAGGAGAAACCGTGGTGGGAGCACGCGGATAAGGACCTGGCCAAGTACGTGATCGATCTACTCGTTGAGGAAGGGTACGCTAAGTGGGTTGGAGACAGGATGAAGCTCGTATCGAGGCCCGAGAGACCTCATGTAACCACCGTTGAAGCCTCAGACCTGATCCCCGCCATCGACTACGCTCTCTCCAACCTCCCGAGGGCGCTGGAAACGGGTGAGAAACCCAGCCTTACGGAGGCAAGGGCTCCCTACGCGAAGCTCCTCGGGAATCTCGCTTACCGCTTAACGATAGAGATAGCCGTGGAGGAGACGGGGTTGAACCGGCTGCCCGAGACCGCAAAGATCGTAGATGTACTCCCAAGGATCGGTACCTCTACAGTCGCTCTCCTCGAGATGACGAGGGCCCACGTGATCGCGGCCGAGCCGCACCCCGAAAACATCTCTGTCATCGAGAGGACGGTTAGGCTGATGGGCCAGCAGCCCCGAGTCACCTTCGTCCGCTATCTACCGGAGGAGCTAAAGCTGCAGGAGAAAGTTGACGCCGCCCTCATGGCTGACATACTCCACTGGGTTTTCAACCCGAGGCTAGCCCTCAGCACCGTGAGAGATTGCTTGAAGGACGGCGGCTTCCTCGCCATACTGCAGTCCGTTTACTCGTCGGCGGGCCTCGTCACCTGCCTCCCCGACTACCTCCTCGGCGCCTACAGGCCACCACCCCGTAGCAGCGAGCTACGCGAGCTCCTGGAAGAGTCTGGATTCAGGGTGAAGAAGTGGCTGGAATCCTCTGGCGTAGTTGTAGCGAGAGCTGAGATCAGGTAGAGCGGCGCCGAAGCCCTCAGGCCTTCACAGCCGTAGCGGTCGCCGGCACAATCCGTTGTTTCCGCGCAAACGCTCACGCTGTAGCTCTAGTTAGACGCTCGACCCACCTCCTGAGCCTGTACTCCCTCCCCACTCGCGTGATGATCCCCCTCCGCTCGAGCTCCGCGGCAAGCTTATCAGCCGGGGCTCCGGCGGCAAGCAGCTCGAGAGCTCGCAGGTAATCGCTGTGGACAGCGAGGGGTATCGTCGGTATCTCCACCACCTCCCTCATCGCCTCGTGGATGTAGTACACGCGGTCGAAGCCCAGCAGGCAGGCCGCCGCGTAGACGACGGCTGTCTCCGGTTTAAACCCCCCAGTCGCGTTCAAGTAGATGCTCCTCCCCCTGTGCTTCACTGCCAGAGCCGTTATCCGGTCCAGCAGGTTGTAGAGGCCCTCCTCGAAGTCCCTACCGAGCTTCTCCACCCTGTAAACCTCAGCTTTCACCCCGTGTGTCGCGGTGAGGTACTCCTTCAGCAGCCTGGCGCAGAGCTCGCACACGCCTGAGTCCGTCGCCAGCAGCTCGGCCAACCCCACCCGGCCTTCATCGAGGTACCTCCACATGGCGTTCAACTCCGCGCTCAGCTCGCGAGGTTTCACCTTCAAGATCTCATAGAGCGCTCTAAACTCCGGCTGCCCCGGAACCCCCCTCTCTCCGGCCTCCACGTCATCCTTGGATCCAGGTGTTGCGCGCGCCCACCTCCTAACCCGATCCGCCAAGTCCGGGGGTAGCCCGGGGTCCTGCGCAGCGTTCCTGACGATGCTGGTCCCCACAGTCACTATGTGTACCTCATCCACGCCAGCCCTGTCGTAACGGGCGGTAAAAACGCTTACCTCGAGGAGCGAGAGTTTAAAGCGGCTGCAGACAAGCTACATTAGCTGATGAGAAGGGAGTCTAACGACCGGAAGGGATGAAGAGTGCCCGGTTGACTGATCCTTCTAGGATCCCTGCACACAGCCGGCGACCGGTTCCAGATGATCGGAGCGAAGTTCGGAGATTATTCAGATCCATATGGGGCTGGTATTCTCTGAAAAATCTCTCGTCAACCTTAGGAAAGCTTGTTCATGCTCGAGCGTTAAGGGGATAAATTAGTCAGGGCATGGGGCAGTTGCAGAGAGGATTCATAAAAGTTAAGCTTAAATACCAAAGGTGATATCTACAACACGATGAGCGCGGAATTCACTTGCCCAGAGTGCGGAAAGAAATTCGACAGAGAGATCTCACTGCGAATGCACATGATCAGGAAGCACAGGACAGCTAAAGTGCCACCCAAGAAGTAAAACCCCAACGGTTTATTAAAAGCATTTTTCTTTTTTCTTTTTAATCCTAATCCGAGTGATAGATCTTTCGAGGCTCTCGGTAGGAAAGCTCAGTCAAGGCTGATTATATCACCCTTCTAAGCCGCCTGAGCTCATCATCGGATTGAGTAACCCTGGCCCTGCCTAATAAAACCTAGCGAGTGTTTCGGTTGCGAATCAGCCTGCTCTCGTTTCCAGCTTAGATTGCTGGAGAAATTGCAACCCCTGTTGGATGTTGAGTTACCGCGTGCGAGGTGCGCCGCAGTGCGGGCAGTTGGTGAGGTCTTCCGGGTACATTGTTCCGCAGTAGAGGCATTTTACGTTCCTCTTCACCGACCCCGGCTCGGCGACGGAGATCTCAATCGTTCTACTAGTCGCGTCGGGCCTCCCTCTCACCGCGACCACGCCCTTCACCCTGTACTCCACCCTCCTCGAAGCGCTCTTGATGGTGGGAGGGAGTGTAGGGGGGATCGCGAAGCTGAACTTGAATGTGGCTGCGGAACCCGGCTCAAAGTGCAGGGGCCCGGAGAGGGGTATCTTCTGGTTGTGAAGGGTGGTGGATTCCCAAGTCTCTGTCTCAACTTCTCTCTTTAAGCTGGGGTTGTAAACGCGCTTCCTAACCTTGTTGCTCTCCACGCACGTGAACTCTATGCGGGTTTCATCGCTGTCGACTACCTCCTCTGAGACCACGCTCAAAGAGCCTTCAACCTCCTCTCCCAGCGCGTACAGGTACTTGCTGAGCGCTAAGTCGATTTTCATCCGGGGCGGCGTCACCTTCTCAGCGATCTTCTTCAGGAAGCTGATCTTCTCACCCCTTGCGCGCTAAGAGAAGGCCCCCGATCGAGAGAGCGATAATGAGGACGGCGAAGTTGAGCAGCAGGTTGCCCGTTACCCGCTCTAGGAGCAGCGCTAACCCCAACCCGACCAGCAGCCCGCCCCAGAACCCGTGGTAGCTGCTACGGTCGTGCACGCCGTAGGCCAGCGTCCACGAGCCGAGGGCGATCAGGGGTATGCTGGCGAGCGTCAAAGCGTGGACGTAACCGATGCTGACGAGTAGGAGCACCACGCCGATCGACGCGGTGGCGACCGCTAGCGCCACGCTACCGTACCTCACGCGCTCACCTACTGGAACCTGTACCCGCAGTAGGGGCAGAAGGCCGCGTCACCGGGAACCTCCCTCCCACAGTTCGGGCACTTCTTGGCCGGGGGTGGGAAGCGGTACCCGCAGTAGGGGCAGAACAGGGCGTCGGCCGGAGCCTGCCTTCCGCACTGCGGGCAAGCCTTGGTGGGTGGAGGCGCTGGGGGAGCGGCCGGTGGGGCGGCTGCAGCCGGTGCTTGAGCAGCGGGCTGCGGGGGTGGCGCGAGCAGCGGAGGTATCATCACCACGCCAGCGCCGACAGCTGCTCCAGGGGACTTGCCGAGCTCCTGTGCCACCGCCTTGGCGGTATCCATCTGGAGCACGTAGGTTGCAGCACCAGTCTGCTTCAGCCAGAAGAGACGGTCCCTGTACTCCGGCGTTGTGTCGATGCCCTCAAACTTCAGGTCGATCAGCTCCAAGCCGATGCGGCGCATCTCCTCGAGGAGGAACGCCTTCGCCTTGAACGAGACCTCATCCACCTTGGTGAACACCGTGGCGAGGTCGTATCCCGCTAGGAACTTGATGAGCCGCTCGTTGATAAAGCCCCTGATGAACTCGTTCACCGCCTCGGTGGTGAAGAGGTTCTGCCCCCCGACCACCTCCATGACGAAGACCTTCGGGTCGTCGACCTTGAACCAGTAGCTACCCCTGAACATCAGCGGAGCCAGCTCCGTTGTCTGCGTCCTGCCGCCGAACATCCCCCTGAACTGCTTTGTCGAGACGTAGATGACCGTCGCCCTGAAGGGCGTCGTGGGGTAGCCCGCGAGCCTCGAGAGGACGGAGGTCAGCAGCGGCAGGTTCGCCGTCGTAATCGTGTGCCTACCGGGCCCGAACACGTCGTAGGCCTTCCCGTCCCGGAAGAAGACAGCCACCTCATACTCGTGGACGATCAGCTGGGCGCCCCACTCGATGTCAGTCCTCGGGTAGCGCCAGACGATATCGTTCGGCCCCGGGTTCACCCACTCGATGACCTGCGGCATCAGATCTCACCCACTACGCCCCTTATAACCTCCTCGCGCTTGGTCAGTATCTCCTCGAAGGAGAGAAGCTTGCTCCTTAGGTTGCCCAGAGCATCGGGCAGTTTCGAGGGTTCCGCGGCCGCCACCGCCCTGGCGGCCGAAGCCAGCTCCTCAACGGCTTGGACGAGCCCCCAGTCGTACTCCAGCATCCTATCGAGCTCCCTTTCCCGGATCTTCACAGCGTCGAAGAACCCGCTGTACCCGTAGCTCGCCGTCCTCAGCTTCGAGATGACCCTGTCGAAGAGCGCCTGGGTCTGGTTGTAGACCGACATGAGCGCCGGGTCCCCGGACGCCGCTACTGCCAGCATGTTGCTCTTAAAGTCCCGGTAGGCCGGCTCCAACCTCCTGAGCAGGTGCTCCCTGATCAATCGGTCGGCCTCCCTCCTGAGTTCCTTCTCCTTGTAGCCCCGGTAACCCGGTATGTAGGAGGCAATCCTCTCGCTCAACGAGCGCCTTTCCTTAACCCTCCTCAGGACATCACTCATGACTTCTATGTTCAGCAACTTCTAATTAAACATTGTGCACCATCAGGAATACTGAGCGTCTTCAGCAATGCGCCTGAAGCCTAGGAGGTTCCTTACTTCCCCCAATGGCGCGTGAAGGCTACTCGATACTCGACTGGGAAAGCCGAAGAGGGCTACGCAACTTAGCTCAAGCATCGGCTTAAAGCCCGTATGCGGGCGGCATTGCTCGGCATACACAGGGGTGTGCGCTGTAAAGCTTCCAGCCTAGCTGCACGCGGCCTCAGAGGGCTTCGGTTACCGCGAAAAATGAGAGTAACGCACTTCACAGAAGTCGCGGGAGAGTAGGTGCAACTTCAAGCTACTGATGAGGATTTCTACTTCTGTAAGGTTCCCTTAAGCTCGGCTACATCCCGCTGAAGCTCCGCAAGCACTTTCAGAATCTCGAGCATGGTGTTCTGAACGCCCGCCATAGTCTTCTGTATTTCACCCAGCACCCCGTAAACGTTATCAATCCTCTTATTCATTTCCGCAATCCTCGCGTTTAGCTCTGCTCCCAGTACATCAATCCTTTTGTTTGTCTCTGCGATCCTAGCGTTTAGCTCAGCCCCGAGAGTGTCGATCCTCTTATTCGTCTCTAGTATCCTCTCTTCCGTCTCACCGATCCTATCGTTCAGCCTATCGATTCTCAGGTGGATCTCTGCAACCCTGTGATCGACAAACTCTCTCAGCCTTTCTAGCCCACCGTAGACATCCTTTACCGTAGCGATCAGTATTACGACTAGATCCTCAACCTTCAGCCTCTCACCCCTCTCTAACTTCCTCCAGACAACCTCGACAGCTTTGTCGACTGCGACGGAGAGCAGCTGCTCAGTCACGAGAAAAATGCGTTAAACAGGTAGAAAAACGTTTTCTCGTGAATACCGCGAAAGTCTCGGCACGCAAAAGACACAGAGGCTTTCGAGGGGCACAGTACGTGCTGTAAGGGCAGGGGCGGCGCAATACTCGACCTTGAAGCTCCAGTCGACCCCCAGGACACATAAATTTTCACCTCCGCAGCAACAGGGGATTCCCAAGCCGGGGAAAGCGGGTCCTCAAGAAGCCTTGCCCCATTATGGCGCCGCCCGTGTGAAGCTCGCGAGATCAGCCTAGCCACCCCGGAGAATAAAGCTGTTGCCCAGCTAAGGCGCATACGAAGTAAAAGGGTCTAACCGAAAAGCGGAGCCCTGAGGGCGCACGGTGGACAATCGGCAAGCTTTCCCGAGAGTGAAGAGCTGCGAGCGCAGGAGTTAACGTTTTAGGAGCGCTGCCACGCCGAGTACTCGGTGCCCGCCTCGATTTGCGCCTTCACGGTTGATCTTGTGCCGTTGAAGCAGTTCGTCGTGACGGCATGGAGCGGCAGCTTCGCCGTCAGAGTGCTGTACGACGTGCTGAAGAGGAGGGGCGTCGAGTTCAGTAAGAGGGAGAGAAAGCCGTTCGTAGCGGAACCCCCGCTGCTAGAGGGGAGGTACCTGCTCTCGGGCTTTCACACGGGCCTCAACGGGAGGCCGCACCCCCGCTTCGGCTGGAGGGTGGTGGAGGCCGGCCAGCAGCTCAAGTTCCGCTACCACTTCCTCGACGAGGTTCTAGCGAAGGTCTTCATCGACGCTCTCGTCAGCGAGCCGGTGATCGACGAGCCGGCCACCCGGCTCGAGCTCTCCGGCGTCTCCTTCGAGCAGGTGGAGGCCCCAAAGCCAAGCCCCCCTCCATCCAGGGTCGTAGCGAAAAACTTGGAGTTCGCCGCGCCGACCTGCTACCAGTTCTACGGGTACAACGTCCTCTACCCCTCACCCGTGAGAACTCTTGTCAGCGCGCTGAAGAAGTACGCGGGCGTCTCGGGCGTGGACACGAAACCCGTGGCGGAGCGCGTGCACAAAGCCGTTGAGCTCGCCGGGACGCCGCGGGTCGAGCGAGTGTACGTTGACATCGGCGAGGGGAGGATTGTTCCCGCATTCATGGGCCGCGCGACAATAGCGATGAGGGGGGACGAGGATCTACCGGTGCTTCTCGCGGCCCTCAAGCTGGCGGAGCGGCTGGGCGTCGGCGTCTCCACCTCGATCGGCTTCGGTAGAGTCAGAGTAATCGGAGACCAACAGGAGGAAAGCGTCAGGGGGGCGGAAGGTCAGGAGGAATAGCGCCGGGCCGCCGGCCGGAGACCGGTTGCAGGGGCACGTATATTATGACGGGAACCGCGTGATCGAGCTGATCGCCGAAAGACGATCAGCCTCTCAGGCTGCTGGCTCTCTGGGCTTAACCTCGATCAGGTAGTCCCTGAAGAGCTCCTCGAAGGCCTCGGCCGATAATAGGCTCCTCCCTTCCCGCTCCACGGGAGACGTGGCCGGCGAGATCCTTGGGTAGACTGCGACCATGGATGAGATCCGCTCCTCGAAGGTGGGGATGTGCGGGTTCTCGTAGAAGACGCCTAGGGCGAGCCTCTCGTCCTCGAGAGCCAGCCTGAAGGCGTGCTCCAGCTTCTCCCCAGCTTCTGCGGGTTCCCTGACAGTGGGGTCCCATCCCCTCTCGTCCAGGTAGTAGGTGATCTTCCTGTAGTAATCGGGCGTGTGGACGTCGTTGAAGGTGGGGCAGGGCTGCAGCACGTCTATGAAGGCGGCACCCTTGTGCCGAATTGCCCGCTTGAGGAGCTCCTTTAGGTGCTTCACGTCAAGGGCGTAGCCTCTGGCGACGAAGGTGTAGCCCGAGGCTAGAGCGAGAGCCACCGGGTTAACAGCGTAGTGGATGTTGGGGTGGACGAGGGCTTTCGTCTTGACGCCGTAGGGCAGGGTGGGTGAAGCCTGACCCTTCGTCAGCCCGTAGACCCTATTGTCGTGGAGCACCACAGTGATGTCCACGTTCCTCCTCCCCATGGCGACGAAGTGGCCTGCGCCGATGCCGAGGAGGTCCCCATCGCCGCCGTGCACTATGACCGTTAGATCGGGGTTGGCGAGCTTTATACCCAGGGCGAAGGGGATGGCGCGCCCGTGCAGAGTGTGGACGCCTGAGACGTTGACGAAGTGCGGGGTCTTGCCGGAGCACCCTATGCCGGAAACGATGACCGTCGACCGGGGGTCCAGCTCCAGCTCTGCGAGGGCCTGCGTAACGGCCGAGAGGATGCCGTAATTGCCGCAGCCGGGGCACCAGTCGACCCAGATGCTCGTCCTGTACTCCTGCGAGCTACGCGCCATAGGTGAGCACCACCTTCTCCTCCCCGCCCACCAGGATCCTCTCGAGCGCGGCCACAAGCTCATCGAGGGTGATCGGTCTACCCGTGTACTTCACCACGGACCTGCTCACCCTGAAGCCAGCCTCCATCATCAGGAGCTTCGAGGCCAGCGCTCCAAAGCTGTGCTCAACCGCGATGACCACCTTAGCTTTGCTCAGGAGCTCCAGCACCTCCATCGAGGGGAAAGGCCACAGGAGCTTGAGGTTCACATACCCTCCTCTAAGCCCCCTCTCCTCGAGAAGCTCCAGAGCTTCGAGGGCTACACCCTTCACGCTACCCCAGCCCACCACGAGGAAGTCGGGGTTTCCCGGCCCATGATAGGTGAGCTTCCTCTCCCTCGGGAGCTCCCGCCTGATGAGGTCAATCTTCTCGATCCTCTTCCGGTACATCCTCTCCCGGATCTCGGGGTCCTCGGAGATGTGACCGTACTCATCGTGCTCGTCTCCCGTGTACCACATCACGGCGCTCCCCAGAGGCGCACGCGGCGAAACCAGGGAATCTAGGCTGAACCTCCTGTAGCCCGCCACCCGGTCCCTAACGAAGTTCCCCCTATCGATCCTCAGCGAATCGACGTCGGGGAACGGGATCAAGGCAACGGAGTTCGCGACGAACTTGTCGAGCAAGTGTATGACGGGCACCTGGTACCTCTCAGCTATGTTGAAGGCTTCCACAGCGTCGTAGAACGCCTCCTCGTGATCCCCGGAGCTTATCACCACCCTCGCGAACTCCCCGTGACCGGCGAAGATCGCGTTGAACAGGTCGCTCTGCGCCCCCCTCGTCGGTTGGCCAGTACTGGGGCCGCCGCGCTGGTAGTAGGTGATCACGATGGGAACCTCGTTCATCCCCGCGTAGGAGATCCCCTCCACCATTAAGTCGAAGCCCGGCCCGCTCGTCGAGGTAGCGCTCCTAGCGCCCGCCAGAGCGGCTCCGATCGCGGACGCCACAGCTGCGATCTCGTCCTCCGTCTGGAGCACGAGGATGGGGCCCACGGGGACTCCTCCGGGCTCAGCGTAGGTTACCCTCTCCAGGGCGAGCGACTCGTCCGCTGCGGGGGTTATCGGGTAGTAGCTCTGGTACCGCAGCCCGCCGGCGACCTTCCCCATGGCTACGGCATCGTTGCCGGAGACGAGCAGGTAACGCCCAGGCTTCAGCCCAGGCCCGTCAAGCTTGACGCTGAGCCCGCTAGACTCCACGATCGAGAGCACCTCCTCGACCACAGCTACGTTGCCCCCGACGAGATCCACCCTACCCTTAAACTGCCTCTTGAAGGCCTCCTCGAGAACCCCCACGCTCAGACCCAGCAGGCCCGAAACCGCGCCAACGATCACCGAGCTCACGTAACGGCTGAGGTAGGCCGGGTTCAGCTTGAGCCTCTCCCCCACCCTGGCCAGAACTTGCCTGTAGGAGATGGGGAGCGGCTTCACGCCGGCACTCTCCTCCAAGTACCTTACCAGCGAGGCCAGGTCGTCACCGACCCCCATGACTGCGAGCCGCCGCCTAATCCTTTCGCGCGTGTAATCCTCCATGCTGACGACATCGCCCAGCCTCTTACCCCCAGCGTCGGCATCAAAAACGAGGATACCCCCCTCAGCCAAGTCGAAGGCATGGGTGAAAACACTCTCAGCGTCCATCGCGGCCACCACGTGCACCGGGTAGCCCAGCGACAGCGGCGTACGGTTGGAGCACGCCCGCGCGAGGATGTAGCTGTGCCTCCCAACGATGTTGGAGTAGTACTCCCTGCTCGCCAGCACACCGTAGCCGCTGAGCGCGAGAGCCCTCAAGAGAACCATCATCGCCGTCTCCAGCCCTCCCCCCTGAGGGCCTCCCAGAAGCAGCCTAACCTCCTTCAACTAATCACCCGCGTAAACGTCCTCGTGAACCTCCTCCTCCAGCAGTCGCGGGGAGATCACGTGCCCCCTAGTGACGTGATCCATCACTTCGCTCTCTGTGACAAGGGTGGTTCGGCAGCTCAAGCAGT
>JAVYWK010000004.1:0-87801 GCA_038727095.1 Thermofilaceae archaeon | reverse complement strand
CTCTTCCTCACCTTCACCGTGATGGTCACAGACAATATGGTACACCTCGGTATACCATGGTACACCATAGATAAGCGTTTAGCCCGAGCTTGGCCGGGCTATAATCGCTTTAGTTCGGCAATCGTTTTATACGAGAGAAGCGCTTAGACGATTGAGGCGGGATGAAGGTTGGGATTTTCACGGTCCTCTACAACGACCGGCCCCTCGAGAGGGTTCTCGAGTACGTCTCTCGCATCGGCTACGAAGCCGTGGAGCTGGCCGGCTGGAGGGGGTCGAACCACATCGACATAGATAGGGTTGCAACCGGTGGAGCGGGCGAGATCAGGAACCTAGTCGGCAAGTACGGGATGATCATCTCGGCTTTGAGCAACCACCTTGAGGGGCAGCTGATCCTCGGGCCGCACGACGAATCGACGGACATCTGGTATAAGGGTACGGCGGAGGAGAAGGTGAAGTACGGCGTCCAGCGCATGAAGAGGACGATAGAGGCCGCGCAGGCGCTCGATGTCCCCGTGGTCTGCTCCTTCACCGGCGTGCCAGACTGGGGCAAGTGGTACAACTACCCTCCAACCAACGAGGAGATTTGGCGCAGGTACTTTGACTTGTTCAAGGAGCGGTGGCTACCCATCCTGGACTACGCGGCGGAGCACGGGGTCAGGATCGCCTTCGAGACGCACCCGATGGAGCTAAACTACAACTTGGATAGCGCGAAAGCCCTCCTCGAGGCTGCGGGCTACCACAAGGCTTTAGGCTTCAACTACGACCCCTCACACCTGCTCTGGCAGGGGATGGACCCGCCCCTCTTCATCTACGAGCTGCGCGACCGAATATACCACGTCCACGCCAAGGATGTTGAAGTGGTTCCGCACGAGGCCATGCGGACCGGTGTGCTCGCCTACGGCCCGTGGAACCGCGTTGCGAGGCCCGTCCGCTTCAGGACGGTCGGCTGGGGTCAAGTGCCGTGGCGCAGGGTGATCACAGCCCTCCTCGAGATCGGGTACAACTACGTCCTAAGCGTCGAGCACGAGGACCCGTGCTTCAGCAGAGACTCGGGCGTGGAGCAGGCGATCGCCTTCCTCAAACCCCTCGTAAAGGTTGAGCCGCCGGAGGTGAAACCCTGGTGGTAAGCTCGGGAGAGCCCAGGAGGATCGGGGTAGCGCTGCTCGGCTACGCCTTCATGGGTAAGGCGCACTCGCACGCGTACAAGGCAGTGCCCCACTTCTTCCACCCACTCCCCGCCATCCCCGAGCTGGTTGTCATTTACGGCAGGCACGAGGACAGGGTTAGGGAGGCCGCGAGGAACTACGGCTTTAAGAGGTACACGACAGATTGGCGCGCCGCCGTTAGGGACCCGGAGGTGGAGATCGTCGACAACTCGCTCCCCAACAACATGCACCTAGAGCCGACACTGGAGGCGTTGGAGGCTGGGAAGCACGTGCTCTGCGAGAAACCTCTCGCGAGGAACGCGGAGGAAGCCCGCGTGCTCCGCGATGCGGCGAGAAGGGCGAAGGTGAAGACGATGGTCGCCTTCAACTACCGCTTCGTTCCGGCCGTCCAGCTAGCAAGGCAGCTGGTCAAGTCGGGGGTTCTGGGTAGGATCTACCACTTCAGGGCCAGATACCTGCAGGATTGGCTCGTCAACCCCAGTGCCCCGCTCACATGGAGGCTGAGGGCTGAGGAGGCGGGTAGCGGGCCCCTAGGCGACTTGGGGAGCCACATCATCGACCTAGCCCGCTTCCTAGTCGGTGAGATCACCGCTGTAACGGGTGTTGTGAGGACGTTCATTGAGGAGCGCCCGTTGGCCGAGGACCCGTCGAAGAAGGGAAGAGTGACCGTCGAGGACGCCTTCGCGGCCACCGTCGAGTTCGAGAACGGGGCGATCGGCACGCTCGAGGCCTCCAGGTTCGCCACCGGCAGGAAGAACTACAACAACTTCGAGATCAACGGCGAGCACGGATCCATCGAGTTCAACCTGGAGCGCTTAAACGAGCTCCGAGTCTACCTGAGGGAGTGGGAGGAGAAGGGTTTGACCGGCTGGAGCACCGTTCTCGTCACGGAGAGGAGGCACCCGTACATCGATAGGTACTGGCCGCCGGGCCACATAATCGGGTGGGAGCACACGTTCATCAACGAGGTGTACCACTTCCTCAACTGCATTGTCAAAGACGAGGACGTCGGACCGATAGGTGCGACCTTTGAGGACGGCTACCGCTGCAACGTAATCATGGACGCCATCCTGGAATCCGCTAGAACTGGTAGGAGGGTCCATGTAGCATACTCATAACCTAACCATTCCAAGAATTTTTCTTTTAATTTTTAAGTTTTGTAACCTAAACCGATTTTCGCTCAGAGTCGCACTCCACGAAATCTTGATAACTTAACATAGGGGGATTCGCAGGGATGCACTTAGACCTAAACGCGGTGGTAGCGCGCCTAGCTGGGGTGTTGGCTGGCTACAGAGATCTGGTGCTCTACGCTGTGATCTTCGGCTCATTGGCTCGAGGTACCCCTCGAGTTGACAGCGACATCGATGTAGGCTTAAGGCCGAAGCCCCGTCAAGCTGGCAAGCTCCTCGAAGCCCTGCCCGAGCTCGCGGTTGAAGTAGCCGATTGCCTCGGGTTCCCCATCGACCGCGTGGACCTCGCGCTGCTAGACGTGGAGAAGTGCGAGAACCTTTCCTTCCTCTACGAGGCTCTAGCGCACGGCTTTCTCGTCTGGGGTGACGCTGAGGCCTATGCCGAGGATTTAGCGCGTATCGCCTCCCTCTACGCCGACCACCTAGTGCAGCTGCGCAAACTCGATTACTTAAGGAAGTACGCGGAAGCCTACGCCAGGTGCACTGGGAGTGGGTAGGATTGCCGAGCTCTCCGACCTGGTGAAGAGGAACGTCGAGTGGTTGGATAAGCTCGTAGCTGAGCGCGGGGCCGACGAGATTCTCGCGGACTACGTTTTAATGAACGCCGTGCTCCACATGCTGCAGACGGCTGCTCAAGCGATACTGGACATGGGTTACCGGCTTCTCTCCCTCCTCGGCGAGAAACCGCCCTCTAGCTACTCCGAGGCCGCCGGTATGCTCGAAGGGTGTGGGGCGCTCTCGAGGGAGGAAGCCGCACTGCTCCGCAAGATCGCCGGCTTCCGCAACGTTGTAGTCCACGGCTACTTAGGCATAAACAAGGAGCTTGTCCACTCGATCCTGAGCAAAGGGAAGTACAGGGACATGCTGACCCTAGCCTCGAAGCTGCTGCAAGCAGCAGCCCAGATCTCAGTCGACCCGTGAAGAGCTGCTAGCGGGAGCGCGTCCCCATGGCTAGCTCGCGTCCCCATCAGGATTCCTCCTCGACGACTCTCCGAACCGTCTCGTCCAGGTCGCGGTACTCGAGCTTGTTGGAGATAGCAACAGCGGCATGCAACGAGTCGAAGAACGTCAGCTCGGGGTACCGCTCCCTGAGACCTCCCGCTCTTCGCCTCCTTCAGCAGATTGAGCACCCAAGCGTGGTTCCTATCCCGGGGGTTGAGCGCGAGTAGGAAGCCTGTCTCCACGAGGCTCACTCTCGACCACCTCTAGAGCCATCCTCTCAGCAGCTCTGCGGAGCTCTCTACTGAAGGTCAAGTCCCCCAAGAGCTTCTCAAGCACCTCCTCCGGGTCGCATGCCTTCCTTAGGACAGCTCGATCACCCTCCAATTGGATCACCACTACATCTCCCGGCTTTACTCCGAGAGCGGCCCTCACGCTCCGGGGCAGCACGATCCTACCCCTGCTATCCACCCTGGTCGTCTCCATCATTGAAAATGTGTGACCCACAATTTTAAACTTTCCCACTTTAACTCCCCGGAGCCCTAGCAGGCGAGTGCAGGTACGGAATTCAGTCGACGCGACTCCGCTCTTTCCCGCTGTTCGTACCCCACGGACGCAGATTAGAAGCGATCAAAATCGGCGGCATCACAGCCCCTGTGTCGAAGTAGGTGATGCAGCGCAAGGTTTGAGCTCACTAACTCCCGTAAAGGTTCTTGCTCCACCTCATTGTCCTGACCCTCAGTCGACCTTGACTCCGCGAACTTCAATGCGCTAGCAGGCCAAACCCCTTCACGGCTGCTTCGGATTCGTAATTGAGGCAGCCTACCCTGCTTCACTAGCCTCGGGAAGCGCCTTGCCGCCCTCTTTACCAGCGCGACTCGCGTACAGGGGGCCGGCCTCCACCGCTAACGCTAAGATGGTGTGCTTAGCGGGTGCTTGGATCAAATTGGATGGTGTTTCAATCGTCACTGCCACATACTGTGAGAGGGAGAACATTAGGCCCCTGATCGAGAGGCTCCGCAAAGCTCTCGCAGGCGTGGAGCACGAGATCATAGTCGTTGACGACTCGTCGCCCGACGGGACGTACGATGTGGCGCTGGAGCTCGCCGATAGGGCGATCCTAGTGAAGAGGGCTGGACAGACGAGAAGCCTCCTGGAGGGGATCAGGGTGGCGAGGCACGAAACTGTAGTCACGATTGACGCAGACCTCGAGAACCCCCCGGAGCTCGTTCCACTGCTGCTGGAAACCTTTGAGCGTGGGGGTTTCGACGTACTCGTCGCTTCGAGGAGCAGGCTACCCCGAATCTCCGAGCGCTTCGCCTCAGCAACTCTCGGCAGGCTTTTCGGCGTGAAGGACGTGTTCTCGAACTTCCGCGTCTACAAGCGCAGCCTCTTTGCCGGCTACGAGTTGAGGCTCGGCGAAACCTTCGGGGGCGAGCTGCTCGCGCACGCGTGGCTGAGAAAGCTAAGGGTTGGGGAGGTGATCTACGAGCCGCCACCCCGTAGAGCTAAGCCCAGGATCGGCGGAGCATTGAGGGCCAACGCTAGGATACTCTCAGCCACGCTCAAGCTCCTGGCCTGGGTGCTCGTACAGGAGTTGCTTGCAACCCCGAGACGCTTAGACAAGGAGGTTGCCCCGAGACCCGTGGGCCAGGCTTAGCCTCCGACCCCTGCACCGCTCGCCCCTCTCAGCCACATGTACTCCGTCATGGCTTCCGCCAGCGCCTCGATGTTCTCGAGCGGCGTGGGTGGGTGCACCTCAGCGTAGAGCATGAGGCCTCCCCTCTCAGACCCCAATGCCTCGATAACAGTCTTAACGTAGGACTTTACCTCGCTGGGCCTGCCGAAGGGTATGAGAACCTGCCTGTCGATGTCGAGGTCGATGCACACCTTACCCCGCAGCTCCCTCCTAATGCTCTCCAGCCCGTTGACGCGGTCCTGAATGTTCAGGATGTCGACGCCAGCCTCCAGGAGCTGGCCGGCCACCTCCATCACGCGGCCGTCGGTGTGCAACCTCACGCGTGCTCCGCGCTGGTGGACGTATGAGAAGAACCTCCTGTAGGCTGGGTAGATGAGCTCCCGGAAGGCGGCGGGGCTGATCGGCATCCCCGTCTGGGTACCCAAGTCATCCCCGAAGCTGACCACGTCCACGCCCGGAACCCTCAGTAGGCGCTTCAGCAGCTCCATGTTGTACTCCGTCAAAGCTTCGACCAGCTCGTACAGCTGCGGCGGCTTTAAGACGAAATCCCTCAGGAGGTTGCGGAAGCCGCGCAGGTAGTACAGCCGCTGGAAGAAGAAGCCGTGGGGCATGGGGGCTACCACCAGCGCTCCAGCCTCCCTCGCCCTCTCCATCTGCTCGCAAACGGTCTCCCAAGGCACCAGCTTCGCGCTACCTTCAACGGGGAGCCCCTCGTCGGGGTCGGGGAGCCTATAACTCCTCCACATGCTCCAGTCCTCCAGCGGGTGCTTGACAACCTGCCCCTGGTACCCCTTAACGTTGAAGCGCCAGACGCAACCGAATGGGTCCACTAGGGTCTCGTCGGTGTAGGGGATGCCCGGCTCACCCTCGTAGCGCAACGCTCCACGCTTGAAGCCTGGGAACAGCAGTGGGTAGCGCTCCGCCACCTCCTCCAGCCTCTCCCTGTAGGTGTTCCAAACGGGCCAGAACACGCTGATTACGCAGGGCACGTACTCGGGGTACGCGAAGTCGGCCGCTCGCAGGTAGTTCTCCCTCCAGGACAGCACGGCTACTCGACGGGGACCGGCACCCTCTTCTCCGCCGACTCGACAGCCGCTAGAGTCAGCTTCAGCGTCTTCGCTCCCTCGCTTATGGGTACTCGCGTCTCTCGATCGTGCAGGATGGCCTCGATGAAGTCCCTCTCAGCCAGCATCATCGGGTCCCGCCCGTACTCCCTGTACTCCTCCACGGTCAAAGGCCTGCGAGCGCTCCGGTAGATCCTCAGGCTCTCAGCACCCTCCGCCTCCAGCGTCGCGTCGCTGCCGACGATGCTCCACTTCACCCACCACTGATCCGGCACCGCCCCGATGGTTGAGGAAACGACGCCTATCGCACCGGACTTGAAGCGCAGCACAACGCCGCTGGTATCCTCAATCGTCATCCCCGGGAGATCCCTGTAGAACAGCCTATCCATCTCCGCGTACACCAGAGAGACATCCCCGCAGAACCACCTCAGAAGATCGTAGAGGTGGGTGGACTGCTCCACCAGCTGACCGCCGCTCTTGGTCTTGTCGATCCACCAGTCCGTGCGGATGAAGCGGCACCAGTAAAGCCCGGCGACCAGGCCCACCCTCCCCAGCTCGCCCGACTCCACCAGCTGCTTCGTCCTCTCGCCTGCAAAGCTGAAGCGGAGCTGGTAGCCGACCTGGCTCTTCACCCCGTGCTTCTCCACAGCCCTAACCATCCGATAAGCCTGCTCCACGCTGAGCGCGATCGGTTTCTCGATGTAAACGTGGACGCCCCTCTCAGCCGCCACCTCAACCTCGTCCGTGTGCGCGAAGGGCGGCAGGCAGATGAACACGGCGTCCAGCTTCTCGCGCTCCAGCATCTCCCTCCAATCCGCGTACGCTCTCCCACCGTACCTCTCCGCGAGCATGCGCGCTCTACCGAGATCCACGTCGGAGAACGCCGCGAGCTCGACATCCTCCATCCTGGCTAAACGCGAGGCATGCGCGGCTGCAATACCCCCACTCCCGATAAACCCGATCCGGAGCCTTCCCACGCGGAAACGGTCGGATTGGGGCCGTAATTAGGGTTAACGCATCGGGCTGCCACCGCAGCTGGACAGCGCCTCCAGCAGCGCCACAAACTTTGTAGAGGGGCACCGGTGCGGGACAGGCCTCCGTTTTTGCCTCACCTAGACGGTTTATGGTGGATTAAGGTTATATACTTTTATAACCTAAGTCTATGGAAATGGCCTCGAGAATCCCTCTCATACACATGCTGAGAGGAAAGATGCTGCGGATAGCCGAGCTCCAGGACGCTGTGATAGTGGAGCTTTCCAAGCACGTGGACTTCGTGCTTAGGGGTGGGACAGCCGTCTGGAGGGTGTACGGTGGTAAGAGGTTCTCCTACGACATAGACCTCTACTGCCCGCAGCCCGAAAGAATACCGGAGGTTCTCTCCAGAAGCTTCAATCTCCCCCACTCCATGATCACGGGATCCGGATACTTGTACCTCCGCGTCAGCGATGGAGAAACCGTTGAGGTTGAAGCGGCTCGCCCCTTAAAGGAGGTGGATGCAGTGGAGGCGGAGTACTGGCTCGTGGACGGTACGAAGCTCGTCGTTAAAGCCCTCTCCCCCTGCGCCCTGCTTGAGGAGAAGGTCTCAGCCTACATCGACAGGCGCAAGGCTAGGGATCTCTACGACGCCTACTACATGCTGGACTTCTGCGAAGACGCGGAGAGGCTGCGGAGAGCCGCCCAATCCCTCCTCGCCGCGCTCACTGAGCCGCCCGAGGACTACAGCCTCCTTGACGAGCTGATCCTAGCCGGTAGGGCTCCCAGCTTCAGAACGATTGTGGAGAAGGTGAGGAGGGTTGCCTCGCAAAAAGTACGCTAGGCAGCTGGAGCTGCTGCACCGCTCAACGCTCTTCACGTACAGGACAGTGAAGTCGATCGTAGGGGGGAGCTACGCGAAAGTCCTCATCCACAACCTGAAGAAGAGGGGGGAGATCGTCGAGGTCTTCAAGGGGGTATACTCCTTCAAGAAATCCCCCTACCTGGCAGTGAAAGCCCTACCCAAAGCCTACGTCGGGCTGGGCGCGGCCGCCTTCCTACACGGGGCCTGGAACCAGGTGACCGCCGTGGTCATCCTCTCACCCTGCGTCTCGTCAACCGTTAGAGGTGGAGTGCGCGAGGTTGCGGGCTACAAGGTAATCCTGAGGAGGATCTCGGAGAAGATGTACTTCGGCTACACCTACCTCCACGTCGAGGAGCTCGGCGAGGAAGTGAGAGTTTCAGACCCCGAGAAGACGGCCATCGACCTGATCTACTTCAAGCACCCAGCCCGCTCCGAAATCCTACCTGTCCTACTACGCTGCTGCAGTAGGGAAAAAATGTGTAACTACATTCGTCTAATGAGGGATAGAAGAGTAAAAGGATGGAAGAAAGTTTCAGATGAACTACTAAAATTTATCATTACCGATGAATGCCATTCACCGAGAAGTTGAGTAATATGCAAAGCTTTAGATCTGAACATTTAACGCTGGATATAGAGCACATTTATCACTACTAAGACTGAATTCATACCCCTCATACTAGCATGTAACCTCTGCTTCACCTTCCAAATCCATTTATGCTCACGATCTAGGCTTCCTCCTCTCGAGAAAACTCTAACTGTAATCTTCGGTATCGTAGCAATGTGTATTTGTGAGATACCATAGGATAATAGTCACTGTTCAAAGCTAGTTAACTATTGAAATCAGTAATGAGTTAAAGGAAGAGAGTTGCCATATCATATACGGATAACGGTATATCAATGACCATTATGTTAAATTAGATTAAAATTTAATATTAAAAATTATTTTGCAAGCTTATGATATTTCTTTAAAATAACAGATATATTGCTTATAAACTTAGTAATATTTCCAAATAATTAGTTAATTATACTTCAAGAACCTCCTTTCGTCTATCCTCTTTTGCTTATTTTTATTCTAAATCTCGGCCTCTTATCGAGCCTGCTAACATCTTACTTGCCTAGTCACTGGAAAATGTATTTCTTACAATTAAAACAATACCATCTACCAATACTGCGCAGAAGCATAGGCTTACCTCCGCAGTAAGGACATACTGGCCCTGAGGGGGTCGTTGGCTTTCCAGTATCACGCAGGCTGACCCCCGAAACACTGTATATTTTAACGATTTTGCAGACCCCTTCTCCTTTGAGGAGAACCACGCATTCATCCTCTACTGGCTTTTTCCTTAAAAGCACTTCTACGTATTCTGAACTCACACCCATCCTTCAACCTTACACCTTTTTAACCCTCATCACTGACAAAAGCTCCGCTCAGAGCCTTAACTTGGATGGTTACTAGCAGCCCTTAGGGCAATTTTAACGTGGCCATTAAAGCAATTTTCGAGAAGAGCAAAAAAGAGGTCTAGCGAGTACGCAAGCCTTGAGAGAACTCTCGAAACTGTGGGGGTAGAGGATCATACTACCGCGAGAGGTTCACCGTACTCTTGTTCTCTGCCTCCTTATGTAGGGGTCTTTAACCAATGGTGAGCATCATTAGCTTCGTAGAGCGAAGTTTTTATCTTCTCTTTTTTAGCTGAACATGATGGAGGACTTGAAATCAAGACTGCTCAATTATTTGAAAGAGTTTAAGAGTGAAAGGGTGGTCTTCAAAATTGACGATGCTCTAGAGAGGTTGAGAGTGTCAAGGAGAGAGCTTGAAGAAGCTCTCTTCATGTTGGAGGATGAAGGCTACTTAACCATTCTTAAGATCCCTCCCTCAGATTCGGTCGTTAACAGGCTGAAATCTAGGCTGAACGAGCTCGATGCATCCTTCATTATGGGCTTGATAACTGAAACAGAGTACAGTAAAAAGTGGAGGGAGATAGTTGACGTCACCAGCCCCGACGCGACGAAGGATCTGGAGCCTCTACCATCTCAAAACCTCACGGATCTATTGAAAGCTTTCAGAACGGAATGCGATCGTCTGGAGAAGCTGAGAGAAGAAAAGGGTAAGGTTGATGATAAGGTTTACAGCGAGTTGCTAAAAGTATACACGGGTATATTCCTGAAAGTTGGGAATGCATTGAAGAATTATGCAAGAGCACTGATTACAGCTCTAAGGATGATCAGGGATGAGCTTGAAAGGCTTAGAGTAAGCAGCGAGGCGTTAGAGCTTGATTCGAGGATAAGGGGGGTCAACCACAGGGCTGAACTAGAGGATTTGGAGAAAAAATCGAGGGAGCTTGCACAGAGGATTCTGCGGCTTGCCAGCAAGGCTGGATTTCCACAGCAACCCGATGCTATCGCGAAGGAGCGTGAAGCCTTACTTAAAAAGCTGGTAGACGAGTTGAATCAAGCCGAGAAATCCTTGCAGATTTTCAAGGCCAAAGCTCTTATTGAAGGGGAGGGGAAGTACCGTATCGAGATTGCACGCTTAGAAAAGATGATACAGGAGCTCAGAGGAAGGGTAGAAGCTCTAGGAAACGAGTTGAAAACTCCCGAAGCTGGTGAGAACCTGTTGAAGGAGTTGGAGTCGCTTCATGATAGATTAAGTAGCCTATCGATGGATGGTATAAACGAGGAAACACGACGTTCTATCGGCGAAGCTCTTGACCTAATCGGCGCAGGGCTACGAGTTCTCCAGAAACTAACGGGCGAGATAAGAGAGGAAAGACCAGCCCTCTACAACATCCCTAGGCTTCTGGAGATCCTAAGGGAACTTCCTTCTTAAACTCTCTGTCGCTAATATCAGAGTTATTTTGAGCGTATGCGACGAATCCTTTATTGGATTTAAAAGTTTAACTAAAACGAAGGTTATATATAACCCTTAAACCTATTTTACTATCGAGAGCATGGAAATAGCGTATCCACTGAAAAATGGAATTCTTCTGCTGGTCAATTCGATTACTCTCCATCCTTTGCTTAAAGCAGACCGCAAAGAAGGATGGAGGAAGTTAATACCTTTTCAAGGATTTCTCGGTTTAGGTTCAAACTTAAATCGACCTAACTGAAGCTAGGGGGTGTTAATGGGGGGGAAGAGTATCTTTACTTGCACGCTGTTGCTAACAATCCTCACCGTTTCCTTTTCACAGCCCATTATCAGTGTCAAAGCTGGACTCATCCCCGAAGGGGTCGAAGTTGAACCGGGTGGTATATTCATACTGAAGCTGGTTATACTTGAGGGGGGAAGCCTCGTAAAAGCCGGTGAATTTAACCTATCATACACCACAGATTCACTAGAACTTCTAAACGTCACCCCCGTCAACGAATGGGTAATACTGGAAACGCAGAAAGCGTACGTTTTTTACACTTTAAAAACTCAGCCTAATGAGACAGTTATAGCTGAGCTCAAATTCAGGTACAAGCTAGACGCACCAGCTAGCGTGACGCTCATCTACCTTGTGGCCGCCGATGCCAAGGGAAACGACCTGCAAGTACTTCTTGAGCCAAACACGGCGAGAGTAAGTACAAGGAGAGCTACACCCTACAGCATAGTCAAAAGAGAAAGCGGCCTTCCCTTTACGTGGATTGTAGTCCTAGTTCTCTCAACCCTAGCAGTTGTTGCAGCAACGCTAGCCGTGCAACAGCTGAAGAAAACGGCTACAGCTTATAGCCTCATCGATAGGAGCGGTAGAGTTGTGTTCCGCACAACCAGCAAGGATAGAGTGTACGGAAGGGAGGACTTCGCTGGCTTCTTAGCTCCTGATAAACTGGCCTACATCACGAGGAGATCTAAGGGTGGGCAGTTCAGGATAGTTAAAGGCCGCGATGGATGGTACATAATTGATGCCTACAGCACAAACCCCACCTTGGTCAACAGTATCCCGATAAAAGGCAGAGGGTACGTGAAACTCAATAACGGGGATTCGATCAGCGTCCAAGGAGCTTTCGATCTCTACTTCAGGGTGAGTGGAAATGCTTAGTTTCAAAGCCTTGGTCAAACTTGAGGGAAAAGGATCTAAGAGACTCATGGCGATCATACTGGTACTACTGATACTGCAATCCACAGTAATCCCTCAACCTCTAGCGCGCTCTATTGATAGCGTAGATGAAGAGGTTAAAAAGTACTTATTGAATGGAGAGACAATAACTGAAAAAAGAAACCTCAAGTTTGGAGACGTTGAACTAAGTGTGTATTACCTTTCTTCCGGTCATTACATAATATACTCGCAGAGTCACAAATCGGTAGTTCTGGGGGATGACTGGATGACAACACCTAAAGCCGATGACCTTGCTCTTCAGCTAATATCGCTACTCGCTTTCGACAAACACAAACCACTCGAAAAAGACTTTGATGAGGTGCATAGCTACCATAATCTCAAACTCTACTGGAATCAATCTTACGTGACAGGTTTGCAACTATACGAAAGGGAAAAATGGAAGATCATTTTCATCAACATTGGAACCGGAATCATACTTGCCGTCTTGGTACCTCCTGCCGGTGTAATCGGCTGGGCGCTACTGATAGCCAAGTGCACTCTTGATTTAGTTTCAGACTTGAATAAACTACAAGAGAAGTTCAAGTTAAGTCCAGAAAAAAATCCCAAGCTATTTTGGGCTTTAGCCCTTATGCTAAGCTATGATGATGAAGCCCTTGGGGAACTACAAAATATCATAACTAAAACAACTGATGAAAAATTCAAGGAACTCATTAAAAGTATTAGAAAGGGGATGGATTCTCTAGACAAATCCTCGGATTTGATCGAGTATTATTTCATGGTTGCGTACGCTACCGCCGCAGCCAATCCAGACCTCATTAAGGGGATCGAGAGTCTAGTGGGAGGATTGTTATTGAGAAACACTGGGGCATACCTGTTATTCCGTAACAGTCAAAACCCCGTTGGACATTTCGCTGAGTTTTCCCGTTTATCATCAGGATTATGGAGCGGCCAGTTGCAACCCGATTATTTAAACACCTTCGTACAGTATTACGCGTTAAGAAGCCTAAGGAACATAGCGATAGGCTCGATGATTAGCGCTATAAAGGATTACATCGTCTCGCTCAATGACGATCTTACAACCTTCCTCGGCTTGCACACATCTCACTCTTTACTAGCTAGAGAACTTTTCCACGTCATGCATCATAAACTTAGCAAACTGCTTAATAATGAAGAAATACCAACGTTGGACAACGTACTATCCTTGCTATACTTAAAGTACCTACTATACACGATTCTCATCGAGTATTGCGAAGGAATACTCAGTCTCAGCGATAACACGCTCGGGAATATGTATTCAGAATTATTAAAATTATGGGGACTTACTAATGCAAATGAGATACGTAACAATTTTGAAAATATGCTCAAAGAATATAAAAAAGAATACGATTCAATAATAGCCAATATGATAAGTTACACATGCCTGGTGTACGGTGAGTTCGACAAGTACAGAATCGACATGGCTAGGAGAAGGGGAGGGAAAGAATCTACAGAAGGTGGAATCAATGTGTTCCTCGTCATCGACGTCTCCGGAAGCATGGCCGACCAGTTCAAGGGTGCGAGGAAAATCGATGCGGCAAAGCAAGCTGCCAAGAGCTTTGTCTCCTTAATATCGAGGAGTGATCGAGTGGGTCTAGTCAAGTTCTCTACTATAGCTCAACTTGTGAGCGACCTGACTAGTAATAGAAGTGTGCTATATGAAGCGATAAACCAGCTTGAGCCCGGAGGAAGTACGGCAATTGGGGATGGGTTATGGCTAGCGCTGGATCATTTAACGGCCGTAACGGGAGTAAGAGCGGTCATTCTGCTGACCGATGGAATGCACAACGCTGGTACACATACTCCGGAGGAAGCCGCTAATAGAGCTCGCTCGCTGGGGGTGCGAGTATACACCCTTGGTTTCGGGGAAAAGAAGGATATAGATGAGGATAGGATGAGAAAAGTAGCGGAGATGACTGGTGGCCAGTACTTTTACTCGCCTAGTCCTGAAGACCTTCAGAGGCTCTACATCAGCTTATCTCAGAGGATCATCGGCTTAGCTGCTGAAAGAGTTATAGTGGATAGAATTAGAGTCGGAGAAATAAAGGAGGTTTCAGCAACCGTGTCCGCGGGAACCCCCTACCTTGGGGTTAAGCTATCCTACAGCGGGAGCAAGTTGAGCGTAGAGCTGGTTTCCCCCAGCGGGTACAAGCTATCATTCTACGAAAGTAATGTCGTTTACACCGAAGATATTGGCTACATCTCAGTCTCTGTCTACAACCCCGAAGTGGGGGACTGGAAGATCTACGTACGGGGGGTAGAAGCACCACAGCAAGGTTTAGAGTACCGTATGGTGCTGCTGAAGCCGAGCATAACCACCAACGTTGATAGGCTGGACTTGAAGCTGGGAGTCGGAGAGAGCAAAGAGGTTGTAGTGAAGCTCAAGGCAGCGATGGACTTGCACTCTCTTAAAGTGTCAGTTGTGGGCAATGTAAAAGATGTTGTAGCGTCAGTAGAGCCCCAAGAGATCCTCAGCGTGAAGGAGGGACAGGAGATTCCCGTAAGGATCAAGTTCGCCGCGCCGCCGTCCCCCTCCCTGTGGCTATACTCCGGCGGCTTATTGGTCACAGTGGCTACCTCCAGGGTGTACATCCCGATCAGTGTCGCTTTTGACGCCCTGTTCGCCGTTGCCACCGTCAACGTCACGAGGCTGAAGCCAGGTAGAGCGTTTATGGTGGTAGTTCGCGCTTTCAATATCGAGGGAAAAGCCGTTAAAGGCGCAAGCACAACAGCTACAATAGGAGGAAAAGTTCACCTTCTCGAAGATAGAGGAGACGGATCCTACGCGACTGTAATAACCGGCTTGGACGCAGGCGTCCACAAGATCGACATAAACGTGGTTAAAGAGGGCTATCTTCCATTCACCTACCCTCTCCGCTTAACAGTGATACTGCTTGGCGACATAAACTTGGACTGGAAGGTCAATTACAGGGATATCGCCATCCTCACATCATCATATGGATCCATGATCGGCCAGCCCGAGTACAATTATGATGCAGACATAAACGAGGATGGAACAGTAGACTATAAGGATCTGGCAATAGTAGTAGCCAATTACGGTAAAAAAGTCTAACCATTCACTCTTTTTTTAGAATTGTTAACACCGAAAGGGATAACAGCCTGAATAAATACGTCCATATCCTCACACCTGCATGATTCCCTTCACCTATTTTCCCGGCATCCTTCTCTCGCGTATATATTCTTCAAGCCAAGCCGAAGAGTTAAAGAAACTCTCATGGACTTAAGCTTCTAGCCTAATCTTCTGTTAATCTATAAAGTTTCTATACGAAAATGTCTACTAATAATTTTCATTACCAAACTTATCCCCTAAAAGATGCTATAACTTATTTCTAGTTTATTTCTGACAGCCGAAGATCAAGTAGCTCGAAACAGCATATACCACCGATGCTCATATGGTATTTCGCTTGCGCAATTAATAGCGATATTCGTACCAAAATTCTTATATAGTATTTTATTTAAATATTTCAGGATCCAGTGGTGATACCTTGATGGTTATTAAATTAATTCAAGCTGGGAGGCAAGCAACAATGACTTCTAGAGGGGGTGAGCTGTGAGCGAGATAGAGGCATTGGAGGCTAAAATTAGAGAGCTGAAAGAATACTTGTTGAAGCTTGAACAATTGCATGAGAAGGGTGGGGTAACGGATGAAGTTTACCAAGAATTAAAGAAAATATATAGTAAAGAACTGGAGAAATACGAAGTCGCACTTGATGAGTTAAAGAAGAGGCTTGAAGGAGGGGAACAAACACGAGTTGTAAGGGTGACACAGGGCTTACAAGCGTCAGCATTACCAGAGCCTGTACTGGGAACTAAGGTGTATTCACCTCCTCGCAAAACGAAAGTAATAAAAAGAAGTGACTCAGATCGGATAAAGGACAAAAACATACTTCTCATCCTTTTTACCATACTTTTTTCCATAGTACTTGGCATTCCAATGCTTTACCTAATCACGGTTATAGTATTATTTATTGTATCGAATCCAATACTTTCTCTAATCATACTTATAGTATCGATAATATCGATAATAGCAGGTTACTATTCAGGCTCAAAATAAGTAAATTATTTTCCGATAAAATGTTAATGATAAATATTTTATAGTCCCTCTTTTTAAATATGTATTAAGCAAAACTGTTTTCATTAAATACCATCAGTTATCATTATATTATAGAATATTGAATATAATTTTTTATTTCATATTTAGTGAAGCTTCGCTAGAAATTGGTATTTGATAGGGTTAGGACTGCTAGAATTTGTAATAAGTAGATAACCGCGCACCACACTGCTAACGTATTCTAAACTTAAAAGGCTTATCGACTTCACTGTGGTTTGCATCACAAAGCGAATATATAATACTAAACCAACCCTTAGTCAGAAACGCTTAAAATGGGAGCAGGTTTAACACTCCGATCTAAGCGAAGCCACATTCGTTTTCGCGTACGTTGATTGAAAGAGCGGAACACGCCTACTGCATCCCTCAAATAAGAGATGTCGATCGAAAGTACACCTCAATGTTCTTATGGCAATTAAGCATGTAGGAAATCATGGCTTGTCGAAAATATTAACTACTGTTTTTGCGTGAAACTTAACAGTTCGAATTCTTACGCCATTGAAGATTACGAAAAAGATTGAATTAGAGTTTTTAACTTATAAGCAACTTCAAGCCGTACTGTCTGTAGAGTTAAGTAATTAGTAAGGGCTATAAACCGGGAACTGCTCCTACTTCAGGAAATAAGGCTTGATAGAAATTACGGCAAGCAACAATTAAAACTTCTGTATTTTAATCTTATCTAATTTTCCTTTGATTTTCTTTAGTTCTTCTTCGTATTTCTCCAGTTCTTTACTATATATTTTCTTTAATTCTTGGTAAACTTCATCCGTTACCCCACCCTTCTCATGCAATTGTTCAAGCTTCAATAGGAAATTTCGATACTCTCTGATCTTACTTTCAGCCGCTTCCATGTTGCAGCACTCGAACCAGCTACTGCCGATTCAAAGACCCCCTTCTTAAGCAGACCCTTCCTATATACGAAAAGGATAACCCTAGCACAACGCTTAGTGCGATTAAAGCGAATAACCCCGTGTAATCTCTCTGGTACCTCGCTGTTAAACGTAGAGGCCTATCAACAATCAAGTGCTCCCCTAGAAAGCGACCTGATTCTTCGTATCCAACAAATCTATCGACTATTATCAGAGGAACAACGGTAATATCAGGAAGCGAACTAAGAAGGGAATTTTCTATTAAGTAATCCTCAAAGATTATTGTTTTAACGGTTAAGCCGCTCGTAGTGATCTCTGGTTTAATGACAATCACGCGGTACTGTCTCTTGTAGATAGCTTTCAACTCCTTAGGGGAGTTAACTAGCACCTCTTCAATCGACTTAGAGCTTAAACCAGCCCACTCCACGAAAACCAGTCTGACATTGTCGCTAACAGGTATCACGGGTTCAGCGGAAACTTTTGCTTTCTCTCCCTCCTTATACCATCCCGAGCCTGTAACACTTCTCTCAGCTTCTTGCATATTTACAGTATACATTTACGAAGTGCATAACTGTTAACTGATACATAGCTACGAGGCTTAGCGGCTTATCAACTTTAATCAATCGAATAGGGGTCGTAGTACCATCATTCCATCCAGAGAATACGTACGCCCTCCTCGTTTTAGGAGAAGATTCAATGAAAATAACGCTTTGAACAGCTATGCTTATGGTATCTCCTTCCTTAAACCAGTCCGAATAAGGCAAACCAACCCTAACACCGTTTACCTCTACACTTCCCAACCTAGGTGAAGAATCCACATCAACTCTATACTTGGCGGGAGAGACTATGCTCATAGACGGTAACGACGATAGCAAATAATAACCAATAGCGCACGAACCTTCTCCCAGTCCAAAAGTAATCCAGGCTTTTCCATCAAGTCTGGGCCACTTGAATCCCCTATCTTCTACCGCTGTACTTAGTATGTAGTTCAGAAGTTTAGATGCGAACTCTAAATAAACTAACTCTTTCGTTTGGTTATAGAGAAGAATAATGAAATTAAATATACGGGCGTTGATCCATGCATGGTATAATCTTTGTTCTTCTGAGAAGGGTACTCTCGCTTGATCGCCTTCAATGCTGGATAACGAGATCAACCAATTTGCATACGATTTGGCTATATCGAGGCGAGAAACATTTTTTGTAATCAGGTAGGATTTTACAAAGATATCTGCCGGTGTCATAGGGAAAAACGGTCTATCCCAATAACCATCTATAACTGTTAAGTACTTACCTCTATGGTTAGGGAACTTTATTCTATAATTATCAATTCTTTTTCCTTGTCTTTCTATCCAGTTAACGATTTTTTCAGCTACTTGCATATATTTATGGTCGCCTGTGACCTTGTATAGTTCATATAAAAAGTCAGCTATGAGAGAAGCACCTTCAATAGTGTAAATGTTCCCATACCCTCTATCATCGTACCATTTGCATAAGTATTGATCACATTCACTAGTAAAAAGAATCCATTCTCCTATAGATTTAGCGGTATCCAAATATTTCGTATTCTTAGTTATGATGTAAAGATCTATCATCAAAGTTCCAACATCACGCTGAACATAGCTGTAAACTCCAAAAGCAGCCTGTCTCGGCGGATTGTATAAAACGTACACCCCTATACGATCCTTTACTAGTGCACTATTAATTATCCATTTTGCTCCTCTTTCTGCATAATCAAGATATATATTATTTCCCGTAATATTATGTAATCGTAGAAAGAACTTTATGATCCCTGATACCTCTTTATCTGGTGTTAAAAACCAGCATTTTTCATCATCATATGAACACCAGGTTACAGAGTCATCGGGATTCTTCTTTGCTATGGAGATTATCCATTTAGCTGCCCCCTCCGCGTATTTAAGATAAGTCGTATTCCTCGTAGCGGCATACAACGAGAGGAGAAATGTTCCAACACCTGCAGCGCCCGAGTGAAATCCTGGATTGAAATACGTGTTTCTAAACTGAATGGGCCATTTATATCCATCTCTTTCTGGGACAGCATTTATTATTACGTTTGTTGCCACTTTCTCTGAGATAAACAAGATTTCATTATAAATCGAAGAAGCTTGAGTAAGTGTAATTTGATTTTCAGCTCTAAGAGATAAGATTTTACTAGTTGATATGCCAAGAGCATACATCGAACTGCGATTTATAGGCAACATTAATAGTAATAAAATAATAACATTGAACAATTTTACAAAAATCTTTTTCCGGAACAGTGGGAAAAGCAAAAACGATGAGGATATCTTGCTGGACGAGAATTCCATCAGTATCACGTTAAAGGAAGTGCCTAAAAAATTTACGCGGAATCAAGGATCTATGTCGTATAAGCTCTAAATAGTGGCCTTTGCTTTTCATTAACCTTTTCTTCGCACTCTTAATCGAGCTAATGACGAGCATGAGGCGATGGAGTAGCTGTACTAGGCACCCAGTAAATTACCTGATTGAAACAACTTCAAGGCTATTGAAGCGTTAGCCATCATCCCCCCCTTCTCCGCTATAGGTGTAATCCCCATATCATGAAGAGCTGTACTCGCCCATACCTAAGCGGTAACAACCTTTTAAAACTAAGGGGTTAAATCTAGTCAATGAAGTATTTCCTCAGACTTCTACGTCTCCTTTCCCAGAAGTTAAGCAGATCAGCGAGATCGTATTAAGGGGCCCCTACAGTAATAGTTAACCCTTTTCCACTTATTCTTTAGCTCGCTACCTATAGTTCCTATCCTAAGTCGAAAAAGGGCTCCTCAACTTCTTCCACGTACACTTCAGCGGGTGCCCTGCTTACACGCTTCCTCGACAATAGAACCACCGATATAAGTACGACTACAACAATCACGATAGCTAAACTCAAAAACGGCAGCATGTCGCGCCTCTGTTCGTATACCTTCACCGTAGTATGTGATTGAAGGTTTTCGCTGAGAATAATAGTGACGTTGCGGTTTTCAGGACCGCCATTATCTTTAACCGATAGTCTCAGAGTTATATCTTTAGGTAATGTTATATTTCCATAAGCTATTGCATAGTCATTTCTCCCCTCGCAGAGCAATTCGCTTGAACTGCAATTTAGTATACTTAATCCTTTAATGCTAACATTTAGCGGATACTCTTTCAGTATATTTAAATGTAAACTAGAATTACTAGTATCAATCCTTATGGTTATTTCTAATTCATTACTCTGTATAAAATGCGCTTTTAATATGCTAAGGTTGATATTGAAAACAATTTCTCTATATTTATTTTTACTGAGATTATATTCTATTTTTAAAATATTTTCTAAGTTTTTGCTGCTTTTAACTGTAATATTATACTTTAGCTCTATAGATCTATTAGGATTTACAATTTCTTCCGATTCTAATTCTGTGATTTGAATATTCTCGTGATCAAAAAGAATACGTTCTGAGGTATTAAAAGGTAGGCTACCATTGTTCCGTAAATGGAGAATAAGCATACTTTTATCGAAACTTAGTTTCTCGATGGATATCTCTGGCTCAAGAGATTTACTAATTTCTTTCTGATATAGCTTTATTAGAACCATAAGTTTTTCATCTTTTAGAATTTTTAGTGAATCATTCTGCGAAAATATTATAGTCAAATTAAACTTATTGTTAGAGATGTTAGTAACATTAATGACTGCCCTACCTTCCTCAACAACACATAATGGTTGGGGTATGCAGCCTTCAATACTGTATTTCGTAACGTTGATTGTCAAGCTGTCCGGAGGTCTACTACTAGTACTAAAGGAAATTGTTAAAGATAAATTTAGATTTCCATTAACCCATCTACAGGCAGCATCTTCCAAGCTTAGGAATTTCTGGAAGCATACTTGCCATGCTTTTTCAGGTTCTATTTCAAGTCTAATGTTTGTTTCACTAATAGGTTTCTCATTTCTTACTAGTTCAACACGTATTGTTACGTTATATTTTGCTGATAAAATTTTTGATATTATTTCGCAATCTATATTCGTAAAATTAATTAAAAACCTATCCTGAAATATTTCTCGCTCAGTTATATTGACATTACTCACGATCTTCTCGAAAATAATATTACCATCTCTTTGTGTAAGAGAGAAATCTTTTATAGCTATTTTATTTTCAAGGATTTTGGGAATCGAAACTATTAACTTTATATCATCTACTTGATTTCTTATCGTGACGCCTGTCAAGTCGATGTTGACTTCTATTAGAAGAGTGGCATTAGTTAAACTTATCCTGTCCGTTTCGCTCTGATTAATCCTTACCTGCATCCGTTGTGGTTGACCCGCTGCAAAATGGGAGCCGAGCAGTAAAGTAGTTAAAAGCGTAAGGGTTAGCACAGCTTGTAATGCAAAGCATTTTTGCACATGTATCACATCGAGTGATCATTTTGGCATGCTAATATGCTTTATCTTAAGGTTCAAATGCAGCTAGCATGGGTTTTAAAGAGTAAGTAGACTGTTTTAGCGTTAGGATTCTGAAGGCAAAGGTTAATAATAACTATTTTCCTTTGAAGGGATTTGTCGGTTTAGATTAATAGAGTTGTGGATCAATTTCATTGAGACTGTTGCATGAGATCGAGATTTTATCTCGGAACTAGCATCGCATATTCCCCAGTTAGCATTAGGGTGGTTCAGGTTATAAGTACGTAGAGGCTCTGGATACAACCTGTTCTACTTTGAGCGAGCATTAGAGAGCTCGCCTGGTTGCGAAAGGTATGCTTTTGCCCTGGAGCTCGATGGGTATTTCTTCAAATCAGTAGTCTTCGGCTGTTATTCTACACTTCATCGAAAAATTTGGGCTTCTTGAGTGTATTTAGAGGAAGAAGTCTAAGGCGACGGATATGTTGTCGTAGCCCCCTCTCTGTTTAGCTGCGTTTACGAGCTGACGGGCAGCGAGGTTCGGGGCGAGCGTGCTTGTTACGATTTTATGGATTTCCCAGTCTTCGAGGAGATCGGAGAGTCCATCGCTGCAGACGAGGAGTCGAGCACCCGGCGAGTAAGTTTTCGGGTGGTGCATTACATCTACTCTGGGTTGGGGCATGCCTAGAGCGCTTGTTATAATGTTTCTCTGCGGATGAACGCGTGCCTGCTGCCTCGTTATCACACCCTTCTTTACAAGTTCTTCAATGTACTTATGATCCTCTGTAAGTTGTTCGATGTTGTTCTGGTCTATGTAGTAGGCTCTGCTATCTCCGACATGAGCAGTGTATATGTCGCTGTTGGTAACCAGCATTATGGTTAACGTGGTAGCCATGTTTGACCTTCTCTCCTGCCTAGCAAGCAGCACTCGCTCATTGGCCTGAAGAACGATCTCCCGTAGTTGTCCCAAGTCTATTAAGCCGCCCTTCAGTAGAATAGCCTCCCCAGCCCTGTAGATAACCTCTTGGAGCGTAATAAGGCTCGCGATTTCTCCATGGCCGTGGCCGCCGGCTCCATCTGCGACTGCTAAAAGACGGTGGCTACTGCTTAACCCCCTGTCCGATACCCTGAGGGATATGCACGAGACGCCATCCTCGTTATTTCTTCTAACCATCCCTATGTCGGTTGTACACCACATCGCTCTTAAACCTCTGAGCCGATCGATCGTTATCCTGCTTTTAATTGCTGCCAACGCAACAGGGATTTTCTCTTCCTCCGCTATAAGCCTCGCCGCAAACTCCGGTATTGGGTTTTCAACCATCAATTTCGAGAATTTTCTTAATTCATTCGTTTCAAGTTTCTCTGCTGAAACAATTAACCAGCCGCTCGCAATACTAAGCTGGGATTGAGGAGGCTGTGCGAGCTCTCGCCACTTCCCGTTCAGCATAGCGTAGCAGTAACCTCCAGCAGCGTAGATCGTATCCCCGATAAGGATCGCGTAAGACGTGACGTGAGAGGATGAGAAAGTCTTGTCGAATAAGGTTGAAGCGTATAAGTTCCACATCCCACCGAGATCGCCGACTCCTAGAAAGCGAACCCTAAAGTTGCTCAGCTCGTGCAGGAAGTCGATTCTAGCTGTCACTGCAAACTCGTCACGTGGCGAGAATGCACCTAAAGCACTGTAAAGAAGCTGGTGAGACATCATAACTTCACTGGTTCACCCCTATATAAGGCTCGCTACACTAGCAGGCCACTATATTTCTGCGAAAATACCCTTGAAAGATCTCCCCTATAGCATTAGCGACAATATGTTCTCTATGCCTACTCCTAATGCATGTTATACATTTGATCAGGTTTACGTTCGAATCACTAATTCGATGCCCTGATAGCGTAATGTTGTGATTCAAATGCTGTGTTAGCTACCGTGCAGTGATTCTCCATATCTGGCCAGGCTAAGAGAGAGCAACGGTACTTAACTATAGATCAATGAGAAAACTTCGCCGCTCCACGCATAGTCGCGAGACCGCAATAAGCTGAACAATGATTACAACCGGTGCGAGTACTTTTCCACAGTTGGAGGAGGTTTGATCGCGCCTATTGGATAATCTACTTAAGTCCTTCAAGTTCCATCGGTGTCTGTTTAAGATGATACACGTCGAAAGTTTCTAGGGTAAGGTCATGGAAATGATCATAAAAACATGAGTTTATTTCAGCGGGAAATGGGATGAAAAGCTCGCAATTCCATACAACAACATCATTTTCGCATACTTGACGAAGAGTAGAATCGGAGTCAGCTAGCGGCAATATACTCGGAGCACCAATCTCTGATTTAGTTCGGGATGTTACCTGCTTATTGCCTTAAAGACTGTGAAGGAAACCAGCAAAATCTGCTAAATAACTCTTGGGAATTTAGCCTCGATGTATTTAGCTATCATATGTATTGCAATCTTAATTACAGAGTAATCTTAATTACGAACTAATGGATCTATGCTGTACGATGGATTCCACCATGCCTGAGAGAACTGAGAGTTCCAACGTAGTCGATACTCATCGTATCGTTTCCAAGCTGTTTAACACGCAATTTAACTGGTTTATTGCCAAGTACTCAACCGCTAACGCTAGCAGGGGAACCCTCCATATCTTTGCGCGAATGCTGAATGAGTGGCGGTTAAGCTTAGCTAGAAGAAGTACGATTTCAATGGATGAATTTCAAGCTGAAATCGACAAGTTGATCGCTATTTATAGGCTTGCTATAGCACGATCCGATTCCCTATCTGTCGAAAGGTTCGCTGACTTTCGCAGGCTTCTGGAGAGTTGGTCCGTTTTCTTTTCGCATGCTGGACGAGGAGCTCCACGCGAGCTACTCTTTACTTCTAAGCGGGCCTCCGAAGGCACCTTCCGTTTCGATGCCAGTGGCGTTGCAGTCTTCCAGTCTGGCACGTACCGCGTCTAATCGTTCGATTTGCCCAAAATGTGGAGCACAGGTTGTCATTTTACGTTTAATTAATCGACAGTATTGTTTAAATTGTAAAACTTACGTGGATTGATTAGGATGATATGGTGACAAAATATCTACTTGAAATTCAATTTTCTATGCTGATGGACAGCTATTCTACTCTAATTTTCAATGTAAACTTTTACTTTTAAAGTAAAGACTAAGTAAAGGAAACAATTGGTTAAAAATACTGTACGTGTTAGATGTATAACATACTTGTTAGGTTTGGTATCTATTTATAAAAAGGATAATGTTAGTTGTCATAGATTAGTAAAACTTAGTTAAATGTTAGTTTTTAGATGTTAGCGTTAGATTCTAAGAAAGAATGTCAGCTTAACGACCCCTGCCGCTTGCATTTAGGGTTGCTGAATGTTTTAAAAAGCTCTATTACAGGGCGACGGGATGGAAGTACGGGAGATTGGCGAAATCTGTGTGAGAGTTTTAGGTGAGGTTGGCAAAGTAATTGTGGGCAAGAAGGTGGTAGTCGAGAAGCTCCTTGTGGCTCTGCTCGCTAGGGGTCACGTTTTGATCGAGGATTACCCTGGTCTCGCTAAGACTTTGATGGCGAAGACGCTGGCGCAGTCGCTGGGGCTCCAATTCAAGCGCGTCCAGTTCACCCCCGACCTCCTGCCCGCGGATATCACGGGCAGCTACGTTTACAACCAGAGGACCGGCGATTTCGAGCTGAGGAGGGGCCCCATTTTCACCAACATCCTGCTGGCCGACGAGATCAACAGGGCTCCGCCGAAGACTCAGAGCGCGCTCCTCGAAGCAATGCAGGAGCGGCAGGTGACTCTCGACGGCGTGACGTACAGGCTGGAGGAGCCCTTCCTCGTCATTGCGACGCAGAACCCGATTGAGTTCGAAGGCGTCTACCCCCTCCCGGAGGCGCAGCTGGACAGGTTCGCGATGAGGCTGCGAGTCGGCTACCCCGATGAGAGCGAGGAGGTGGAGATCCTGCGGAGGAGGATCAGGAGGGGGAGCGACGAGGTGCGCGTCGAAGTGGTCGCTACAAGGGAGGAGGTGGTTGAGATGCAGCGGGCGGTTGAGAGGGTGCACGTTGACGAGTCCATCCTCAGCTACATCGTGGCGATCGTGAGGGCTACGAGGCAGCACCCCCGCGTGGAGGTGGGCGTGAGCCCGAGGGGCGCTGAGATCCTGATGAAGCTGGCGCGGGCGAGGGCTGCGGTGGCGGGTAGGGACTACGTGATCCCCGATGACGTGAAGGAGCTTGCCGTCGAAGCTCTAGCCCACCGGCTCGTCCTCAGGGCGGAGCAGTGGGTGAAGGGTGTCGAGCCGGAGAGCGTGATCAGGGATGTCCTCAACGCGGTCCCCGTCCCGAAGGGGTTGTAGGCCGACCGCAAAGGCGCTGCTCTACGTGGCTCTCATCCTAGCCCTGATAACCTCCGCAATCCTGATGAGGGACTTCAGGCCGATCGCCCTAACCGTTCCGGCGGCGCTGATGGTTGGCTTCTCAAGCCTATTCACCCAGCGGGCCAGCGTTAAAGTCTCGAGGGTCGTCGAGAGGACCAGGGCGATGCCGGGCGAGAGAGTGAAGGTTCGCTTGGAGGTGGCAAGCGACAAGCCGTGCCTCGTGGAGCTGCGGGAGCCGTCGACCGCGCCAATCGTCGGGGGAGGGTCGACCTTCCTGCTCAACCTCAGGGAGCGGGCGAGCCTCGAGTACGAGGTTCTGCTGCCGAAGAGGGGCTTCTACCAGCTCGGCCCCACGCTCGCGGTCTTCAGCGATGCTCTCGGCCTGTTTGTCGAGGAGAGCGTCGCCTCCGATCCGAGCGAGGTCGTAGCCCTGCCGAAGCTGATGAGCACGAAGGGGATCAAGCTGGCCGCCAGCTACACTGGCGTTTGGCCCGGCGAGGTGGCTTCGAGGCGCAGCGGTAGGGGTTACGAGTTCTACGGGGTGAGGGAGTACGCGCCGGGGGACGAGCTGCGGAGGGTGAACTGGAGGGCCTCCGCCAGGCTGGGCAAGCTGCTTGTCAACGAGCAGGTAGAGGAGAGGGTTACAGACGTGCTGCTCGTCGTGGACGCCGGCCTCCTCGGGGTCCTCGACCCCGCCACCGTTGAGGAGGTGGTTGAAGCAGAGGTCTCGCTGGCCGCCTCCCTAGCGCTGAGCCTCTTGAGGTCCGGCAACAGGGTGGGCCTCGTCACGAGGGGCAGGGAGTCCTCGTGGGTCAGGCCGGGCTTTGGGAGGAGGCATTTGGATAGGGTCCTCTACGAGTTGACGAGGCTGGAGGCCGGCGAGCCGGCTCCGCTCGACTACGCTCTCAACATGCTCGCACCCTACCTCTTGAAGCCCAACGCGGAGCTAATCGTCATCAGCCCGCTCCTCGACAGTAACATCGCCATCTCGATCTTCAACTTGGCTCCGAAGTACTCCGTGCTCGTCATCTCCCCCAACCCGTTCAGGGGGGATGGTAGTGCAGCGCAGCGCATCCTCGAGGTGGAGAGGACGAGCCTCATAGTCAAGCTGAGCGGCGTTTGCCGCGTCGTCGACTGGGCCCCGGGCGCACTCCTGCTCAAGGCGTCGAGGCGCCGGGCTCTTAGAGGGGGGTGGTGAATCTGGATCTCGTGCGCGCCTCTCTCGTGGCGTCCTGGATCCTCCTCTCAACCCTACTGAGCCTCTCCCACCCCCAGACGGCGCCTGCCCCCCTCCTCTCGGCCGCCATCTTCGCGCTGGCGCTGCTGAGACGGTCTCGAACACTCGTAGCGCTGGCCGTCGCCTTGCAGCTACCCACCCTCGTCGCGATGAGCCTGGAACGGAGCTTGGTTCAAGCTGCTCTGCTGACGCTCGCGTCACTGTACCTTGCGGAGCTAGGGGATCTGGTGGCTAGGGCGGGCCCGGCGCGTAACCTGGGCTACTTGAGGAGGAAGTTTGAGCAGGTGACCGGGGTCGCCGCGCTCGCTCTACCGGTCACGGCAGCCGTCACCGCCGCGGCGGAGTCGCTGTCGCTCGTGCTCGATTTCGGCTTAGCGGTGTTGCTAGTGGCGATCCTGGTGCTCCTAGCCCTCAGCTTGAGGAGGCCACCATAAAGCACAAAACCAGCCCTCCAGCGATCCCCGCGTGCTCACGAAGGTTGCACCGGCTCTCATGGCGGCAGCGATCCTGGCTTTCACGGCCATCTCAATGGCTCAACCTCAGCTCTCACTCATCTCACTCTCATGGGTCAGAAGGCCCGTCGAGCCCGGGGACGTTGGCGTCGCCAGGCTTTCCATCGCGGCATACGGCGGTGACACTCTGCTGAACTCGGAGGCTGTCGTACGCAGCTACGGCAGCTGCCAGCTTGTGGGCGTTGATAGAATCCCTCTCGGCGCGCTCGCGCCCGGCGCAGCTAGGAGCATGGATGTCGCCTTGAGGTTCACCGATGACAAACTCTGCACGCTCAGCATCCTCGTCTACTACGATTCGACAGCCCGACAGGCGGCGACGGGCGTCATCGTCAACCGCATACCGGGCTCCGCCTCCCTCAGCATCACCCTGAACCCGCCCTTCGAGCCCCTCATAGAGGTGTCAGTTACCCCTGCGAGCCTGACGCTGGGCGTGGCCTCCAACGTGACCCTAACCATCACCAACGGGAGGGGCTCCACCGTCGAGTGGCTCGAGCTCTCCCTCACCCCCTCAGGAGCCGCACCCTTGGGAGCGGCCAGCCCGTTGAGAACCCGCTTCGGCCCACTGAAGGCTGGGGAATCGAGTGTTCTAACCTTCCAGCTGCTCCCCCTCTCCAACCCCGTGACGCTGACGATCACGCTCAGCTACGTCGATTCCACAGGCTCGTACACCGAGAGGGCGCTCACGTACGCGCTCGTAGCCGGCACCGGGGCACTGCTCGTCTACCTGGAGCCACAGACGCTGCCGACAGCCTCCACAACTCGCGCGTCGATCGTCGTCCGGAACATCGGTAGCGACACCGCGAGGAACGCGACGCTCTACATCTGGTCGCAGCCCGGCTCGGCAGTCTCGGTGGAGCCGGCAATCCTGCACATCGGCGACGTGGCGCCGGGCAGCGAAGCTAGAGCGGAGGTGGAGGTGAAGGTCCCCTACGGTGAGAGGGGGGCTAGGTCCATCCCCTACACGCTCACCTACATCGGCAGCGATGGGAACCTGAAGGTGCTGAGGGATTCGCTCAGCTTCGTAGCCCTCGAGGTCGCCAGAGTGGAGGTAACATCGATAGAGGTCACGCCGTCCGAGCCCGCCGCCGGGGCGATCGCTACGATCTCGTTAACCCTGATGAACCTGGGCTCGGCTCCCATCTTCGGCGTCAATGTCACGCTTACACCCCCGCAGGGGTTGGTGCCGCTCAGGGGCGTCAGCCAGTTCCTCGGACAGCTTAGCCCCTACACGCCGACGGCCGTCCCCTTCTCCCTCCGCGCCGCTCAGCCTGGCCTGTACACCGTCAGGGCGACGATCACCTACCAGGGGTACTACGGGGAGAAGATAACGGTTTCAAGGGACATTTCAGTGGTCGTTAGGGAGGCGCCACCCGCGACGAACGCGCGCGAGAACCCACGCAGCGTGCCGTGGGCGATAATAATCGTCCTGGTCGTCGCCGCGCTCGGCTTCATTCTCCTCAGAAGGGGGAGAAAACGTGAGAGTAGTTGACTACGCGTGGTACGCGCTGAGGGGGTTGAGCGAGAGGAAGGGTAGGGCTGCCGGAGCAGCCGTCGGTGTCGCGATAGCCGTGACAGCGCTCTCGCTCGCTCTCGGCCTGGGCAGCGCCTTCCAGCAGGCGTTCACCGAGCTTCTAGGGAGAACCCTAGCCGCCAACTCGGTGATCGTAACGAACCCAGCTCCGGGCCTCACAGATGCTGACCTAGCGCTATTCTCCACCATACCCGGCGTTAGAACCTGCTTTGGGGTCTCAACGGCTCAAGCCACCCTAGCGACTCCTGCGGGCTATAGGACGGTGACGGTGATCTCCGTTGCACCCGAGCACTTGCCCGAGCTGCTCGGCTTGGCCGACTTGAGCACTTTCGTCGAGGAAGGTGTTCAAACCCCGCAGGGGTTGGGCGTCATCCTCGGCGCGAACCTGTGGATGGACCAGAGTACCGGGGCTCGGATGCACGAGATAGGTGGAGCGCTTACCCTATCGATCGGTGGGAAGAGCTTGAGCGTCATCATCGCCGGCCTGGCGAGACCCTTCGGCTTCAGAACCTGGATCTCGGTTGACGACTCCATCTTCATGGACCCCCAGGCTTACACCACGTACGTGAGCGGTAGGAGGGTTTACCAGGCTGCAATCCTCGTGCTGGAGGACCCCTCGCTCGCGCAGCAGATCACCGACTACGCTAGGGCTCTCGCACCACCTCGATCCAACGTGTTCAGCCCGATCGCGATGGTCAACCAGCTCGGGATATTCGTAAACGCCCTCAGCGGATTCCTAGCGTTCATCTCGGTGCTCAGCGTCGGCATCACAGCGCTCTGGATCTTCGACAGCACCGCGATCAGCGTTGTGCAGCGGGTCAAGGAGATCGGCGTGCTGAAAGCCGTCGGCTTCACCTCGCAAGACGTGCTCCTCATCTTCCTGGCAGAGGCAGCCCTCGTCTCGCTGATCGGCGGGTGCGCCGGCCTAGTATTCAGCCTAGCAGCCTCGCGGTTCCTCTCGATCCCCCTATTCATGATCAGGCTAACCCCGAGCCTCACACCCGAGCTACTGCTCATCGCCCTGTCAGCCCCCCTGCTCGCAAACGTCCTGGCAGCCGCTGTCCCCGCCCGGACGGCTGCAAGGCTTGACCCTGTGAAGGCCCTACGGTACGAGTGATCGCGATGCCGATGGTGGAGGTACGGGACCTTTGGAAGGAGTACGAGCTCGGGAAGGCCAAAGTCCAGGCCTTGAGGGGCGTCAACCTCGAGGTCGATCGAGGGGAGTTCCTCGCCGTTGTGGGGCCCAGCGGCTCCGGGAAGAGCACGCTGCTCCACCTCATAGGGGGCCTCGACAGGCCGACGCGCGGCCTCGTCAGAGTGGGGGGTATTGAGGTCAGCTCGCTGAAGAGTGACAGGGAGCTGAGCAGGTACAGGAACGAGTACGTGGGCTTCGTCTTCCAATTCTTCCACCTGATCCCGAGGCTCACCGCCCTGGAGAACGTGGAGCTGCCGCTCGTGGCTCGAGGAGTCGACCCGAAGGAGCGTAGGAGGAGAGCGTTGGAGGCTTTGAAGCTCGTAGGCCTCGAGCATAGAGCCAGGCACAGGCCGACAGAGCTCAGCGGTGGCGAGCAGCAACGCGTAGCAATTGCGAGAGCGATAGTGACTCAACCCAAGCTGCTCTTAGCCGACGAGCCAACGGGGAACCTTGACTCGAGCAACGCGAGGATAGTCATCAACCTCTTCAGGAAGTTGATTGAGGAGTTGAACTTAACGGTAGTAATGGCTACACATAATCTAGAATTACTCGATTACTGTGACAATGCTGTACGACTTGTCGATGGAAGCATAGCAGGAATCTATAGTAAAAGCGAAATTAATAAACTTATAAGAAGATAACTGTATATCAATTACTTAGTATATTCATAAAATTTCCAAAGAATATTTTCAGAAATCGAACAATGAGAAATCATTATATGATGTAAAATGCCTAAGAATTGTTTAAGTAAAATTCTGAAATACAAACATTTACTTCGGAAAGTTAATTCCATAATATTAAGATTGTAAAAGACGCACGGCCAGTTAGTCATTTTTTATAAATTTTGGTAATTTTACTGTTAACTAGAAATGCTAATATATTAGAAAATTATTCATAATTAATAAAAAATAAAAATATTGTGACTAAAATATTTATAGATTCTATGATACTAATTATCTAAATATTCCCTATATTTATGTTTTATTTAACAAGGTAATCAAAAAAGATAATGTATAAATTAACTACAACAGTAATCTAGGAGTACTAACAAAGTAAAATTTTTATATAGGGCAGAAAGGTTAAATATGTGAAAATCCATCGTTTATGCATCGCTATCCCCGCTTTCTTGCTCTTGGCAATCGTACTTCGATTCTCGGCACTAGCTCTCTCGACGCAGGCCCAAGCCATGTGCGAAGTTACGCGGTACCTGGGCAATGATATCTGGGTGTACGGTCGTGACGATGTCCGCGTTATGGCATGGTTTAAACCTATAGTTTTTGATTGGGAATCATGGAAATCATGTTTTTATGAATACAAAGATTTTTATTATCAAGGCTTAATAAATAGAATTGCATATATGTTTAGGTTAAGTAGATTTTCGATTTGGGATTACGGTATTAATGATAATGAAAGAAAGGTTTATGTTACCCTTCGCTTCTCTCTTTCTGAGTCAGGCTTTTACAACGATGAATTAGATTCATTAACTTTTCAAGACATTTTTAAACCGCAAGGAGGCTGGATTGATGAAGTGCATGTGTACTTTAGTATACCTTTCCATAGCGTTGATCCACCTCCAACTTCCCGAGGCTTTAACGAGGTACACTGGATTAACCCCACCTATGATCAAGCTCCACTTCGCTACACAATCTACTTCTCGCCAATTATCACGATTAGAGTTGAAGTCTCAGGTCTACCTTCTGGAATCGGGACACAAGTGTACATTAACAAAGCATTGAAAGGCAAGGCAGCACTGAATCAACCTCTAGAGGTTACTGTCAAGAAAGCAAGTTACACTGTATCAGTGGATCCAGAGATTAGCGCAGGTTCTGGTGTAAAGTATGTAGCTTCTCAAAGCTCTTTCACAACTTCAGAGTCGGCGAAGCTTACCTTCCACTATACAAAGATGGTAAAAGTAGTACTGAATACAACGGTTATCATCGATGGTAGTCCCTTCTCGCCTGGAGAGCACTGGTTGCAAGCTGGTATGCATACTCTCCGCGTGGATGCCCCCTCAAGGCTCGTAAGTTCTGCAGAGAGAATTGCTTACTCAGTCGATAAGTGGATAATATCTGGGAAAGAGTACTTTGGTAACCCCGTCGACGTGAACATCGATAGCAATGAAAAACCCGTGTCGATAATTGTTCGACTCTATGAGTTTAAAGAATTTTACGTCTCAATTAAGGGAGGGGATGAAGATGTGGAAGGCTGGTACCGTGAAGGTACGAAGATTGAAGCTAACGCTGCCGATTTTAAAACAGTGAGAACGGATGTAAGAGATGTGTTTCAAGGCTGGTACGACGAAGAAAGACTGTATAGTAGATCAAACAGGTTAGTGATAACCGTCGACAAACCAATTAACTTACAAGCTAAGTGGATAAGAGAGTATATGGTAACTGTTGAAGACCCACTAAATGCCGCTGTAGGAGGAGGTTGGTACTCTGCTGGCTCAACGGCTGAAGTCAGAATTACTCGTGAGATGATACCTTTACAAGAAAATGAAGTTATTATCTTTAAAGGTTGGGAAGGTGATATTTCCTCAAGAGATCCTGTCATCCGTTTCACAGTGGATTCACCTAAGAAACTGACGGTTATATGGAAGAAAGCGTTTAAGGTATCCTTCGACCCGGACATTAACGTCGAGTACTCGATAGATGGTTGTTCCTTCTGGAGTGATGGCTGCTGGGCTGAGGAAGGTGCTTTAATCACGATTAGGCTTTCCGCATCGAGGGTAGGCTTTCCTGTAGCTTATGTTCTAGATGGTTTTTCGACCACAGGTCTCAGACAAGTTTGGATGGACTTGCGGATGGGTTACCTCCAGGGATCGGTTGAGTCTCCCGTTTACGTGAGAGCACGATGGAGGACTGACTACACAGCTTTAGCCATCGTTATCGTTGCAGTGGCTGTTGTACTAGGAACCTTCGCCTTCGTCTACTTAACGAGGGTAGGTAAACTCCATCCTCCTCCGCAGGTTGCAACTATTTTTGCAAAATTCTTAAAGTTAACTAGTAAAGGTGAAACACAAATTATCCAAGCAACAGCTGAAACAGCTGCTAAGACGATCGTTGCGGAGCAAGAAATTAAGAAGTTGGAGGTCGAGTTAAGTAAGTACGTTGAGTATCTCAACAAGCTTGAAGTGATGAAAGCATCAGGCCAGATATCTGATGAAATCTATGATCAGTTAAAAAATGAGTATATTAAAGAAATCGAAAAAATAAAAATTAAGTTAGAAAATCTTAAAAGATTAACTTTTTAAATAATATATTCATTACATTAATAGTCTCTGCATGGCTAATGTTTATTCTTCTGTACGTCGGAAAAGCCCGAGTGATTCGCTATGTATTTTCTCGTAGAAAAATATAAATATAACCCTTAACGAATTTAGCTCTTGATGGGCGAGAGAGGTACCACTGCTGCCAGTATAGTCGTCGCTGTGATATTGATTATCCTTGCCCTTATAGGAATATTCTTTGGTCTGATGCTCAGTGGCTTTCCGGGAGGAGGTATCATCGGCCTTCCAATGTTATTTATTGGACTAATAATGCTGGCGGCGGGGGGTTTGCTTATTTATAATGCGCAGAGAAGAGCCCCCACGCCTCGAGAAGCTCCCCATTATGTTCAGCCGGTCACTGAACCTAGCGGAACAGCTGCTATTCCTTCGGCTCCTTCTCCCACAAGAGTCGTTGCTCAACCGGTTTCAACCACTAGAGTGGCATTAGCTTACCTTGAAGCTCCTAACGGTAGGTTAATTGTTTCCTCTATTGATCAACCATTCTACCGGAGCGATTTTGCCGGAATTGTTCCAGCAGGGCTTCTTGATACGATCAGTCAAAGTAGGCCGCAGTTCATCATCAGGTTCAGGGGAGGGCGATTCTATATTGAAGACTCAAGCAGCACCAATGGTACACTGCTGAATGGTAGGCAGATAAGAGGTATGGGGATGCAGGAGCTTAAGGATGGAGACGTAATTAGCCCTGCAGGCGTAATCAACTTAGTCTTCAGAACAGTCAGTGGCTAAGCGTATCGAAACCGGAAAACGAGGATTAATCCTTTTTTGGAAAGTATAATCGTGTATCCTTGTACTAATAGTGATTAAGATGTAGCTTTTCGTTTTAAATTTTTTGACTACAATCATGCTGTAAGAATCGACTTTAGGGATCTCTGCTATGTAACAGAGAAATAGTCGTAGTAGCAAGCTTCTCCATACTAAGCGACAGTCCTTAAGAAGCTGCATCGAAATCTGGTTTCACCGTGGTGCATTGTGGGGCATTCAATCATGTTCTAGCTTTGCTGCTGTTAAAAAAAACGGCAAGAGAAAAGAATGTAATCGGATGATTATAGAGAGTTTTTAAGAATCTTTATAGTAAGAAAACAGAAATTTGTGTACCAAATTCGTGCTATTATTTAGTGCAAAAATATATAAATTTGGCTTTAGTTCAGGGTATGACTTAAATGAGCCTAATTGGCTCCACGCTCGTTGGTAAACATGAGGAATACCGCGTTTTACAGCTGTTAGGCAGTGGGGGGATGAGCGATGTTTACCTCGCTTCTTCCTCAAGAGGTAACGTTGTTGTTAAAATTTCTAAGAGAGACCCCGTATCGCTGGCGAAATTGCAGTATGAGATTGAAGTACTATTAAAGCTCAATCACTCGCACGTGGTGTCTTATGTTGATAGCGGCAGCATTGGGACAACTCCTTTTCTAGTTTTAGAATATGTGCAAGGATTAAACACGGAAGATCTTCGACTCCGCAGGAGACTGGACGAGCGTGAAGCTAAGAAGGTTATCGAGCAGGTTCTTTTAGCTCTTGATTACATTCACTCGCTTAATGTTGTTCATAGAGATATAAAACCAAAGAATGTAATAACACCAGTAGAGCTCTTCCCAGCGAAGGTGATCGACTTTGGGACGAGCACATACTTTAACCGTTCAGGCATTAGTGAGATCGTTTATTCGCCGGGCGGTTACACTGCGCCCGAGCAGTTTAACGGGCTTTCCTCCCCTCAAGCGGATATCTGGTCCACAGGTGCTCTACTCTTCTATCTTTTAACAGGTCAACCACCCCAGCTGGCGATGCCTGGCTACCCAAAACAGCGATACCCTTCGCCTCCAGATCCTGGCATGTTCAATCGAGATGTAAGCGATGAGACGAGGTCAATTGTGATGAAAGCAATGAGCTGGGATCCGGGAGATAGGTTTCTATCAGCGAAAGACATGATCTTGGCTCTCGAGGGTGAGGAAAAGCGTCTTCCAAGCGATGTGCCAGTACTCGAAGTACTGGGCGAAGAAATCGCGCTTGAGGCACCTGTTGTTCGTTTCGGAAGGCTAGCTGAAAAAGAGGAGCAAACGAGTGCGGGGTTTTCATCAATCGAACCTAAGAGAGCGAAAGTTGTGGTCGATAGGCGGGGAGATATTATGGAAGTAAGAGTGATAGACCCGTACAAGTGGATCTCTAGAAACCATTTTGAAATATTTTATAAAGGCGGGAAATGGTTTATCAAGGATTTAGGATCGCTTAATAGAACAGCTATCCGCGTTGAAGGCCATTTAATCGAGGTGTGGAAGGGTAGAGGTGTTGAGAGTCAGCCTGTAGAACTTGGGAAAAAGGCGCTCATATACGTAGCCTATGGTTCGTCTCTAAAACATCCTCCTTACTTAGTATTAACTTTTAGAATAAGGGAAAGCTCGGCTTAAATCGTAGGCACTGCATAGCGAGTACACTAGCCTTCGTGAGTCTACAGGTTTCGCTCGTCTAATCCTTCCAGCAGAAACGAGCTTCCATTTGCTCTATTACTAGTGCGCGGCCTTAATGTTGTCTAATTGGGTAATTGTAATTCTGTAGCGTAAAACATTTATATATCTGCTTTTCTTTTTAATCGATGGTGAAAATAAGTAAAATTGCGGCATTCATCACCCTTTCAATCTTCTTCGCCGTTTATTTAGCTGCTGCCCCTCTAGTGACTCTTCGTGACGTGTACTTCTATCTCTCAAAAGTCCCTATCGGAGCCGAGGAAAACCAGTTTAAACGAGGGGACACGGTTTACGTAGTAGCACGACCACCGATTACTGGAGCAACCATAGAAGTCGAGGTTTTACTGTTTTTCCCTCCTGAGGCTGGTAGGACACCGCTTACACTTTTGTCACGCACTCGTGTTGCGTTGAACGCTGAGAGGGTAATAGCAAGGTATGATATTGCACCGACGGATGTTACTGGAAAGTATGCTATACGTGTTAGAGTTTGGGATCCAGCTACTGGGAGGCTTGAAGAAGGGGATCTTCCATTTGAAGTCATTGAAGAATTCCCGCTAATCTGGGCAATTATACCAGCTGTGGTTCTTCTCGCTGCTGTTGGCGCTGTGGTGCTTCTTCGGAGGAGAACATCGCTTGCCCCCCAACCGCCGCCTACTGGGGCTGAGCGAGTAGCACCGGTTGAAGGCCCAACAGTGGTAACAGGGGTTCCTGGTGCAACTGTTTCAGTACCCGCGCCTAGTGGGGAGACGATGAGGCTTGTAGCGATGCTGGAGCTGGGGGACAAAGTGATTCCGATAACCAGCCTTCCAGCGCGATTTGGTAGGGAGGATTTCACCGGTATAGTACCATCAAGCGTCCTTTCTCTTATTAGTCGTCGTATGCCGCGCGGCCAGTTTACGATCGACTATGACTATATCAGCGGTAGTTTTGTAATAATCGATGAAGGGAGCACGAATGGAACTTTCGTAAATGGAGAGGATATTAGGGGAAAGGGAAGGGTTCCTATTAAAGACGGCGACATCATTTCTCCTGCTAACGCCTTTAATCTAAGATTTACTGTAAAAGCTGCCTAATAAAATGAAAACTTAATGATCTTCTTTATTTTTGATTAAATATTTTAGCTTAAGCAACAAGGAAAACCATAAAGGCTCCAGCAGCATTCTCGGGAGGCATCTAGAAGCTTGCTGAGCTTCCTCGCAGTTTCCTTCCATAAGTTTCTCCTGCTTGTCTGCGAAATTAACGCACTGATGTACTTTCCCGCTACTTGCATACCAAGCCCCTTCGTCTGCAGTACATCGCAATGATCACCCTTTTACCCCAATTTTATTACGTTCTAATGTTAAGAAAAAGTAGCAAATAATTCGCCTCTGAAAAAGAAGCAGTATAATTTACAGTTCTTACGATCTTTTAACTTACAACTAGCGAGAATATACTGTTTGCATGTTAAATTAGTTTACTTAAAAATAAAAAGAAAAATATATGGTCATGCTCTTTACTTTATAGATTTGTAACAGAACCACCAGTCGTAGCACTCGATCTCCTTTCTCGCGGCTCTCTCTAGTCTCTCCTTGGCCGTCTTTTCGTCTGTAGCGGGTGGGATGATGACTTTGTCGCCGATCAGCTCGTTGTTCGGCCAGTTCGCCGGCATGGCCACCTTGTGCTGGTCGCTCACCTGGAGAGCCTTGACGGCCCTCAGGATCTCATCGATGTTCCTCCCAAGCTCCTGCGGGTAGTAGAACACCGCTCTGAGTATCCCGTTGGGGTCGATGATGAAGACCGCTCTAACCGTGTTCGTCCCCTTGCCGGGGTGGATCATGCCGTACTTCTTCGCGATCTCACCCGTGTCGTCGGCGATGATCGGGAACTTTATCTCGACGCCCAGCTTCTCCTTGATCCACTCAACCCACTTGATGTGGCTGAACACCTGGTCGATGCTGAGGCCGATGAGCTGCACGTTGAACTTCTGGAACTCCTCGAACCTCTTCTGGAAGGCTACGAACTCCGTGGTGCAGACCGGCGTGAAGTCGGCTGGGTGGCTGAAGAGGACGATCCATTTGCCTTTGTAATCATCTGGGAAGTTTATCACACCGTGCGTTGTCTTTGCTGTAAATGATGGTACTTTCTCCCCTATCAGGGGGAACCTTCCTGGCTCCATATGCATCGACAAGTTAGAACTCGGTAGATATAAATAGTTAACGGCTTCATAAGAAAAACAATGAATTAAAGCATTTAACTATTTGTTTATAACATATTCCACCGTCATTAACGATGAACCTATTGAGAACAAGTTGGTTTTCAGAAATAAATCGGGGGCGCACTTATAAAAGGCTGCAGCTTAGGCCCCCCCCGTGGACGTTCGCTACGTTGTAGCAGCGGCAGCTTTAATCGTCGCGGCAACCTCTCTTCTAGTAACCGCAGTCGTCCTGATGAGGATGGCCGAGTTAACGAGAAGGCTGAACGAGCTTTCGGAAACCTTGAGGGAGGTTGAGAGGGTTCGGCAGCAGCTGCAGGAGAGGCTTCGAGAGTTGGAAGAGGCCTTGAGGGAGACCACTGGCGCCAGCGCCGGCTGCACCGTTCCCCCCGGGGTGAGGGCGATCGCCTACATCCTCCCTTCCGGGGCGTGCTCGCCGGAGTGGAGGGAGCGCTACGGGGATAGGATCTACTTCTACGTCTACGCGAACCTCAGCGCTTACCGCAGCTACGTGGAGGAGGACTTCCGGGCGATATCGATGGTCTACAACACGGTCATCATCGTCGTACCGGCCGACGACACCGAGCTCTACTACAGCAACCTGAAGCTCCTCGACAGCATCGCGGCCGAGCAAGGGCTGAGGATCATGTGGGCCCTCCTCCCCAAGTGGAAGTACGGCGCTGAGCGAGAGTACCTGGTCCCCGGCACCCGGATGAACAGGCTGGTTCTCAGCGTGATGGACTTCCTCTCCCAGCTCAACTCGACCTGGAGGATCGCGGTCTGGTACGGCTGGATCGACAGGATGGACGCCGACGACGTCCTCAGCTTCTACAACTCGCTGCCCGACCGGCTGAAGCCCCTGTACGCGGCGTGGATCGACCAGCCCTTCGTCAGGGTCGCCGTGGACCTTGCGGCGAAGGATCCCCCGTTCCTCGTCGTCACCGAGCTCTACTCGGAGGACGCGCTCAGCGCCTACTCGAACCTGCTCCCCTGCCAGATGGTGGTCACCGGCTACCACGGGGCTAGAACGCCGAAGGAGTGGCTTGAGGGCATCTCCAGGAAGCTCCAACTCATCAGGGGGGCCGATCGGGCCATAGGGGTATGGATCTTCTACGACATTAACGATGGACACGGGGAGGAGTACGCGGCTTTCAGGCCCGAGTGGGGGGCGATACCCGACCCCTTCCGGATGCAGGTCGTCAGCCTCTCAAAACCCCCCTGATCTCCTCCTCCAGCCCCGCGAACGCGCTGTGCGGAGCCCTCCTCAAGTTCCACTCAACCCTGCGGTACTTCCGCTCGTACAGAAGCTCGGCAACCTCGAGCTCCTCCCTTAGGGGTAGGTCGAAGTAGGCCTCAGCGCCCAGCAGCTCCGCGAACCCCTCCACGAGCGCCGAGACGATCCTCCGGTAGCTGGGCTTCACCCCCAGCAGCTCCGAGAGGTTCACGACCCTACGCTTCACGTCTGAAACCCCCCTACTGGACAGCTTCTCCACCGCGGGCTTCAGGAGCCTCGAGAGCGCGTCGAGGTCGGCGTCGACGAGGAGCGTGCCGTGAAGGAAGCAGCAGTTCCACCTGAAGCTGGCAGCCGTCCCCGAGACCTTCCTGCCGGCGGCGACCACGTCGTTCACGTTCTCCACGGACGCTCTAACCCCCAGCTTCTCCAGCGCCCTTAGAGTCCCGCGCAGCAGGTAGCCGTAGGCGTAGCCCTCGGGGTCGCTGGAGGGGAGGCTAACGGCGAGCGCGTAGTTCACGTTGCCGAGATCGTGGTAGACCGCTCCCCCACCCGTGAACCGCCTGACGACGCTGACTCTGAGCCTCTCCGCCTCAGCCAGGTCCACCTCTTCCTCAGCCCTCTGGAAGTAGCCGATGACGACGGCTCTCGCGTTCCTCCAGATCCGAAGGGTGTCGGGAGTCAGGCCCGCGCCCCTAACTCTCGCGAGCGCCTCCTCGAAAGCCAGGTTCATGAAGGGGTCGCCGGGGGTCTCATACAAGAGAATCCTCAGCTCCCTCACCATGGGGGCACCTCAACGGCTCGCGAAGGTTGCGGCTGCGGCAACCTCGAACAGCGCGGCCACCGCTAGGAGGGCTGCGGACGCGGCGAAGGCTCTCGGTGAGGGCTTGAAGCCGGCGTACGCGGCCACCGCCAAGGCCATGTACTCCAGCCAGAAGTGCGGGAGGAGGAAGAGGATCGGGGATACGATGTTCCTCCTCATGTAGAGAGAGGCAGCAAAGACGCAGGTGGTGAAGAGCAGCGCCGCTTTACCAGCGTTCCTGCTCACAGCCTCGCTCGAGAGCGCCCAAACCCAGGAGAGCCTCCTCGCAGTCGTAGCTGTGAGCGATATCAGCCCCGCAGCCATCAGGTTGTTGACAAAGATCACCAGCGCCGCGTGGGGGTAGAAGGATCGGGCGAGGAAGACGCTCGCGCCAGTCAGAAGCAGACTGGAGGTCCAGAGCATCACCGGTAGCACGGAGATGTTGAGGAGGAGCAGCAGCGCCTCCTGCAGGGTCAGCATGCGGTACCGCTTCCTCTCCTCCCAAGCCCTCCTGGCCAGCCCGCTCACGCTAGCCCAGAACGCCCTGCAGCGCGACCTCACCCGCCCCACCCGGCAGCCCTCACGGCCTCCTCGACCACCCTAACGAAGTCCTCCACCGTCGAGCCGACGAGCTTCACCCCGCTCAGCGCACGCTCAACCCTCTCCCTCACCTCGCCGACCGGAGCCCCCCTAAGCTCCTCCTCAAGCCGGAAGACGCAATCCTCCGGGTACACGAAGAAGTCCCCGCTAATGCTCGCATCTACGACGATGCCCCTACCCCTATCGACCACCACCCTCGCCCTGATGAGCCCCTTCACAGCCTTCAGACGGGCCTCGCCCACGGCAAACACGGTAACCAGAAGGAGAACCTTCTAATAAGGTGCGCGCAGCCCGCCCTAGCGCACCCTCACGCCGTCAACGTAGGTAGCGAGCACTCGTACTCGCCTGACCTCTCCCCCCGGTAGGCTGAACGGGTCCCCGTCAACCACAATGAAGTCCGCCGGGTAGCCTGGGCTCAACCTCCCGTAAGCCTCGCCAAGGATCCTGGGCGCAACCTCCGTGTAGCACCTCACGGCTTCCTCGACGCTCAAGGCCTCGGAGGCCCAGAGCCGGGACGCGGGCAGGCCCTCGAGGGAACCCCTCGTCACGGCAGCGTAGACGCCCTCCCATGGGCTGCAGGGCTCGACGGGTGCGTCAGAGGAGAAGCTGAGGTCGATCCCGCGCTGGAGGATGCTCCTGAACGGGTAGGCCCAGCGCGCCCGCATACCCAGCCTCGAGACGATCCACCAGTCGCTGATGATGAACCTCGGTTGAGCGCTCACCGGTAAACCGAACTCAGCCAGCTGGTCCAGTAGGTCGGGCGGAGCCACTGAAGCGTGCTCAACCCTGAGGCTCCCCCGCACCAGCTTCGCCGCTTCAACCACCTCCTCGAGCGCTCTATCCCCGATCGCGTGAACCGCCAGCTGCAAACCCCTCCTTCCAGCCATCTCCAGCGCGCGGGCGATCGCGCTTCGATCCATCAGAAGAACACCCGAGTTCCCCGGGTCGTCGCTGTAGGGCTCCCGGAGGGCGGCCGTCCTAGCGCCCAAGCTGCCGTCGGCGAAGGCCTTCAAGCCGACCACGCGCAGGTACCCCAAGCTCAGCGGCCTCAGATCAGGGACGCTCGCGTCGAGGTACGCTCTCACGCGCACGCGCAGCTCCCCCGATTCAGCGAGCTTCACGAGCGCGGCCAGCTCCTCCCCTCTGACGGACATCGCGTGGACGCATGTCACCCCGTTGGCCAGCAGGGCTTCAACCCCCTCGCGGACCATCGCCTCAGCAGACCCCCTCTGGGCAACGGCGAGCACCACCTCAACGGCGGACTCCTTCAGGACGCCCGTCACTCTGCCACCCTCCCTCTCGATAATGCCGCCGGGCGGGTCGGGCGTGGAATCCGTGATTCCAGCAGCAGCGAGAGCGAGCGTGTTCGCGACAGCCGCGTGGCCGCACACTCTGACGAGCAGCACCGGATTGCTGGGGGCCGCTTCATCGAGGTCCCACCGCGTAGGCCACCTACCCTCCTTGAACAACTCCTGGTCCCAACCCCTACCCAGGATCCACGCACCGGGACCCAGCTTGCGCGCGGCATCCGCAACCCTCCCCTTCAGCTCCCCGATCGAGTCCACACCCCTCAAATCCAGCGTCTTCAACGAGAGACCGAGGCTCGAAAGGTGAGCATGGGAGTCAGTGAAGCCTGGCAGCACAACGCCGTCCACCTCCAACACCGTAGCCCCGGGCCCCGCCACCTCCCTCGCGCGAGAACCCAGGTAGACCACGCGGCCACCCTCCACCACCATGCCGTCATGCCAGATCGGCCTCCCACTCTCGTCGAACCCCTCTAGAACCCTTCCAACAACAGCTAAAGGGCGCACAGGCACCTCGCTGAGCACGCCTTATAGACCTCCCGTTAAACGCGATGGATGATACCTTAAACGGCCGGGACGATGAATATATTAGCAGCTGGGAATCTTCTAAACCACGAACATAGTGAAAACCACCATATACTTAGCAGGGGTTTGCGCCACTGTTGCCGTGATGATTCTCCTCATTACATCATCCCTAAGGAGGGGGGAAGCCGGCTTCACCCTCGAGTACAGCATCACGGGGGGCTTCTGGGGTAGGAATGACGGAATCGTTCTCAGTTCCGGCGGAGGCGTGGTGTACAGGGTTAGAGGCAATATGGTGAGGTCCGCCAAACTACCCCAGCAGGTTTTGAGCGGTTTAACCAGCAGGTTGGAGAAACTGCTCTCATCCCACCCCAACGGCTTGAAGCTGGAGCCGGAGGGGGGTGCCGACTACTTCACCTACAGCCTGGTTGTCCGAAGAGGAGGTAGAACGCTCACCTACATGTGGACGGATCTCAGCAGAGTACCCCCCGAGCTGTCGCACCTCCACGCACTGCTGCAGGCTATAACAGCCTCCCTTTCGAGCGAGCTCAATATCCTGATCTTCATCGACGTGGGTGAACCTGTGGCTAACGTAGGCTCCACGCGGAGAATTCGAGTAACGGTTTTCAACTTGATGCCCGAAGACTTCAACTACATTTCCCCCACGCCGTGCCACCCGGACACGAGAGTCCTCCTACACAGAGAGGGGGTTGAGCCCGTCGAGGTCTACCCCGCAGGTTTCGACCCTAGCGTGCCGTGTATACAGGTCCTCGAGGAACGGGTTCTGAAAGCCACGGCGTCCATCTCCGCCGAATACGATTTACGCTTAAGTGAGGCGGGAGACTACGTTATTGAAGCTCGCTTCCCCTACATGGAAGCGGAGGGTAGGCGGTTTGCAGCATGGACTAGGCTCACGGTTAAAGGCTAGAGGGGAAGCGATCATCGCAGCACTACACGTTGAACTGTTACGTGCACAGAGTCCCCCAACATTCAAACCCTGTGAGGCCTGTTTGAGCGGACACTTTCTAAAGGCACTACCTTCTCCTTCGCTTTAACACTATGATTGCGGCAAACACAGCTACGGAGGTTATGAGGAGCGGTAAAAGGCGTAGCAGAGCGTTGTACCAAGCTGGGGTTGGGGGCTGAACGATGATTGTCACGCGGCATTGCGACACCTGCCCTGAATCGTCTTCAACTTCCACCCGTAACTCTACGGTTCCCGGTTCTATAAACGTGAAGGTCGCGACCTTCCTGTAGGGGTCCCAGTTACCGTAACTAGCTTCCCAGTAGTACCAGGAGCCCCGTTCCTCCCTTACAGTGCCGTCGATCACCGTGTAGCTTGTAAAGCGGATCCTCCTGATACCCGTGTCATCGGATGAATCCCCAAGGTATACTTCGAGAAGCTCTCCCCCAGCTACCTCAGCTCTTTCCCCATCACCTTTAAGGAGCCTGACGGCGCAAAACGGGGGTTCATCGCTGTACCAGGAGACCGCGTGCTTCAAAAGCATGATCGGGTATCGATCCTTATTCCACTCATCGATGCTGTAGGGATTATCACCTATCCCATCACTCCCCGCTTGATCCTGGCTGGGGCCGCTGTAGAAGTCTTCCCCCCTGTAATCGCTCCAGTAGTTCCCCCCATCCGGGTAGCCGAGATCCCACTCGCTGGTGCTATCGTAGTTATCGGCTTGTACGAGGTTTCTGAGGAAGCCGTTCCTCGCGATGATGTTCCCGATGGAACGCTCAACGCGTATGCCGATGTTGTTCCTCGAGATGAGGTTCTCGCTGATGCTGTTACCCGAGGAGTTATTGAGACGAACACCGAACCCGTTTTCTCTCACGAGGTTTCTTTCGATAATGTTGCTACAGGAGGAGAAGCCTAAGTCTATCCCGTACTCGTTGCGGGCAATCCTGTTGCCGCGCACAAGGTTGCTAGAGGAGTTTTGCAGGGATACGCCGAAGGAGTTGTTCGCTATAGTGTTGCTGGAGACGACAATGTGCGAGGAGGATACTAAAGTGACCCCATGGGTGTTATTGGTTATAATGCTCCAGCTAACAGTATTGTTCGAGCTAATGAACAGGAGGATGCCGTGCCAGTTCGCTACCACCCTGCTTCCGTTTATGAGGTTATTCGATGATTGATCATCTAAGCTAATCCCTTCCCTGTTCCCCGTTAAGTTGACCCTATTGACGGTTGTGCCATGAGAACTTAGTATCCCGACTCCTATGTAGCTCTCCGATACGCTGCTATCAACGATTTCAGTGTGGTTGGTCTCCGAAAGGAGGATTCCAACCGTTGTGCGTGACACGTTTACACCCTCTACCTTCACGCTATCGCACTGGACGAGTACGACCTGCCCAGCCACCCCCTTTACGGTGGCGTGGGAGACGCCTTCCAAGTAGATTAACGGCTTTCCGTTCACCGTGTTACCGGCGACTGTGTTCCGGTAGGACTGCTTCACGTACAGGCTACAATTGCTGAAAGAGTTCGCTTCAATCAAATTGCTATTCGAGCCCTGCTTCAGATAGAGACCGTATAGATTGTTTGTAAAAACGTTCATCCGAATGATGTTCCCCGAGGAATTGTACAACCAGACTCCAGACTCCCGGTTAGCAGATACTCTGTTGCTAACGACTATGTTTTGAGACGAATTGGAGAGCACGAGACCGTCGAAGTTATCCTCCACGGTATTGTCTTTAACAACGTTGCATCGAGATTCCTCGAGGAAGATTCCGTAACTGTTGCCCGCTACAAAGTTCCCGTAGACCGTGTTATTCGAGGAGGAGAGAACCGCTATGCCAAACTCGTTTCCGGAAGCATTGTTTCCTCGAACTATGTTACTGTTGGAGGAGTCGACCAAGTAGATGCCGATGTAACCTCCAGTAACCACGTTACCCTCGAGAGTATTGAACTGGGAAGAATGAAGCCCAATCCCCCACTCGTTGCCCTCCAGGGTGTTCCAGCTGATAGTGCTGCCGGTGGAACTCGTCAGCCACACCCCGTACTTCGAGTTTACAATCCTGCTATTTTTCACTGAACAGTCAATGCACTTGAAGAGCCAAACCCCGGTGCTAGAGTTTTCGACCACCACGTTTCTGACCGTTACGTTCCTAACGCGGAAGAGGTAGACGCCAGCATAGTACTCCTCGCGCCCCCCTCGTATCCTGTGGCCGGCTCCTTCGAGGATTACATTGTCCCTCTCCACGACTATCCCGTGCTCCGAGCTCGCAATATTGCCGGTCAGCGTGTAAACAGCTCCATCGTAAGTCACGACGGGAGCGTCAGAGGGTTCAACTCTACCATCGAACCTTATGTACACAGTACCAACCCACTCCAATTCGCCTTGATCAGCCCTAGGAACCTCTGTTAGCAGGCCCAGTAGCACGAGAACGATTAAGCCGTAGAGCCAAGCCTTACACATCCCTTGAATTATGTTTTAGAGATACTTGAAGCTTTTGAGTCTTACCACTTTCCCGGTTCTGCAGCCTTTACTGCTCGCTCAGCACGTTGAACTAGATTCCAAGAGTCCAGAGTTACGTTGGAGGTGGGGGAGGCGAAAAGTATCGAATGATCTCTCTAGCGTAGTACTCAGCCGAGTACTTGAGGAAGGTCGCTATCGACCCAAGCGATGTGATAGTCAGCCCGACGATTATGAGCACAAGGCCGGCAACTAAGCCGGTGAAATCAACTTGAGGAACCCCGTACGGTGAACCCATCATGGACTGCATTAAAGCCTGAAGTGAGGATCCCATAGCAGCTAGGCCTGTGACAATTATAATTAATCCGATAATATACCAAACAACACACATCAGAAGTATCTTTAAAGCAACTACAAAAGCTGATCCCCAACTTGCCATTCTTTACGCCCATTTTATAGGGTTAATCTACTTATAAACATACTGCATGTTTGATTGAGCATCAGTACTACCCGAAAGTTTACGAAAACTGTTTAGAATAACCCCGACGATGCCCCCATCTTAACCTCAGCTGCACGCTACTCCCCAGTATTTGGATCGGCTGTTCTCGGCCTCGGTAGGGCGCGATTAAACCGATAAAGGGGTAGAGGATATCGCACTTTCGCATCAGTTGCCGCAGGGTTAGGGCTACCTGTTAAAGGAGCGTTTACAGGTGTTAACACTCTGTTCAGAACTCCTGTCTTTTTATGGGGACTTGGATAGGGATCTAGAGCTAAAATGGGAGCGGATGGGAAGATCGCTTTAGCAGTGATCCTGATTACAACCGCTTTAACGCTGCAGTTAGCGGTTGCCTGTTTCAGTCCAGCGGATGTCTACGCTGTAGAAGTTGTATTGAACAAGCCCGGTGTGGAGTACGATTTGAGCAAGCTCACCGGTGCGAGCGAGATCGAGTACGCGAACGGCATTGGGTACGCCTACCGAAGCCACTTCGACTCACGGCTGATCGTCGTGCTCTCCGAGCAGAGGGTCAACGATGATGCGAAGCACCTAGCCGTTAGAGTGCAGGCACCAGTCGCGTGGAGGGAGTACAAAACCCTCACGTGCTCCATACCGCCACCCTGCCACTCGAATCTCAGGGAGAGCATCAGCCTGCCAGTATCGCTCGGTGAGGGGGATGCCGAAGTAGCGTTAGGCACGCTCACCCTCAACTCGTCCTGCTACCTGAAGTTCAAACCCGTGCTCTCCGCGCAAACCGAGGGGAACGCGAGCCTCATCGTCAGCGGCAGCCTCCTCCTGAAAGAAGTTGAGAGAGGTATCGAGTACAGAATCTCGATGCCCTGCCTGCTCAGCGTGGGAGAAGGTTGCGCCAGAATCCTCGTACTGATCCCGGGCTACGATGCCCCGATGCTGGTCAAACCGGGAGCGTACGAGGTCACCCTCACGTTAAGCTGGTCCACTTCAACTCAAACCACGCTCACAGTGGAGCGGTTAAACATAGAGTGCAGCTGTACACCGTGGATGCCCCTCCCCCGCGAGTTAGGGTGGGAGCTTGAGGAGGGAGTTCTCACGAAGAGGATCGGTGGAGCCACCGTTCGCGTAAGCTCGAGCAGTGGCTTCTGCCAAATCACCATCGAGGGGGCAGCCGACTTGAGCGAAGTGAAAGGGGGGTTGGAGAAGCTCTTCGAGGCGATCAGCCTGGGCGCGGAGCTCATCCGGAAGTGCGAGTTAGTGGAAACCGTCGACTCGAGGCTAACGCTCGCGGAGCAGGTTAGCGAAGATGAGGTGAAAGCAGCCCTGAAGGCCGAGCTGGAGTGGCTGGTCGAGAACAGGGTGGTCTCCGGCTTGGAGCCGGCAGATACAGCCCTAATCGCTGCAGCCGCGAAACTCGGTTACGCCGGCTGGAACCAGCGGCTCGTCTGGTACGAGGGCGATTGGACCCCCTATAGCCAGGTACCGGGAGCAACCCTCGTAAGATGCGTAACCGGAGTCCACCCCGAATTCGTAGCAGGATCGAACGAGTACGTAGGCTTAAGCCAAGCTTCAGCCGCTAAAACCGGGGAAACCCTCCAGAACCTCGCAATCCTAGCCCTAGCCTCAACTGCAGCCCTCGCCGCCGCAGCCATCACGTACGTCGTAATCAAGAAGAAATTTCCCGCATAAAACGCACCTGCTCAGCACTCCGGAGCGCACAAAGGTAAGCGTACTACTAACTAGAGCCGCTAGCCCCCTCTTACTCCTAGCCGTAATCCCTCTCCTCGAGGAAACCCAAGTCGATCTGGTTCCGAATAATACCCGCTCCATATCGAAGAAATCCCCTCCTACCTCTTTGGCTCCGAAGAGGCTACCCCCCTAACCAAGTCACCCCCCTAACTATAAGCATCATTTTCAAGCTCTTTCCAGCCTTAGCCCTTCACTCTTCCTGTACTTACTGGGACTGGATTTTTTCCTTCGCTATCGTCAAAACATCAACAGTTATGTGGAGCTTCGTACCAGGGACTTGATCCAAAATTCGTAAAGCTTCCTCCTTTGTCACAATCCCCCACTTCTTGGCTAGCTCAATAAGCCCTAATGTCCCGTGAACCTTCACGCCTATCCTCTCACACTTAGCTCTCGCTTGGCCATCATCTGTGACCGCGACGACAATTGCTCCGGAGCGCTGCGTAAGCTCGTAAGCTACTGCGATAACTCCTCGCTCTCCTCTGCCCAGCCTTCTAGGGATATCATCGGGTAGAGTGTTCACCACAGCTCGCTCAGTGCGTATGCATCCTTGCGAAAGGCGAACTCGCGTTCTCGCTCTAGCAAGCTCGTTCATAACGGTGTCAGGTAAGACTACATCTACGAAAGGGAGGCTCGAGAGATTCTCTAGAAGCTCAACGCACCCAAGCTCGTGTAGGCTTATGAGAACCGACGTGTCAACTACCAGGACGTACTTCTTAGAGGCTCGCCGCTGCATCAACGTCTCCTGCGTCAACTGTGAACGGCTTGACACCCTTCCTCCTCAAGTGGTCTACGAACTCGGTGTAGGGCATCCCGGCGAGCTCTGCGGCCAGCCCGGTGGAGATCAACCCCTTCACGAGCAAACTCTCCGCTATCTCCCTTCGCCTCCTGAGCAGCCGATCGATCACATCGGACTTCTCTCCTCCACCGTACACCAGGTAGGTGTAGAGCAGCAGCTCATCCCGATCCATACCCTTAATGAAGCGGGCGATCTCCCCGAGAACGCTCCTATCCTTCTCGCTGAGCAAATGCCACGATGATCTCGCTCTATCGTACGCCAACTCCGAGAGTTCTAACTGGCCCATCCGCTCGGTAACCCACCCGTTCGCTAGAGCCTGCTCCAACGCGTCATGAACGCTATCGCTCCACGCCCCCATCCTATACGCCTTGAACTCGGCAACCTCAGCGAGATCACGAAGATGCTTTGACGCGATGAAAAGCGCCTTCTGCAGATGCACTCTCGAGGGAACCGTGCCTTCACTCGCGTAGAAAAAAGCTAGAATCCAATCCAGCAAGTCAGGCTCTGCAACCTCCCGGGTTTGCGCGAGAACCCTTTTAGCATCTATCCTCCTGCGAGGTTTACTGCCCATCTCACCCGCTCCGTCCACGCGAAACTTCTAAATTTTACTCGTTGCTCACCAACTCAATTGCAAAGGCCGATCTGTTATGGCGGGTATAAGCATCAAGCTCACGAGAGAAGACACGGACACGCTTGCGCGCTCTCTCGAGATTAAACATCGTACAAGCTCCTTCAGTACACCAAGCTTCGCCGTAAGCCCCTCCCAAATTGACGGAGTAGTTGTTACGGAAAGAGATCTAAGGGGCTTAATCGAGATCCCCATCATACTTAGACCGGATGCTCTAAAACGGATGAGGCAGGATGAGGCACTCCAGCGTCGTTTCGAACAGCGCATCAACAGGAAAATCAGGAGAATACCCGCAGACCAGCTTGTCGTAATAACACCGTTGTTTGAGGGTAACTACAGCGAAGACAGCGAAATACGCACCTACGGCACATACGCAGCCGACCTAGTAGCGAACCCTAGAGCAGGTGTAGTCGCCACACCCGCGTTCCATCGGTCTAACGAGAAGTTCATCGTCGGCTTTACGAGGGAGTTTCTCGAAGCAATAACTACACACGGGGTTCACGTGGCTCTGACGATTCCGCCGTTCATTTCGCGCGAAACCCTCGAAAAGCTCATAGAACTGTACATGAGCTTCGCAAACGAGAATGAAAGATACCTAACAAACCTTCTATGCGTCGACTACAACGGGTCAAACCCAATATCCAGATACACGTTCCACAACTTCATCCTAAGGTTCGCTAGAGCCATCGAAGCCGAGACAGGCGAACCAGTCGCCATCCTTGGTCTAAACGTGAAGTATAGTAAACTAGCGTTAAAGTACGATGAGTTACCAGCAAGAGACCTGGCATCGTACTTCGTACGATTAGATGCGTACGCAGCCAACCATAAGAGAATACCGATTCCCGGAGAAGTAATAGAGAAATCCAAAAAGGAGAAAAAATTCGAAGAAAGGTTAAAGATACTAAGCAGGAACTTCTACGCCTACGTCTCTCTCCCACGAGCACTATCAGAGCACGCCCTTTCAACGCGCGAGAAAGAACAGCTACAGAAATTGCTCGAAGACGCAGAAGAACCTCACGACCGAAATCTACCAAAAAGGATTCGAAGCTTCAACGCGAAGCTCATCATCAGTGAAGCACTCACACTGCAACAGTCGCTCAAAGAAGGCGCATGGGGTCCCTTCGAGAGCTCACGCAATTACCTAGAAAGCAAAAAGTCACTGAGAGAAGATGCTGAAAGTATCAAGAGAATAAACAAACTAACTGAACAATTTAAACCAAAATCAGATAAACTCGACTCATTCTTCTAACCCAGACCATTCACTTAAAAACTGCGCCGCTGAGTCTAATCGATCTTCCAGCAACCTACGGAGACAAGTTCAATTTTCTATAGAGCCCAACCGCGACAGCGTCGAGTTCACAAAACAGATTGAAGAGCGCGCACTTTACCGCGTCAAACACCTTGAGGTGGAGCTAGCTAGCTAAACCAAGTTCTAAATCTCCTGGCCAAGTCAAGCAACAGATCTGGGGCCTCAGTGTGAACAGGGATGATGCCCTCCGGCCTAATCAGCTCTAGCGCCTAAGCTCGTGAGCGTAGTAGTGGCCTGAAACCCTCATGGCGTAACTTTGAACACCTAGCTTGGTGAACCAGTTCATGAGTGCACTGTACCCCTAAACCCGCAGCTCCTGCTCCATATCGAAGAAATCCTCCCTACTCCTCTTCGGCTCAGGCGAAAAATACCCCAAGCTACCCCCTAACTTGAAAGCCTAATCACGTGAAAACAGCGGCGAACCCACGCGCAAAACCCCCATCGAGCACCCTGCCTCCCCACCCCCATCCGCTAGGAAAAACAGAGAAACAATTTAGTGCAGATCTAAACTTCAACCTCTAACCGGGCGCTACGGCGATACACGCACAGTCAGGAGACCCTTCAGAGCGCCCACAACCTCCCCACTCAGCTTCTGAGGACCGGGCAGCACTCGAACCCCAAGCCGCTCCAGCGCATCCCTCGGGACAAGCCTCCAGCGAGCAGGGTTCTTTGGATCATCGAGTACCCAGGAAGAGATTACTGGAGGCCTGTCACGCGTGGCTGATACTTGTACGAGTGCTGTGCACTAGTTCGATTTCCTTCGGCTTTAATATTCTCACGATTTTGTTCAGCTGGTAAGGGTAGTAGTGGCCTGAAACCCTCATTGCGTAACTTTGAACACCTAGCTTGGCGAACCAGTTCATGAGTGCACCGTACTCCTGAGCCTCCTCAACCTGCGGTTCCGGCTCCGAGAGTGTAACTGCAGCGTTAGGCGGCAAGTTGCCTTCTGCTCGTAAATCCCTCAGTAGATCCACAATTCTGCTGTAGGGCGCGATGATCAGCGCGCTATCCCCAATATCGGCAACCTCAGCCCTTTCTAGGCGAGACATCGCTTTCACATACTTATCGAGAATCATCGCGTCTGTAGGCAAATCGGTTAGTTCAACCAGTTTCGCAATCTCATCCGATGCTATGTAGAGGGGTCTATTGTAATCTCTTGCGAGACTGGCTACGAAGAGCGCGTACTCTGCGTCAAGCGGGTGCATAGTTGTGACGACGAGAGAGTGCACAGATAGTATCCTCTTGAACATGGATTCCTCCTCAGCCGGAGATATGGGAGACCTGTGAACGCCTAAGTTCGTACCCTCTATCACCAACCTATCGACCCTGATGTCCCGATTCTCGCTGAGATAATCCAGCATCAATGGACGATCCCACAGCTCATCAGAGTGAAAGCCCTCAACCCTGAAATCGCCCGTATACAGCACTGTTTCATCACTCCCGAAGTACAGGAATGCGTACGCCGGGTATGCGCTGTGAGAAACGGGCAGCGGCATGACGTTATTCTCGTCCGCTTCTAGGGGTCTTACCTCTTCAAGTTCCACGTAGTATTTCCTAGGAACCATCGAAAGCCAAGTGGGCGAATCCCGCCACTTTTCCTCCAAGATCTCGTACACGCTCAGGCTTGGAATGTAAACCTTAACCTTCGCGGGTATGTTCGCGAGCAGGCCCAGATGATCCAGATGCATGTGGGAAATATACACTGCTGAAGCGCCAGCGTACCATTCGGCTTTGGGTATCGCGCCAACCTCCCGAAGCTCGTGTAGGCTCCTAGGCGCAATGAAGCCGCCGTAGTAGCGAGCTAAAACGTCGAACCTTATACCCTGATCGAATATCAGTACTCGATCTCCATCCTCCACCCTAATGAAGTTTCCGCCAACATGACCCTTCCCACTCAGCACCCTGACATTAACCACGGCCCACCTCACCGTACGCTGTTGTGCTCCTAGGCCAAAGTATAACTCGCTTCTCGATTTTCGTCTCAACCTTTTCGATTTCCCTCCAATTCATCGTCTCTAGCGGGTTCCTGAAGCGAAGGAGCTTTGGTGAACCGCTCATGATATCGTAGACTATGTAAAGCCAATAGCTATCCCTCTCCCTTCTAGCGAGCTCGGCTTCAGAGCTCGTGAGCTCGCCGTAAATCTCGGGGCCAGCATGACCTTTTACCTCAATTTTTCTAATCTCACCGCTTCTCGGATCTATGCTTTTAACGTCATAATGCTCGCTTTCTGGAACAATTTCCGCTATTCTTCCTTCCTCCCTTTCAGAATTTAGCACTAATTCAACAGCTTTCTTTTCAATTTCCCGCTTAACTTCCTCAGGAAGTTCGATTTTCTCACCGCGCGGTATCTCAACGAACTTTATGCAGCCAAACGGTCTGGAAAATTCAAAAACGTAATCGTGCGTATCGAACCACGTATCGCGGTCGCGAAGGCATCTCGTTACGAGCTTGTACCTGTAATCAGACCAAGGAGATAATATGCTGCTCAGAGAGCTCTTAACCCTGGATTCAATAAGGGCCATTAGGTTAACCGAAAGGTTTGGCACATCCTCTTCGGAAACCCCGATGCAACTGGAAAGAGCCTTAGAGACATCGAGAATTAGCTCTTCCCCTCTCAGAACTCTACCGCTTCTGCGGTAAACCCCTACGGGTTCGCAGTAAATCGGGATGCCCTTACACGTTACTTTCACGTTTAATAGTAGAAGCTCATCGCTCATCTCGCCGTAAGAGACAATGGTTACAGGAGGCGCCCCCCTCTTTGCGCGAAAGAGGCCGAAAAAGTCGTCGAGAGTGTAGAGGGTTGTTGGCATCTCAACACCATGAGCGATACTGAGAGCGCCCCCCTCCCTCTCTTGAACTGTTAAACCCAAGAGTGGGGCCGCTCCCTTAACCAGCCGTTTCATCGCCTCCATAAGGACGGAAGGATTTCTGAAGCCAAGAGCCCCAGGTGCCCTTTCAGCCTCCTCTCTAGTTTTAGGCAAGTAGAGAACACCCTTACTCTTCAACTCCTTCTCGATCTCCTGCTTAGCTGCGAGAATTCTCATTACCAGCCTTTCCAGCCCCTTACTACCCTCTTTGATAAACGTCTGGATGGTCTTGTACTCCGTAACCCTCTTGAAAGCTTTCCTCCCTTTCCTTGTTTCAACCACAACCTGCGGTGGCGCCTCGAAGATCTCCCTATCCTCGCTGTACACCAGTATCTCCTCTCCCGTAAAGGGTTTCGGCTTGAGCTCGGCTCTCTTCAAGTTAAGGAGTTTAACGTACATGGCATTCAGGGCGGCCTCATCTGCAACATTCCTCATGAACAGCGTGTAGACTTCAACCTCCCTCTTCTGCCCCAGCCTCCAAACCCTACCTATCCTCTGCTCAAGCTTAACGAGGCTCCAGGGGATCTCGTAGTTGATCAAGATGCTCGCAACCTGGAGGTTTACGCCCTCCGCTACAACATCGGTCGCTATAAGCAGCCACGCTTTAGGATCCTTTTCGAATCGCTCCTTAATCTTCTGAAAAGCCTCTTCATTGCGAGTCTCTTCCGAGCTCAGCGTCAGAATGCCCTTCGCCCACTCCGGGTGTCTGAGAGTTAGCTGTTCGTAGAGGTACCGGAGCGTATCCTTGTACTCGGTGAAAACCACAGCCTTAAACCCTTGCTCCGAAACCCACTCCAGCAGCCTGCAAAGCGCGTTTAGCTTGGTATCACGCGTCTTCATTATCCTTTCAGCCATATCCCTCAGCTCTCTTATCTTCGAGACATCCCCTGGTTTCAACAGCGCCGACGCTTCCTCAAGGAACTCGTTGAACACCTCGTCAGGGTCTCTCTCTTCGTACTCGTACTCCTCGTAACCGATCTTAAAGAAGGATCGAACCGACGCCACAAGACCCCTCAGCTTGTGTTCGTCAACCCCAGCTCTTCTGGCAAGCAACCTCTGCATCGTAGTGTAAGCTGCGTACGGACTTGAGGAAGCCCTCTTAAACACGAGAACCGTTAACAGCGGAATAACCCTCTCGTTCAGAAGCCTCTTCTCGTACACTAGTTCTACGAGCTTACTCTTTAGGAAACGGACCAACTCTTCGACAAACCTGTTTTCCAGATCGCTTGATTCGACTAAGCATGCATAGAATCGAGCGGGCGGGAAGATACGCTTCCCCTCGTAAACATTGTTGATGTCCTCCTTCGTCCTCCTAAAGAGCAACGCGGAGTGTGTAGCCTCATAGAAACTCCTCTGATCGAGCTCCCTCCAATCCTCTAGAAAGGGGTCTAGCAGCTTAAGCCTCTCGATATAATCCCTGGCATCCCCCCTATGAGGTGTCGCTGAAAGGAATAGGACATTCCTCTCAGGGTGCGCTTCGATAAGCTGCTTTCCAATGTTATAGAACCTTTCAGTCCTGTGGCCAAACCTGTGCACCTCATCGACTATTATCAGATCCCACGGAGCATCAATAACCCTCTCAAGGTGCCTCTCCCTCTTTAGTAGATCCATAGAAGCTATGTAGCACCCCTCAGGGAACCCCTGCGCCTCCAACCCCCTGATGGTCGAACGCTCCAGGTGAAATATCCTAGAAGCGGGAATACCCATTCTGATAAGCTCCTTACGCCACTGTTGAACAAGAACCCTCGGTACGATAATAAGCGTCCTCTTTACCCTACCAATGGCTTCAAGGTACTTCATAACAGCTATTGCCGTTACGGTCTTCCCGAGGCCTATCTCATCTGCAATGAGAGCCCTAATCGGTAGCCTAGGTGCAAGCCTAGCCAAAACCTCATGTTGATGGAGATAGAGCTGCGGGGGATTCTCTCTAGATGTGCGGAGAAAGGGTGCTATCAGGGGATGAACACTAAAATTCTCGATCAAGTTTACTACAAGACTCTGGGCAGCCTCTCTAAGAGACAGCGTTACTTTCATCCTCTCGTCTCAACTCTAAATTAATATTTAAAAACGCTTACGGTCCCATTCGAGCTAGGCAACCACGACCGCAACCTCCGTTCTCCTCCCATTTAATATAGCTGCCCACACACGACTAGATAAAGCAGCAGAGGAGTCTCGCTACTAGAAAGTAGGTTATGCCCTAGCTCGCGCCTCTCCTAATCCTTAGCTTAAAGTCGGCTTTATCAGCGAGAACATTGAGCGCTGCTATCCCCCCTGCGTGCAGTACTAGCGGCTCAACAATCTTTATCGATACCGTTGCCTCTGTGGGAGCGAGCCTCGACAGATCGGATATTCTCTGGATAACGAGCTCAGCAAGCTTAGCATCAACATCGGAGCCGTTCAATACTATGCTGCCACTGATCCTAACGGATAGATCCACTTTCGCCTTCGCGTTGAACTGGGCAATCCTACTGAGAGCCATCTGAGCGTACATTAAATCCCTCACGGAGATTTCAGCGAGTTTTGCCTCAACATGGCTAAAATCAAGCCTCTTGACAATAACCTCCTCCTCCAAACTCCTAACAGATACCGTGAGAATCCCTTCCCTGCTGTACCCATCGCCCTCCGCTACAACCCTGATCGCATGCCTACCAGCCGCTAGCGGCCCGATCCTCCACTTCGCCGTAAACGGCGGCCTACCCGAGGACGGCGTAACCGTACCCTCGTCCACTCGAAGCTTAACCTCTGAATCGTACCCACCAACGGGCTCTACAGAAACCTCTACCTCAACAGCCCTACCTTCATCCACTTCAACTAAGCTCGGCTGGACATTGACCACGAACCCTCGCTCAATAACCTCGCTTCTCTCGTAAACCACGCCCTCTTTAAGGATCTCAACCCACCCGGGCTGATCCACAAGGTCCCTGAGCCTGAAGCGTTGACCCCCGTACTCAACTTCATACCATACCACGCGAAGCTTACCCTCCTCGGGGAATTGCCCCTCCTTAGATAACAGCCTCTCAGCGAAATCTCGAGCCGCCAGCTTAAGCGGCAGTATCTCCGCATCGTCACGTAAACGATCGGGCAGTTTCGCCTCTTTCCCACCCAAGCTCTTCCAGTACACTTCACCTCCCATCCTCACTCCAATCGCTAGGTTCCTAAGCCCCTCGAGAATCGCGCCCTCTACAACATCTCTCCTAGTGAAGGGGGCAGCAGTACTGGCATAGAAGACCTCGAGAATCCTCCCAAACTCGATAGGCCTATCCCCGTTAACGATATCCCATTGAAGCAGCCTGTTCAGGAATGTCGTGAGATCCTCAAAGCTTATCCTCCTCCGCAGCTTAGGTCCCGTGGATGGATCCTCAAGCGCAGACTCGACTTGCTCTATAATCGCCTCAAGAGGAGTCCCCGTAACGTATTGAACCGTATCGCGCCCATCCTCCATTTTCGGGTAAGCAACGCGCGTTAAAGCGAAAAGCAACTCTCTAGTGAGGTTACCTTCCACTTCTCCCCTATACTGCTCCAGCTTCTCCCGCCTGATCCTCAACAGTTCCTCATCTCCCTTGAAAAACTCCCTCAACTCCTCACCAACCTTCCTCGCAGCCTCAATCTTCGCTGCAAGACTAAGTAGCCTCCCAAAGTCGACACCAGGTCTAGGAAGAACCACAGCGATCGTATTTTTGTAGTTTCTCAAACCTCCCCTGTACTTTAGAATTATATTTTCAACTTCATCCTTTGATATACTATCCTCTGGCTTAACGAGTACGACAAGGCAATGCTCCGGCCTATCCTCGATCTCCCCCTCCATGTAGGCCAAGTCCCCGTAACCGATTATGTACGTCCTTCTTTCATCGAAGAGAAACGGCTTCCACTCGGAACGCTCACCTCTCCTAGGCCGTTTAAGCAAGAGCCTCCTTGCATAACCTTCAAGCGCTCGATAAAGCGGTAGCTGCGAACCAGTAAGTATTTCGCTCGCTCTCCGCTCCACCAAATCCGTTATTGGAATATACGGGTCAAACCAGTACCTTCCGTCTTGGAAGTTAAAATGACTCAAACGAGTAACCATCTCATCTAAGGTCGTTTTTATATCTGGAGGTTGTAGACCATCCGAAGAGAACGTCTCTGGATCATAGGTCATGAGTGCAACATCCCTTAAGGTTGGGAAAGTCCTCAACGGAATCTTGAAGGTCTCATACGTGTAAACCTTAAGCAGGATTGATACCGCCACTCTGTAAGCTAGCCCCGGTCTACTGCACCCAGCTATCTCCCCGAGCCTTCCATCCTCATCCACGATATCCCTCGAGGCAACATCTCTAAACTCCCTACGGCTTTCTGTTAAAACAAGGTTTCTTATATCCGGGTCCCTTATGTCCACGTGCCAAGGCATTATGAACGTTGGATCCCCTCTACCTCCCAGAATCCTTCTAACAACCTTCCTCGTAAGCCTTATCGCGTCTCTAGTCCGCCTTAAGTCTCTATTCCTCGAGATAAATTCCTGGATAACCTCGATGTACTTGGGGTGGAAGGGGTATGTATCCTTCGGCGAGAGTACCCTCCCCCCTTCCTCAATCGAGTACTGCCAGTCGGATTCGGTGCCGAAGAGCTCCGGGTACTGCTTGTACGCCGAGTACAGGAGTTCTCTAGCCCTACTAGCTTCGTCCTCCGGGATCTCTTGAAAGATCCTCTTCTTGAGTATCTGGACGACATCGGTTGGGGTAACCGGCGTCACCACCCGTGTAGTCTCCCTATGAAGTTCGTTGTAAAGCCTCGCCGCCAAGCCAGCGTAAATCTCCTCTTCAACTATTTCGTCGCCTCGCCGCTCCAGCTGAAGAGAAACCAGTAACGCAACTCTAGGAGTCCTCTCAACGGCCCTAGCCAAGTACCCCATGAACATTATGATATTCTCAGCGTAGCGTTTCAGCTCCTCCGCTCTGCTAACCGTGTAGATGTGCGGCATTATCTCATCAATCAGTATGAGAACCGGCCTCTTCGGCTCCTTCAAAATCTCTATCAGAGTGTCCACGAAAGGCGGATGAGCTTCGGGCTTGTCCAGATCCATGACCCGGGCGTAAGCCCCTAGCCTGTAGGCGAGCATCCCCCACAAAGTCCTTATAGTGAAACCTCCAGCACTGTAAGGTTCTCTAGGGGTGGGGGCTAAGCTCTTTCTCGTGCCATCTATCGCCACAACCAGAGGCTTTACACTCGCAACCCTTGCCGCCAGGCGATCATCGATTTTCATCAACGACTCGGGCCTGGTGAAAGCGTGGTACAGCGCGATCATCGCGTGAGTCTTCCCTCCACCGTACAGCGAAGTTAGCAGAAAGATCGATCCACCCTCCCTGTTCTCGAGGGCATCCGCAACCTCCCTTATCAAGTTCTCCAAGGACCTCGTCATATAGGTTCTAGCGAAAAACTCGTCCGGGTTCGAGTACAGAGGCTCCCGACCCTCAACCACGTCTCCCAAATCCGGCGCTGCCTTATCGTCCAACGCCCTGTTAAAGACATCTTGCCAAACCTTGAGCCTCCCGCTTCTATACAGGCTAACTATCCCCACACCCCTCACCCTAAAGGTAGAAGGGACGGTGTAAGGATCCTCTCGCACAGCTTCCTCTCCGGATCGCTCTCAGGAAGAACCCTAACGAATATCCTAGCTAGAGATAGCGCTTCGTTGACCTGAGCAGGATAGTTTTCGCGCAGCTTCTCGAGCCTACGCTCAAACTCAGCCGCCGAATACGCAACCGCGTAGTACTCGAGCAAGTGAAGGACATCGACGGTACACCTTATCCTAGGTTGCTCGGAAACCCCAACACCCCTAACCTCGAGCAGCTCAGCCACCTTAGCCTTCTCCGCCGACTGCGGCTCGAGAAGGACTAACCTCTTCGCCTTAGCCACTTTGGCGCCAGCCTCCTCCCCACCCTTCTCCTCCTTTAGCAGACGCCAGTCCTTTATAGCCGCATTAACGTCGAGCGAAGTCCCTAGAGAGAGAAGCCTGAGGTCCGTGCTCTCGAGGATTTTTCTCTTCGCACCAGCCATCAAGCACTTGACCAGCATGTAGAACATCGCATCGGGGCTCCTAACACTCTCCTTAACCTCACTCCTACCAGCGATAGCCCTGGCGAGCCCGACAGTAGCTGCAGGGTAAACATACTTATCAACCAGCTCGTCAACGCTGAGCCTGCCGAGCGAGATAACCTCACGGTAACGAGTCGCAGCCGCTAAGGCAGCCGCCAACGTGTTAATGAAGAGATCCCTCCCAGTAACACCCAGCTCAATAAGGCGGGAAGCCCTCTCAGCAGCCTTCTCAACCATCTCCTCGTAAAGCTTAGACGCATCTATCGAACCCGACACGCCCTTACGCCAGACAACAACTATGCTCGTATCCATCGAAAGCTTACCCCGTTTAACAACACTCTGAGCGGACTCCGTAGTTATCGGAAAAGCGTTCGTAATTCTTAAGCCGGCCGCCTCCCACCCAGCCTTAAGCAGCGCCTTCCATGCATTTGGATCCGTGTGCGCGTAGTATGTGACGAGCAACCCACCATCTACAAGCCTGGAAGCCATGGTAACAAACGAGGCGCTCAGCAAGCTTTGGAAGTGCCTAACACCATCCTCGTATGTAGCATGAGGCCCAAGCCTCGGCGGATTAAGGCTAACCTCGCTCAACGCATACTTCTCCCACTGCGTCGAAACTTCAACCCAGCTGTCGCCAACCCTCTCAAAAAACGCCTCAGGCAGAAAACGCGGCACAAGCCTGCCATTTTTAACGTCGCTCAGAGTCCTCTTAAGCCAAACATAATAGAAATCGCTAAGCTCGGCGTAAGGAACATCGTCATAATATGGCGGATCAGTAACAATTAGGTCTGCTTGCTCATTTAAATTGAGTTTATTAAGAATTGTAGCGTCATCGAGTACAATTGCAATATTTCTTAAACCATTATTGTCGTCAGTCTTAGAGACTAGGTAAGACAACATCTTAACTGCCTTATCTATATTTGATGAAAATGTGCCAGTTCCGCTCATCTTTATGAACGGAGAAACATCGCCCCAATTCCACATCATAGCTATTCCCCTCATCGACAACGTATGGGCAACTTGAGCGGGTAGCCGACCACCGTAATTCCAAACAGTGCACAACGAATTATAATCCACATATCTTGTTAGTACTATTGCTAGGTATGCCAATACTGCCTCCACGTACTCAAGAGTCTCTTTCTTATTTAGTCCCTTCTCTTGTTTTTCTTCTTCGATTTTCTTTCCCGTCTCGCGTATCAGTTTGACTAGCTTGACTAGCGTTAGAAGCTGGCGCGGATTAAACAACTTATAGAATTTGTCAATCCCCCAAACTATAGTATGATATGTTGAAGAACAATATGGTTCCGTTAATTCAACCGGAATATCCGGGTCGCCTTCCTGCAGCATTTTCTTCACTTCTCTTCTTGCCAGCTCAAGCTTCTCTTGGTCTTTTTCCACGCATGGTTCGAACTCTAAATCGCCGTCTTTCACCTTCACTTTTACGAGCAGCCTCTGCCTTGCGAGAGGCGTTATGTCCTCCTGCTCTAGGCTTTGGTTGTAGGTTTTTATGGCGTATTTCACGTAGCCCTCGAGCCTTTCCCTAACCTCTTTCGGTAGATTCTTCGCATCGGTGTAGTGCTTTCCGGTCTGAGGATCCACCTGTATTATCGGCTGGTGGCAGAGCAGGCAGGTGGCTCTCTCGCGCCGCGCTTCGATGTTAGCCTCTGGGACTCTGAATTCCCTGCCTCCGGCTACGACTCTCGTTCGGGAGACTTGCGCGCTGCTTACAGCTCTGTCACCCAGAATCCTGTTCAAGTCGACGACCCGGATCCTGACTTCGCTGTCCTCTACGGCGGGCTCCATCCACGCGAGCCTCTTGTAGCCCTTATCGCCTTTTACTCTCGCGAGCCACCAGTTCCCGACGAGCGGAGTCCAGCGCCCGCAGTGGGGGCACTTGATCTCCCAGGAGCCGATGTAGACGGCTACGTCTTCATCGTAGAGCTCCTTTATGAGCGGGTCGTTTTTGAGCTGCTCGATGACCCACTGCCCCCACTTCTCCACGTCTTCTACGAGCTTTCTACCGTACTTCGCCGGGTACTCTAGCACAGCTTTGAGGAACACGTAGGCTGTCGGAAGGAGCTCAACCGCTGTTGCTTCTAGGCCGAGGCGCGTCGCTTCTAGGGGGATTGAGCCGAAGCCTGCGAAGGGGTCGAGCAGTTTGACGCCTGGGAACCTGTAGAAGGGCGGGTTGTAATGAGCGGCTTTCTTTTTGCCGCCTATTCCGATGTTCCTCAGGAAGGCTTTGGGATTCGTATCCTTGGGGAGTAGGCAGCCCGCGATGATGGCTCTAGCCGAGATGAGCGGTTTGCGAGTCCACCAGAAGACCATTTCCCAGTGGGGCGGTCTACCTGGCCCCTTTTCGACGGCGGCGGCTTCGCTTATCTCCCAGAAGGGGAATTTCTCGGACTCTATGAAGCGCTCCTCCCCCATTTCCGAGGTGGTTGGCAAGTTGTCAAGGTAACGCTCCATGATGCTTCACCCTATACTGCTCGCGGAGGATTCTGTTCCCCCTGAGCTAGAGTCCCTACATCCGGGAGGTTCGTGAGTCGTGCGCATCGTTTAGAACGACCATCCTTATAGACATCATATGTACAAGACCACTTTACAGGAACCATATTTCTATCATTCTTAATCCTTGATGTGTACATATAAAAATTTGATCAATCAAAGGAAACTCGATTCGAGGTAGACGAGAGCTCCAGAGTCCTCTCGGATTTACCACATTGCCACAAGATTGGACACCGTGTACCTGATTAAGGGTCCGAGCAGAAGGGTCTCGATGGTGAGCGCGATTGAGCGGTAGGTGTCTCGGAGGATCTCTGTGAGCACCATGGCTGTAGGTTGGATTGGGGGGTGCGGCATTAGCTAAGAGGAGCAGCGAGACTGCTGCTCCTATGGCTTCCGCGATCGCGCTACCCGGGTATATTAATCCGGAGGCGATGTTCCTGAGTAGATCGAGGATCGTGAACGCTAGGACGACATTGGTTAGGAAAACTGTGCTTAGCCACACGTCGCGCGAGGCGTCGATTGGCGAGAGGGTTGATATGCTTCTAAGCACTTCATTCAGCGCTAGGAAGAGCGTGCTTGAGGCTAGCTCAGCGTAGGGGGCGATGAGGCCCTCTAGGAACGAGGCAATCAGCTGGTCTAACTGCCGCGTATACGTAGTTGGCATGGCTGATAAAGCTCTTTTCCATATTTGAGGCACTCTTATAGTTCATTGAAAGTACTAGAAGAAGTGCTGGCAGGCTTTCTTTATCGCGGCCGTCTAGGGCGGGGCTCGGGCTGGGGATCGGTCTGGGGGCTGCAGTAGCTAGCTTTCCGCGAGTTCTCTGAAGAGTTCTTCGCTGAGCTTGTTGATGGCGAAGGCGACGAGCATGCCTTTGGGCCTGGGTTTCGGGTTTTCGAAGATCCTCTCAATTCGGATTTTGAGCCGGTAGGGCCAGAGGGTTTTGCCTTCCTGCTGCTCCCTGGGCCATAGTGGCTCCTCGCTGACGAACTTGCCTTCTACGGCGCCGTAGCCGATGACGCCTGTCTTCACCGCGTAGAATACGACTCTGTCGCCGGGCTGCACTTTACCCCACAGCCCCTTCGCCTTCTCGCTCACGCCCCAGACGCCCTTCTCCAGCGCTACCCGCCAGTTCTCGAGCGAGCCGGTGAGAGTCCAGGCTGCCACGGTAGTTTATGAAACATAGAGGGTAAAATCTCTAGCGCTTTCCCGGTTTAGCGCGTCCCTTCCCTGAAAGCCGTCGCACCTGGCTTCGAAGAACGCCGGCTTCCTTTGAGCCGGTATTGGGAGTTCGATCGAAATCGTTGGGAGGCATAATGGTGTCAACGTAACTCGTGATGACGCAGCGTTTTTTCAAATCGATTCATACGTTACGCTTTAAGTGTCCACTGTGGCCACAGTGGTTAAGTACCCCCGGTGTATGATACCTCGGTAGATTCCAATGTTTGCTATTAAGTTCAGATCGCCGGTGAGGCGTCGGGCGAAGAGTTCAGAGGTTTCCACCCAGAGCGGGGGTACGGCGTTGTCGAAGCACCTAGAGATCGCATGGGGCTACTACGAGAGGGGGATGAAGCTCCTGTCGGAGGGCGATCCCTACGACGCGGCCGAGAAGGTCTGGGCTGCAGTGTGGCACGCCACCCTAGCGCTCGCGGAGAAGTACACAGGGTCTACGAGGCCGCCGGAGGGAGTGACGTGGAGGGAGTTCGTGGAGAGCGCGTTGATGAAGGCCGGCTTAGATGAGGGGGAGGCTGGGAGGTGGGCGGCCTTTTACATCGACGTGAGGCAAGGGTTGCACGGGGACGTGTTCTATGGGAGGTGGTACGAGGAGAAGGAGCACAGGCCGCTGATGGAGAAGGCGAGGGACTACTTGGAGTTGGTTGAGAGCCTTCTTTAGCGCCGGTGCTAGTTGGATTTAACACCGTGTTTGAGGTTTCTCACTGCCGCAAGTATCTGGGTGACTCTACCCGGCTGGTTTACCTGGTTAACTGTGGGTTAGAGAATGCTGCAGCTCTGAATGACTGCGATGAGATGCTTTACCGCCTAGTGAAGGTCTACGTGGTCTTTCTCTGCGCTTAGCCAGTATGATGAGTGCGATGGTGAGGAGGGTGGCTGCAATGATTGTGGGTGTGAGGTGTGTGGTGTGCTTGTACTCCTCTTCAGGTTGCTCATGTTCTTGCTCGGGCTGGGGTTTTTCTCCTGTTGCTATGAAGAAGGTTATTTGATCCTCCACCTTTACGGTGTAGATCCCCTCCTTGTCTGGAGTGTAAGTCAAGTTTACTGTTTTGTAAGCTCCAGCTGCAAGCTCTACGCGTACGTCTCCCGCGGCCGATCCGTTGATTATGAAAGTGATTGTAGTTGATCCGCTTCTCCCGCCCGTATTTCTGACAGTGGCTGTAATGGTGACCGGCTCCCCTACCCGCGTTGACTGTGGGATTACTTGAAGGTTGCTTATTGAGAATTTAGGTCCAGCCAGCACATTCAACGTGGTTGATAGATCGCCGACTTCGATCGTTAGGCGACCCGCTTTCAAGGGAGTGTAGTTGAAGTTGATCGTCGCGGCTTCGCCCGGGCTTAAGTAGACGACTTTGGTTTCTACGTCCAGGTTATTGACTTTCAGTGTTACGGGGAAAGAGGATGGTTCTCCTCCATCGTTCTGTACCTTTACCATGATTGTTGCTGTTTCGCCCACAGCCACTTCTAACGGCGTGACGGTTATCTCGTAAACTTTGAGTCTCGGTGGAAGGTTGAACACGATGAAGCCCCAGCAGCTGAGGAGTGGTACGGTGATTTTCAGGTAGGTGTCCTTCCTGCTAATTTCGAGCTTCTGCATGTGCTCTGGCGAAATGTAGAAGGTATTCCGTGCTTCACCGATTAATGACTCGTCTATGAGGATGCTGATGTTTCCCAGCTGCTTGAAACTGTCATTCCCTAGCTCGTACTGGTAGTTAATGAGATGGAGCGCGGTTACTCCCTGCTTTTTCAGTAGACTGACTTCCACGGAATCGGTGGCGCCCTCCAGCTTGATCGGTAGACGCCCTAAAACAGTTTCGAGGACCTTCTGGAAGTTTGTGAGTAGGAGTTTTCGATCTTTCGAACCGTAAAACCAGTCAAGCCCGATCTTTTCATCTACGAGGAGGACGCGGCCAGGATGCTTGTTGAGCAGTGCCGCCATCCTCTCCGCTGTGCGCCCGGTTAACGGGTTGTGCTCGTGGTCGCGTGTGGGTAGTCCACCCGTAAAAACGATCTTTCCGCCAGCTTTGAGGAAGTTTTCGATAGCGTTTAACTGATCCTCAGAGATGTGAGTTACATGAGGGAGAATCACAAGGTCGTACTGTTCCAGCTTCCCCAGGTAGTAAGAATCGTTGAAGAGGTCCGGGTGCCCAAAGATCAGTACTTCGTACGGTAGGTGGAGCTTTTGGAGCATGTCGGCTATCCCTATCAGCTCACCCCTCTGCTCCTCAGGGTAGAGGTTGAAAGCCGGAAAAGTTGCCCAGAGGAATGTAGGAACGGAGTACACTACCGCGATCTTTGCATAGGGCTTAAACCCGGTGAGCAGGTCTCTATAGCTCCAGATGAAGTCCACGAGTGCCTGAACAGGGCTGGGGACAAACATGTCGGGGTGTACAACAGTTCCGGCGATCGGTGGAACCCCCGGAAAACCGCCAAGGTCAAGCTCTTTGATTGCGCCGTGGGCGTAGGCTTCGGCTATGCCCAAGACTGTCAGGTTAACTTTATCGTGGTTGAGCGGGCGAGAATAGTCGCTGTAAAACGCTCCATGAACCCAAACAGCCTTCTGATTCTGAGCCATGGCGTGCCCAATTCTGTAGAGTAAGCCGAGCCTATTCTCCGGGGGCAACGCTGGAGCGGTTTCGATCTGTATAAGGTCAACGTAAGGTGATAGGAGAATCGAGTCGAGAGCTTCATCTTTAAGGAAGTTACCGTCTATTGGTACTCCGAGCCATTGGTTACCGAATACCGGTACATCCTTCCCGTAATTAGTCCTGCCGTACTCTTTCACGCTTTCTGAGACCCGCTTGATAAAGCGTACTAGTTCGGAATGCTGGAACTTCACGTACTCTCGCAGAATTGGATCATCAGGGAAGGAGATCCCCCTTAGCGGGACGACCTTTAACCCAAGTCTTTCAGCCAAACCGGTGAACAGGCTATAGCAATACCACTCGGGGTGCTGCACGTTGATCAATCGTGCTCTCTCGCAGGAAGTAGACGCCTCTTCACCATGTACTTCACTGAAAACTAAGGTTTTTCCGCTTACACTTCCTTTCCCTAGCCAGAGTAAAGCGTTGCGTAAGAACTGCTCGTTAGCGTAGAACATGGTATCTTGGGTTCTATCCCCCTGAACCAGCAACCTACCTTGACCGTACTCGAGTGAAGCAACGACGGGGAAAGGCCCCCTTTCCTCGTTAGGGTTCAGCTTCAGATCGCCGTTCTTATCAACCCACGCGTTTTCATCGGTTTCCGCCAAGATACTCGCATTAGGGTTCTTGATATCAAGAGCTACTCCCCAGTTTAGAACTATAGATTTGACTCCCAACATAACAGGGTGGTTAGTTTTCAAGCGTTTGATCTCAAAGCTGCCCGGATCCCACAAGTACTTTGAGGAAATTAGATTCCCGCAGCGAGCTGAAATGCCGAACTCGCTGAGCAGCCTGTTTGCTGCTTGGCAGCTGGAGGGCTCTAACTGGACCAGTAGCCCGCCCCCGTTTTGAACAAACGTTTTAATGGCCTCTATCTCCTCCCTCGATAGGCTTGTAGTGGGTGCTGCGATGACGAGGATCTCGCCCTTAAAGCTCTTTAGGCTGTTCTTGGACTTTATATACTCCCTAATGTCAAACGCTGTTACATTATGTATGCCGAGCTGTTCAAGCTGCTCGCTTGAGAAACGAGAGGCTAGGTGGCTTCGAAAATTGTACACGCTCCACTCGGAGAAATCTCCCCCTCTCATGAAGGGCGTATAAGCTATATTGTCTATATCGATCGCGTCCAGCCCAGCGTCGATTATCTTCTTTGTAGACTCTATGAAGTGGTTCAACCACTCCGGGCAGCTAAGAGAAACGGTAAGGTGGGAGCCATCGGTATGGAAAAGCAGGTTGCCGTCTAGGTCCTTACCACCCGCGATTTGGGTAAACTTACCAGCTTTGCCATAAGGGTCCACATATATGGGTTCGGGGATCGGAGGAAATGGCGTCAAAACCAAGTAAGATCCAGTCAATATACCCATGGACTTTGCATAAGCGATTGTTTTCATATCTATGCGCGGTTTAAACCAATCAGCTCCTTCCATAAACCCTGTTGCTCTATCTATGAATTGGATATGCAGCTTATTGATTATATTTCTCCAAAAATACTCTCTACTGGTTTCAATCCAATTAAAAGGGTGAACGGCGACGATGGTTATATTGTCGGGCACAATACTATAGCTAGTTGACTGAGGTGCTGCCGAGCCGACTTGAATAACGACGATCGTAAGAGATGATAACACAAGGGTTTCAAGTGTAAAAACTAGGAGGAATTTGTATCTATATGACACCGAAACCCTCATCGCGAATCCTCCCCTCCATAAATTAAAGCTTTTGTTCAAATATTTTTTTCAAGCAACCTGTAGCTAAACTTAGATACCTATCCTTTAATAGTAAAAGGAGAATTATGTGGAGGTATGAGTTCAAAACAGACTTCGGCATATGCGGATACTAAGCATCCAGTAATCAGTCCGAGCGCTATACAGGCAATGCCTAGCGTGCACGAGTGGAGGGCGACTAGAATAAATTCCAGAAACCTCAGCTGTAGAGGTACTCGATGCGAATGACCTGTGGCGCGCTACACTCAGTGGAAAGCGCTTCGGGTAGCCCGGTAGCTTGATATCTGGTCGCGTGAACGCCTCTCAGGTGCTTCTGTGGGTGGTTTCGCGCGGAGGACTGGTTGAGGCAGGCTCTAAGGGACCTAAGGCATGCCCAGCGGTCTTCCGGACTTTATAGATCCTTCGCTCCTGGTAGACATTGAGCCCTGCGTCTACACTACCGAGGAGTTCCTCAAAATGGCCGAGGAGGGGAGGAGGATCATCGGTGAGATCCTAGCCTACGGGAGGCTACTTGCTGGGAATCCCGGGGTAATCGAGGTGGCCTGGAGGCGCTTCAAATCCGGGTAGGCGGCTCCCAAGCCTCAGAGCTTGAAGCAGCTATAGAGCTGCCAGCTTCTAGCAATACGGCCGTGCTCCGCTTAGAGCTCGCGAGGGTCTACTCTCCTCACTCCAGGTATCCTGTCGTAGGCGGTATCGGTCGTGATGATGGTGTGGTCGGGGACTTGGTTGAGTGCTGTGGCAGCGTAGTAGGCGTCGAAGATCGACGCGAGCTTGAACTGCTTCATTAGAGTTAGCGCGAGGAGGTCGATCTCGTAGGTGGTTTCCAGGAAGATGAGGTTATCGATGGAGGTTAAGAGCGCGAACCTGGAGATAATCTCGTCGAGGGGCACGCCCTCCTCCAGCGAAACGTAGTACATTTCGTGAAGGCTCTCGCGGGAAGCGTAAATGATGCCGAACTCCCCCTCAGCTACTCTGCGGAGAAGTCTGTCGGCGACAGGCTTCAGCCAGTCCTTCCTCTTCACGTAGGCGTAGAGAACGTCAGTCTCAACCATCATAGCTGGCCACGGCGCCGCGCGCGCTCTACAGCATCCCTCCTCGCAGCCTCCTCGGCAGCTCTCTTCAGCTCAACCCTACTCCTAGCTGAGGTCAGCCACCCTCCAGCCTTCTCGTGCGGTGCACCGGGGAGGGGGATTACGACGAGGAAGGAGCCTGCGGGGATGACCACAGCTCTCGTGGCTCTGACTCCGAACTCTTTGGGGATCACCATCCTCCCCCGTTCGTCAACTCGTACGACAGCCACTTCCAGCACCGAGTATAGACACTCAGCCCACAGTTAAATCTTTATCCCCACTTCTCGTCTTAAACCCACTGACGCCGGAAAGTTTCACGGCGAACCGCCGCTCTCAGCTGGGTAAAGGCTCGGGTGGCCCACCTTAAGGGAGCACCGACAGGAGGGGTTGGAGGGCGGGCTGCAAGGTAAAAGCAAGCTTGATTTGCCTGCGGCACCCGGCTCAACTCCTTCGAGCACGAGTTCAGCGACTTATGCGCTCCAGGAGCTGAACCCCTGGATCTATAACTAAGGCTTAACCTTGACTGGAGCGGTGATGTGCTTGTTTTTATCGAACTCTTCTTCGCTTCGAGAAGCCGGGGGGCTGATTTCGCGAGCATCTTCTACTTCGACGCTGGAGCCTTCGTCGCGCTCGTGGGCATCTACCCTAGCGGTACGCGGCCGCGAGTCTTCGCATCTACCCGGTTCTACGCTCAATCCTCCCTAGCCTCGGTGGCCGTCGGCACCGCACTCTTAGCGGGGAGGTGGCGCAAGCTAAGCGTAGTGCTCCTGCTACCGGGGCTATCACTCGTCCTGCTAGGCTACCTGGCCGAGTTAACAGTCAACTGGCCCTCGGTAGCTTAGTACGTGAAGGTGGCTGCGATAGCAGCGAGCTCTCTCGCTGCCACCGCGACCCACTGGCAGTAGGAAAGTCGTAGAGTGTGGAGATTCACCTTCTGGCGCTGTGGCGACCGCGCGAGGAGAACTAGCTTGGGGGCTACGCCTGAAGATAAGCTCTCAGTGCCACGAGGCTGGAGGGGGATCCTGAGGGAGCTACAACTTAACCGGTGAGCGCTCTGCCTAGTTAGAGGACTGGCCTTCATGTTTCAACTTTCGAAGCACATGTTTATATACCTTGGATTTGTGTACTTCTCATGAAGAACGAAGCGGTTATAGTATGGTCGTTGAGGCTTTTCTCCTTTGCACTTGTTTTAGCGCCTATGGCTTACTACTACTCTACTTCTGGGTCGTTGAGCGATTTCTTCGTTCCGGCTTTAACTCCTCCAAGGCTGGAGTTCGACCCGAGGTCGGTTCGCGTGACTCTCGAAGGTTACGGTGTTTCTGACGGGAACGTGTGCCTGCTGAGGGTGGGGGTTTTCAACTCTGGGGGCTTGAGGTTCGGCTTGAAGGATGTTGACGCGAGGGTGGTTGCGCCTTCCGGGGAGTTTTCCGGGAAAGTTGCCATCCAACCTTTCACTCTGGAGCCGGGGGAGGGGAGGATCGTAGATGTTGAAGTCCTCTTGGAGAGAGGTGCCTGCGAGATGCTTCCGGAATTCTTCTCGAGGTCTTCCGCGAGGTTCTCGGGGGAGGCTACGGTGGTTTTAGGCTCGGCGGAGCTCCCCCTCAGCTTCTCCGTCGATTTAGGTCCCGGTGGTGGTTAGGTTGGAGAAGTACAGGTTGCTCTACCTGGCTGGTGGCGCGCTGTTCCTGGTGGTGGCTGCAGTTGGCGGTGCTTGGTGGGAGCTGATCGTAGGTAGTGTTTCCAGCCCTGTCATGTACTTGGGTTTCTCGCCTTTCGAGTTGAGAGCCGAGCTCCTGGGTTCACAGCTCATTACACCCTCGCCTTTCATGAACGCTCTGTTCCTGTCGGCGAGGCTGCTCGCCATCTTCGGGTCGGCTACGATAATCGCCGGCTCGCTGCTGCACGGGAGAGCGTGGTCCCGGAGGCTCCTCAACCTTAGGCCCTTCACGATGCCCGTGGGGTTCGGGGTTCTAGTGCTGCTCGGCGCCGCCGCGCTAGCGTCCATCTTCCACCCGATGGTAGCTGAAGTGGCTCCGGACTTGAGGGAGGCTTTGATGCCCTACATGAGCCGGTACTTAACGCTGAACCTCTACCCGCTAACGCGCACTGAAAGCGTCGTAAAAGTTAGCGTGACATCCCAGTTCACGATCTGGTACTGGCTCGCCCTGCTTTCAGGAGCACTCTGCCTAGCAGGTCTTCTCACGCGGAGGAAGGAGGAGAAGCGCCAGCCATCCTAGGGTGGGGAGAGGCCTCAAGACCACTACTCAGGAGTACGAGTTTTTCCCTCGAGTGCTGAGCACTCCGGCTTTAAACTCACGCCTATACAGGTACTGCAGTAACCGCTCGTTAGGCGCGCAGACGCCTTCAACTAACCAGTGCGGGGGGCCAACTCCAGGCCTCATAGCCTGGTGGCGCAACGTATCTCGCCTTCGCGGCTCAATCGGCTGAAGCGCTAGGGGCTGCTCAGGGGGGGTGCATCGAGCTGGAGAGCGATGAGTTCGCGGCGATCGAGGCTGTGAGGAGCGGAGACCCTTTCTGCGTGCTCGTGGTTGCGACCCTCTCGCGGAGTTCGAACGAGCGGAGCCCCTTCCTCGCTTTCAAGAGGCTGAAGATGGAGTGGGGGTTGAGCTTGCGAGTATCTTCGAGGCGGGCGCTGAGGGGAATAGCGGAAGCGATCCGGGTAGCGGGTTTATGGGGGTAGAGAGCTAAGGCGATGGCTGCTGAGAAAGCAGCCGCCCCGGCTCTATCACGAGGAGACTGAAAGGCGGGCCTTGCCTCCTCCACAAGCAGGGAGACGGGGGTGAACAACTGGCGTGGACGATGCTAAGGTTTATAGCTGCTGACCTGGTTTGCTAGTAGGTGGGCCTGGTTTGGCATTGAAGCTCCGGGTTGGCAGGAAGGGATACGTGATTTTACCGAAAGCTCTGCGGGAGGCTCTCGGTGTCGAGGAGGGAGATGTGCTGCTAGCCCAGGTTAGCGACGGTGTTCTGCTGCTTAAACCCACTAGGAGGCAGGTGGACGAGAACTGGCTTAGGAGCGCTTTCAGGGAGCACGTGGAGAAGCTCCGGAGCGTGAAGGAGAGGGTGGAACCTGGGCCGGGCGAGCTCGCCGAAGTCAACCTGGAGGAGGAGTTCGAGTGAGTTTTTCTCGACGCATACCTCCTCATCTACCTGAACACGGTGGCTGACGAGGTGCTTAGGGCTAAGTACGAGGATTTCTACTTCCGCTTACTATCCGAGCACCGGTTGTACACGGATGCTCTCGTCCTGGACGAACTGCTCTTCATCTCTAAGAAGAGGTACGGTGTACCTTACTCCGTGACGCTGGACTTCATCAAGAATCTCGTTGAACCTTTCACCCGGCTGCTGCAGATTGGGGCAGAGGAGTACGGAGAAGCGGCACGCTAACCTATGAGGTGGCAGCACGGCTCGCAGCAGCTGGTTTCGGCGTCTCTACTGCGGTGGGTATCGGCGGAGGCCCGGTTACGGGTCTCAACTTCTAGGATGTTTACGAGATGTTCCTGAAGGACCTGGAGACTGACGTTGTAGTCCTCGTAGGCGGGATCGGCGGCACCAAGGAAGAAGGGTTCGCTAAGCACTACGCAATTAGCCCGGGAAAGTCGGTAGCTGCCTGCATCGCGGGGCGGGCTGCTCCACCGGGGAGGAAGGGGCACGCGAGCGCTAATGCTTTCGGAGCAACTGGAACCTACGTGAGCAAGGTAGGAGCGTTCAGGAAGGCTGGAATCCCCGTCGCCAAAAGGCTTAGTGAAGTGCCGGAGCTCCCCGCTTCACAGCTCGGGAGCCGCAGGGGAGGGCTTTAAGGGCGCGGAGACTGTCCGCTAGCTTCAAGCGTAGTCTTCGAGGAAAACCACGTTATACTCCTTCAAGCGCTCACCCGCTTTAACCATCTCCGCCTCCCTGCTCCTGAACAGCGCTTTCCCTCTAGCCAGCTTAGCAGCTGCTAGAACATAGCAGTCGGTTAGCGCGAGACCTAGCTTCAGCTTCGCTAACCCCGCCTCCACGGCAAGCTCAGCCCCCTCCACCACAACCACAGTTGGGAGCGCTGCAAGCCACTTGACAAGCTCTTCCGCTCTTTTCTCGGCGTCGAGCAGGCCACGAGTAGAGTAGACCCTAACTGCAACGTAGTAAGTCTCCGCTAGAACTGGGTGCGGCACGACTGCCTCCAGCCTCCCCGCAAGCAAGCTAGCGAAGATCGCTTCAGCCTGCTTGTGGAACCTCCCTTTGAGGTCGATGAACTCCACTACAACGCTAGTGTCGAGCGCTACTCTCGCCAACCCCGATATCCCTCAGCAGCCTCTCAACTTTATCGCTCGTCGCTTTAGCCTCGCGCAGCACCCGCTCTACAACCTCGGATCCCGCCTCTACGAACAAGTGGGCAGGAGGCTCCCTCGCAAGTTCCAGCACGATTCTGCCCCCCTCGACCCTAGCCCAGAGGACTGTGCCGGGCGCTAAGCCCAGCTCATCCCTTATGCTCTTAGGTATGACGATTTGACCCTTGCTCGAGAGCCTGACTCTATGCACAAGGAAGAGTAAGACACAAAATCTTACATAAGTTTTACTAAGAGCTCAACACTGGGAAGAGAGAGAAAAACGGGTATTTCGCACCCGACCTTACCCCGGGTGCTGGAAGGGATATGATGAGAGTGCCATTCAACGCAGCTGCAATCTTGCTAGCAGTCTCGCCCACCTTCCTGCGACGAATTAGTAGTGGTTTCTTCGATTCCCCTAACGGTTAAACCGGAACCCGTTGAGGCTGGAGATGCTCTGCCCTCTGCTACCTTACCGCTCACATCCCGTTCGTCGTAGCCTCCATATCAGCAACAATCACACCAGTTCTAGCAGCCTCTCCTCGCCATCTATAACCTCGAAAAGCGAGAATGCCGGCCATGTGTTTCGAAAGAGCTTTCGAGCTTGATACCTGCCAGCACGTCGGCGAGCCTCTTGGCAGCCTTTAGAGGGCTGAGCGCCAAAGCTTTAGCAGAGCTTTGCAGCCTGTCGTCGAACTCCGCCCAGCCCCCTTTGTAGCTCCAGCCTCCTTCTCAGCTCTTTCTCGAGTTCTCTCATGCGGAGCGGATCGCCTGAGGCTAGAATCGCCGCTGGGATGTACAGCTGCCCAGCATCCTTTCAGGGGTAAGGCTGCCCCGAGCATCGCGGCGCTTGAGAACGTGCCGAAGGCCTTACGGGTCCTTTGGGTCGCACGGATTCGGGGGGTTACGCTCGTCCTCCGCAGCCCGTTTTCACGGCATCTATTATGCGGGCTAGGTAGCCCGATAAGGTTCCGTGCCCATTAATGTAGTCTAGAGTGTACTGTATCAGGAGCGTGTGAAATCTGCTCTTCCTGTACTCTTCCCCTCTTTTGCCCAGGTGCCTGTTGATCAACTCGATAACTTCGTCGCACAGCTGGAGGGATGAGCTGCCGGCGATCCCCACGACTTCGCAGAGCCATACCTCGTGGCAGGGCTTTGAGGGGAGCTGCTTCACCTTCCTTCTTTCAGCGCTGCTGAGGTTGGTTAGATGCCTTTGAACGTGCTCCTCCGTAACTTCACGTTCAAGGTCGTATACTATCAGGATGAGATCGTAACTATCCTTGATGGCGCCCTCCACGTACCTGGTGAGCTTGTTGTCGCACACGTTGACCGGCTGCGAGATCCTGTACTCGGCTACCGGCCAATCCACCGGTAGGCCATGCTTCCCCCTTAGTTGCGCTAACAGCTTGAAGAGCCCGTCCAGCGCCCTCCTCGCATAGGTATTATCGATTATGACGTATAGTCTGCAGCGCACCCTTAGCCCCTACTACTCGAGCTTCTCCGGCAGTAGTCCGGAGAGGAGGGCCTCGCTGGTGGTGAGCCCCAGATCGGTTAGCCAGTTCTTCAGCTCTTCGGGCGACTTTGTTCTGAGAGCCCTCGTTCCACCCTTCTCCCACTTTAGTAGGACGAGCTCGTCCAGCCTCTTTAGGTAATCGAGGATGACGGGCGAGTGCGTAGTGATGATCGCGTACGCGCCGCTGCTCCTGATCTCGTCGATCAGGAACTGCTGGGCTAGGGGGTGCAGGCTGTTCTCGAACTCGTCTATAGCGATCATCGAGGGCTTCGATAGGAGGGCGGCTTCCACGAGCAGCGCCTTCAGAGCTCCGTCGGGCTGCGACGGCGGTGGAAGCTTAACCCCGTCAACTTGGATCGAGATGTAGACTCTCCCGTCGTCGGTGACCGGCATGGTCAGCTTTACCTCTCCGCAACCCTCGAGAACGTACTCCAACGCTTCCTCGACCTCCCTCGGGACCCTACCCTCAGTGATGGTGTAGAGGTAGGGTGCCAGGTTTGACCCATCGCTCTTCAGCGATTCCTCCCTGGTGAGAGGCTGCGGGGTTTTTAGCTCGGAGAACTTGACTCCCCGTAGGACGACTATCCCCTCTATGAACTCCCAAATCCCCACTGACGCGCCAGCGATTATCCATGCCAATTCGTGGGCGAATATCTCTAGTAGCATTCTCAAGGTTTCCAAGATCAACTCCTCAGCACCCTCAACCTCTTTAAAAAAGTCAGAGAGCTTCGCGCTGGACCTGAGGCGGCTGATTAGGGCCTCTCTCTGCTTCTCTAACGCTTCATCGATCGCATCCGCGATTGCCCAGAAGAATACATCCATAGTCGCATCATGCGGATTGTCAGCTCCTCTAAGTCTATCGTAGACATGCGCGAGTATTTCGAGCAATAACTCATCATATTCGATCGTTAGGCTTGATATACCCTTTAACAAATCCTCGGTGCACAAGGATTCTATGACTCCCGATTCTATGATTCTCAGCATCTGGTGGTAAAGCTCTTTCCAACGGTTGTAAAACTGTTTCCAAAATAAAGTATAGACAGTCAATCTCTTTTCCAGTAAGGATTTTATCATAAGATTCTTATTCTCTGATTTTATAAATTCGTAAAAGCTAATGTTTATGGAGAACTTCTTCCTCGCAAAAGAACCATCGATGCTTAATAGTCCAGCCTCGAGCTTGAAGACCTCGTCCTCTACCGAGAATCTGCGAAGCCCTTTGAGGGAGACCTCGTAATAGACCGATAATTCATTCGCACTTAAGATCTTTAGTGCCGAGTCTAGACGCTCCATAAGATAGCGTTCCGGTGAGCGGACCTCTTCGACGTTCGCTTTTAGCTTCTCGCTCCGCTCTGCGGCTCTTAGCTTCTCTTCGAGCTTCTCTCTGTTTAGCTTTAGTTTCAGCCCGATGGTGATGCTTCTGGCTATATCGTGCTGGTAGACTATGTTCCTGTAGCCCCACCACTTGGAGAATGGGTTGGCTGTACGGCCTCTCGCCCACTCCTGGACGTCCTTGAGGAGCTCGAGGGCTTCCACGAGTGCTGTTTTGCCTGAGCCGTTGGGTCCGGCGACGACTGTCACTCGCGTGGGGAAGGAGAGCTCGAGGTCCATGAGCGACTTGAAGTTTCTAACCACAATCTTTTCGAGCTCGAAGAGCCTCGCAAAGTCCCTCAAGCTTAGCCTTTCCATGGCCCCAGATTTGCTGCGCAAAGCGCATATATAAGTTGCAGCTGTGAGCCGCTTCGATCCAGACCTCCGAAGCTAGCGCTACGTAGCTTGCCTCGTAGATCGTCAAGCCCCTTCTGACCGCGATCTTAATCGCTCTGTCCGCAACCTATTCGAAACTGTGTAGGTTGGTCTGTAGATCGGCGGGGTTCTTGTAGCTTCCTTGAGCTCTTCCTCGTTGAAGGCTTCTGAGCACTTTAGAGCATATACCACCTCGAAGGGGAGTATTGTAGGAGCAGATAGATCCACTAGTCCAGGGGCGCACGTGTCTCTCAGTAGCCTGGGCTATCTGCTGCACCCCACGAACTATTTGACGACGATGAAGGCGTTAACTACGCTCCTCTCTCCACCTTCGAATCTCCTCAACACTACTCCACCCCTCAACCTTCCTCGATAGCTTCTCAATCCTTAGGACGGCCTCCCTAACCCTATCCATGTCCCGGCTCCGAAGCTTTGCCTCTTCTCTCGTGACGACCTCGTTCATAGCTCTTCCACGATTCGCCCCATTATTTAGCTTGAGCCTATCCATCCTCCCCCTTCAGTTTCCTCGCCCATACCATGAGATCCTGGTGACGGGCTCTCCAGTAGTCTTTCTCACCTTCTGTACTCGAGCATTCGATGTCGATTACGAGTTCTGGAAGTAGAATGGTGACCTTATCCTCCATCGACATTTGGAGAAGCGTTTCTACGAGCTGGGCGGTTGGTGCCGCACTCGTTTCGACGAGGTGGTCCACTAGGAGGTTTGCATCGATTATGAGGCGGCAATCCACATGCTCACCACTCGAAGTGCTCCTTGAAGTCGTACTCGGAGAGGATCTCCCGGATGACCTTCACACCCACGCCGAGGTAGTAGGAGGCTCGGAGGGCCCTGGCCCAGGCCTCGGGGTCCTTCCAGGGTTCGACGCTGGGCTTCCTCACTCTAAGCTCGGCCGCGTACGCTGCCAGCGCGAGGGCCTCCTCCGTTCGCCCGGTCAGGAAGCGTGCTACAGCTGCTAGGCAGTACAGCTTCCTCGTGCCGTCCGATTTGGCCGTGGCGTACAGGAGCATGTTGAGGTGGAGGAACCACGTATCGTGGGAGTGGAGGTACAGCAGGTGGATGGCTTTCAGGAGGACCTCGATGCCCATCTTCAGTTTAACGCCCAGCTCATGGAAGCTTCTGGAAAGCTCTGCAGGTAGGGTGTCAACCTCCTTAATCAACTGCTCTACCCGGTTAACGTACTGTGACTCGAGACTCGCCAAGGATTTGAAAACAACCTCTAAGCTCAGGTCTACGACATCTTCTAGAACAAACCCAGTATCGATCATAACATCTTTCCATACGGATCTAAACTTACCTGTGAAGCTGCTCAACGATTTCTCGAACTTTCTCTTATCTTCCAACCTTTCGAAAGTGGTCTGCAAGCTCGTTAAGAATGGCCACAGACTTCATCCTAGCTCTGTTCCGGAAAGCATAATGGGTAGATTTATGCGTTTTTACACTCTCGATTTACGCTCTCGAAAAGATCTCTCTCTTTCGAGTCGTGCAAAGCCTGTCTACAGCCTTTTGGTACGTATTGGAGGGCGTCGATCGACGATACCTGCGCGAGTCGATGCTCCTATGCCGTGCTTTATCTTAGTTGCCTCGGCTCTCTTGAGCGGTTTTTCTAGCTCATCGATTGAAGGGCAGAACGCCTGCATGGGTGAAACTTGGGGTTTTCGAACGAGGTCAGAGCTGGTGCAGGGTGTGCTCTGAAGCGGCCTTGTAGGAGCTATGGAGGGTGCGGGTAGCGCATGAAAAGGTGGCAGGGTTGTGCGGGCTTTGCTCGCTGAAGACTCCCTACTTGCTCTTGCTCACCGCCTTTCGTTTTTGACGGTTGCTTCAGATTCTCGGTAGCCTGGTTATTCCTTCGATCTTGTCGAAGTCTCTATCGAAGGAGTAGATCTCAGTAACGCCGCTCGCCCTCATCACGTCGATCGCGAGAGCATCGTTCGGGTCGAGTTGCAATTCTCTACCTAGCTCGGCCGCTGCGAGGTAGTCCTCCCTGGACACTCCGCGCACCTCGACGTTCTCCATCGTGAGTAAGCCGGTGATCAACTTAGCTAGCTCCTCCGCCGGCATACCGTGCTTGAGGATGTTGACGACTTCGGAGAGGTGGACAACCGTCGTTATAACTCTCTCCCTGCCCTGCGATACGTCGCTGAGTATCCTCTTAGCAAGATCCTTCATCTGCTTCTCCCTCTGGGTGAGCTGCCTCTTAGGCTTGTAGTACGCGTAGATGAAGACGTTTGCGTCTAGAAACCTCATGTGCTCGCCTCGTGAATCTTCCTCTCGAACTCCTCCCAGTCCTCGACCGCTTCCACGCCCAAATCAACCTTGTCAAAATACTCAGTCAGATCAATCCTCCGCTTCGGAATTATCTTCAAGTAGCCCCTCCCCTTGATGACGTACACCTCCCTGCTGCCACCCATCTCGGACTCGCGCCAGTCAGCAGGCAGTACAATGCGGCCCTGCGAATCCACCTTTTTAACCTCCACCCTGACCTTCATCCTCCCACTTAAACCAGTATCTACCAGCATATAAGGTTTGTACCAATTTTCCACGTTTCCTACCTAAAGGACTATCAGTGTAAAGCTCTAGCTCTACGCAGAAACCACCTCACCGAGTAGAGAAGGCCAAGTTCAACCGCTTGGATCAAATAACCTTTAGCTCTGATGCTTAACTAAAGGCTCGGAATACAATAACCTAACTCTTACCTAAAATACTTCTTTTCCTTGGCTTAAGAAACGTGGGGTTAAGCTTCTGCGCAGCGTAGTCGGCTAAGAGCTGGTGATCCACTCCTTAATCCTCCTTGACAGCTTCTCAATCCTCAGGGCGGCCTCCCTAACCCTATCCATGTCCCGGCTCTGAAGCTTTGCCTCTTCTCTAGTGGCGACCTCGCTCATGGTTCTTCGCACAAGCTCGCATCAGATATTGCAGCCATGTATAATTTCTAACGGTATATTGTGTATGCCACTCTTGTGAACGCTTTCGGCTCCACAACTGCATGCAGGCTTGAGCTGGATGAAGCTGTATTGGGCTCGTGGGACGGAGTATGAAAGACGAGCTCTCATGTCGTGAAGGTTTTCGGAGAAGCTTCGGGGATGGCAGTTTCTACTCGGGTTCAGGGTCCTCGCGTAATTGCAAATACCCTTTTAATTATTAACTCTAGTTAATTTTCTATGGTTCAGTAATGCTTATATGAGGTGTTGACGCGCGATAATTGGGCTCATGGGTAGGGTGACGACGATTACGGTTTCTGCAGAGACGAAGGAGCTGCTCGAGAGGTTGAAGGGGGGTAAGACGTGGGAGGAGTTCCTGCGCGGCCTAGCGGAGGAAATGTTGAGGGAGAGGAGGGAGAGGGTCAGGAAGAGGTTGGGCGAGCTCCTTGAGGCGGAGTTCGAGGAAGTCAGGGTGAGGGGGTGGGCTCGCGAGTACTAGTGGACACGGACTACCTGATCGACTATGTCAGGGGACGGGTGGAGCTGCCGGAGGGGCGGTGGTTCATCTCGGAGATCACGCTCTACGAGTTCACTCGAGGTACTAGAGATCCTGCTGAGGCGAAGAAGCTTCTCGAGGAGGAGTTCACCGTAATCTACCACGACAACGAGATCATCGAGAGAGTGGCGGAAATCTGGAGGCGGCTGCGTAGCGCCGGCCTCCTGGTGGACGATAGAGACCTCTTAGTTGCTGCGGTAGCGATAGTTAAGAAGCTGCCCCTGCTCACGAGGAACACTAAGCATTTTGAGCGCTTCAAACCCTTCGGCTTGGAGCTACACCCCGGCGCACAACCCCCGGGAGTCTAAAGAATGGTGTAAGTGGCAGCCTCTAGCAACCGGCTGAAGCGCTGCAGCCAGCTCTTCTAGCGGAGCGCTACGGTTCGACCTCGAACCACTATTCTAGATTTTTTGAAGGAGGCTGCTCTGCTCTTTGCTGAACTCCTGGGCGCTAGAGCGATGATGCCGAAGCCCAACTACTACGGCAGCTTCGCCTTACGAGCGCGACCCTGCCTGCGTACCTCATTCCCTGAAGTGCTCGCGCATGACGTTTACGTCGCTCTCAAGCGTGCGATCCTTCCTCGCATAGCCGCGTGGAGCGAAATCACCCGTGTGAGGTTAACCGGCTCGCGGTAGGACAGAGGAGTATCGCGGTACGCACCCGCGATAGAGGTTCCAGTTACAGTCTCAGAGGGGTCTAGTATGCCTCGAACTCTGATGAAACCATCTAAACAGCGTTGCAGGTGTGTGAGTGGCGCTGTCCGGTAGCTCCACTGTTGTGAAGAACGAGCTTCTTCAAGGCGTGCAACCCGCGGCGGAGAGGGCTTTCATGAAGAGGCGAAGTGTCCCGGTTCGCCCAGGAGCTCGTTAGCCCCAACCACCGCGCTATTGAACACGCCGAGCTTAGTGGGGGCGGAGCCGCTGACATCAGCTTCGCTGGAGCTCCTATAAGCGCGTACGCGTCTGCTCCTGCAACCGGTTCCGATCTAGCGCTTGTACCTCCCGTACTTGAGCCACGCCTGCTTCATCGCGTTCAGGTTCTCGGGTGGGAACTTCATGCTGTGGCCTGGGGCGAGCACAACGCCGCCCTCGCGCCCCAGCTCTGCGACCGCTTTGACCTCCCTGTCCACGTCCGCTGGAGTGCCTAGGTCGAGGGTTCGCGCGCTGACGCCTCCCCACAGCGCCAGCCTTCGAGCGAACACTCTCTTCACTTTCGGCCAGTTGTTGCACTCGGGCTGTATGTTGACGACGTCGACCCCCATCTCTGCGAGGTCGGGCAGGAGGTCCTCGACGCGGCCGTCGCTGTGCTGGTAGACGATGAGCCCGTACTGCTTGGCCACCTTGTAGAGCTTAGCTTGCCAGGGCTTGATGAACTCCCTCCACCAGCGAACCGGGAAGAGGAGCCTATCGTTCATCCCCCAATCGTCCCCGTAGAGGACCATCTCCACTCCAGCTTCCTCAGCCAGCCTACGGGTGAGCCCAACCTTCGCTTCAGCTACCCTCTCGATGAGCCTCTTGACGGCGTCGGGGTACCTGTAGGACCAGACGAACAGCCTCTCCATACCCACCAGCAGCCAAGCCCTTTCGAACAAACCCCACCCGTTGTCGCCGGCCAACAAAACCACCCTCCTATCGGCCTCCCTCGCGATCCTAAGGGCTTCGCGAAGGTCTGCGCGCTCGGGGGAGGGGAACGGGTAGTCGTCGATCGCCTCCGGGTCCCTTAACGGGTGAAACTCGGGGAAGCTGCCTGACCGCTCGTCGCGGAGCACCCAGACAACCCCCCAAGCGTCCCTCCCCTCCAGGCAGTGCTCCACCAGCCCGTGGCTCACAATGACAAGGGAGCCGTCAAACATTGGGCAGGGGAGCCACTCGGGCTCCTCGTGCCTCAAGGCTGCGAGAAGGTTCTCCTTCGGGGAAGCCAAGAGTTGCATCACCTACTGGGCATTTGGCGGTAAATCCGCTTTACGCTACCACCTCGAGCGGTTCGGATACGCCCGTGCCGCTGGTGAACAGTGCATCCCAGTCAACGTGCGGAATCTGAGCGGGTGCTGGAGGTTGCCGGTCCTCGGTAACTCCCTGGATCGTTGCGCCACGAGCGCTCTTGAGCTGGAGATGGGGTTACGCGAGCGACTCTTAAGGAGCCTATGTTAGGCGTTGTTGATGGCTATGGCTTCCGCGGTGGAGTTGATCCATGAGCTGGCTGCGATCCTAGCTGGCCATTACGGTTTAAACGAGGAGGAGCTGGCGGAGAAGCTGACGGATGTTGTCAAGGCGGCGGTGGAGGAGCTCCTCTCCTTGAAGCTGCTGAGCGATCTCGCCGACTCTGTAGATGAGGTGGAGCGGTTGCCCGAGAGCGAGCTGGAGCGCGTTCTATCCGGGTTGGAGCTGGAGAAGCAGGCTGAGGGGATCATCATCGTTGAGGGGGAAGGGTTCACCTACGTGAACAGATTGATGAGGTTTGGCGCGGTGTACAGGTTGAGGAGCAAGCTCCCTGAAGCCGCCCTACCAGTGGCACTGCTCGGCTACTGGTACTTCAAGCTGGGGGTTGAAACCCAGCACGCGGAGTTTGCGGTGATTAAGGAGGGGAAGCTTGCCTGGTACGGTTGGCCTGACGAAGCTCTGGAGGAGCTGGTGAAGCCGCTCATCGCTGAGGTGTTTGGGCCAGCGCCTTCAACCGAGAAGCCCGCTGCGTAAGCCTACCCGGCTGGAAGCTGGGCATAGAACGATGCCAGCTGTACCGCTGAGCGGTGTGCCCAATCTCAGCGGCGTAACGGTTAAATGCTTAAACGCCTGTGAAAATGGGGGGCTTTGAGAGAGGTTGTTTGGAGTGGTAAGCCTTACATGAGGAAGACTGTGGTAAAGTTCCTTCTACTCTTTACGCTGTTCACGGTTCTCTTCATCCCGCTTTGGTTGGTTGCGCTTCCGCTCTTCCTGCTCTACGTGGTTTCAGCCCCGCTGTTTTTCGCCTTCTACTACTACTGGAAGAACGCTCACACGTACTACGTTACGCCCAACAGCGTTCTAGTATCGAGGAGCTGGGTGTTTGGAACCTACCAGCGGGAGATCACGCTGGACAAGATCCAGGACGTTCATGTGCAGCAGGGGTTGCTGGCCCGCGCGTTCGACTGTGGAAGCCTAGTCTTTGTGACAACGACCGGCTACGAAATCGGTTACACGTACACGGGCGTTGGTAGGGGCGTGGTTGTCGCAACCGGCAAGCCGCGCGTGAGGAGGACGGCTAGCAACGCCTTCCTCGATATTAGATCCCCGGTCTCAGTGCGGGAAATCATCATGAAGGGGCTTGTAGCCTGGAGAGAGGCGTTCCAGCAGCAACGGATAGCTTCAGCAGTGGAGAGGATGGCAGGTAAAGGGGCTGAGGAGGTTCCTGCTCCTTCAAAGCCCTCGATAGCGGACGAGTTGCTCAAGTTGAAGCGGCTGCTGGATGAAGGTTTGATAACGAAGGAGGAGTACGAGAAGCTCAAGAAAAGAATCGTTGAAGGTGCGGCTTAGCAGATAGCGCCGAGGCCATAAACTGGTAGAAATTGAAAGCAGCGGCTCAGAAAGTTTACGTTAATAGGCTTTATGCCCGTACGCTAGAGCTCTTTCCCCGCTTTTCTTTAGCTATCAGCATTACGGCGAGCAGAAGGGATGCAACAGCAACCACGATAATGGCTATCGCTAGGGCGGTTAACCTTTGCTCCCATACAGCCTCAACTTTCACTGGTTTTTCAACGGTTATCGTGAGCGTGGGTTCCGACGATACAATGGCGCCTTGGATTCTCCACCCCTTGAAGATGTATTCGGTGAAGCCTTCTCTCACAACCGTTTCGACTACCCTTATAGTTGCCCTACTACCCTCCTCGTACCAGCCGGCTCCCATCGCGCTCCCGTAAGCTGTGGTTACGTTGACGAGGTGGAACATCCGTGATGCACGGGTTGCCTCGTAGCATGGGTCGCCAGGGTACAGCAGCGTCAGGTTGACGGTTTCCGCTCTCGCTTCCGGCCAACGTATCGTGCAGTCGTAGCCTCCGAACGCATTAGTGCGGCAAGACCCGATTTTCACTCCATTGAAGAGAATCTTGAGGCTCTTAAACGGTAAACCCTTCTCCAGGCTTGTGAGATTTCCGGATAAACGCACCTCGCCTCCGGCGAGAGGGATCCAAGTAGGCTCAACCTTGAGGCTCATCTTCGTGGGGTAGATTATGCGGTGAAACGCGAGGAGGCCTGAAGAAGTGCCAGCGTACACTCTGGCACCGTAGGATCCCACCGCCGTCACTGTCTCATTCGCTGGGCCAAGGTGATGCCACGAGCGCCCTCCATCATCCGAAATGTAAACCCCGTTATCGGTCCCTAGAGTTAGTATTCTGCAATCCTCGCTAACGCTTATGTCGAATACGCAGTTTAAACCTGGGCCCATGGACTCCCATGAGCTGCCGTAGTCGCGCGATACGTGAAGCGCGCCGGCTTTCCTCGGGAGCACGGCAAGGATCGTGTAAATGAAGAAGGTGCCAGCGTAAACCTCGCTCGCGTTACATGGGTTGAAGGTTATGGATGTTACTTCGTAGTAGAGGGGGAATCCCGCAGCCAGCAGCGTAAGGAAGGTTGTATTGCTAAACCATAGGCGGGACCAGCTGGCACCGCCGTCAGCCGAGAAGTAGAGATCTCCCAGGTCTCCCTGGAGCACCCCGCTACCGGTGCCTGCGAAAACGCGATTCGGGTTCGTTGGATCCGCAGCCAGCGACTTTACTGATCCGCTCAACGATGTGACCTCCCAAACCCCTTCACTCACCATCCTGTAGACGCCATCATCGGTGCCAGCGTAGATCACGCTACCTGAAGCAGCCAACGCGGTAACGCGTTTCCCTTTAAGCCCCAGCAGCCTCCAAGTAGCGCCTTTATCGGGTGAAAGGTAGACGCCATCCTGGGTACCTGCAAGAAGCCCTCCTTGAAACTGGGAGAGAGTGTAAGCGGAGAGGCGTAAGGTTGTTAATCGCCAAGCGAAACCGTCTTCCGACTTGTAGACTCCTGCATCGGTAGCAGCGAATAACGTTGAAGCATGCACGAGGATGTCGTTGATGCTCCTACCCTGGAGCTCGTTGATGCTCCTCCATTCGCCGCATACGTCGTAGGGGGAGGCGCTCGAGGTTGAAGATAAGACCGCGATGGAGAGGATGGCTGCGTAAAGGCGGATGCTGCAGCCCCCTTTGATTAAGCGGAGAACCTCCACTGTGAGAAGGAGCGGGCCGAGCTGTTTAAACCTATTGCCACCAACGTGGCAGCAACCGATTGAGCCTCTTAAGGCGTTCGCTCGTGATGGGCGTCAGAGCCGCTGAAAACCCCTTCGCCCGGTCATTGCTGCAACTCTAAGGAGTGCTGTAGGGCTCGTTTACTTCAAGACTGCTCGCGAATTATCGATGGTACCTCTTTGAGCAGGTTCTCCGGGTTGAGAGCGCGCCTCGGGTTCCTAGCTATGATGATGCCCGAGAAGGGTCTCCTGGCGGGGATGAAGTCCACGTCGCTGAAGAAGAGCCAAGTGAACGCGGCTGAGGAGGCTATGTCCCAGAAGTACACCTTCATTTCCTCGTTTTCCCCGCTCGCGAGGTTGAGGACTAGCCGCGTGATGTAGCCTGACTTGAAGTCCTTATCCTTATGCGCTGATACGATCAGCCTACCTTTCTCAACCCGCTCGGGTAGCAGGTCCTTGTACCCTGTCAAGTAGAAGATCGCGTGTATTCGATCATACTCATCGTACAGGAAGAGCCCATCGCTCGCTAAAAGCCTCGATGCATTTGAAAGCACCTTAATCCAGTTCCAGGGGTTAAAGTGCGGTGTCGTGCTACCCCACACGAGCGCGACATCCTGCTCAGCTTCAAGCTCCAACGGCTCCAGAACGTCGCGCGCAAGAACCTCGGGTTTGAAACCGAGCTCTTTTAAGCAGAAGTTTACAGCCTTCTCGAGAGCATCTCGGCGGAGGTCGATTAATGTTAGGCTGACCGCTGCGCCCAGATCGAGTAGGGCTTTGGCCAAGGCGACGCCCCCGATGCCGGTACCGCTGCAGAGGTCAACTATCTTGAGCTCCCTCCTCTTACCTAACAGCTCCTTAAACCACTCGTGCTTAACGAGAGCTTCAAACTCCGGAAGAGTGTTCCTATACCTTTTGAAGCCTTCAGCTGTTGAAGGGTCTTCAACCCAGGGGAGCAACCTGTATAGATTTTCCAAGTGCTCGCTCTTAGACGTAAAACCACCAGATCTCAATTCCTCACGGCTGTAGAAATACTTAGTGGTGCGAGAATCCTAAAAGAATACTGAAAGTGAAGCGGCAGCACCTTAGCACCGTTTGATTGCAGCCGCTCCTTCAAGCTAAAGCTATCCTCCATTTCGCAAGCAGCCTTCTACTCAAGCTCGTGTAGAGTGGACGAAGCGGGAAGCTTATTCGATTTCGACGCCGAAGACCTCCTTAAGGAGGTTGACGCAGGTAGTGTAGTGCTTCTCTGCTTTCTTGAGAGCCATGGGCGCGTAGTCCTTAAAGTAGCTTTCATCCACTCTCATCTCGTAGCCGTAGCTTGCTATCGTTCTCAGCCTGGCTAGCTCTGATACATCCTCGGCAAACTCCTCGAGCTGCGAGGTGAACCACCGTGGTAGCTCTCTCCTGGAGGGAAGGAGTCTGAGGACCGGGCTAACGTCGTGAACTTTCGGGAACTCGATTCCGAGGGCGATGAGTACCCCCTTCGCAGAGTGTTCAACAGCCATCTGCGAGGCGTAAACTGCATCGTCCCACCTCCCGTCCTCTAATGCTCTCCTCGCTCCCTGAAGCCACCTTTTTGCCCTCCTGAGCGCTGCTCTTGCGAGGTCGAGGGTCGTGGCATTACTCAAGCTTTATCACCTTCTCCTCACCGAGGATCCAGTAGTACTGCCCGCTCGGCAGCGTGACTCTCACCGCTCCCGCCTTTTCAAGCCTCCGCTTAACGGAGCGTAGCACTTCTGCCATGAAGGACTCTTTGTCGTAGAGCACGATACCCTCCAGTACCAAGTCCAGGTAAAACGTGTGGAACTTCCTTGCTTCGTCCTTGGATAGCGGGTACGGTTGAATTACAGGCGTGTAGCCAGCCTCGATAGCCCTCAGGTACTCGGGGCTCGCCTCAAGTCCCTTCTCCGCTTTTCGGAGCTCCCTCAGCCTCTCCCAGACTGGCTTACTCTCCCAGCCTTCAGCGACCACGAGGAGGTCTATGTCGCTGTCCTTGCTCCAGTTCCCCCTCGCTATCGAACCGAAGAGGACGACGCTCACGAGCCTATCTCCAAACACTTCGTAGAGCTTCTCGCAGAACCTCTTGATGAGTGGGGCGTAGTAAGCGTGCGGTATCCTCTCGACGTTCTGGATCTTCGGGCGACCGCGGAGCAATTCCTCAACCTCGGTCAGCTTCTCCACAGCTTTCTCGCCCAGCTGGGTCAGGGAGTACGACGGCCCATCCCTTTCGACGAGGCCCAGCTCGCTGAGCAGCTTCAGCTTCGCGGAAAGAGTCCTCGGGTTCGGGACGAAAGCTCTCAAATCCTTAAATCTCGCTCTTCCAGTCTCCTTTATCGCTTTGAGCAGCCTCAATGAGTGCTCGTCCACCAGTGAAGCCATACTATACCATGCTATAGCATTGCTATAT
>JAVYWK010000003.1:0-100794 GCA_038727095.1 Thermofilaceae archaeon | reverse complement strand
GCTCTCGCAGGCGCTCCTCAACCGGCCGGATTTAGCCCCGCTTGCCCGCTTAATGCTCCCCCTGGTGATTGTTGATACGCTCTTCAACGTGGCTTCCGCAGCGCTGCTGGGCCTCAGCGACGCCAAGGCTTTAGCTCTGCTGCCGGTGGCTCGGGACGCGGTGAGGAGCGTAGCTTCGCCCCTCCTTGCGCTGAGGTTCGGCTGCGAGGGGGCTCTGGCGGGCTTCGTAGCGGGTCACGCTGCAGCCGCGGCTCTGGGGGTAGCGATGCTGAAGGCGAGGTTTCGGGAGCTGAGGGCTGCGCCGTGGGGGGAGCTGCGGCCCTTGCTGAGGTACGGCCTCCCCCTCTACACCTCGGTTGCGTTGAGCACCTCGCTAGCGACGTACCAGAACTCCATCATAGCTTGGGTTGCTACGGATGAGGAGGTGGGTAACCTGAAGGTGGCCGCCAACTTCGTCGCGCTCCTCCAGTTGGTCTCTTTCCCCATATCGTCGGCCCTCTTCCCCGCGTTCTCAAGGATGGAGAAGGGAGAAGCGGGGAGGGCTTTCCGCTACGCGGCCAAGTACTCCTCCCTCGTCCTCGTCCCCGCGGGCGCCTTCACGATTGTCGCGGCTAGAGACCTAGTGAGGCTCGTCTACGGGGGGGCGTACGCTCTCGCTCCAGCCTACCTTTCCCTCAACGCTGTCAGCCTCCTCTGGAGCGGTCTCGGCAGCGCCGTTCTAGCGAGCTTCTTCCAGGGGATCGGCGAGACGCGCGTCCTCTTTGCGGTGACGCTCACCAACGCCGCTCTCTTCGTGCCTCTATCGGCCGCGCTCGCGCCGTGGCTCGGCGTCTTCGGCGTCATTATCGCCACCCTCCTCTCAAACCTCGCTTCCACGCTCTACGGTTTGAGGGAAGCTGTCAAGAGGGATGCGAGTATCGATTGGAGAACCGCGGTGCTGGTGTGCGCGTCCGCCCTCTCGGCCGCAGCGGTGGTAGTCGTGCTCGGCCACCTTAGGGCCCACTACATCCTCCGCCTCGCTGCCTCAGCCGCCGCTTTCCTGGCCGCTTACGGTGCCCTACTGCCACTAACAGGCTGCCTCGAGAGAGCGGATCTAGAGTCCCTAGAGGCGGTGTTCTCGCGCGAGCCCCTGAGAACCCTCACTCGACCGGTGCTTAAGCTGGAGAGCGTTTTACTCCGAGCTACTGAAAACCTCTTGCACAAAACACCGTGAGGAGAGGGGGGCGCCCGTTCGTTCCCTCCAGACAACCTTCACGGGAGCGACGCGGTAGCGAGAGTTTTCCGGGTGGGTCTCAAGCAGCCTGCGCAGAGTTAAAGAGGGGCGGTGACTGGTGCATCACGTGCCCCGTAGAAGGGCGCCGAGGAAGGCTTTGAGGAAGCTTGGCCTATGGGCGGCCGCAACGTTGCTCGCGGCGCTCCTGGTAATCTTGATCGCTGTGCTGCTCACTCCTCCCCGCCGGCCGAGCACTGGCGTTGGGAAGAGCGCGTTGATCATCGACTCCCTTTACGATTGGACGCCTAACGATCGGCTGCTAGCGCGGCTCGTACAAACTTTCTCAGACGCTGGGTACAGCGTGAAGGTGATCAAGGGCAGGGACGCCACTGTGGACGCCTTCAGGAACCTGACCGCTTACGACGTCGTAGTCGTGCGCTGCCACGGCGCCTACTTCAAGGCCGGCGAGGTTCTAGGGGGGAGGGTTCTCGGCGATGCTGCGCCAGTGGTATTCACGGGGGAGGAGTTCAGCGAGTGCCTCCCCCTCTCCTGCAAGTACTACTTCGAGAGGTTGAGGGAGGAGGTTGTCAGGGGGGATTTCCAGCTCGGCGAAAACGCGGTCTCCGTCTTCGCTCTCACCCCGATCTTCTTCGAGGGGTTGGAAGGGAGGTTCAGGGAGGGTTCGGTGGTCATAGTGGCCTCCTGCTACGGTCTCGCGGGAAGGCTGCTAGCCGATGCCCTCCTAAGCAAGGGGGTGACCTACTTCATCTCCTGGGACTGGAAGGTATCCCCCGAGCACATGGACGAGGGCCTTTAGGTGCTCGTCGAGGAGGCCGTGGCGAAAGGGGTTGGGTGGGTAAAGGCCGTTGAGAACGTCAACAACCGGCTCGGCCCAGACCTCCTAGGAGGGGGGAGGCTGAGGCTCGTCTCAGCGAGCGGGTAACAGAGGGTGGCAGTTTTCTACCAAGCCCTACCGATGCCGCTCAACGTGGAATTGAGGTGTAATGGTTGCGATGGAGAGCCAAGAAGGCTGAACGAACCGGAATTCGGTATCAGCAGCTTCGGGGCGCTAGCGACACCTTCATTTTGCTTTGCCCCGCTCTTACCGCTTAGGGGAGGGCGGTTCGCAAGTATGGGTTTAACGAGTGTGAAGGTGACCATCTCTAATCCCGTGAATCCAGAGCTCAGGGAGGATGTGGAGCTCACAGTAGATACTGGCACGATACTGCCTTGGATACCGCGAAAAGTACTGGAAAGGATTGGTGTGAAACCGGAGTATAAGAAGCTCTTCAGGACGATAGAGGGCAAGGTCATCGAGCGTTCGACGTCTTTCGCCAGGATAAGGTACGGGGAGCATGAAACAGTGGTGGAAGTCGTGATGGCGGAGGAGGGGGATGCTGCAGTCTTAGGCGTCGTAGCGCTGGAGAGCATGGGTTACCGGGTCAATCCCGTCACTGGCGAGCTGGAGTACGTCGGGCTGCTAGCCGTATAGGGGAAGCCCGATCCCAACTTGCAGCGTTATGCAGAAAACAGCACAAGAAGGGGTTTTACCCCTCTCTACCTAACGACACTAACCCTTGCATACCCTAGGGACTCGTAGAGGCTGCTGCAGTTGCGAAAGCCGATAAAACGAGCTCCATCGATGCCCACGCACTCTTAATCTCTCCTACGCTCTGATCGTCGGTCGATGGTCAGCCTAGCTCACGAGCCGAGATGTGTAATCAATACAAGGCGTAAAGCATCTTGGCCTAAAGTCCTCGCCTTAAAGCGCCCTAGTACAGTTGACGGTTTTTGCTGTCCCTGACGTCGATGCCCGATCCAGAGCAACAGTTACGACCACTTACTTGGCTAACTGTTATCACCCTTACTCCCAGAGGGAGAAAGCTGCGAGAGCTGATGCGCTAACTGCTATCACGATCCTCCCTCATGGAGCTTACAGAAAAGCCGAGGGGAACAGACCACTCCCCCTCCTTCCAGCTCCTTAGCCACGAGCCTTAAGCTCTCCTCTGCCTTCACCCCCCTATCCTCCTTTCAATGGACCCCCTCACGTTCTCTGCCCAGTTCATTCTACTTGCATGCCTCCGCATTTTAGCTTACAGCTCCCCGCCGATCTTAACGTTGAACGAAGCGCTCATAGTGGGGAGGCTAGCATCTCTGCGGAGCTCATGCAGCATCTAGCTCCACTTAAACCCAAATGCTGCTCCTACCCGTGTTAGGCACGCAAAGCCTGCGTACCCTAACTGACTCGGTACTAGAGGAGGTGCGTAGGCCCCCCAAATTGACCCTGTGGCGCCCACCCCAGCGATCTAAGGTGTTAGGCCGGAGAGCAGGGCTGTCTCTGTTAAACCGGAGAAGTGGGAGGTGCCCGAGCGTGGATCGATAAATAGAATAAGAGTAGGCTAGTACTCTGAGTCGTGAGTGGCGAGTACGTCGAGCTTCTTAAGAGGAGATCGCGATCCATGCTCAGACTAGCTAAGCAGCTCCTTTTTAGTGGCGAGTGCGACTTGGCAGTTCTGAACGCGGAGTACGCCGCTCAGTTACTCGTTAAAGCGATCCTGTACAGAGTCACTGGCGAAGAGGTGAGAGGGCATAGCATCTGGGCACTGATTGGGCTTTTGGTCTCCGTTCTCGAGGAGAAGGGGTTCCGCAAGGAAGCGGAGGAGCTCATCGAATACGTAAGGAGGAACAGGAGGGTCATAGCGGAGCTTGAGGAAGGCCACGTGCGCTCAATCTACGGAGTCTTCAGCTACAGCAGGGAGCAGGCGGGGAAGCTCGTAGAGGCTGCTGAAAGTATTATCGGTATGCTCGAGAAGATCGAGAAGGAGGTGTTCGGGTGATGCTTAGGGCACTGGCTCGCTGGAAAATGTACCTAGGCGTCGTAGTTGAAGCCGTAGCCCGGGCCGCACCTGGCGCCAGGGCTTACCTGACGGGTGGAGCTGCGGAGGGGAGGCTCACAGCTTTGAGCGATGTTGACGTGGTTGTAGTGCTGCCGCGCGAACCGACGTTTGAGGAGGCTGTGGAGCTGAGGGCTAAGATCCACGAGGAGATGGATAAGCTGGGAGTACCTCTAAACCTACCCGTAGAGCTGCACATCGTCGGGCCCGAAAGCGCCAAGCGGTACCGCGTGCTGATCCCGCTGGCCCACCCCAGCGAGGAGGCCTAAGTACTAGTTGGTTCAATATTCCGGGAAAAGCGTTCCGGACCCGGGCGCCTCTGCCGGATGATCGTGAAAAAACCGTTCCCGTTCGTGGTTCGTAGAGCGTGGTCAACTGCAGGGGGTAAAGTGCGCGAGCATCCCGCTTCTCTCAAGCACTTCGCGGGGAAGGGGTGGAGGCCCTTCCCACGCGATGGTACCCTCGTTGAGCAGGATCACTCGATCGGCGAGGCTCTCAGCTAACGTAGTGTCTTGCGTCGCGATGAGGATGGCTTTGCCCCTGCTCCTAGCTTTGCATACCGTCGAGACGAGCAGGGCTGTGGTCGCAGGGTCGAGGTTAGCGGTTGGTTCGTCGAGGAGGAGGATCTCCGGCTCGTACACCAGGATGGAGGCGAGCGCGACGCGCTTCTTCTCACCCGCGCTAAGGGCGAAGGTGAGGCGGTCGAGCAGATGAGCGACGCCCAGCTCCTGCGCAACCTTCTGAACCCTCTCCCGCTTCTCGCCCTCCGGTAGACCCAGCTGGTTTAGCGTGAAGAAGAGCTCATCCCTCACAGTCGGGTTGAAGAGCTGATCGTCAGGGTTCTGGAAGAGGACCCCAATCCTCCTCCGAGCCCCGGGTATCTGCTCCCAGAGGCTCCCCCCATCCAGGAGCACTTCGCCGCGGTCGGGCTTCAGCAGGCCGGCGAGAGTGAGGAGGAGTGTCGTCTTCCCAGCCCCGTTGGGGCCGATCACGAACGCGATCTCGCCCCGCTTAAGACGCAGCGACACCCCCTTCAGGACGACCCCGGCACCGGGGTAGCTCACCCACAGATCCCTGCACTCGAGCACGGTCACGCACCCGCGATGAAGAGCGCGGTGGTCAACGCAGCGTAGCCCATGAGCGCAGCCTCACTCCAGCTCAAGCGCGGCCGGAAGTTGAGCGGTTGGGGCTTATCCACGAAAGCCCTTGCTGCCACAGCCATGGATAAGGCCCTCGCCCTCCTGTAGCCTTCGAGCAGCAGATCCCCCAGCGTGCTGCCGGCTGCCTCAAGCGCAGCCTTCCTGCTGCTGACGAATACTCTCGCTTCGCGTGCCGCCAGCATTCTCACCGCAGCCCTTGAGAACGCGGGTATCATCCGGATCGTCAACCACAGCTGCCAAGTCAAAGGGTTGAGAAGCCTGAGCTGGCTCAACCCGAAAAGCAGCCAGAACCAGCCTAGGGAAGCCACAGCTCCAATGAAGGCTCCTGCCGCGCCGGAGGCCCGAGCCAGCAGTAGTACAGCTTGAGGTAGCCCATCATGCAGAGCCGCGGGGGCCGCTACAACCGAAGTGAAGGCCGTTACGAGCAGCGTAGCCTTCAGCCAAGCTTTAAGCTTACGCGAGATCGATGAGAGGAGGGCTCCGAAGGCCAGCGCCAGCACTGGTACTAACGGGCTGCGAGCGAAGGAAGCCACCACGTTCAGCAGCAAGCCCGAGAGGAGGACGATCCACGGGTCCGCCGGGGGCCTCCCCGTCGAACTCAGCTCGTCGAGAATCGCGCCCAACTGCTCGAGGAGCGCTGGTGCTAAAGGCCGGTACCTCACGCCCCGTCACTTCAACAGCTTGAGGAACAGGTAGCCTAAGGCGAGGACGACGGCTGCGCCGAGCAAGCCGGAAACCGCGTAGCCGAGCCAGTCCGGAAGCCCCGGCACCGTGTAATCCGCGAGCGGGGTCCACGTGATCTTCTCCGTCAACTCCTCGAGGCCGAGGAGCCCGGCGGCTAAGTCTAGGGGTTCGTGGTAACCCACGAGCTCGGACAGGTACACGCCGAAGATGGGGCTGGCGAGCGCGAGCACTATGATCACGGTGAGAGCTTTCCTATGCCCCTTGATCGCGCGCATCACTCCCACCTACCTTGAGGCAGTCAACAGAGGGGCGCGCCCCCTCAAGTACGAGTACACGGCCGCTGTGGCGGCCCCCTCGATTACCCCGAGCACCGCGTGCCACCCAGCCATCACCGGAACCGTAACCGCTAGGCCGTAGAGGAACTGAGCCGACAGCCCCAGCTCGATCCCGCACGCTAAACCGGCCAAGGCAACGCTAAGCCAGCCCGCTAGGAACGGCCTTGCCGCACCGAAACGCTCGGGGAGAGCCTTGTAGACGTAGTAACCCGTTAGCACGGCTACCACAGCCATGTTGAGCAGGTTCGCCCCCAAGGTTGTGATCCCACCATCGTGAAACACGAGCGTTTGAACTAGTAGCACGAGTGTCATCGTGAGGAAGCCGAGCCAGGGGCCCAGCAGGATGCCGGCTAGCGCGGCGCCGAGAAAGTGGAGGGAGGTACCTCCGGGTAGAGGCCAGTTGAGCATCTGAGCCACGAAGATGGCCGCCGCTAGGACGGGCAGCAGGTGCTTCCGCTCCTCCCCCTCCAGCTTGGCCCTCTTGACCGCAAAAAACGCGAAAACTAGGGCGAGCAGGTACGTGGCAGCGCAGCTAACCGAGTCCAAGTAGCCGTCCGGGATGTGCACGGCGGGTGAGCACGATGCGCTTTATAAATATTACTTTATTCAAGTAAAGTAACACCGGAATTGAGACGTCCGCATTGCATCCGAACTCCATCAAGGCACAGCCCATTCGGGCGCGTGTGGTTAAACCCAAAGCGTTTTAATCCAAGCTACCTTTACCGAGCGGTGGCTTAAAAATGAGCGGTGGGCTACTCGTTGTCACTGGAGGAGCGGGGTTTATTGGGAGCCACCTGGTGGACCACTTGGTCGCGAGGGGTTGGCGGATCCGCGTCGTTGATAACCTCAGCAGCGGGACCCCTGATAACATCAAGCAGCACCTCGAGAGCCGCAACGTTGAGTTCCTGAAGCTGGATCTAAAGAGCCCTGAGGAGGCATACGAGGCTGTCAAGGGGGCTCAGACGGTTTTCCACCTGGCTGCGAATCCGGAGGTGCGCGTAAGCACGACGAATCCGGAGGTGCACTTCAGCGAGAACGTCGTAGCCACCTTCAACCTCCTCGAGGCTATGAGGAAGAGCGGTGTTCGCGACCTAGTCTTCGCCTCATCGAGCAGCGTCTACGGGGAGCCGGACGAGATCCCCGTGGGTGAAGATGCGCCTGTGAGGCCCGTCTCCGTCTACGGGGCGAGCAAAGCCGCCTGCGAGAACCTAATGCACGCGTACTCCAGGCTCTACGGCATCAGAGTTGTGGTGCTCCGTTACGCCAACGTTGTTGGGCCGAGGTTGAGGCACGGAGCCGTCTACGACTTCATCGTCAAGTTGAAGGGGAATCCCAGCGTGTTGGAGATCCTGGGCGACGGGACGCAGACTCGCAGCTACATCCACGTTAGTGACGCGGTGGAAGCGACGATTACCGCGTGGGAGAAGTCGGCGGGGGGCTACGAAGTGTACAACGTGGCTAGCGAGGATTGGATAACGGTTAGGGAGGTTGCTGAAATCGTTGTGGGCGCTATGGGGTTAAGGGGCGTAGAGTTCGTCTACAAGCCGGTTCTACACGGTGTGGGGTGGCCTGGCGACGTCAAGCGCGTCGCATTGAAGATCGAGAAGCTCAAGAGCCTCGGATGGAAACCCAAGCTGAAGAGCAGGGAAGCCGTCACCGAAGCTGCGAGAAGCATCCTGCGCGAAATCCAGAAGGCCTAGCAGAAGGTTCAGCTCGTCTGGACGTCAAGCGCACCACTACTAGTTTCCCGCACCCCACACGGGAGTTCCGCGTTCTGAGCTGATTGAGCACTCCTGCGCAAGGGGGTAACCTTTAAGCAAGGTCGCTGGGGCATACTGTGGACAGGAGTAAGCTCTTAAACGTGGTTCTCTCCATCGCACTGGTGGTAGCCTTAACGGCTTTCACCCTCAAACGGGAGAGGGGAGGTGCTGCGAGTCAAGTTGAACCGAGCCTCGGCTTGGATCGCTACAACATCTTCGGGGGGCATCGCGGGATGTGCTGGTTCGAGGCCCGGGGCTTCTTCTACGTGGCTCAGCGTAACGGGACCTACTGGCTTGTTGACCCGCTCGGCTGCGCCTTCGTATCGAAGGGGGTGAACCACGTTAGTCCGTACGGGGACTACTCGCCGGCCCTGGGGTATTCCCCCTACGAGAGGGCCGTGCGAGGCAAGTACGGGAGCTTCGATTCGTGGCTGGAAGCAACGGTGTTGAGACTGCGCAGCTGGGGCTTCAACACGATCGGTTCGTGGTCCTACGAGCCGCTCTTCACCCAGATGCCGTACACGCTGATACTCGACGTAATGGCCAGCTACGGTTTCGACTGGGTCACGGGAAGGGTTCCAGACATCTTCGACCCAAAGTTCGAGGAGCACGCGAGGAGCGTAGTAGCTAAGAAGTGCGCTCCTAGGGCTCGCGACCCGCTGCTGATCGGCTACTTCCTGGACAACGAGCTGAGGTGGGGTCCCGACTGGCGGTCCCCGAGGCACCTCCTCGACGACTTCATCAAGCTGCCCGCTGACGCGCCGGGCAAGAGGGTTGCCGCTGAAGCTCTGGTCGAAGCGTTTGGCGGGGATTTGGAAAGGCTCGGTGCGTCACTCGGGGTAACTCTTCGAAGCTTTGACGATCTACTCCGCTTCATGGGCGATCTCCCCGCCGGCGGGCCTTTCGATTCTGCCCGCAGCCTCTTCCTGCGCGCCTTCGCTGAGCGCTACATGAGCGTGGGGGTGAACGCTGTTAGGAGCTACGATCCCAACCACCTGATTCTAGGGGTACGGTTCGCAGGTCCTCCACCCCGAGAGGTTCTTGAGGTGGTTGGCAGGTACGCCGATGTAGTCACGCTGAACTACTACACTTACGGGAACCACGAGCCGCCGGTCGGCGTGCTACGCTGGGTGTACGAGGTGACGGGTAAGCCGGTGATGGTGACGGAGTTCTCATACAAAGCCATGGACTCGGGGCTCCCCAACACGAGGGGCGCTGGCCAGCCCGTTCGCGACCAGAGGGAGAGGGCCTACTACACGGCCCGCTACATGCTCAGCATCGTCGAGCTCCCCTTCGTTGTGGGCTACCACTGGTTCCAGTACACCGATCAGCCCGCGCAAGGCCGCTTCGACGGCGAAAACAGCAACTTCGGCCTCGTCAAGATCGACGACGAGCCGTGGGATCTCCTCACCAGGATCTTTACGTTCGTGAACACGCGCGTCGAGGACGTTCACTCCGGCTCGCTGAAGGCCGAAGATTTACTAAAGCAAGTGGTGGAGCAGCTGAAAGCTTGAAAGACCCTGCCTGCGCGTAATGGGGGAGGCCATGCCTGTCGTGCACGTTTACGTGTGGAAGGGTCTATCGGACGAGACGAAGAGAAGGATTATCGCCGGTATAACTAGGGTGTTCGCCGACCTGGGAATTCCTGAAAGCGCTGTAGAAGTGCTAATACACGAAGTTCCGAAGGAGAACTGGGGAATAGGCGGCGTTCAAGCCAGCGAGAAGTTCAAGGGGGTGCAGCAGCCTTAGCGTTTTTCCCGCTAGATAGCACTCGTGACCTTCACACCTCTTTTCTCTATCCTTGCCGATGCCAGCTTGATTAGGGCTAGCGCGAGAGCCAGGAGAGGGGCGGCCAAGGCGGCCGAAGCGGCGAGAGCTGTAAGCGGCGGAGGAGCTGCAGCTGAGGCCTTCAGCAAGTACGCGGGGCCCACGATCGGCAGCCAGGCGAGCTTCTCGACCTGATCTGGTGGGAGTGGGAGCAGGAGTATGCCGAGAAAGGCGAAGCTGATGAAGTCCAACAAGTAGCTGGGGATTAGCGCCGTGAGGGATAGAGCTGCGAGGGCTCCGCCGTAAGCGAGCGAGTGGAGTGCTAGCGCGAGTAGCGCGAGCACCGCGTGAGGTATCGAGGCTGGGGTCAGCGCGTCCCGCAGAAGCAGTTGCGCACCGATGTAGGTGAGCAGTGAAGAGAAGCCGGCAGAGATGAAAGTCGTTAGGGCTCTGCACAGCAGCAGGCGGGAGAGTGCTACTCCGCGTATGAGGTGCTCCTCAACGAGCCCCAGCGACGCAAGGTAGTCGAGCCAGCCCCCCAGCATCCACGTGACGTTCACGACAAGTATCCATGCGATAAGGGCCCAGAACACCTCCCTAGCCGGCGCACCCGATACTAGGGCGCCGGCTAGCACAGCCAGTGCCCAAAGAGCGTCGGTGAGCGAGCCGGCTATGGTCGCGAGAGCGTTCCTTCTCATCCTGAGGAGGTTCAACCAGAGTAAAACGCGTAGCTTCCTCACGTCAACCCGCCCTGCTTGAAAAGCCTGCGCTCGACGTGCGTGGACAGCAGGCCTCCGGCTGCGTTGTGAACCGCTGAGAGGGCTAGGGCGGCTGCAAGGCTCGCCGCCCACCCCTCTCTGCCGCTGAGCAGCGCGGCTGAAGCCTCCATCAAGTGTGTCAGCGGTATTGCGCTGGAGAGCGCCCTAACCCAGCCGGGTAGCAGGCTGACGGGGTAAAGGACGCCGGCTAGCAGGAGTAGCACCGGTGTCACCCATTCAAGCCACAGCGCGTCTTCCTTGACAGCCAGTGTTGCTGATGCTACAAGCATGCTAAACCCTAGGAGCGGTAGTAGGCCGAGCGTAACGAGGAACAGCGAGAGGAGGACGATCTTGAGCGCCTCCGGGGCTGCTAGCTCGAGGAAGAGGAGAGGCGATAGTGCGAGGGCCTTCAGAAGGCTCTCGATAACGTAGCGGGGCACGTACGTGAGGACGAGGACGCTGCTCAAGCTGGAGGGGGTAAGCGAGAGGTAGGGTAGGCTGCCGGTCCACCTAGCCAACAAAGCCAATCCGGCGATGTCCCAGACAGCATCGATCGAAGCTAGCAGGGATAGGCTCTGGAGGAAGTAGGAGGAGAGCGTGCCTGAGCGGTCCAGGGAGTACGTCAAGAGCAGTGCGACGTACGGTCGAAGGACGAGCAAGGCCAACACCCCCGGGTTGTTCTTCAGGAGTTTAACTTCGTAGTAGGCGCCAGCTTTGAGCAGGTTGAGCACCCTCCTCATGCCGCTCACCTCGCACCGACGAGCTCGATGAAGACGTCCTCAAGCGTTGGCTCCCTCAAGCTGACACCCCTCACCTTGTACCCGGAGCTCCTCAGAGCGCGGAGGATGTTGATTAGCGCCTCGTCGGCTCCCGAGAGCGGTGCGGAGATGAGCACTCGGTCGGCTTGAGCCCCCTTGTGAACGGCGGACACCGTCACCTCCGGCATCCTCTTTAGGAGGGATATCGCTTGCGAGCTCTCCCAGCTAGGCAGCCTAAGCTCCAGGAAAACTGTGCCGCTCACCCTTCGTCGAAGCCCCTCAACTGAATCAACAGCGACTATCCTCCCCTCGCTCATTATCGCGACTCTATCGCAAACGGCCTCAGCCTCCGCCATGTTGTGCGTGGTCAGCAGGATGGTCTTGCCCTGGCTACGAGCTAGGTTGACGAGAAGGGCTCTCACGCGCCTAGCCGTCACGGGGTCGAGGCCAAGCGTAGGCTCATCCAGGATTAGCACTTCAGGGTCGTGAAGGAGGGCCCTAGCGATGCTCAGCCTGGCCTTCATGCCCAACGAGAGTTCCTCGTACATTTTGTCTGCGTGCTTCTGCAAGCTTAGCGCCTCAAGAGCTTCTTTCACCCTTCTATCGAGCTCTCTCCCACTCAAACCGTAAAGCATCCCGAAGTACTTCAGGTTCTCTCGTGCCGTCAACCTCGGGAAGAAACCCTTCTCGACGCTAAGGGACACGCCAATGATCCTTCTAACCTCATCTCTCTCCCTAACCAGGTCGAGGCCGAGAATCTCGGCCTCGCCGCTGTCCGGCAGCAGGAGCGTGGCTAGTATCTTCACGAATGTACTCTTGCCAGCTCCATTATGGCCCAGAACCCCCAAAATCTCGCCCTTCTTGACGGTGAGTGAGACCCCCTTTAGCGCCTCGACTACCTTCTTCTCCCACGTGAGCAGGCCTTTCCTCGTGCGGACGACATACGATTTTCTGAGTTCACGAGCTACGATCGCGAGCATGAGGGTCACCCGGAGGCAGTGTTTAGGGGGCTGGAAAGGCGGGAAAAGACGTATATAACCAGTTTATAAACTTTTCTATCGATGCTCTCTCGAGGCAGCCTCCTTGAGGCAATCGACTACGTACCTCAGTTGCTGCTCGGCGAGGGCCGGGTGCACTGGGAGGCTGAGAACCCTCCTGCTGGCTTCGATTGAGTTGGGGCACATGTCCGAGGGGTATCCGAGCCGCCTGTACAGGGGCTGCATGAACACGGGGAGGGGGTAGTGGATCGCGGTACCCACACCCCTTTCCGCGAGGAACTCCTTCAGCTCGTCTCGTGTTAGCGGGAACCCGTCCTCGACCCGAACCACGTACTGATGGTAGACGTGCTTAACCCTGGGGTCCTCGTAAGGTGGGGTGAGGCCCCGGATGCTCGAAAGGCTCTCGGTAAGGAATTTAGCGTTTCTCCGTCTAATCTCGTTGAAGCGGTCGAGCTTGCGGAGCTGGACGCGGCCTATTGCCGCCTGGATGCTGGTCATCCTCAAGTTGTACCCTAATTCGACGTGGAGGTACTTCTCGGCTTGCCCGTGGTCCCTCAGTAGCTTTACGCGCTCGGCAATCCTCCGGTCGTTCGTGGTCACCATACCCCCCTCACCGGTCGTCATGTTCTTCGTGGCATAGAAGCTGAAGATCGCCGCGTCACCGAGGGAGCCAGCCTTTTTCCCCTCGAACTCGGCTCCATGGGCTTGCGCCGCGTCCTCGATTAGAATCAGCTTGTAGTCGTCGGCTATCTCCCTTAGCGCCTTCATGTCGGCGGGCTGCCCGTACAGGTGCACTACAATGATAGCTTTCGAGCGCGGAGTGATCGATTCGAGGACGCTGTTGGGGTCGATGTTGTAGGTCTTAGGGTCGATATCGGCGAAGACCGGCTTCGCCCCCTGGTAGAGGATTGCGTTGGCAGTGGCTACGAACGTGAAGGGGGTTGTGATGACCTCGTCGCCCGGCGCTATGCCGTAAGCCTTCAGCACCAGGTCGAGGGCCGCTGTGCCGTTCGCCACGGCCACGGCGTACTCGACGCCCACGTACTCAGCGAACTCCCTCTCGAAGCTCTCGACCTCAGGGCCGTGAGCGATGATCCCGCTCTCGAGAACCCTTCTCACAGCCTCAAGCTCCTCCTCGCCCATGAGGGGCCTGGCGATAGGCACCTGCAAGCTTCATCCCGGCGGCGCCCGCGAAGCGATGGCTAATAAGCTTGATTTAGCAAAGCAAATTAACGACTAACACCTTATTCGGAGTGGTGATGGTGTGGGATCCGCGAATCGCGTGGTTTTCTCCTTCATGGGGGGAGCATGCGTGGTGCTTACGGTTCAGGATTGCACGCTCGTGTTCGACCCCGCCGACCACCTCTCGGACGATGATATTGTTAAGCTGAGGGGGACTGTGATCACCCTGTTTACGCACCACCTGGACGATCATTTCCACGAGAGGACGGTCATGAAGCTCGTGGAGATGAAGAGCTCGCTGATCGTAGGCACCGGCGAGGTTTGCAGAGCTGTAGCGAGCTTCGTACCCTCGATCAAGCTGATGGAGCTGAAGCCGAGGCGCGGTTTCAGGGTTGGCGAGCTAAAGATCTACGCGCTTGAGGGTAAGCACGAGGTTCCCACAAACCTGTACTACGTGACTTGGGGGCCATCCGTGCTATTCGCGGGTGACACGGGTTACGTGCCGCTTCAGAAGTTGAAGGCTAACCTGGCCTTCCTGCCCGCTGGAGGCTCGTCTTTCTCAACGCCTGAGAGCGCTTCGATGATGGCCACGGAAGTGGGAGCCCAGCTCGTCGTACCCGTTCACTGCAGCTTGGAGGAGGCAAAGCGGTTAGCCGAGCTGCTCGCCGGCAAAACCACCGTCGTCATCCTCCGCCCCCGCGAAGTCTACGAAGTGACGCTGTAGTGGACCAGGCGAGGATATCCTTCTGCTGCAAGAACCTGCGCAAGCTTCTCCTAAAGCAGGGCAAAGGTTAAGTGCTGTGGGGGCTTGATTGCATGTGATCGAAAGGGATCGAGTAGCGGTTTACGGGATGGGATACGTTGGGAAAGCCGTAGCGGCGGTCTTCCTGAGAGCGGGTTTCCGGGTCGTAGGTGTTGATATATCGGAGGAGCGTGTTAGTGAGCTTAACAGGGGGGTTGTCAGCTACGCTGAATCGAAGGTTCGCGAGGCCATCCTAATGGGGCTGCGGGAGGGCAGGTTTCAAGCTACGTCCGACGGCGTAGAAGCGTCAAGTAGGTGCAGGGTCAAGATAATCACCGTCCCTGTACACCTTCGATCTGACGGCACACCGGATTTCGCAAGCTTAGAAGCAGCGGTTGAAGCAGCTGGCAGAGGCGCCCGGGAGGGGGATCTTGTCGTCGTGGAATCCTCTGTGCCTCCAGGCACGACTCTGGAGGTTGTTGCACCAACCCTCGAGAAGGCTAGCGGGCTCAACGTTGGAGACGAGCTCCTCCTAGCTTACAGCCCCGAACGGGTCTACGTGGGCAGAGCGGTCGAAGACATCGAGGAGAGATACCCCAAAGTCGTGGCTGGCGTCGGACCCCGTAGCGCCGAAGCCGCCCGTGCCCTCTACGAGAGGGTGGCTAAGAAGGGGGTGATCGTAATGACCAGCCCCACGGCCGCCGAGTTCGAGAAGCTGGCCGAGGGTGTTTACAGGGACGTGAACATCGCGCTCGCCAACGAGTTGGCCAAGCTGGCTGCGGCTCTGGGCATCGACTACTCGGAGGTGAGAGCGACCGCAAACAGCCAGCCCTACTGTCACTTGCACATGCCGGGCGTAGGTGTCGGGGGCTACTGCATACCGGTCTACCCGCGCTTTCTAATCCACGTGGCCAGGAGGCTTGGGCTCGAGCTGCCCCTCACCGAGCTTGCACGGCAGATCAACCTATCCATGCCGGGGTTCACAGCCGAGTTGGTGGATATCGTCGCGCGAGAGCTGGGGTCGCTCAAACCGAGGATCGCTGTACTGGGGCTAGCGTTCAGAGGCGGGATAGACGACACCCGCCTCTCTCCCACGTACGATCTCATCGACCACCTCCTGAAGAAGGGTTACGAGCTGATCACCGTCCATGACCCCTATGTTGCGGAGGATCGGACTCTGAGGGATCTTGGACTCCCCCTTACCCATGATCTCGCGGAAGCCGTCAAGGGGAGAGAGGTAGTCGTCATAGCGACCGACCACCCCGAATACGTGGACCTCACTCCGACGCTCCTGAAGAAGCTAGCCGAAACCGATCGACTGGCGATAGTTGATGGGCGGCTCGTAGTCAATGAGTGGCGAACACCCCCGAAGGGTGTCATCTACGTCGGGGTCGGCAGGCCTCTCGTGAAAGCCTCCGCCTAGCGGGGGAGCCAGCCTTTAAACTCGACGATGCCAAGCGTCCTCGCCGCCTCCAGTGCCCACCCAGCGAAGATCTCCGCGATCATCCTCCGCGCCTCGCTAGCATCGAGCTGGACGCCCAAGCTGCTGAACGCCTCTCTCGCAGCATCCGGGTCCACGCGCGGCAAGAAGCGCTGCACCAACTCGTTCTTTAGCTGAAGGAGCGAGACCCTCCCCTCCTCCCTAACCCTCCTCTCGATGAGCTCCAGCTCCTCGCGACCGATGATCAGTTCTTCGCCCCCCTTCTCTTTCACGCGCTCCCAATACTTGAAGAGGGGCTCGTAGCTGCCAACTATGCTACCGTTAGCCAGCAGCGGTCTCCTCTCGCCCACAGGTTTTGTGCTTGAAGGCGCTTAAAGGATTGCCTACCGCTAACGCTTTAATAAGGGAAAGGTCAGAACCATCAGTGGCGCCGTCACCGGTTAAAGCGAGCGTCTTGCTAGCGATCGCTGTTGGCGCAGTGCTCGTAACCCTAGCCTTCATCTTGAGCGACCCTTGGGCAGTGGTTATCAGGATAGCCAACGCAAACCCCCTGTACGTTGCGCTAGCCTGCCTCTTCGATTTCGCATCGATCGCCTTCTTCGCCTTCGCCTGGGTCGCTGCAGCGAAAGCCACCGGCGTCGAGATAGGCTTCATTGATGGTTTCGTAGCCTCAGTGCTCGGCCTGATGGCTGATAAGCTGGTGGCTTCAGCGTCGGTTTCCGGGGAGCTAGTTCGCCTCGCTTACGTCAGGAGCAAGAGGAACGCGGGGTACGCCGAGTTCCTAGCGACGATCGTCGTCCACCGCTTCCTCTACAACGTAGCATTCATCCTCCTCCTAGCGGCCGCCTCGGTCGATATTGCGGCTAGAGGGGTCCTTCCGCAGGCCGTTTCGATCGTGACCGCGATGGCGATCCTGAGCACTCTGATCGCATCTTACGTGCTCTTAAGGCCTGAGAGCTTGAAAGGAGTCTCTCGGAGGTTGGCGAGGTACGCCGATAGGCTCGTAGCCCGCCTCTACAACGTCCACAGCCTGAGCTTAGGGGAGAGGGTTGACAGCTTCGTCGAAGCAGTCGCTATGTCCGTTAGAGGGGCTTGGGGGAGGAAGGGTTACATGATTCTCGCAACAGTGCTCATGCTTTTCCAATGGCTGGCTGGAGCGCTTGAGCTGAACGTCCTCTTCACCGCTGTGGGATACGATGTTGACTTCTGGGTCGTCCTGCTATCGTTTCCGCTCCACTGCTACCTGACAGCTTTACCCGTGGGGATTCCCGCCGCGCTCGGCGTTACAGAGGTTGGAACCCTAGTCATCCTCAGCGCTCTCGGCGTAGAAAGGTCAGCAGCGATGGCCGTGACGATACTGGTTCGGTTCGTTGAAGTTTGGTTTGAGCTCGCTTTAGGCGCAATTGTGGCAGCCGCTGCAGGAGTCACCCTGCTGACCTCGCGGCTCGAATGGACGCAAAACCTTCTAGCGAGCCCAGAGGTGGCGCACGGTGGAAGTAGAAATTGAAGTGAAGGCTAGAGCGGATCCGGAAAACGTGCGAGAAAAGCTGGCGAAGCTCGGCGCCCGCCTACTTAGGATCGAAACGCAGGAGGACATCTACTTCGAGCATCCATGCCGCAGCATGCTCGAGGTAGACGAGGCTCTCAGGCTACGCGTGGCAGAGGGGAGGGTTGAACTCACCTACAAGGGTCCACGGTCGCATAGCTTGGCGAAGTCGAGGCTGGAGATTACCGTTGGGCTTGACGATGCGCAGGCCGCTAAACTCCTGCTTGAACAGCTGGGGTTCAGAGAGGCCGTAAAGGTGAGGAAGAGGCGGGAATCGTACGCGCTAGGCAGAGCTACTGTGGCTCTCGATGAGGTCGAGGGGTTGGGCTTCTTCGTTGAGGTGGAAGGGGACAGCGAGAGCGAGGTGCTATCGATACTTTCTGAGCTCGGGGCTGTTGAGATTGTGAAGGAGACTTACGCGGAGCTAGCAGCCAAACTGCTGGCTCAGCGCCGCCCCTCCTAATTTCCCTCCTCTTACGATCTCCATGGCTCTGTCCAGGAGACCCCTGTCTCTCATCTCCCTACATAGGTCGCATATCGAGAGGTTCTCCCCCTTCTCCAGCTTCGTTACCGCTCCCTCGAGTAGGCTCCTCATCTCGGGCAGCTCATCGACCATCCTCCTGTACAACCCTCGCTCCATGTTAATGTAGCGGCTTACAGCGCTCTGGCTAATGCCTACAAGCCTCGCTATATCCACCTGTCTCATCCTCTTTTCCGCGTACATAAAGGTTACCAATGCGCCCCTCAGCGCTGGTAGCACGTACCTTACAAGCTCTTCACACGGCGCCCTAAGCATGCGTTTATCTTATGACAGCTAAATAAATACCTTTTGCTTGAGGTGGCATTACCTTCTCTTTAGCAGGATCTTAAGCAGCTCTCTCTTTCCGCTTCTAACCTTCGCTATCGTGATGAGGCCGTACTCGTTCAATCTCCTCGCCATCCTCCAAGCGGACGTATGGGGGATGTTGAGGGCGTGGCGAATCTCGAAGAGGTAGGCGCTGCCCCCCTTCGTATGCAGGTAATTGAGGAAACGCCGCTCCTCCTCACTCAGCCTCATTACGTTTACCCTATCCGCGCGCCCCCTTAAAGGTTGCCTTTGAAGCTGGCTAGGAGGTGAGAAGCTCGTGCACCAGTTGGGCTAAACGATCTTCAGCGATGCTTGCTGCCGCCTTGAGAGCCTCCTGTACGTGCCTCTCGAGCGCCTCTTCAACCTTGAACCCCATTCTCAAGTACCTTTTCGCTTCGAGAACCCGAGCCAGCTCATGGGAAAGCTTCACCAGGAGAGCCTCACGGTCTCCGGATTCCAGGTTCACCTGCAGCTCCTGCAGCTCCCCGCCCAGCTCGTGCGCTAGGACAAGCTTCAGCACCTTGCTTAAGTCGCAGCCGGCTGCTGTAGCGGCTTTCAAGGAGATCGCCAGCTCCTCGATGATGTGAGCAGACCACGTTTCAAGAAGCTGCGGCGGGACGCCGTACTCGCTCCACTCGCAGACCACCCTACACCTAACCTTTTCAAGAAGCGCTACTAATCGACTTACAGGTGTTCCCACGCGGGTACGGCGCGTACTCTCTCTTATAGGTTAGCCGGAAGCGGCAACGGTATGCACCACCACACAATATGTGATCCACCGGAGCCGTTGCTCCGCCAACTTGGAACCTCGTAACGGGGTAGTGGCGCGATATGGCGATAGGACACTGCGCGAAAGAGAGGGCATGGGGTGGTGCGGGGGCCGGGATTCGAACCCGGGCAGGCCTACGCCAGCGGATACCTTAGCACCCGTTCGAAGCCCTTAAGTTTAGGCCTACGCAGTAGACCGCCCCCTTTGTCCTAGCTCGGGCACCCCCGCCGGTGAGAATACGGTCTCCACGGCTTAAAAGCTCTCCGCTACCTTAACGCCTCGTAGAAGAACTGCCGCGCGTCCCTCAGATTCACGATCCTCCTGATAAGCCCTCTCCTCTGCAGCTCCGATAGTGCCCTTCTCACAGTTCTCTCTGGTAGCATTGTTTCTTCCGCGAGCTCACGGGCACTCATCGGCCCTTTAAGCTCCAGCATCTTCAGCACGAACTTCGCGCTGGGCGGTACGTCGAGGGTTTCCGCGAGCTTTTCCCTCAGGGTTTCGCGAACGGACGGCTTTGAGAAGAGCCTCACTATCCGGACGTCAGTTTCAGCCCGCGCAACCGTAACCCTTTCCTTCACTCTAACTCTACTCCCTCCGTCGGCGACGATCTCGCATGGATACTTACTGGCAATGCTGCGAAGTTCAACGGTCGAGGTATCGGGTATCACCAGCGGGCGCTTCGCTACATCGACGCTATTCACGGGAACCACTTCGAGGACTCGAGCCCCCTCGAACACGATGGCTCCCCCAGCTGAGAGGGCGTAGGCGGTTGAGCCGAGAGGGGTTGCTATGATCACTCCATCGGCTCTATCGCTCCAGACTGGATCTCCATCGATTAGGAGCTCGTAGCTCATGAGGGCTGCGCTTTTAGAGGGGAACACGGCGATCTCGTTGAGCGCGTACACAACTAAAGAGCCGTCAACGACACCCTTCAGCTTGGTGTACGTAGCCAGCTCATACTCCCCGCGGACGACAGCCTCGAGAGCGGCGCCCAGCTCCTCCACGCTAATGGAGGTCAGGTAGCCAGCCCCGCCCGTGCTTACGCCAAGGATCGGCAAGTCCCTCTCGCCAACCGCTTGGACCGCGTCGAGAACGCACCTGTCATCGCCCAAGGCTATGACCAGGTCAGCCTCACCAACGCTGTCGACCTCGTGCAAGCCGTGGAGCGCTAGCAGCTTCCTCGCCTCCTCAACTTCCTCAAAGTGGCTGTTAATCACCACGAAGACTCTCAGTGGCAAACCTTGTTCACCCCCCACCCGTCGTACCTGACATATTTGCCGGTAAAACCCCCCTTAAAAAGCCGAATGCAAGGGCTTGCTCCGATGGTCTCGATCGAGGAGATCAGGAGGCTGATGGACGAGAAGAAGGCCGTGCTCCTGGCGCACAACTACCAGCGCCCTGAGGTTCAGGATGCAGCGGACTTCGTCGGCGACAGCCTAGAGCTCTCCCTGAAAGCTGCAGAGCTTGAAGCGAAAACCGTCGTGTTCGCGGGCGTCGACTTCATGGCGGAGCAGGCTGCCATCCTAAACCCCGGAAAGGTGGTACTACACCCCGAGCGGCTGGCGAGGTGCCCCATGGCCGCCATGCTGACCTTAGAGCTCGCGAAAGAGTACAAGGAGAAGTACCCGGGAGTCCCCTTTGTCGTCTACGTCAACAGTTGGGCGGAGGTTAAGGCTTTAGCGGACTACGTGATTACGAGTGCCAACGCCGTTAAGCTCGTTTCCCAGCTTGAGGCGGATAGGGTGCTCTTCGGCCCCGACAGGCACCTCGCGGAGTACGTCGCTGAAGCGACGGGGAAGGAGGTGATACCCGTGCCGAGCGATGGGCACTGCCCGGTCCACTTGGCCATTACGCGGGAGGAAGTTGAGGGCGCGAGGAAAAAGTATCCGGCAGCAAAGGTGCTGGCCCACCCCGAGTGCGTCAGAGAGGTTCGCCGCTTGGCCGATTTTGTCGGAAGCACGAGTCAGATGATTAGGGCGGCATCCGAGCTGGGAGCGAGGGAGTACGTAGTGGCAACCGAAGTGGGTTTGCTCCACCGGCTGGAGAAGCTGGGTTTCAAAGCTCATCCCGCAAGCAGCTATGCGGTCTGCGTCGAAATGAAGAAGATAACCCTGAGCAGCATCCTGAGTAGCCTAGTAAACGGCAGAAGCGTTGTGAAAGTTGACGCGAAGGTCGCTCGGCGGGCTCGAGAAGCTATAGGTAGGACGTTCGAGCTGCTGGGGGTGCCCCCACCATGGTCGAGGAGCTAATCCACCAGAAGATGCTCGAGTGGCTGGCTGAGGATATTCCGTTCTGGGATGCCACGGCTAGGCTCATTCCAGAGGGCTGCAAGTGCAGGGCTGTCGTTACCGCGAAGGAGCGCGGCGTAGCCGCCTGCGTGGAAGAGGTGGCCGGCTTCCTGAAGCGGTTAGGCTTCAACGTGCGGGCCAACGTAGCGAGCGGTGACGAGTTCCAGAAGGGTAGCGCACTGCTGGAGATCGAAGGTGACTTGAGGAAGCTGCTCCAGGTGGAGAGGCTCGTACTCAACATCCTCTCGCACGCCTGCGGGGTGGCCACCGCGACGCGGGAGGCCGTGAGGCTAGCCAAGGCGGTCAACCCCAACGTAAGAGTTGCTGCCACGAGGAAGACGCTCCCTGGTCTCCGCTACTTCGAGAAGAGAGCCGTCGAAGCGGGCGGCGGCGACCCCCACAGGCTCTCTCTCAGCGACATGATCTTGATCAAGGACAACCACCTCAGGTACTTCGGCTCAGTGGAGGCGGCTGTGAGGGCTGCGAAGAGGGCTGCCAGCTTCACCACCAAGGTCGAGGTGGAGGTCTCGAGCCCGGAGGAGGCGCTTGAGGCTGCTCGAGCCGGTGCGGACATCATCATGCTCGACAACTTCACCCCAGGGGAGGTGGAGGAGGCGATAAGGCTCCTCGAACGCTCCGGGCTGAGGGGCAAAGTTGTCGTAGAGGTCTCCGGAGGGATTAACCTCGAAAACCTTGCAGCGTACGCGAGGGCGGGGCCCGACGTGATCAGCATGGGCTGGCTTACGCACTCGGCGAAAGCGATTGACATGTCTCTCGAGGTCGTGGAGGTGGTCAAGCCGTGAAGGGGGTCTCCCTGATAGGGTGCGGGGCGATAGGCGGCGTGATCGCCAGGGCTATCGATTCCGGGCTGGTCAACGCGGAGCTGCGCTACCTGTTGGACGCCGATCGCGCGAGAGCGGAAGGCCTCGCTCGCAGCTTAACGAGGCAGAGGCCCAAGATCGCTGCGGGCGTGGAAGAAATCGCCGCTGACCCCTTAACGCAGGTGGTCGTGGAGGCGGCGAGCCAGGATGCCGTGCTCCACTACGGGCGGCGGCTGCTCGAGGCAGGTAAGGAGCTAGTTGTGCTGAGCGTGGGTGCGCTGCTAAGGCCGGAGGCCAAGCCAATCCTAGAGCACTTCGGCGGCAGAGTCCACGTCCCCGCGGGAGCTATCGCTGGACTGGATGCGGTGAAAGCGATGGCAATCGCCGGGATCGATGAGGTCTTCCTCGTGAGCCGCAAGCACCCCACCAAGCTCGCCGATGAACCCTACGCGAGGGAGAAAGGAATGAGGCTGGAGGGCTTAGAGGAGCCTCTCGTGGTCTTCGAGGGCACAGCGGAGGAAGCGGTCAAGCGTTTCCCCAGGACTCTGAACGTAGCTGCAGCCCTATCGCTGTGCGCGCGTGCTCCGGTGCGAGTCAGAGTTGTGGCCGATCCGAGAGCGGATCGCAATGTGCACGAGGTACTCGTGAAGTCGAAGGCCGGAACCCTCTACGTTAGGGTGGAGAACGTACCCCACCCCAGCAACCCGAAGACGAGCTACCTAGCCGCTCTCTCGGCCGTCGAGCTGCTGAGGGAGCTTTGCTCTAGGCCCTCCCCAGCCGTCTGAGGAGCGCTCTCCGACCCTCGTAGCACTCCGCGTAGATCCGCTTGATCTCATCGAGGCTGGGGATCACCGGGCCATTCTCGATGTTCCTCCGGTAGAACATCGCCTCCTCAGCCATGCGGTCGAGCTCACTCTCAGTTACCCCCACGCTTGCAGCGCTGTCGGGGATCCCCACCTCGTCCGCGAGCTTGCAGACGCGCTCAACCAGCTCCTCCCAGCTCCTGAAGTTCAGCGAAGCGGCCAGCTCATCGACTTTGCCAACCCTTTCCGCGTAGAAAGCGAGGACGTGTGGAAGCAGAAGCGCATTGGCTACGCCGTGGTGAAGGTCGTGGTGCACAGTCAGGTAGTAACCGAGCCCGTGCGCTAGCGTCGAGCCGGCTTGGTTGATCGCTACGCCGGCCAGCATACTCGCGTACAGCATCAGCTCCCTGGCTTCACGCGACCCCTTAACGGCTGAGGGGAGGTTGGAGAGGATGATGCGGGCAGCCTCCAACGCGAAGAGGTTTGAGAGGGGTGAAGCCCTCCTGCTGATGAACGCCTCGAGCGCGTGAGATAGCGCGTCGAACCCCGTGCCGGCCACGAGGCGCCCCGGCATGTAATCGGTCACGTCCGCGTCCAGGATCGCCACCCTCGGGACTAGGGCGGGCCCCTGCATCACCACCTTCTTCCTCGCATCCGGATCCACAAGAACCGAGTACTGGGTCACCTCGCTCCCGGTCCCGGTGGTCGTGGGAAGGGCCACTACTGGCAAAGCTTTCTCCACAGCCTTGGGGTATAGGTGGTCGGAGGGTGCGCCCCCCAGCGCTAAGACGGCCGCGATCGCCTTCGCCGCGTCGAGAGGGCTTCCGCCCCCGAAGCCCACCACTACATCCACACCCTTGCTCGCCGCTAAGCGCGCGCCCCGCTCGACGGTTTTGAGAGAGGGGTTCGGTTCTACTTCGGGGAAGACGACGACGTCCATGTTGGCCTCCCTCAGGGAATCCACAAGGCGTTGAAGTAGACCGCTACTAGCCGCGAAGCTCCTCCCCGTTACTAGGAGGGCGCGCGAGCCGAGCGAGGCCGCGTAGCGCCCCACCTCGGGTAGGGTGCCTCGGCCGAAGACGATTTTACCGCTCTGCTCAAAGGTGAATCTCATCACAAGCCTCTATGACCTCACCCTTTTTAAAGAGGAAGCCCGGCATCACGGTAAAACAGGCCCCCGGTGTGCTGGATGAGCCTGAGGGATCGCGTTGTAAAGCTCGTGCAGGAGTACTACGCTAGGGAGGGTAGCCCGCCGAGCATGAGGTACGTCGCTAGGACGTTGAGGATCTCTACGAAGACCCTCTACAAGCTGTTCCCCGGCGGCGCTGAGGAGGTGTACAGGGCTGCCGGGATAAAGCGGGAGGATAGCGTTCCCAGAAGCCTCGCGGAGTTCCTGCAGCTCTACACCGAATACCTCCGCTTAAGCGGTCGCGTGGAGAGCGCTGAATCCCTGAGTGGCTTCGTCTCGGACGTGCTCGAGCACGTTAGGAGCAGGTTGGGGCGCGCTGCAGCCGAGAGATTGGCGCAGAGCCCTCTCTCAGTGTTCAATAGGGTAGCTAGACTCTACTTGGAGGCGAGGAGGAATGAGAACGGTTAAGCTTGCGGCGCTGCTGCTGGCGCTGGCAGCACTCCCGGTACCCTGGTTCCGCGCCGGCGGGAAGAGCGTCCAGGTCTACGAGATACCCGTCCTTTTCACGGTCACCTACTACGTTGGGCTCGCAGCCTCGGTCCTGGCCCTCGTGAGCAGGGAAAGCATGGCTCTCTTGGCGGCCGCTGTTCTGCTCTCCACGTCGCCCGTCTACGCCTACTTTGCTTTAAGGATCGCCGTCCACCAAGTATCGGTGGCTGGGGGCCCCGTCCTCTGCATCGCCTCGGCGGTTCTCTACGCGCTCGAGTGGGCTAGGGGGCTGAAGAGCAGCAGCGAGCTTTTAAGCGGGGAAGAGGCTGATGAGTGGAATGGTGACGAGGCTGTCAACCGGCATCCCTAAGCTGGACGAGCTGCTCTCAGGCGGTGTACCGGAGGGCTTCCTCACGGCTCTAGTCGGGATGCCTGGTACGGGTAAGACCGTCGCCTGCCTGCACTTCGCTTGGGCCGGTTTGAGGCAGGGTGAGAGCTGCATCTACGTGACGACGGAGGAGAGCCGCGAGAGCATCGTCAGGCAGGCTTCGCAGTTCAAGATGGACTACCAGGCCGCGCTGAAGGAGGGTAGGCTGGTGATAATTGACGCGTTGATGAGGGAGAAGGAGGACGAGTGGAGCCTCCGTGAAGTAACGGTCGAGGAGATGCTCGATAAAGTGATCGCAGCCAAGAAGACGCTGGGGAGGGGATGCAGAAGGTTGATCATCGACTCGATGAGCGCCTTCTGGCTTAGGGCTCCCGTGAGAGCGAGGGAGCAGAGCTACATGGTGAAGCGCGTGCTCAACAGGTGGGGCTTCACGATATACGCAACCAGCCAGTACGCGATCACGACTGGCTCGGCCTTCGGGTGGGGCATCGAGCATGTCGCCGATGGAATCATCCACTTTAAGAGAACCATCGCCAATGGCGTCCTACGCCGATACCTAATAATCGAGAAGATGCGGCAGACGCCCCACGACCTCAGAGCCTGGGAGCTCGATATCGTGGACGGGCAGGGCCTAGTCCTCCGCAGACCCCTAGCGCGCAGGATTGAGGATGAGGCGCTACCCCCCGAGGTGATGGAGCGCATCCGGAGAGCAGCTTCAAGAGAGGGATAAAAGCGGGAGAAAATGCAGGAAGCGCGTTGATGAAGCCTCGCATAGCTGAACCGTGAAGAGGAACCCGAGGCTGACGCGAGGCTGACGCCCTCCCCCGCTCTTCCAGAGCTCCCGTAGCTTGCCTGTCCTGGACATTAGAACATTCGGATGAATCCCTGAAGTAATAATGTCAACTGCATGCATTGGCATGTCATAGGCATTCTGCCTACGCTGTTCATTAATGTCCTGGACATTATGGGAAAATATCCGTCGCCAAGCTGGATAAAGGTTAAAAGGCCGGCTCAGAAGGAGAAGCGAAGCCCGGTGGTGTAGCGGTAAGCATGCGGGGCTCTGAGCCGGAAGACGCGGCGAGCACGCCCCCGAGGACCGGGGTTCGAATCCCCGCCGGGCTACCACGTTCTCACTCGCTCCCGCCTTCTCTCCCTTTGAAGATTATGACGACGTCCTTCAAGTCAGGTTCGTCGTAGACTTCCGCGCCATTCAGTTTCTCCAGCAGCTTGGGTAGCAGTTCAATCCTCTTCCTCAGCAGCGTTACAGCGGCCCTGCCCTCCTGCTTCAGAACCCTTAGGATCTCATCCAGCGCAAGGGGGGCTTCGTGCAGCACCGTTACGGAGTAAACCGTGCGTAAGGATGAGTCTCTGAAGGGCATCTGCTCTGCATCCCCGCAGACAAGATCCCCATGCCTGACCCTCCCCCTCGCCTTAGCAGCCTTGAGCATCCCCAGCGAAAGGTCGAGGCCCACGCAGTAGCACAGCAACCGCTCGAGGAGGAGGCCCGTACCGCACCCCACGTCCAACACCGGCTCCAAAGGCGGCTGAAGCTCAAGCACAACCCGAATCTTCGCGGCTTGCTCCTGCGAGTAGAGCCGATCGTAAACGCGTGCCAGTAAATCGTAGCTCAAGGCCACAACCCCAGCAGCGAGCTCGGCCTTTAAAGCGAGCTCTCACACTCCCGCTCACAGTCCAAGCCAAACCCCTGAAAACCGGTGCGCCAATTATAGCATCATGGGGTGAGAGTAAGTGGGCTTCAGTTGGAGCACCAGGCAGTTCGGAGGAGCTACCGGACGGCTAAAGCATCAGGATGGGGAGCGCCACCCGAGCTGACCGGTACAGCGGCATCGCGAGCCCAGCCGAGAGGTCACGCCAGTATGGAGCCTGAACCCATCCACTCCGAGAAATTGGAGGCGCAGCTAGCTTCTCGGGCTAGATCGGCTGGGCTCGTGGCGTGATTCCGATTCTAGGCGAGCACCCGATTTAGACTAAAAATGAAGAAACGTTAGCTTAGATGCTGCTTTCTAAAGTTTGGAACTATGTTATTCATAAATACCCCCATGGAGCCCCTTTACGCGACCCCGCATGAAAGGGGTAGTAGACATCAAGGCGCTGTTAGCCCTTGGGCTGGTCTTAGCAGCCGTCCTAGCCGTAGCCTCAATTGCACCGCTAGCTGCAGCGCAACCACGGGTGGAAATCACCAAAATAACAATGAACCTTGAGGATCAGCTTGGCAGACGGTTAGCCAATGAAAAGGTTAGGATCGTCATTTGGAACCAAAGCGATCCAGCTAGGACAGTATACCCCAACGGGTACCCGATCGCCTACGTCGAGGGCGTAACCAATGAGACAGGCGGGATTGAACTGAAGCTGACCGGCATAGCACCACTATACACGGATTCCAGTGGGACATACAACATCACCATCGCGATATATAAGTACGATAGATGGTTCCTGCTACACCAGGCCACCGACCTCACAATAGATGACCTCCTTAACAATTATATTAACCAGACCGTTACTGCCGATCATTGGTGGACGTTCAGATTCATCGCCTGGGACTACAGACATGACATGCCTCTCTACAGCGTATCGCCGTTGTATGGCCCTGAGAACGCGAGCTTCAATGTGTACCTAGACAACGTTAAGGTAATGGAGATATGGGCCGATGAGAACGGTGAACCCGATAAGCTGTTCAACATCTCCGACACCGAGGTCACATTCAAGATTCCGAGGGAGGGTTGGTTCCTAATTGCCAGCAAGAAGAACGTAACCTTCACCAAAGAAATGTACTGGAACCTGCGCAAAGGTAAAGACACAATCGTACCCGTGCTCGTCGGGAAGGATCTGATCGCTGTCGGAATAGCAGATGGGACACCTTACTACAACTACACATCCTTGATAGGAACTAGATTGTACCCTGATCTAAAGCTTGAGCTAGAGCAGCTGACCCCAGGACAGGTGAATGATATTACAAATTATGGTTTCACGTACACCGTTAAGTTAACTGGCTTAACCGATCTATGCGGAAATGATCTGCTGCTGGGCGATTTGGCTAAGTGGGCTATTGCTATTCAAGCCGATATTGACGGTTTGTTGGTTCTGAGGAGTGGAACTCCCACTGTAGGCAGTGAATTCTACATTCCGGACGTTTCGCTAGTTTACAACAAGAAAGTATCGATCGTGATTACCTTCTACAACGTACCTGTGCTCTCGATCGCTCTGAACCTAACCCAGGTTGAAGTTGAGGGGAGCGTCACGTTCTTCGAGACCGTCATGGTTACGGGTACCGCGACTTTCGCTGGCCCCTACATTGAGATAAGTACGCCTGTGACCGTGATAAAGGTGCAGATACAAGTTTTCGATAAGCAGCCCGACAATCCGCAGCCTCTCGATGAGGCGCGGGTCATGATCGAAGCGGGCATAATCGACCCTATATACACCGCAACCTTTGGAGGCGGTTACGTTCAAATGCCGCCCTTTGAAACCGCCGGTGTCGCTGACATTGGACTGCCCGGTGGCGAGACGGCTTGGGGTGCTGTAAAGTGGCCAGTGTACTGGCTATACTACAACGAACTATACGGTTACCTACCGGTGCCTTACGAGTTCAACAAGAGTAAGGATCTTGAGTTCATTTACAGGGTGCGGGTTTGGTGGAGGATGCCCGGTGGAACAACGTGGGTGGAGGTGACTGACCCGGAGAACTCGACGATTAAGCTGAACCCGAAGAGGTACATCGAGGAGGCCGGATGTGGGATACTATCGTTCAACATTTACGTGAACGTGTTCGAGGTTAAGGTTCAGCTGCTCGACCTGTGTGGCCGGCCGATTACTCCAGCCGAGTTCCCGGGTGCCACTGTTGCTGTGTTCCTAAACGACGTGTTGATCAGCTCTACAACTCCTGGCCCTGATGGCAGCGTTTTCCTCAAGTTCATACCGGGTGGCGACTTAAAGTTGAGGTTATCGTGGAAGGGTGTGATGCTGAGAGCGAATGTTACACCGCCTGGCACACCCGAGCCCTTGATTAAGGTTGACGCGAATATCGCCTATAATGTACCGAAACTCGTATTCCCAATAGGTGATGTTGTGCTTAAGCTAACCATGTGGGATGTCAATGCCCCGCTTCAGGGGCTTAACGTCACGATAGCCTACTTCAAGGACGGGAAAGAAGTACACCGCGAGGGCTGGGCTAGAACCAACTGCACTGGGCACGTTGTCTTCAAGAAGGTTCCGCTACTTCCTCTCGAGCCTGCCCGCAACGAAATCCGCGTACTAGCTTACACTCATGACACGCCCTACACAAGACCGATTGACAGCAACCTCCTAGTTTTGAACGAGACGCTCGAGTGGGAGAAACTGGCTCCCGGCGGTGTACCGGCGTGCACGGTAAGCTTCGAGTTGCCGACGTGGATCTACAGCTTCAAGGTTGCTGCAGTTGACCACGCGGGCACAGTGTTGGAGCACTTCAAGACCAGCATCGGATACTACCCTGTGACCGTGATCCTAGTGGACCAAGCCTACGAGGAGCTGGCGACCTGCTGCCCCGAGCTGTGCCCAGAAATACCGCTCGCTTACGTGCTGGTGGACTTCAGGATCCTGAACGCCACCACGGAGAAGGAGCCCGCGGCGGTCTTCACGTTCTGGTCGCAGCAGTACTTTGAGTCAGAGGATCCGACGTGGCAGGAGAAGATCGGCATAAAGCCGCACCTGTTTGTTGCTGGAGCGAAATATCACTTCATGGTCTTCCACGGAGGTGTCCTCGTCTATAACTACACGATTACACTACCAAGGCCATTTGAGACTAAGACTGTGCTCTTCAACGAGACGAGCAAGGAAGTAACGGAAGTCGAAGGCGAAACCTACGCTTACACCTGGCTGCCAGACGGTAAGGGTAGCATAACGCACCCGATAATGGTGTTCAAGGGAGCCAAGAGCTGGCGCGATGGCGGTGGGAGAGCAGACGCGCAGCTGAGGCTAGTAACATGGGTACAGACACTCGAAGTGAAGACATACACCAACGCCGGCAAATACACCGTGCCGTCGCTCAACTTGACTCTCATCAGAACTGATGTGCTCAACTGGACGATCGTCGGCGGCGAGTACGACATACTGTCCAACCCTGCAACTTGGACAAACATGTGGACCTGCTACGCTTGGAATGCTAAGGGCGACAAAGATGGCGTGATCAAGATACAGGTGCCAGTCTGGCTGCCCAGCAGAACAGGCCAACCATGGATACGCAACGTCAGGTTCGGTGCTGAAATCACGCATGTAGCCGTGCTCGCCGGCAGCAATTGGACGAGCCCCGGTGTACCGGACACGCCGCTGGCCTACACACTAACACTCCCGAACGCTACAGGCGTTGGCATACCTCACAGTCTGTACGGCTACATCGTTAACTGGAACCACACCGCGAAGAGGATAGTGATTGATGCAAGAGAGTTCTACCCGGTGTGGACTAAGGATGGCGTAACCTTCAGGGGCAACAACACCCGGTTCCTGGGCGACTTCTGGAACATGACCTACTGGAGCGGTGCGAGCAAGACTGTAAGGACGGTAGCGATGGATGGCTTCTGCGTCACAGTACTTGCACCTCCACCGTGCCCAGGAGCGACGGAGAAGGGACTTGGTGACGTACCTGTTAACGTCACCGCTATTGGCGAGACAGGCAAGTCGTTATTCCTTTCATCAGGTAGGACTGAGACAAAGGATGGGGAGGAGGGCAAGGTTAAGTTCGGACCGCCTGCCGTTTTCGCCTACAAGTTCAGGGTAGACAATTTCACTGGAATTCAGGGTGGGCTGCCTGAGATAGACTATGTCATCTCTACAAAGCAAAACTTTGAGGACAGGCTGAAACCATATGAACTTGACGAGGCTAAGGCTAACCTCTGTCCAGAAATATTGAGTACCACTGTAAAGTTTGATGAAGATCACAACGATTTCAAGGAGTGTGTTACTCTGAGGTGGGAGGCAATCTACTTGTGGATTGAGGACTGGAGCGGTAAGCCGCTTGTCAATATGATGGTGGCGGCGACGAAGATGTACCCGACTGCAAGTGGCGGCATTACAACTTTTGCGTTCAGCGAGCCGTTCGCGGGCTCAGCGATCGCTAGGCTGCTGGTCACACCAGGTAGCGCCTACACGGTGACCGTGTACTGGCGCGACAGCTACCTGCTCGCCGCTGCCGGAGCGATACCGAGGTACATAAACATCTACGACAGCTTCGCCGACGAGATCACGCCCAGGCTCTTCGCCAGCAGCGTCTTCACAGTGCCAGGCGGCTTCGTAACCTCGGCTGGCGGCACGATTAAGACGTTCGTGTACATCGGCCTGATCGAGCTGAAGACGAAGGAGGGCAAGACTTTAAGCCCAGATGCGCTGGCGAAGATTACAGTCACCATCACTTGGCCCGACGGCGTAACCACGCTGGTGAAGCCGGGCACCGACGGTGTAGCACCGATAATCCTCAACAAGGACACCGTGAAGGAGTGGCCGGGGCCGGAAAAGGTCAAGAAGGCTACCGCTGCCTACAACCCCGAGTCGCCGAACCCGCAGAGCCCGGCTGGCGACTATAAGGTGGTTGTCGAGTGGGCAGGCGTCAAGGAGAAGATCGCAGAGAAGACGTTGAGGATCCATAGGGCTAAGCTCGACACGCCGGAGGTTAGGGAGCCGGTCTACGTCGACGTGACTGACGTTACGATCACGCTGAGTACGCCGTTCAACACGCCGATGGCCGGCGCTTCGGTCACCGCAACGAAAGAGGATGGCACTACGCTGACGCTCACCGCTGACGCTCAGGGCAGGATCATCGTACCGGAGGCGCCGCTGGGCAAGGTGGACGTAACTGTGACGACGTGGAACGGCATGCCGATCGACTTCAAGGCTACCGGCGTCACAGGCGCGGTCACCGTCGGCAACATCGGTAAGCTGATCGTAACCGTGGTCGGTTCGAGAGGGCAGGGCTTAGAGGGCGCTAAGGTTTCGATCATCCGTGACGGCGTCACATATTCTGTCGGCACCACGGACGCTGCCGGCAAGTACGCCGTGGAGCTGCCAGCTGGTAAATACGAAGTAATCGCGGAGAAGGGTGGTATGCGTTCTTCGGATGATGTTAAAGTGAAGGAAGTCACATTCCGCGGTGGCGAGCTCGTTGAGAAGACTCTACAGGTCGACGTGTTCATGACGCTGGCCGGCTGGGAGATGAGCCTCAGCCAGTTCGTCGGCTTGCTGCTGATCATCGTTGTGCTGGTGATCGTGCTGTTCATCATCGCTCACGAGTACGCTGTCTGGAGGCGGAGGAGGCTGGCTAGGGCCATCGTACCGGCTAAGCCCGAGGGCGCATAAAAGCGGATAAATAACCTATTTTTTACCTCTTTTTCTTTTCTTACTCGCTTCCCAGTTAATCTTATCAGCCTTTCCTCAGCGGTGTGCTGTGAGAGTCTACCTGAGTAGGGGTGTGAAGTCTAGGCTCCGCAGGCTCGGGGCTAAGTCCCCTCTTGACGCAGCCCTCCTCGACCCGGATCTCGGGAGGTATGTGGGGAGGGTTCGGCTCGGCTTGGAGCCCAATGTTGTCAGTGGGGTTGAGGTTTCCGCGCGTAGGAGGGGTTTGGAGCGCCTCGGCACCGGCTGCCGCATGTTAGACCGGCTGCTGGGTGGGGGGCTGGAGGTGGGCTACGTGTACGAGCTGGCGGGCGAGTTTGGTGCTGGTAAGACTCAGCTTTGCCATCAGTTGGCTGTGATGGTTCAGCTTCCGCAGGAGAGGGGTGGTCTCTCGGGTAGGGCTCTCTACATCGACACTGAGGGCACCTTCAGGCCCGAGAGAGTCATCAGCATGGCCAGGTACAGGGGACTCGACCCGGAGGAGGCTCTGGACGGGATTGAGTACGTGGAGGCTAGGAGCGAGGGGGCGCTGCTAGCCGCCGTTCTTGCAGCTCGCGGCTCGAGTGCGAGGCTCATCGTGGTGGATACTCTCGTGGCTCCGCTGGAGGTGGGTGAGGGGGTGGAGGCGCTGGCTAGGAGGCAGCGCGCGGTCTCCAGGCTGCTCTCGATGCTGCGGGAGGCCGCCTCGGGCGGCAGGGTGGTGGTTGTGGCGAACAGGATGTCCGCCGACCGGCCAGCGGGGGGCTTGGCGATGGCTCTGGGCTGCCAGTACAGCCTGCTGATGAGGAAGCTGGGGGGTAGCAGGAGGCTCGTGGAGCTGGTGCGCGCCCCCCACCTGCCCCCCGGCTCCACTGCTGTGGTTCTGGCTGAGGAGGGGGTGCTGGATGCTTAGCACGGGTTGCCGCTGCCTGGACTCGCTGCTGGGCGGTATTGAGCCTCCGCTGGTGCTCGAGGTCGCGGGCCCCCCAGCCTCCGGTAAGACTCAGCTTTGCCATCAGTTGGCTGTGATGGTTCAGCTTCCGCGGGAGAAGGGTGGTCTCTCGGGTAGGGCTCTCTATATCGACACTGAGGGCACCTTCAGGCCCGAGAGGATCATCAGCATGGCCAGGTACAGGGGACTCGACCCGGAGGAGGCCCTGAGGAGAGTGCTGGTGGCGAGCGCGGTTTCCCAGGTTGAGCTGGCTGAGCTGGTGCTCTCGCTCGAGAGGTTCGGGGTGGAGCTAGTGGTTATCGACTCGCTCGCCTGCCCCTTTGCCGCGCCCCGCAGCGTCGGGGAGGCGAGGAGGGCTTGGGGGAGGATGGCGGCCATCCTCAAGCGCCTGGCGCTCTGGGGGGGCGTAGCCGTCGTGACGAGCGCTGTGAGGGATGGGAGGGTGGTGGGAGACCCTTACGCGTCGATGTGGGTCGACAGGAGGCTGCTGCTCAAGCCGCTGGGGGAGGGCCTGGTGGAGGCTTCGCTGGTCCTGCCGCGCTCCTCCTCGTGCAGGCTCAGGTTGGCGGAGGAGGGGGTTCTGGACGCCTAGCGCAGGTGGAGGAGGCTGGCAGCCACGACCCACGAGACGGCCAGCGCCCCCAAGTACTCGAGCGCCCCTCTACCTCCGCGGAGGAAGCCGAGCCTCCTGAGGGCTAGGGCGGCGGCGAGCGCCGCCAGGTAGCCGAGGATCGGGGGGGCTGGCGGTACGCCGAGAGCTGCGCCCAAGGCCAAGCCCGTGAGGATGTGCGCGCTATCCCTCAACCCCACGCGGGTCACCGCGCCGGCCGGTTTTTAATGGTGGCGGCTGAACCACATTGGCGTGAAAGCCTCGCTGACTGCTCTTGACTTCGCCGCTCTCCTCAGGGAGGGGCTCGCCTCGGTGGAGGGGCTTAGGCTGCAGAAGGCGTGGTGGGTGGGGGGTGGCCTAGCGCTCCGCTTGCGGGAGCCGATGGCTGGGGAGAGGGTGCTGGTGCTCAACCCCTTGATCGGGGTCTACGAGACGAGGTTCGAGCTGCCCAGGGGGGAGCCGCCGGCGCAGCTTGCCGCAGCCCTGAGGGGCTTGAGGGGGATGAGGCTGGAGTGCGTCAGGCAGCTGAGCATGGACCGCGCCGCCTCGTTGACCTTCGAGAGGGGCGAGCGGAGGGTGGAGCTGGTGGTCGAGTGGGTTCGGGAGGGGAACGTACTGGTCGTGGAGGGCGGCCGGATCGCGGCCGCTCTGAGGCAGCGGGAGATGAGGGACCGGAGGGTAGCGATAGGCGAGGTCTACCAACCGCCTCCCCCGAGGGGCTTGGACCCCCTCTCCCTCACCCCCCTCGACGCCGCCCCTCCCTCGAGGCCGGGCCTCACGGCGGCTGCGCACCTCTCGCGGCTCGTCAACGCGCCCGGCGAAGTGGTGGCGGAGGCTCTGCACCGGGCTGGCTTGAACCCCCTTGAGGACGCGGCGAGGCTGGGCCCGGATAGGCTGTGGAGGGCGATGAGGGAGCTGGCGGGCATCTACCTGAGGGTCTTGAGGGGCGAGCTCGAGCCCCGCGTCGCGCTCAGGAAGGGGGAGGCTGTAGCCGCCTACCCGATCGAGCTCGAGCACCTGGCCGAACCCCTCGAGCCCGCGGGGAGCTTCGCGGAGGCCGTGGATAGGGTCTTCACACCGAGGCTCCTCCAGCAGCCCGAGCCCCGGATGGGCGGGGCTGCGGAGGCGGAGCGGTTGGCGCGCGAGTTCGCGGAGAGGGCTGCGCTGCTCCGGAGGGCTGGGGAGAGGCTCATGGCGGACTCCGCGCGGATCGAGGGCATCCTGGAGGCCTTCAGGAGGCTCAAGTCGAGCCTGCGCTGGGATCTGGTGGCCGCGGAGCTCAGGTCGAAGTACCCGGAGGTCGTCGACGCTGACCCGGCGAGGGGGAGGGTTAAAGTGCTGGTTGAGGGGGTGGAGGTGGAGTTGGACGCTGCCCTGAGCGCCGCCCGCAACGCCTCCCTCCTCTTCGATAGGGCGAAGGAGCTGGAGCGGAAAGCGGAGAGGGCCGCCGAGGTGGCGGCCGAGATCAAGCCGAGGGTCCAGCAGCCGGTGCTGAAGCTGAGGAGGGAGAGGAGGTGGTACGAGAGCTTCCACCACTTCACCTCGAGCGAGGGGTTCCTCGTGATCGGCGGGAGGGATGCGAGCCAGAACGAGGCGATCGTGAGGAAGTACCTGGGGCCCCGGGACATCTTCCTGCACGCCGACATCCACGGGGGCCCAGCGGTGGTGGTGAAGACCGAGGGCAAGCAGGTCGGCGAAGCCACGCTCAGGGAGGCTGCGCAGCTAGCGGCCTCCTACTCGAGGGCGTGGGAGCTCGGCCTAGCCTCGGTGGACGTCTACTGGGTGGTCGGCGAGCAGGTCTCGAAGAAGGCGCCAGCCGGGGAGTACCTGGGGACAGGGGCCTTCATGGTCTACGGGAGGAGGAACTACATCCGCGGCGTCAAGCTGGAGCTGGCCGTTGGGGTGAGGGTTTCTGACGGCAGCTACGATCTGCTCGCCGGCCCCCCCTCGGCGCTCGAGCGGGAGTGCGAGGCCCTGGTCGTCCTGGAGCCGGGCAGGGTGCCGAGGGAGGAGGCTGCAGGGAAGATCGCTGAGCAGCTGTCTAGCGCGCTCCGCGCTAAGGGGCTCCGCGCACGCATCCCCCGGCACGCAGTGCTGCAGCTGCTCCCGCGGGGCGGCTTCTATATAGCCAGGGTGAGGGGGAGCGTTGATGGCCGCCCGCCGGTTCTTTGAGCCCATTTACGATGTGGAGACGGGGGACCTGCTGAGGGCTGCGGAGGCCCTGGTGAGCACAAGGGGGCTCGTGGCAAGGGTGCCGGGGGGAGTGGTGACGCTGGACGCCCTCATCGCGCTGGCAGCCTCCGAGGGGCTCCACCGGGCTAAGCCTGAAAAAGCGGTCGCTGATCTCCCGATCATCGGTGGCAGGGTGGGTGCAGCGAGAGTGCTCTCGCACTACGTGGCTCGCGGCTGCAAGTACGCTCTAACTCAGAGGGGCGCCTTGACCCCGAGATCCATCTACGCGGCCATCGCGCTCCACCCAGCTGAAGTCGCCGCCCGAGCTACTCCGCCAGCGGTTGCGGCGCCCAACACCACGCTCAGGGGCGCGCTGAACCGCATGAGGGAGCGCGGCTCTATCTGCGCCTTCATCGTCAGGGCGGGGAGGCTCAAGGGGGTGGTGGACGCTTGGACGATCCTTGGGGAGGCGGTGAGGAGGGGTGAAGAGGGGTTGGAGGCCTCGTGCAGCAGTTTCGCCTCCGCTGATGCTCTGGTTAGCACGCTCGACGAGCTGGCTAAGCCGCTAGCCAAACACGGCTTCGCAGCCGCCTTGGTGGCAGGCCGCCCGCTCCTGATCGACGACGTTTCCCTCCACAGGGCCCTCGTGGCGAGCGCCGAGTTGTGGCTGCAGAGGGTGCGGTGACTTGGAGCGCTACGAGTTCGTCGTCGACGCGATGCTGGGCGACCTGGCGAAGTGGCTCCGCATACTCGGGAGGAGCACGTTTTACGAGCCGTACGTCAGGGACGAGGATCTGCTGAGGGTCGCGCGGGATCACGGCGCCGTCCTCGTGACCAGGGATCGCCGCCTAGCCGAGCTGGCGGAGGCGGAGGGGGTGAAAGCCGTATACCTTGGTGGAGTCGAGCTGGGCGGCGCGCTCGCTGAGCTGAGCAGGAGGTTCGGCTTGAGGCTCGAGGTGGATCTCAGCGACACCAGGTGCCCCCGCTGCAACGGCAGGCTGAGGGCTGCTTCGCGGAGCGAGGTTGAGGGCAGGCTACCAGAGGGAGTGGCGGAGCGCTACGACCTCTTCCTGGTTTGCGAGCGCTGCAGCCAGGTCTACTGGCCCGGGAGCCACCTCAGGAGGATGCGGGAGTTCCTGGGGAACGTGAGGCAACGCTTTTAGCCCCGCTCCTCAGGGTTGACTGTGGCTCTGGACCTATCAAGCCTGACGAAGGGGGATGGAGAATTCCTCGTCAAGCTGGCGAGGGAGGCGGTGGTAAAGTACCTCACAGAGTTCGTGAGGATGGAGCCCCCGGAGGGCTGCCCTGAGAGGCTCGCTGAGAAGGCGGGGGTCTTCGTCACGATCGAGAAGATCGTTCGGGACGCTGCGGGCATCCCCAGGAGGACGCTGAGGGGGTGCATCGGCTTCCCCGAGCCCGTCTTACCGCTGGTGGAGGCGACGATTGAGGCGGCCATAGCCGCTGCGACGGAGGACCCCAGGTTCGAGCCGATGACGCCCGACGAGCTGAAAAGCGTGGTTTTCGAGGTTAGCGTCCTCTCACCGCCCCAGCTCGTCCAGTACTCGAAGCCGGAGGAGCTGCTCGAGAAGATCAAGGTGGGGCGCGACGGAGTCATCATCGAGAAGGGGGTACTGAGGGGCCTCCTCCTCCCCCAGGTTCCCGTCGAGTACGAGTGGAACGTTGAGGAATACCTGGAGAACGCCTGCATAAAGGCCGGGCTCCCCCCGGACGCTTGGAGAACGGCGAGGATCAAGGTCTACACGTTCACGGCGAGGATCTTCGCCGAAGTGTACCCGGAGGGTGAAGTGGTGGAGCGGGTGCTCAGCGTCTAGCAACCGCGGTGGCTCCCGTGCTGGCTTACCTCGCTCCCTGCGGGATGGGCTTGGGCCACGCGGGCCGAATGCTATCAGTGGCCAGGAGGCTCAGGCAGGCTGGCGTAGAAGTCGTCTTCTCCTCCTACGGCAGGGCGGCCGAGATGATCGAGCGCAGCGGCTTCCGCTGCCTCAGGACGAGGCCCATAGGTTACGAGGTCGATGAGCAGGGCGACATTGACGTGAAGAGGACCATAGCGAAGGGGCCCCTGAACCTGTACCGGTTCGCGCGCCAGGTCGGCGACGAGCTCTACTACATGGGGATCCTGGAGCCGGATGTCGTCATCTCGGACAGCAGGCTCTCATCCCTCTTTGCGGCGAAGGCGTTGGGAGTTCCGGCGGTTCTCGTGATACACCAGCTGAGAGTGATAATACCCGTGAAGAATCCAACGCGTGTGAAGCTTGGCGCAAAGGACCTGGCGGAGGAGGGGTTGCACCGTCTCTTGGGCAGCCTTTGGGCGCTCGCCGATGAAATCCTGATCCCCGATTACCCGCCCCCCTACACGGTTGCAAGAGCGAACGCGATGGTCGAGAAGCTACTCCCCCGCGCCAGGTTTGTCGGCCCCTCTCCACCCGTGTGGCCCGATGAACTACCACCACGCGAGGAGGTTAGAGAGAGGCTGGGGGTTGAGGGTAAGCTCGTTGTTGCCAGCTTCACCGGGGTGAGCGGCGAGGGGAGGGAGCTCTGCGAAGCCTTCCTGGCCGAGCTCGGGGGCTGCGACCTGAGCGACGAGGTGGTGGTGATCGTCTCAAGGGGGGTACCTTCAGGGTCCGACCGGCTGGAAAAGGTGGGTAGGAACGTCTTTGTCTGCGACTGGCTCCCCGATCGGTACTTGTACGTTAAGGCCGCCGATGCCCTCGTGACGCACGGGGGTCACACCATGGTGATGGAGGCCATGGCCTTCGGCATCCCTGCGGTGCACGTGGTGCGGAGAACCCACACGGAGCGGCTCGCCTGCTCCCTCTCCGCTGAAGCATTAGGGGTCGCGAAGACCCACATAGTGGATGAAGGAGACCTCTGCTCGGCGCTGCGCTGGGCGTTAAGCGACGAGGCTTGGGCGGCGGCCCAGGATCTCGCGAGCAAGCTGAGCCAGTACAGGGGCGACAGGGCAATCGCTGAAGCGGCGCTCAAGCGAGCTGGTGCAGCTTTATAAGGGTGAATCGCCGCCTATCCTGGAGCTAGAGTGGGAGAGGCAAGCGTCGAGCAGGTCGTACTGTTCGTCTATAAGGGGGATCGCTGCGCCCAGCTGGTGAAGGACGTTTACGAGGTTCTCAAAGCCTCGGGGAGGCAGGCGAAGCTGAGGGTTGTTACCGCCGGAATCGCCGATCCAAGGGAGTACCCATCCTTCCTAGAGTTCCTGGAGGGGCTTTACGGGAGCCAGTACGTTGAGGAGTTCAAAAAGTACAGAGTGGGTTCGCTGCCAGCACTAGTTGTTGGCGGAGAGAAACTGTTCGAGGGCCGCTTCCCGACGAAGGAGGAGCTCCAAGAACTCTTCGGGGTTGCCAGGAGGGCTCCGCCCCCCTCCCTCCCCCCTGAGCCGGCGACAGGGGTTTGTGCGGGCTGCCTGTTCTACGACGCCAAGGCGTCGAGGTGCCTTCTGCTCAGAGTGGCTGTGGCCGACCCCGGTAACCCTCCCTGCGGGAAGAGGAGGTGAGCAGAGTTAAGGATAAGAGCTTGAGTGTTCATTGAACCAATGGGATCCTATGGCTGATCTGGAGTTTTCAACGTTGGTGGAGTTCTACGAGCGTATTGAGGCTACGAGCAGCCGGCTTGCAATGACGGATCTACTCGTCTCGCTCTTCAAGAAGACTCCTCCCGAGGTGATCGATAAGCTGGTGTACCTTACGCGCGGCGCCCTGGGCCCTGACTACGAGGCACCGGAGCTGGGCGTAGCGGAGAAGCTGGCGATAAGAGCGGTTGCCCTAGCTCTCGGCCTGGGCTTGAAGGAGGTGGAAGCCGCTTACAAGAGGTTGGGAGACCTCGGGCTAGCGGCTGAAGAGCTGATGAAGAGGGGTAGGCCCTCCTCAATTCTCGATTTCTTCGGCGTGGGAGAGGAGCTCCAGGCTAAAGCTCTAACCGTTGGTAGGGTGTACGATTCTCTCCTCAAGATCGCCCGAGCCGCGGGCCCCGGGGCTCAGGACACGAAGATAGCGACGCTCGCCGCACTGCTGAAGAGCGCCAGTCCGAAGGAGGCGAGGTACCTGCTGAGGATGGTTACAGGGAAGCTGAGGCTGGGCGTTGCAGACATGACGATCCTGGACGCGCTCTCTTCAGCTTTCACGGGCTCCAAGGCGGCGAGAGCGGCTGTTGAAAGGGCTTACAACGTTCACCCCGACCTGGGCTACATAGCTAAGCTGCTGGCGGAGCGCGGCCCCGAAGGTTTGAAGGAGGTTAAAATCAGCGTGGGCATACCCGTGAAGCCGATGCTGGCTGAGCGGTTGAGCGACCCCGCCGAGATCATCGCCAAGCTGGGGGGCTCCTGCATCACCGAGTACAAGTACGACGGTGAGAGGGTCCAGGCCCACAAGGGGCGCGGGGAAGTCAAACTCTTCAGCAGAAGGCTGGAGAACATCACGAGCCACTACCCGGACGTTGTCGATATGGTGAGGCGTTACGTGAGGGCGGAGGAGGCCATCCTGGAGGGCGAGATCGTCGCGCTGAACCCCGATACCGGCGAGATGCTACCCTTCCAGGAGCTGATGCATAGGAGGAGGAAGTACGATATCGAGGAAGCCATGGAGAAGTACCCCGTCGCTGTGTACCTCTTCGACCTCCTCTACGTCGACGGAGAGAGCCTAATCGACACCCCGCTAGCGGAAAGGAGGAGGAGGCTGGCTGAGGTGATCGAGGAGAGCGAGCGGTTCAGGCTGGCCAAGTCGTCCATCGTTAAGGACTCAGAGGAATTGATGAGGTTCTTTGAGGAGGCTGTGGCCGAGGGCTGCGAGGGCATCATGTGCAAATCGTTGAGCGGGGAATCGATCTACCAGATGGGGGCGCGCGGCTGGCTCTGGATCAAGTTCAAGAGGGACTACAGGTACGAGATGACCGACACCGTTGATCTCGTCGTGGTCGGGGCGTTCTACGGCAGGGGAAAGAGGGCGGGGACCTACGGAGCACTCCTGATGGCAGCATACAGCCCGGAGGAGGACGTTTTCAAGACTGTGTGCAAGGTGGGCAGCGGCTTCTCGGACGAGGATCTGCTCCAGCTACCCAAGATCCTCGAGCCCTACAGGATAGACCACAAGCACCCCAGAGTTGTATCGAAGATGGAAGCTGACGTCTGGTTCGTCCCTACCATCGTCTTGGAGATCGTGGGCGCGGAGATAACGCTCAGCCCCATGCACACGTGCGCGCTGGGCGAAGTGAAGCCCGACGCGGGCCTCGCCATCCGCTTCCCCAGGTTTACGGGAAGGTACAGGTTTGACAAGAGCCCGGAGGATGCGACAACGGAGGAGGAGCTGGTGGAAATGTACAAGCGGCAGAAGAAGGTCGCACTACCCAAGACTCCACCCAGCGAAGCCGCTTAAGCCCCCGAGGGTTCACATTTGTTCATTAATTTCGCTCGAGCGCACCCGCTCCCCCCGGCTGCGCGCTCCTGGCCGTCCCCTCCGCTCCCCCACACCCGGCCTGCGCTCACCCGCTCCTCCGCGGCTTAGGGGGCCGAGCGAGAGAAAAGGTAAATAAAGGTAAGTGAAGCGTTTCAGCTTCCGCTCACTCGGCTGTCGCGACTATGTACGCCCTCAGCCACCCTCCCCTCAGCTGGATTAAGACTGCGCGCCCCTCCCCGACCGGGGTGAACGCAACGCTCCCCGGCACCAAGCCGGCCATCATGAACGCTTCAAGAGCCTCCGCTACGTTGCTCAACCGCACGCTCACCCTGAACTCCTCCATGCAATCCGGCAGCGTGAAGAAGCTCAGACTGCAAGCCGTAATGCACACCCCATCCCCCCACAGCATCAAACTGGAGTTAGGAATAAATACATGCACTCCACAAGCCTAACAGGTGCGTCCACCGGGCCGAGCAAACAAAACCCCCAAACCCCGGCGAGGCTCGGTGGACAAGAGGGGTTTGGGGGCGGCAGAACACGAAGACAGCAGGACACTATCGCGGCACTAGAGCGGCACTGGAAGTGGATGGACGCTAAAGCGGTCTCCCCGCTCCGTGCGCGGCTTGCAACTGGGGGATTCTGGAGGCCCAGTCTTTTAATCAGCCTGTAACCCTCCCTTCTCCAACCCTCCGCCCCAAAAAGGCGGGTCCCCCTTGTAGGGGGGTGCCTGTGAAGCAGTTGTAGCAGCCGAGCGCTCTACAACTGTAGAGGGGCAGCCAGCCTGCAGGCCGAGAGCCTACAGGCAGGCTGCTGGAGGGGAGGAATACGGGCTTAAACCCGGGCCTCCAGCCCTCGCGGGGCGCAGCCTATAACGGCCGGCCCCGGGCTGCGCTCCCACTCGCGTGGGGCCCCCATCCAATTAAGGGGGTCGCCGCCTAGCGTAGGGGCCGGCGGAAAGGGCCGCACTCCTGCTCCCCCGGGGGCGGTCTACCGCACTGTTAGCGTTCAGCGCTACTGGGGGGCGCGCCGGCGCGCGGGGCTCCCGGGCTGCCCGGGATTGGGGCCTGGTTTGAAGCTGCGGCTACTGCTATCTTTAAGGGGCTGCTCACCTCGGCTGCTCGACTGTGCTGCTCGCTCCCGCTTCGCTCGGCTGCCGGAGTCTGCTTCCGCGCTGAACTGTACGCCGCTCGAGCTCGCTCAAAGCTGCCGAGAAGTACCGCGCTCAACGCTCCCCAGCCCCCTACGGGGGTTTAGGGTTTCCGGCTGTGCCGGCCCCCCGCATCCCTCCGCCCTGGATGAAGCTCCCGCGGAGGGGTGTGTAGCTGAGGGAGCGGATGGGGGTCCGGATGGCGCCGGAGCCCCAAACCCCCCGATGGGGGCGGGGGGAGGAAAGGGCCAAACAGCAGGGCGTTAAGGTGCCCACCTCTTCCGGGGGGATCCGGGCTCTGCCCGGTGAAACCCGGAGGGGGGCAGCAACCCCCAAGGCCTCGCGTAAAAACAAGAAGGCCCCGGGGGAGGGGTACAGGGTCTTTAAGATTGAAACGAATGCGGTACTCCGGGAGAGACTAAAAGAACTTTACACTATGATTGTGAAAGCGATTTTGGGGGGCGGGAGCGCTATTCTAAAGGGACTACTGTACTATGGGGAGGAATGGAAGAAAATGCGCCTCGCCGCTTTTGAGAATAGAATTAAGGCAGGGAAGCGGACGCCGCCGAAGAGGCTCCCGCCCATACCCCTGCTGGTTCGATTCCGGTTTGGCGGGCGAGAGTACGGTGCTCACAACGCAGTCTGCATCGTCGATCTTGACCGCTGCGTCCTGAGGATCGGCACACTCCTCGAGGTGCCACTGCCTCCGAAGCTGTGCGAGGCGCTGAGGGGGGAGCTGGAGCTGGCTCCCCCGCCAACGTTCACGCTGTTCCTCTGCCAGAGCGGGGAGCTCCGGCTAGTGGCGCACCGAACTCCGCCGAGGTGGTGGGTGGTTGTGCGCGAAGAATGCACGGACTTCAGGGACGTCCACTTCCCGCGGCCGTTCGTGGCCGTGGGGGTGGACGTGAACAGCAGGCATGGCATTACGGTGCTCGCCTTCGAGGTCGGCGACGAAGGAGTGAGAAGGGTTCTACGCCGAAGGATCAAGTTTCACAAAAAGGAGTGGAGGCTGATAAAACTGCTGCAAAGCTGCGCTGACCTCGCTTCCGGCGTACATAAGGGGCGCCAGTCAGCGCAGACCTACGCACGGCTTCACGAGGCCTACGAGAGGCTCCGGGAGGAGTTCCCGGAGCTGCCGCCCACTCCGAGCAACGCCGAAAAGATCGTGCGCATCATCCACAGGGCCCACGGGGCCCGAGTCATGAGGAAAGAACGTAAACTATCCGAAATAGTCAGAAACTTGGCAAGAGCCTACGGGGGGAGGGTGGTCGTCCTCGTGGACAAGCCCTCCCCCGAGAGCCTGCAGCGGAAGCCATGGCAGCAGAGCCTGCTGCGGGTCACGAGGAGGATGAGAGTGACGGTGAGGTACGAGGGCGGCTACTTCAAGGAAACAAGAGCGTCAGGGAAGCGCTGCCCCCTCTGCGGGGAGCGGGGTGCGCCCTACTCCCCCGAGGGGGAGAGGAGGAAAAGGCCAAGCTACTTCTACTGCAGTAACTGCAACATAGCGTGGAACCGCGACTACTGCAGCTCCTTCCTAGCCCCTGTTACAGCGCTACCGTGGCTCGCTGAGGAGCTACGGGGGTGGTTGCGCAACCACCCCACAGATCTCCTAGGCTCAGCGCCACCACCTAAGCTGCCTTAACGCGAAGAACCCCTGGGGCCTAGGCCCCCCGGGTTCCCCGCATCCTGAACCCCTTTCCGGGCCCCGTTCCCGGGACGCCGCTGGGCGCCTCCAGGCGCTCGGCGCTGTGCCCGGGCGCTTCCGCGCGCCAACCGAGGGGCCTACCGACCCCGCCGTTCGGCGCACCGGTGACGGTGCGCCGGGAGGCGGGCGAGTAGGCCGCCATAAGCGGCCGACCCCATGACGCCCGCTCCGGCCATCCACGGCCCCAAATCGGGGCTGGGGAGGCCGGGGGGCGGGCCCTCAGAGGCCAAAGCCAATGAAGGGGGGAGTGACCCGGCGCGGAACCGAGGAGCCGGTCATTCTCTCCAGCACCCTGTTTAGGAGCCGGTCGTTCTCTCCAGCACCCTGTTTAGGGTCCAGCGGAGCGCGCTCCTGATCTCGTCAAGCCTCCTCTTATCCCTGTAGTTCCTGATTCTGATCTCCTTTACGAGTCCGCCCTCCTCCTCGATCCCGTAATCGAATGCCTCCTCACTATCCAGCTCCCCCGCTCGGACGAGGTCCTCATCCTTCTTCTTGTACCCGTCGAGGATCTTCGCGACGAAGAAGCTCCTCAGGGGCGGTGAATCCAGCGGTAGCTCTATTACGGGTTTTACCACGATGCCCCTCTCGTACACCGAGAACTTCGCCATTTCACGCCCTTCTCTCGACACGATCGACGACTCCGAGACCAGCGAACCCATACCAGAGGGCTCCGGGCGGGTTGGGGCCTCGTAGCCGGCTGGCGCTTCGCGTGGGAGCTCGGAGGCTCGCACGAAGCTCTCCTGAGAGAGTGCCGCGTCAACGATGTTTACTAGAAGCTTGAGCAGCTCGAGCTCCCCCTCCAGCTCCTCGATCCTCCTTTGGAGGTAGGACTTTGCCTCAGCTAGACGCCTTAGACGCTGGTCCTCCACGGATCCTTCATGCGCTCACCGAGTATAAAAACTGAGCTCTAGGCGGGCAAGCGTAAATACCGCCCTCAGCCTGATTGACGCGTGAGAGTGGTATCGGTTGGCAACGTCAACATCGACCTGCTCGTGTACGTTGACGAGTTTCCGGAAGCGGGTGGGAGAGTGGAGGCTAAGGCCATCGCGAGGAGCCCTGGAGGCGCCGCAGCCAATTACGCAGTCGCGGCTGCAAAGCTGGGAGCGAGAGCGGTGCTCTACGGTTGCGTGGGTAGCGACGAAGAGGGCGAACGGCTCCTGAAGCTCTTAGAGGGGGCTGGAGTTGACACTTCCTGCGTCAAGCGCGTGGAAGGGCAGACCGGCACCGCCATCGTGATCGTAGACTCAAAGGGGGAGCGCACGATGATTATCCACAAGGGGGCCAACGCCTATCTCCGAAAAGCGGTCAGGGAAGGGCGCCTCCCGCCCTCAGATTGGGTTCACGCAGCGTCTGTAGCGCCGGACCTAGCCGCTGAAGTCTTCAGCGAGGCGAAGATGGCAGGGGCCCGCGTTTCGTACGATCCGGGAGGGACGTATGTAAGATCAGGCTTCGATAGGATCCTCGAAGCCGTGAAACTAGTCGACATCTTCTTCCTGAACGAGGTCGAAGCATCAGTATTGGCCAGCAGCGGTGCTGGAAACGAGTTGGAGGTGCTAAGGCGTATAATTCCGATAGTCGTTGTGAAGAGGGGTTCGCGAGGCTCGATGGCTTGGGTTAGAGGGGCGTTTTGCGAGGCTGAAGCGTTTAGGGTTGCTGCTGTAGACACTACGGGCGCGGGCGACGTCTTCGACGCAGCGTTCACATTGGCCGTGTTACTGGGGCTGGAGTGCAGCGACGCTTTGACGTTCGCAAACGCGTGCGCCGCGATAAAAGTCGCCCGGCGTGGTGCTCAGTCCGGACCCACGCTGGCCGAGGCGCTGGAGTTCCTCGAAGCGAGAGGGTTCGCCGAACTTGCCTCCCTACTGTGCTCTCTGAGCGAAAGTTTTAACAGATGAAGCAGGAGGAGTGGCTGTAACAGGAGAGGTGGGGGCGAGTGTTTTCAACGGAGTGCACCCCCCAATGCCCCTTCCGGGCTTTCAAGTGCACTAAGAACTCTCTCGTTATTAGGAGGAGGAGGGATCGGTTGGAGGCACTCTGTGAGTGGACTGGCGATAGGTGTATCGGTTGGAGGTGCCAGTTTGCCGTCTGCATTAGGCATGCTCTGCTGCCTGACGGAACCTGTAGCCTCATGATCGAGAGAAAGGACAGGAAGCCGCCGATCGATGAGGAGGCTGCGAAAATGGAGACGAGGTACGCGGATCTCCGGAGGAAGCTTAAGAGGGTGGGGCTTGACTACGAGGGTGAGGTGTAGGTTTTGAAGCTACTGCTGATACACGCTGAGCGTTTCGAGTACGAAGCTCGACAGAGAGCGCTGGAGGAGGCAGAGGAGCTGAGCGAGAACGGCGGGAGGGGGAGCGTTGAGAACGCGCTCGTCTGCTTCGTCACTGTTGAGGGGGTTGACGAGGCCAATTTGGCTTGGGTAGTCTCTAAGGCCGCTGAGGAGATCGAGAGCGTGTCCCAGAAGCTCGCCGTAAAAAGGGTTGTGGTTTACCCCTATGCGCACCTTTCGAGCGATCTGGCGAAGCCCGCTGTAGCGGTAAAGGCTTTAAGGGAGCTATCCTCCGCTCTCGAGGGGCGCGGTTTCGAGGTTGTGAGGGCCCCCTTCGGGTGGTACAAGCGCTTTACCATATCCTGCGTGGGGCATCCCCTCGCTGAGCTCTCCAGGACTATAAGGCCCGCTGAGGCCGCTGAGGAGTACGCGGTTTTAACGCCGGAGGGTACTATAGTCCCTCTGCGCGAGTTCGATTTAAGTTCGGCACTGGAAGACTTCAAGCAACTCGTGCGCAGGGAGGTTTACGGTGAGGGTGGCGCTGGGGGTGAGCCCCGGTACTTGGACTACTGCAGGAAGTTCGGGATCGAGTGGGAGTCATATTCGGATCAGGGTCACATGAGGTACGGCCCTGAAGCCTCGATCATGATAGACCTGCTATCAGAGTACGCTTGGGGTTGCGCCCTCTCGCTGGGTCTACCAATCTTCAAGGTTAAAGGTACGAACATGTTCGATCTAAGCGTTCCCGCTGTTAAGCAGCACGCCGACCTCTTCGGAGACCGGCTCTACACTGTGGAAGTCGGGCAGAAGAAGTTCGTGTTGAGGTACGCGGCCTGCCACCAGCAGTTCGCAATGCTGAAGGACTGGAACATCAGCTACAGGCACCTCCCCTTCGGGGTATTCGAGGTGGCCGACAGCTACAGGCTCGAGCAGCCGGGCGAGCTCACCCTCTGCTTCAGGTTGCGCAAGTTCTTGATGCCGGACCTACACATCTTAACCCGCGACTTGGAGGAGGCTAAGCGCCTCTCTCTCAAAGTTCATGAGAAGATCTACGAAGAGATCAGGAAGGTGGGTAGAGACTACGTCTCCATATACAATCTGACGCGCAGCTTCGCGGTCGAAAACCAGGATTACTTGGCCGAACTTGTAGCGCGGGAGGGGAAGCCAGCTCTCCTGCACTTCGTTCCTGAGGGTAAGTACTACTGGGTGATCAACGTGGAGTATAACGTGATAGACCAGCTGGGCAGGCCCCGCGAGATCGGGACCTTCCAGATCGACGTGGGCAACGCGGAGAGGTTTGGGATCACGTACACTGATGAAAACGGGGCTAAAAGGTACCCAGTCATCATCCACACGGCGATCATCGGGTCGCTTGAGCGCTACCTCTACCTGCTCTTCGATACAGCAGCTGCGGAGGAGGCTAAGGGAGGAAAGCCGTCACTCCCCCTATGGCTCTCCCCCGTCCAGGTTCGCGTGATTCCCGTATCCTCCGATTACACGGGGTACGCACTCGAAGTTGCAGAGAAGCTGAACTCGCTTGCGATACGGGCCGACGTCGACGATAGGGACGAGAGTCTATCAAAGAAGATTAGGGATGCTGAAGTTAAGTGGATTCCTTACATTGTCGTAGTCGGGGCGAAGGAAGTTGAAAAAGGAGTGCTGAACGTCCGAAGGCGATCCGGCGGGATAGAGGAGATGGGGCTCGATAAGCTGGTACAGGAGTTGGAGGAGAAGCTGGAGGGGTACCCCCGAGCTCCAATGATGATTCCGGTGAGGCTGTCTCAGAGGCCCGGTTACTAATCCGGTGCTTTTGGCTTGAGCACTGTTAAGCTTTCGATCCGCAACCTTCTCTACGACAAGATGAAGTTGGAGGAGGAGCTCTCCAGTAAGCTGGGCTACGAGAGGTCTGAAAGAGCGAGAAGCGACTACCACGCAAAGAAGTACCCCGTTCACTGCGGGGCTACAGTGCACAGCGTTTTGGGGTGTACGTTCCAATGCGTTTACTGCTACCTACCCGACATGGGGGTGAGCTTCGCCCGGGCTCAACCCTACGCTTTGAGCGGGGAGGAGATGGTCTTGGCCCTAGTTTCCAACCCCTTCTTCCTTCCCGGCCTACACGGAACATACATTGCATTGGGTAGCCTCGGCGAACCTCTGCACCCAGTTGGTGCGTGGAGGACTCTCGAGTACGTGGAGGCCTTCGCCAGGCACTTGCACAACCCTCTCCAGCTATCGACGAAGGCCGTGGTGAGCGAGGAAGTGGCCCAGAGGCTTGGCGGAGTCTCGGGGGCTCCCATAAACCCGTTGGTGACGATAATCGCTCTAAAGAACTGGAGCAAACTTGAGCCCGCTGCGCCTAACCCGGAGAGTAGGCTTGAATCCATCTTCATCCTACGGAAGGCGAGGCTCTTCCCGATGCTTTCTCTGCGCCCACTGATCCCAGGCCTAGAGGAGGAGGTTATCGAGGTGATGCGGGAGGCGAAAAAGCGGGGGGCGGTTGCCACCGTGTTGGGCAGCCTTAGAGTTACAGCGAGCACCATTGTGAGGCTGAAAAAATCGGGGATTGGCGTAGATCGAATACTGTCCAGGCTCAGGCGTCCGCCCGAAGGCAGGGCTCAGCTTAGCGTACCCATGAATGACGTTAAGAGGAGGCTTGCAGAGGAGGCGAAAACTCTTGGGATTATTCCGCTTTACAGTGCATGCTGCGCTAACACGCTTAACGTGTACCTGAGGACTGGCAATCGAATACCATGTGCAGGGCTCGACTTCATCGATGGGCGCTTCTGCGCAGGGTGCCCCGTCGATTGTAGAAGTGTTAAAGTGGAATTGGATTGCGATGAGGTGAAGTGGGCGGTTAAAGAGTTCTTGAACGTCGATGCACGTAGAGTAGAAGAGCGCGGCTATAGCCTATTGATCGCGGTTGATGATGCAAGGCAAGCTTTAAGGAATTTGAGGAGGAAAAGACGGTTTAAAGCAATGCTCGAGACCGTGTACAGGAGGAGGATAGAAATTGTCGAGGGCAAACCCGCTTAGAAACCTGCTCCTCGGGCTCCGCTGGAACCCTAACATTAACGCTGACGATTTCGTAATCTCGTTTACTTCCCGTGGGTCTTGTTGCGGTGTTGAGACAGTACGTGGAAGCGCGGTAGAAAAAGTGTACCTAAGAGGTTTCGAGGTACGCCTCGGAGCTAAACTGGTCTACGTTCCTTTTCATCGAGTTGTAATGGTGAAGAATCTAGCAACAGGGGAAACCGTATACAAAAAGTAGGTGGGAGTTGATTTAGAGTGCGCTTTAGATACCTTTGCTAGCTATGTGGAGCAGCAAGTCTACGAGCCTGCAGCTGAAGCCCCACTCGTTGTCGTACCAGGCGATAGCCTTCACCTTGTTGCTCTTGCCGCCGAGCACCATGCTCGCCTGAGCGTCGTAGATCGCGGAGTGCGGGTTGCCCAGTATGTCGGAGGAGACTATCGGTTCATCCACGTACTCGAGGATCCCCTTCAGGTAGGTTTCCGAGGCCTCTTTGAAGGCAGCATCCATTTCCTCCTTTGTGACCTCCTTGTCGAGGAGGGCCACGAGGTCGACGACGGACACGTTTGGCACTGGTACTCGCATCGCCATGCCATCCATCTTGCCCTTTAGCTCTGGTATGACCAGGTGGATGGCCCTAGCAGCACCAGTAGTCGTTGGGATGATGTTCATAGCGGCTGCCCTCGCTCTCCTGAAGTCCTCGGGATGTATTAAGTCGAGCACGCGCTGGTCGTTAGTATACGCGTGAACAGTGGTCATGAAGCCCCACTGCACCCCGAACTTCTTTAGGAGCACGTAAGCTACCGGGGCAAGGCAGTTAGTAGTGCAGGAAGCATTGGAGATAACCTCGTGCTTCTTCGGATCATACATGTCGTGGTTTACGCCCATAACGATCGTCACGTCTGCACCCTTGGAAGGCGCTGTCACAAGCACCTTCTTTGCTCCAGCTTTTATGTGAAGAGCCGCTTTCTCTCTGTCCGTGAACCTACCGGTAGACTCCATCGCAACATCGATGCCTAAGTCCTTCCAAGGTAGCTTTTCGGGGTTCGGCTCATTAAGGACGAGAAGCTCTTTACCATCGACGATGATCTTATTATCTTTTGCCTCAACTTCGTTTGGAAGCTTTCCAAAAGTTGAGTCGTACTTCAGCAAGTATGCGAGCATCTTCGGGGAACCGATGTCGTTTATGGCTACGACCTCATACGTGTCGAAGAACTTCGGGTTTTTCAACGCCGCGCGGAAGAACAGCCTCCCTATTCTTCCAAACCCGTTAATGGCTAGTCTGTATTTCATCGTGCCTCTCCCGGAAAGCGGGCATTAAAACTTTGTCACTAAATCACCAGGAAGCGATTGCTAAACCCGTTGGGCCATCAGACTTGCCCGGGAGCATCATTCTTCATACCTTTCGAGCATCATCACAACGGCCCGAACATTTTGAGATGCGCACCCCTTAAATAGCTGCTGCTGGAAGATGCTCCCGTGAGCCTGGAAGCCTGGAAGGAGGTTGCAGCAAGGATCATCGGTGATGTTGTACTGTCGCCCTCACCCGGTAAATCGATGCGTAAGTGGCGCGAGCAGTTCCGAGTGACGCAGACCGAGTTGGCGGAGATCATGGGCGTTTCCTCATCCGTACTCAGCGATTACGAGAGCGGCCGTAGAAGATCCCCTGGCACAAGGTTTCTGAAGAGGTTCGTATCCGGTTTAATCGAAATCGATGAGAGGAGGGGGGCACCCACTTTACGCAGCTTATCTCTCCTCATGATTGGTTCCTCTAAGCTTAGGGAAGCTGTTATCGATATGAGGGAATTCGATGAACCGATAGCCTCCAAGGACTTCTGCGAGAGGATAGGAGCTGAGCTCATAGTCGGAACTGGGAAAGAGCTTCTTCTAGGCTACACTGTCGTGGATAGTGTGAAGCTTGTAGTAGAGGTTCCAGCTGTTGAATACATCAGGCTTTACGGCGCTACAACGCAGAGAGCCGCAATCTTCACGGGAGTTACCTTAGGGAGAAGCCCGATTGTAGCCGTTAAGGCTATGCAAGCCGGGATGGGCGGGTTAAAGCCTGCTTTAGTGGTTATGCATGGGGTAAAGAAGGTTGATAGGCTGGCGGTTGAAATAGCTAGGAGGGAGAACATCCCCCTGGCGGTCTGCATGGTGGAAAGCGTCGAAGAACTGATAAAAACACTGCGTGCTCTGTAGCTACTCTACCTTAACTCTGTAAACCTTTTGCTTGGGAACAATTATCTCGAGGAAGCCAGCTTTGAATGAGGCTGTGATCTCCTCAGGGTTCGCGTCGGGCGGGAGTTCAAGCTCAAGCTTGTAGCCTGAAACTTCGCATCTAGCGTAGAAGGGGACGTCGCACAGCCTTACGGGCTCCCTCATCTTAGCTCTCACGAGCAACCGGTTCCCCATCCTTAGAACTTCAACACTTTCCTTAGCCGCTTTCGGAAGATCAACCCTGATGATCACTTTGTCACCAGCATCATGCACCTCATGCAAAGGCTCCACCTCCCCCCGTTCAATATCGAAAACCGGTTCGAAGAGGTTTTCAAACTCTTTGATGAATCTTCTAATCTCCCTCCTCAGCTCCCTCATCTCCCTTTCAAACCACTCTTCCATAGCAACCACCCCACGCTATATGTACATAGCCGGGACAGCGTACTCATAGGTTTTTCCACTTGCCCTCATGGCTTCCATCGTCCTCCTCATGGTCTCGCGCAGCCTAACTCTAATCTCCTCCTCCTGCTTGAGTAGCGGCTCCACGTCGATCCTTAAGCCAGCCAGAGGGGCTAGCGTGGAGACCACAGCCGCTGCAGCTCCCGGGTCGGGGTAATTGAGGAATGACTCCGCCATCAGAGCAATGCCCTTAACCGACCTAACGAAGCATTCCTTCAATATCATGGCGTATGGGCCGCTCACGAAGCCCTCCTTGAACAACTGCACACCAGCTCTCTCGATAATTTCGATGTCGCTCTCCGTCACACCAGCTGCGTACACAGCTGGCTTATCCAAGTTCATACGCTGCGGCGTTGGCACGCCTCCCAGCAGGAACACCCTTTCGATGCCCTTGCTCTGGGCCCACTCAATGAGCATCTGCGCGAAGGATCGCATACCCCTTACGTTCATGAGTACATCGCTGACAAGCATGAGGTAGCCGTTGCTATCCAGCGAGTAGTGGTGGATTCTCATGACAGGGTAGGGGCGTCCCTCATGGTACATTATCACGGGAGGGAGGTGGGGAGAATCAATGTAGGCCATAATCTCGGCGTTCAGCGATCGCACGATATGTGTTAAAGCGATTAGGCCGACGAGGCCAACATCGGGCATCCCTACGATCAGGTGGTTTGCCCGGGGTATGCGCTTAAACTCGTGAAAACTCCACTCCTTCATTAGAGAATACGGGGATAAAGGGGAAATAAATTTTCCTATAGAGATCCGTCCCCTTTACTTGCTGAACCTCTTGAGCTCCTCTACTACGGGCAGTGTACCCTTGCTCAGGAACTCCATTAGAGCTCCGCCGCCGGTACTGACGTGGGACACTTTGTCAGTGAAGCCTAGTTTCGCGGCAGCAGCAATGGTGTGCCCTCCACCTATGACGCTGAAAGCTTTCGAGACGGCTATGGCCTCGAACACCCTACGTGTTCCCGTGGCAAACTCGTCAACCTCGAAAATGCCGAGCGGGCCGTTCATTACGATACTCTTAGCCCCCTTTATCACCTTTTCGTAAATCTTGAGCGTTTCGGAACCAACATCCTTTATCAGGTGGCTTGTAGGAAGTTTCTCGAGGCTGATCTCCTCCCTCTTACCGTTAACATCGATCGCTAAATCAACGGGCAGTATGATTTTCTCACCAAACTTGTTAAGGGCCTCTTTGAAGCGAGGCAAAAGCGGCATGAAACCCTTATCTTCTAAAACCTTAACGTTGGGAGCGCCTAAGTTGTAGCCCTTGGCCGCTAAGAAGAGGTTTGCTACAAGACCTCCTGTGAGCACGTAGTCTGCAATACCCTGGCCGAGAACAGCCTCGGATATGTCGGCGGCATCCTCGGCCTTCGCGCCCCCAAGAACATATACGCAAGGCCTCTCCGGCTTCGCCCTCACCTTAGCTAAGGCTCGCAGCTCTCTCTCCATCACTCTGCCAGCTACTACGTGCTTTGCGACAGGCATGAAGCCGACGAGGGAGGCGTGAGCCCTATGCGCGGCTGCGAATGCGTCAACCACGAAGATGTCCACGTAAGGAGCGAGATTGCGCACAAGCTCCGATTTCGCATGATCCTCGGCCTTTGCGCTCTTAGTCTCGCCGTCCCACATCCTAACGTTCTCTAAAACGAGCACTTCGCCCTCCCTAAGGGCTTCGATCGCTCGGCGCGCTTTATCGCCGAAGATGTCGTCCACAAAGTGGACCTTAACGCCCAGGATCTTTGCCATAACTTCCGCGTGCTCCCTGAGGCTGGTGAAATCGGGGTCGCCCTTGCGTCCCTGGTGGGCGATTATGACGACTTTCGCTCTCCTCGTAACCAGCTCCTTGATCGTGTGCTCCGCGTGCTCACGGATTCTGCTATCGTCAAGTATCTTCTTCGACGCAGGATCTATCGGCGAGTTTACATCCACCCTAACGAAGGTCCATTTATCTGCCACCTCTACGTCATCTAGAGTCTTTATCCCGTACTCCTCGAGCATCCAGGCTCCCGTGAAAGGGAGGAAAATTTACTTTATTTAAAGACCCTCTTTGTAGACTCTAACGGTCGAAGCCGGCGCCTATAAGGTGGCGAGCACCACAGTTAGCGTAGCCGAGATCAGGGCTAAGGTTGCCGCTAAAGCTAGCATAGCAAAGGTTAGCTCAAACCAGAGTCGATTCCTCCGCGTGATAACCTGCGTGAGATAGGCGCTCTCGACTACGGCCACCGTGTACGCTAGAAGGAGGATCCAGACTGAGGGGTCAAGGAGCGTGGCGAGTAGCAGGTAAAGCGGTGTCCCTGATTCCGCAGCAGCGACTGCCCGCACACCTACGCCTACGGAGGTTAAGGTGTAAGCCGTGAAGAAGGGGCCTACTACTGGTGTAGCCGAAGCGAGGACGCTGCCCACGCTGCTGAAGAAGAACTGGTACACTACTTTCTCGCGCATCGTCGCGTTAATTAGTAGGCTCCTAAGCTCTTTCACGCGCTCGAGATACTGTGTGTAGACTTCCTGTAATAATGGTTCAGGGACGGGTAGGCTTGCCCCCACCGCAATTAGGGTTACGAGAGATACCAGTACCACCGGGTAATACCTTAGCCTGAACGAGAGGGGCTTCAGTTCCTCCATACCGTAACTCTGACCGACGCGCATCCCTCAAATAGTTGTTGCACAGCACCCCGAGCGATAGGCGATGAAGCTTACGACTAGCGTCGGAATACTGGGGTACGGAGCCTACGTACCTTTTTACAGGGTTAAAGGTTCAGAGATCTCGCGCATCTGGAGTGGTGAGGACGAACCTGTAAGAGAAAAGAGCGTGCCGGGGCTCGATGAGGATTCTCTGACAATGGCTTGCGAAGCGGCTAGGGAGGCCTTGGAGATGGCGAATGTCAAGCGTGAGGAGGTTGGTGCGCTCCTCGTTGGCTCGGAATCTCCACCCTACGCTGTTAAACCCTCGGCGACTGTGATCGCTGAAGCTCTGGGCTTGACGCCGCGCGTTGTTGCGATAGACATGGAGTTCGCCTGCAAAGCTGGGACGACTGCTGCGATTCTAGTCGCGGGGCTCATCGCCGGAGGGGCGATAAAGCACGGTCTTGCCGTCGGAACCGACAACGCTCAGGCGAGACCGGGGGATGAGTTGGATTACACTGCCGGTGCCGGTGCAGCCGCGCTCCTCCTATCCAGGGAGGTCGAGTCGGCCGTCGCCCTCATCGAGTACGCGTACTCCTACGTAACCGACACTCCCGACTTCTGGAGGCGCGAGGGAGAGAGGTTCCCAAGGCATACTTTCAGGTTCACGGGAGCTCCAGCGTACTTCCACCATATTGTTGGAGCAGCAAAGGGTCTGATGGAGGAGGCCGGCTTTAAGCCCTCCGACTTCGATTACGTAGTGTTCCACCAGCCGAACGTGAGGTTTCCGCTTAGAGCAGCGCAGATGCTCGGATTCAAAGAGGAGCAAGTAAAGCTCGGGCTTGTCTGCGGTGAGATAGGGAACACCTATGCCGCAGCCTCTTTGATCGGCCTCGTTAGGGTTTTGGACCACGCAAGGCCGGGGCAGAGGATACTGGTGGTTTCCTTCGGCTCCGGAGCCGGGTCAGATGCGATATGTCTCGTTACAACCGAGAACGTAGGGAGGAAGAAGAGTTCCTTAGAACGGCTCCTATCAAAGAAGGTGTACGTAGATTACGCCCAGTACGCGAAACAGAAAGGCCTGTTGAAGGTGGCTTAGAGATGGCGGGCAGAGTCTACGTTATTGGGGCTGGGGCTACGAAGATCGGGGAGCACTGGGATAAATCGCTTAGGGAGCTTGCTGTTGAGGCTCTGCTAGCGGCGGTTAAGGATGCCGGTATCAGCAAGAAGGAGATTGAAGCGCTCTACGTTGGCAACATGATGTCGGGACAGCTGCAGGGTCAGGAGCACCTAGGCGCGCTGGTTGCAACGTGGGCGGGTATCCCCGGCGTAGCAGCGTGCAAAGTCGAGGCTGCCTGCGCCAGCGGTGGAGTGGCCTTCCACCAGGCCTACCTAGCTGTAGCCTCCGGTCTGTACGACTGCGTAGCAGTGGTAGGTGCTGAGAAAATGACGGATGCTCTGCCAAGCGATGTCACGGCTGCGTTAGCCACAGCTGAGGACCAGGAGTACGTTGTATTCACTGGGGCATCGTTCGTAGGGTTGAACGCCCTCCTTTACCGCTTGTACCTCGAGAAGTACGGTGTTAAGCAGGAGAACGTGGCTTCATTCGCCGTGCACTGCCACAAGATGGCTGTGGCAAACCCCTACGCCCAGTTCAGGCGCGCTGTCAGCCTCGAGGAGGTAATGAGCTCACCGCTTATCGCCGACCCGATAAGGTTGCTCGAGTGCGCCCCGGTCGGTGATGGAGCTGCCGCCCTCATACTGTGCAGCGAGGACTTCCTCAAGAGGAACCCTCACGACGAGATCGTTGAGGTGATCGGGAGCTCCGTGGCTACCAACGTGTTAAGTGTACACGAGCGGAAGGATCCGCTCGACGCTGCCGCCTTCCGCAGAGCTGTAGAAGCCGCTATGAGGATGTCACGAGTTGAAGTCAACGACATCGACGTGCTTGAGGTGCATGACGCCTTCACCATACTGGGGGTTCTCTCCCTTGAGGTTACGGGCTTCGCACCAAGGGGTGAGGGGGGCCGCTTAGTTGTTGAGGGAGAGCTGGAGCCGGGCGGTAAGATTCCTACAAACACGTTGGGCGGGCTGAAGGCGAGGGGGCACCCCGTAGGAGCAACCGGCGTTTACCAGATCCTCGATGTTGTGCTCCAGCTGAGGGGTAAAGCAGGGCCTAGCCAGGTTAGCGAAGCTGAAATAGGTATGGCTCAGAACTTCGGAGGTGTAGCTGGAACAATCGCAGTAAACGTGCTGAAAAGGGTGAGGTAGAATGGTTTGGACTGAGAGTGTCCCGAGGGTTTGGAGGGAGAGGGTTAGGAAGTACCGGCTGATAGGGGGTCGATGCCCCTCCTGCGGTAACGTCACTTACCCGCACAGGTTAGTGTGCCCCTTCTGTGGCTATGAAGGGCTAGAACCTATTGAATTGCCCAGGCGAGGGAAGGTGGTTATCTTCACCGTGATAAGGCACCCACCTAGGGGTTTTGAAGGGCGGGAGCCCTACGTGATCGCTATCGTCGAGCTGGAGAACGGGGCGAGAATCCTAGCGCAACTCACCGACGTGAGGCCAGACGAAGTAAGGGTTGGAATGGAGGTCGAGGGTGTATTCAGGAAGTTCAGGGAGCAGTCGTCGAGTGGAATCATAGAATACGGTATAAAGTTCAGGCCAGTAATTTAACAACTTCTTTTCCTTGTTTACTTTCTTCTTACCTTATTTCTCTATGCTAACTATGAGGTCTAATTTTAGCTACGAAGAAAGCCGTGGTTCTGTGGATATGCGGAAACAATCTACGAACCCTACTACTGCACGCAAAGTTTTGATAGCCCGGCAAACCCCACAGCCCCTCAGAGCTCAACCAATCAAGCGGGAGAGTTTCGATGAGGGATTCACCCTCACTACTGAGCAGAGAGCAGGTCGAGTAGACCAGATCCCCCCCATCTTTGAGGTGTTCGAGTGTATTGGTAAGAAGGCTTTTCTGAAGGAGAGGGAACTTATCGATGCCAGCAGGTTTCCAGAGTACAAGGCGGAGCGCAGGGTCGCTAGCTATAGCGCCCGTGTTCGTGCAGGGTGCGTCTAGAAGGATTTTATCGAACTTCCTGGTAAATTTGGCTATCCTAGAATCCGCGAGCAGCAGTCGTACATTGCGTACGCCCAACCTCGATAGCAGCTTTCTCATCTCGTCTAGCCTGCGTCGCGAGACGTCGACCGCCACGATTTCAGCTTCGTTGCTGGAAAGCTGCTGCAACAGAGATGTTTTCAACCCCGGTGCTGCAGCTGCGTCCATCACGAGGAGATTCCTCGAATCGCCTAGGGCATGGGCCACGGCGACGCTGCCCTTATCCTGGATCACGATGAGGCCCCTCTCAGCTATCTTCAACACGTCGGGCGGGGGATCTTCCACCCCGACGAGCTCCAAAACCTCGGGAAACTCTTTGTCCTCACGCAAATCAGCGTATCTGCGGAGAGCATTGAGAGCTTTCGCGCGGCTTATCTTCAACTCGTTGATCCTGATCCAGATTGTCCTCCTACTGCAGGCCTTCACGAGCTTCTCAGCTTCCCTCAACCCGAGGTGCTTTGAGATCTCATCGATAATCCAGGGTGGGAAGGAGTTCTCTACGGCTAGGCGTTGCGTGGGAGGGAGGCCGGAGACTAGATGCGTCACTTCTTCGAGCGCTCTCCGCGTTAGCAGAGCGCGCAACCGGTCGCTTAATAGGCCAGCTTCTAATCGCCCCACATAAACGCCCTCCTCCAGCAGAGCGAATGCGACTCTGTAAGCGCATTTCCGCCTCAATGGTATGTTCCCAAGCCCGCTAGCCTCGAGCAAAAGGTCTGCTTTAGCGAAGCTTAGCAGCGCTCTCCTGGCAAGCTTCAATGCATGGGGGTCGCTTCTGCCAACGCTGTTGAGAGCCTTCTGAAACGCCACCTCTAGGGAAGTCCTCCTCCTCTCGATGAGCTCCAGCGTGAGGGAGGCCAGCCTGAAGGCGTAGGGCGAAACTCCTTCGAAGCTCATGCTGGAAGCAGGTGCCTGGCAAAGAAGCTGATGTACAGCAGGAGAGAGGTGATGAGGAAGCTGCGTTCCCTACTGAACCTGTAGAAGACCGATATTGCGGCGGTGAGCAAGCATAAGCTGACCACCTGAAAGAGTCTGAATGTGACGGCTAAAGCGACTATCGTCTGAGTCGGAACGTTGGGGTAGCTCCATCCCGTTATGATCCATTGAACTAACATATAGCCGTAGAGGGGGAGCTGTGCAACTAGCAGGCCAGCTAAAAGCCCCAGAAGGGGTGGCCTATTACGAGTTAAGAACCTCGTGCTGAGCTGTACTACGATCAAAAGTATTAAGACACTTATTGTATAATTAAGGAAAATTAAATATCCTCGTTTTAATATAAAAGAACTCGCTTCGTTAAAAGAACTTATTGGAACTTGTTCAACTTCCAGGATTTTAAGAGGAAGCCGCGTGAATAAAGAAGTGAGTAGACCTAGGGTCATGCAAGCCATAGCAACGATTAGGCTGAGAGTATTGTTCCTGTACAACGGGATAAACAGCTGCTGGGGTACGAGGTAGCGGAGAACGTAACTGTCAAGGAGTTTAAAAGTGCTTCTTTGCTCTTCTAACGCTCTCTTGATGGCTTCGTCCCCCTCCTTCATAGCCTTGTAGAGCGTAACCCCCTTTGCAGTCAGAACGTACTTCCTGTTCTCATCCTTTGTGATGAAGTCTTTTAATCCATCCAGGTTGTAATAGAGCGCGCCAACGCTCAGATTTAGGCTGCGTTTCAACTCGGTGAACGAAACGGCCCCCCTCTCCGCAATGATCTCTACGATTTTCCTTCTAATGGGGTTTCCGAGCACGGTGTATATATCCTCGATACTGAGCGCGTCACTGCTATCGCTGAGAGCCACGGGTTTAGGCCTCCGTCAGGCTCACTATAAGCGTGTCGTGCCAGAGCCGAGACCGTGCGAAAGGATATAGGCTCCCCCTTTGGTTACAAACACGTGATCTGCTATAGCGTAGTGTTCGATGAGACATCTGCGTGCGCGGAGAAGCTGAGGTACCTCCTAGACATCCCCCTGGAGTTAGTGCTCAGTAGTGAGCATCTCGTAAACCTCGGTATCATCGACGTAACAGAACCTCTTTCTGATGCGGAGGCTAGTATAGCGGCAGTGAAGATCGCTGAAGGTTTGGGTATTGTTGGTGAAGAGAGTTTCGAAAAAGCTTTGATACTCGCAGACGAGGTAGGCGCAGAATACGTAGTGATGCCTGTTAATGAAGGGAACTTCGAGAGTACCGTTAATGCGTTAAACCGGGTCTTCCAATCGGCTGCAACATACGCCAAAAAAGTGGTTTTAGAACCTTCAAAAGACATTCTGCCCCAGTTATCAGCGCTCGTGTCAAAGTTTCTGGGCGGGATTTTTAAATACTCGTTATCCCCAACTCCAAGTCTAACTACAGACGAAATGCTCGAGCTCTCCTTAGCCAACTTTGGGCAATTAGCCGCTGTGAAGCTCGTCTGTTTCACACGGGACGGAAGGGCAACTCGTGTCACGAGTGCAGCAAGCCTCAACGCATTTGCAATCATCAAGGGGCTTATCGAGAGAGGCTATGACGGGCTATTCGTACTTGATTATGAGCCGCGTGGGCTCGTCCTGCCTACACGGCATGTCAGAGAGGACTACGACCTTCTCCTACAGTTTGCCCGTTCGATCGCCGAGAAACGTCGTTGAGCGGCTTCAACAGTTCAGCCTTTTTAGCCTCGCTTGCTGAGGCGATTACCCACCCTATCCAGGAGGAGAAGAAGACGGCAAAAACCACGATCGCGAGAATCGGCAGGGCGATTACCCACCAGCTCCATGCCTCTCCCTTGAACGTTTCGGCTATTGTTCGAAGCCACCTCAGGAAGGATACGATGTAAACTGCTCCGAAGCACAGCGAAGCAGACATTATTATAATACCAAACCCCCTACCTCTCACACCGGGTAGAGTTGGGTCACAGGAAAAAGTTGCCGGGGATCCAGATGCGTAGAATCGCTCGACTGGTTAGAAGAACAGCTGCAACGCTCGGCGTATACAAGTTCTACGAGAAGCTACTAGAGGAGGAGGTGTTGAGCGCAGGAAGGATACCCTCACACATAGCTGTGATCCTGGATGGCAACAGAAGGTGGGCTAGAGAGAGGGGTGTTTCGTGCGAAGAGGGATACAGAGAAGGTGCTGAGCGTGTAAGAGAGTTCCTGAACTGGTGCTACGACTTGGGCGTGAAAACTGTGACGCTGTACACATTATCAACGGAGAACCTGATGAGGCGCGATCCAGCAGAGGTAAACACTCTGCTGGGCATACTCAGGGAGTACCTTAAAAGGGAGCTTGAGGTAAGTGAGCTTGTAAAAAGGAAGGTTCGGGTAAAAGCTCTCGGCTTCCTAGAGCTCCTCCCACCGGATATCGCGATAGGCGTGAGAGAGCTTGAAAGAAGGACGGAGAGTTTCGATGAGAGGTTTCTCAACGTGGCGCTGGCCTACGGAGGGCGAGCGGAAATCGTTGAGGCTACGAAAAGGATCGCCGAAGATGTTTCAAAGGGTGTCCTGAAGATCGAAGATATAGATGAAAAAATCTTCGAAAGGTACCTGCAAACATCGCACTTGCCGAACCCGTACCCGGACCTGGTTATACGCACGAGCGGGGAACTGAGGATTAGCAACTTCCTTATTTGGCAAATCGCCTACTCGGAGTTAGTTTTCCTAGACGTTTACTGGCCTGAGTTCAGAAGGATTGACTTCCTCCGGGCTTTAAGGACGTACCAGAAGAGGAGTAGGCGGTTCGGTGCGTGAAGCGAACCGCTACGTATATTTAGCACTTGCTGGATCGCAACTTGAGCAACATGTCGTATGACTTGCTGACATTCACGAGCGTCGAGGACTTCCTAGAGTACTTAGACACGCAGATAAGTCAACTTAAAGCTAAGGTAGATATCCTTGAAAAGAGGTACGCAGTACTGAAGGGTAGAGCGGAGAGGGTTAGAATGCTAGAGGAGATGCTGAGCAAGCTCGTCGGTGAGCAAATCAAGGCGATAAACGAAGTGGACTTCATGGGAATAAAGGTCGTTATCAGTGCCAGGGCCGTGGATGAACTCGTCGTAGTTGAAGAAACTCTCGCGGCTCTTAAAGATACGTTAACCGCGCTGATAAGAGTGAGAGATGCGATTTCTCGCTTAGCTAGGGAGGCAAAAACCGCAGGGGGAGGGCTAAGCCTTCTAGTTCAGACGCTCAACGGAATACCTTTTAAGTTGCTCTTCAAGGAGAGCGAAACGGTATGAAGAAGCTGATGGTACTAGCAACCGTAGCTTTTACATTGTTTTTCGCCTTTGCGCAACCAAAGGTATCTACTTTTGAGCTGGAATCCAATATTGTTGCGACAGCTTTTAGTGATAAAACGCTGGTGCTAGCCTTCGCGAACGGTTCCATTACAGCTTTTTCAATGCCTAGCTTCGAACCTACTAGTAGCGTGAGATTGTCCTACGATACGCTACCAATAGGCATGGGATTCCTCGATGATGCAACGCTAGCCGTCGCCTTTAGTAACGGTACGGTAATATACTTAAACCCTTTCACTAACTCTATCATCAGAAGGGAGATAGCCTTCGATGGAGATGCGTACAGGGCTATCATAAGAGGTCGATGGGTTGTTTTTATACAAAAGTATAATTATAGAACTGAGAAAGGATTTGTAAGGCTTGATAGATTACTAGTTTACGATACTAACCTAAAGGCTATCACACTTGTACGTGATCTGAAGAATGGTAGGCTGGTCTACGTTTTTGACGTAAAGATAGTGGGCAACCTTATGCTGCTAACATGGATTGACACCACGTGCGAGATCTGTAAGCTCGATGACACCTTTGTAAGCCTCTACGACTTGACAACCTACGATTATGTTTTCATCCAGAGGTTCGGCGAGTGCAAAATCGATGCAGATACGCGCGCGATGGTAGCTGTCCGCGTCGCTGATGGTCAAGGACTCTACTACGACCTAGTTAATGGGCAGAAGAGCAGTTTCAAGGTTCCCGGTAGACCTCTGGATGTGCGAATGAGCGAGGGTGTAGGATACGTGCTTACTCGAGACCCCAGCACCGGCGCTGTTTCTCTCTTCAGAGTACACCGCGACTCCGTTATCCGAGTGATCGATCCCCCCAAGGGCGAAAGGGGTTACGCTTTACTCATTTTCGAGCGTGAGCCCGCTGTGGCTGCTCCATCGTTCATCATAGTTAAAGGGCTTACTTTTAGCGTAGCTTCTTACCCCATCCCTTGGACGCCACGCGTAGTAGCTGAGGGTGCTTCCTGGGCGGTAGTTCTCTACGGTCATAGTGTCCTGAGCTTAGTTAGATCTGAAACTGTTGATAAGAGTCAAGTTAACGTAACGATAATCACGGAACCGTACGCATTTATAAATATAAAGGAAAGAAACTTAACAGTACAAGTTGGTAACAACGGCGTAGCAGTTCTCAAACTGCCTCCTGGCACATATACAGTGGCAGTATGGAAAGAAGGTTTTAAGCGAAACCATACCTCCCTCGTTATCGGAGCCGTGGATGAGAGAATTGTCATCAACCTTGTGCCAGAAGAAGAAAGGGAAGTAGAAACATCTCTTTCCCTTAAAGGCCTTTTGAACATCACGGTTTTCGGGATTGACGGGGTAGCAATAGAGATCCTAGATAAGGAGGGGCGGACTGTAAATAGTAGCACGCTGAAGAGCCTTCTGCTCCAGTTACCACCTGGAGAGTATCGAGTGGTAGCCCATGTTAAAGAATGCAGCAACAGCACAAGCGTCACGGTTCTAGCGGGGGTAACACACAACGTACTACTGTCCGTGGGTTGCAGTACAGTTTCTCCTGAACAGCCAGATGAAGAACGGCAGGTGCGCACGGTGAATGTTAGCTTGATACGCTCAAAGCTGCGTGAGTACACGCAAATTGAGTACGATCATGCAAGGGTAAGGCTTTCCAACCTTCCCTCCGTCATAGATATAAACGGAAAAGTGATAGAGTTGAATGAAGGTGTCAGAGTACTGGTTTTCTTCTACACTAAGTGTACCGGCTGTTCTCTCCTCATACCAAAGCTGAAGGAGCTCAACGTTGAGATGATCATGCTGGCTCCAACGACGTACGATGATGAAGGCTCGCTTAGGAGCTATGCTGCAGAAGTGAACGCAACTAGTTGGATATGGGCGCTTGATAGAAACGCTGAACTAGCCGCTCTTTTCAACGTCTCGGCTTTTCCCACGGTTGTTCTGCTTAACAGCGGATACGTGGAGTTCGTGGGCGTGGGAGTGGCAGGGGAGGTCTTCTACCTGGCTGAAACGTTTTCAGAGCGTCTAATGGAGATTCTTGATGCTTTGAGGGATCCGGCTGTAATCGCTATAGTAGCAGGCTTCCTACTGGCGTACCTAGGGCGAGGTAGCGGGAGCGGTCAGCGGGAAGTTTAAGAATCCCCTCAAGTTTGAGAGAGGGGGTCGTATGGGAGGCAAGAAAAGGCCCACGATCTCTCAGCTGGAGAAGAGGGTTAGGAAAGAGCAGGAAAAGAGCTCCAAGCAGCAAGACGCTTCGCGCGGTAAGCCGAAGATCACTCTCAGCAATGAAGGCAGGGTAACTCAAGCTTCACTAGATGCGATATTCAAGGAGATTAGCAGAGCGACGTACATCACGCCTTACATGCTGCATAGTCAGTACGGTTTAAGGATAAGCGAGGCTAAGAGGGTTTTGAAGGCTTTAGAAGAGCAGGGGCTACTGAAACTCGTGAGCGGTAATAGGCGCGTGAAAATCTACGTCCCCGTAGCAGCTTAGCCGAACAAGTCGGCCAGAGGGCTTGGAGGTAAACTGCGGTTTAGCTCTTTCAATCTCTCCTCGATTAACTCCCGCTTAGCGTTGATCACACCAGGCTCAGCAGTCTCAACTAAACCCTCATTCTGTAATCTTCTGATCAAAGAAGCCGCGTCTCGTACCCCCATGCTCTTCATATCGGCCTCAAACCTAAGTTCACCGACGCTCCAGAATTTGTGAAGGTACTGTAGCGCTAGTACGTATTCTCTCTCCTCCGGCACTCCCTCCTCTCTTACGGGCTCTGTTCTCGGCTCCTCAAGTGACGCTTGAGGTCTTAATCTCTCTTCTTCCCCTCTTCGTAGTTCCTCACTCTTCTCCTCAGCAATCTCTCTAGTCCCTTCTTCCTGCTCGTACAAGAACCTTAAGAGTTCACCTCTCTTTTCGGCTTTCCCCCTCTTCCTCTTACGTCGGGGCTGCGTGGCGCGGGGGGCTTGGTAAGAGCCGGAAGTTCGTACCTGCTTTAAGGATAGTCTTTTCGGTAACGAGAGTTCGAGGAAGTCGTCGATTAGCTCCTGCTCAGCTGAAGCCTCAGCAATCCCCTTTTGCAAGAGGTCTTCGACTATAGACAGGAGAGTGACGGGACCTACATTCCTCTCCCTACCCCATGCTAGCAGGTCTTCACACTGCATTGTGCGTTTGGCTTTCAACAGTGCTTCCAGCTCCTTGAGAAGCTGCTCGTACTCGTCCATTGCACCGACCTAGCGGCTAGTAGGTGCAGGTGCAAGCAACGTTATAAGTCCTCGTTCTGCCAGTATCTGAATGTAGGCAAGCAGGGACATCTGAGCCTCTCTCCGGTGGAACTTGAAACGTTGAGCCACAAGCTCCGCGATCTCGTTGATGGTTTTCTCACCATCGATCAATTCCCACACGTAGGAGCCGATAGGGTCTAACAGGATCTTCTTTTCACGGGGCTCCTTCACGAAGCCGCTGAACAATCCTGACTGCGAAGTCTCGAGCGGGATCCTAATAACGACTTCCCCTTTTTCGGTCTTCTCCCACGCTATCGCAGGGTTCTTCAGAGGTCTGCTGGCGAGGATCACTTCCGGGGGGATTGGTGGAGGTTTAGACTGTTTTTCCCTCTTGATTAGAGGCATCGGGTGAAGAAGCCGCACCGCGTTAAATTTTTGCCGCATGCCGGAAGGCGAGTGAGGAAGCTAGAGATGGATGTTGAAGAGCTGCTGCACCCCCGTCTCCTGGCTGTAGCTAGGAGGTTCAAGTACCTGTCGTTTAACCAGCTGCAACTGAAGGCGTTTAGCGTACTAAGTAGAGGGGTCAGTGCGGTAATATCAGCTCCAACTGGTTACGGAAAGACCGAGGCCTCCTTGTTCCCGATTTTTAGTTCGCTTCTAAGGGAGGGGTGCGATGATGGCCGTATTTCAGCCCTTTACATAACCCCCCTAAGAGCGCTGAACAGGGACATTTTCATCAGGATGAGTGAGCTCGCTGCTGAAATAGGAGTAAGGCTTGAGGTCAGGCATGGGGATACTCCGTACAGCGCGAGGAAGAGGATAGCGGAGGATCCACCTCACATCCTGATAACAACCCCTGAGACTTTTCAGCTCCTCCTTGTCAACGAAAAGATGAGGAAAGCTTTGCAGCACGTGCGGTGGGTCGTAGTTGACGAGCTGCACGAGCTGATCCCGAGCAAAAGAGGGTTGCAACTTACCATCGCGCTCGAAAGGTTAGAGCAGCTAAGCGCGCACAACATTCAACGCATCGGGCTCTCGGCCACCCTAAAGAATCCTCTGGCTGCCGGGTATCTTCTCACGGGTGGGAGGTACTTCGAGCTAGTTGAAGTGAAGGAAGGGAGGCAGTACGAAGTTGAAGTTACCTACGCTGGCTCGTACTCCGACGTTGAAGAGAGAACAGAACACTTGCTGAAGATCGTCGCCATGCACAGAAGTGTCATAGTGTTCGTAAACACTCGAGACACTGCTGAAGCACTAGGCTCGAGATTGAAGCAGTACTTAGGTGATGCCGTGGCTGTACACCACGGCTCGCTATCCAAGGAGCAACGCATTGAGGCAGAAAGAACTCTGAAGATGGGTAAATTGAGGTGCCTGATCGCAACGTCCAGCCTAGAGCTCGGAATCGACGTAGGCTACGTTGATTACGTAGTTCAGTATATGTCATCCCGCCAAGTCAACAGGTTGGTCCAAAGGGTGGGTAGGAGCTCGCACTTCATTGGCGGAGTAGCGAAGGGTGCTATCATCGCCCCAGATGTTGATGAGCTTTCGGAAGCAATCATCATTGCTAGGAGGGCGGAACGAGGCGATCTCGAGGAAATCGAGTACGAGGAGCTGGCGTACGATGTATTAGCCCATCAGTTGGTGGGCCTGGTTATCGAAAGGGGGGAGGTCGACTTGCATGAGGCTCAGAGGTTGATAACTAGGGCTCTGCCCTACCGGAATCTCACTCTTAACGAGCTCAGAAACTTGGCGGACTTTCTATCTAGCATAAAACTGCTGCGTTTAGAGGGAGATAAGCTTCGCAGGGGGCCTCGCTCTCTCACTTACTACTACGAATCAGCTTCAACAATACCTGACGTTGAGACGCTCGACGTGATCGATATCGCAAGTCGGCGAAAGATCGGAGTGCTAGATGGTGATTTCGCCGCATCTTACTTAGCGGAGGGGAGTAGATTCGTGCTTGGGGGTAGGGTTTGGGAGGTGGTGAAGGTCGCCCTGGACGAAGGAAGGTTATTCGCTAAGTCTTCGGAGGATTCTGAAGCTGTCATCCCAACTTGGGTAGGAGAGGATCTACCCGTCCCCTACAAAGTGGCAAGAGAAGTAGGGGCTTTGTGGCGTCGCTTGCTGGCAGAACCGCTCGAGAAACTGGCTGCGGAGTATAATGTAGAAGTGAATCTACTAGGGACGATCAGAGAGTACCTGGAGAAGCAGAAGGCATCGACTGGTGAGGTTCCAACCGATAAGATGATCGTTCTGGAGTACGGGGGTAGGATCGCCGTTTTTCACGCGTGCTTGGGGACTCGAGCTAACGCCCTACTCGCGCTTCTTCTCAGCTTCTACCTGGCGAAGGTTAAAGGGGTCTCCTCGAAGTTCATCTTTGACGCCTACAGGATAGCGCTCATGCTCTCGAGGGACGTAGACCCCGGGGAGCTGGCAGAGGTCTTCCTCAACTTGAAGGAGGAGCTCCTCCCGCACGTGAAGGAAGCCATAAGGGGGTCAGGCGCTTATCTCTGGAAGCTCCTCCATGTTTGTCAGCGTATAGGCGTGCTGCGGAAGGGGTCGAGATTGAAAGTACCTCCCAGGAGGCTAGCAGAGCTTCTTGCAGGAACGGTCGTAGAAGTGGAAGCTGTGAAGGAGCTCTTAAGCACACGTTTTGACGTAGAAACCCTTGAGCGTCTAGCTGACAACCTTAAGTCGGGGAGGGTGAAGGTTCACGTTGCCAGGGTTAGAGAGCTTTCACCGATGGCTAAAAGCATGTTCGAGAAACCCTTCAAAGCGGGGCTTCTCGTCAGAGGCCTCGAACAGATTGTGGCTCTCGATTACGTAAAGAAACGCTTGGAGAAGACAAGGCTCCTACTCGTATGCCTCCACTGCGTAGAGTGGAGTAGCGAGGTATCCGTAGAAGATGCTCCGGACGAGATTCGATGCCCGAAGTGCGGGTCAAAGATTGTTGCCGTATTCAACTACTGGGAATCTGATGCTATCCAGGTTTTGAGAAAGTGGAGGAGAGGTGATAAGCTCACCAGAGAGGAGGAAAACATAGTTAGAAACGCTCAGAAGAGCGCGATCCTCACGATGAGCTACGGCAAGAAAGCTTTGCTCTGCTTGGCGGGGAGAGGCGTGGGTCCCACTGTTGCAGCGAGGATCCTTAGTCATGGGATTAGCGAAGAGGAGTTAATTCGGGAAGTTGTAAGAGCTGAGGCGGAGTACCTGAGAACCAGGGAGTACTGGCACGAAAGGCGTACAACCTCAGCGACCCGTAGGAATAAAGTTTAATAAGCCATCCACCCTAGCGCGCGGGGGGCTTAGAATGGAGTACGTGTACGCAAGCTTGCTGCTCCACTACGCCAAACACCCAATCACAGAGGAAGGCCTGAGAAGGATCTTAGAGGCCGCAGGCATTGAGGTGGATGAAGTGAGAGTAAAAGCTGTGGTAGCTGCTTTACGCGGAGTCAACATCGATGAAGCAATAAAGAGCGCCAGCTTTGCCGTAGCGACACCAATCGCCGCTCAGCCTACTCAGCCGGCTGGCCAGGCGGCGACAGCTCCTGCGGCCGAATCGGCAGAGGTAAAGGAGAGTAGAAAGGAAGAGGAGGAGAAGAAGGAATCGGAGGAAGAGGTCGCTGAAGGCTTAGCTGCGCTGTTCGGTTAAGCGCTTCAAGTAGGTTTCAAGGGCTCGGGGTTCTTCATAGTAAAGCCTGTATCTGTTCATCCCGCTCAAAGGTGACTTCACTCTAAACTCTACAAAGCGGCGCCGAGTATCGACTTTCAATTCTAAGATGTTTAACGGGGCCTTCAAAGGTATTCTCTCCTCCAATATCAGCCCGTTTTCAGTGATTACGTAGAAGAGAGGTACTTCCAATCTTCCCCCTAGCTTATCCATCCTCCTCCTGGAATATATTGAACTTATTTGGAAAACAAATGTAAAAATCCCATAGAATATTAAAAAGGATATAAAATTAATTAGATTACTATTCGAAGTATAAGAAGCTAATAAGTTACTAAAGTAAAATATGATAGAATCTCTTATATTTGGAACAAGTAAAACAGTAAACATTATGAAAAATATTACAAACTGAGGGATTACTAGTGAAGTTTGCTTTTTCATTTCATCATTTAACGTTTTATCCTTACTCTTGAGCTTGATAACTTCTTCTCTACCGACGGAGAGGAGTGCTCTACCTTTCTTAATGTACTCGAGGTCGCGTATCATGGTCGATGCTGCACGGCCGCCCATGAGTAGGGTTATCGATAGAGCTACGAGGAGGTACACCATTAGGAACGTTCCAAGGTGTTGGGGATAGTGGGAGGATAGGTAGGCGAAGACCACGAGTAGCATAATTGACAGCAGCATTGAAATGCGACCGTTCATGAGTTCGCCCATAGGTGTGGGCTGAAAAGCCTGACGCTAACCCGGGGCCTGATTTTTAAGGAGGTTGTGAGCGACTTAACGATGGTGAGGAACTTTGGCTGATCGGCGTGTAGTTGAGATCGCTGATGCTTTGCGGGCTGGTGATGGAGAGGAGTTGACAGTTAGGGGATGGGTATACAGGCACAGGGATCTCGGCGAGAAGGTATTCTTGGTAGTGCGCGATTCCACGGGGATCATTCAGGTGGTTTTTAGTGGTAAACTTGCCCCGCTAGCCAGGGAAGCGGACGTGGAATCCTCTGTTGTAGTATCAGGGCTCGTCAAGAGCGATCCGCGGGCACCCGGCGGTAAGGAGATAGTTGGGAATCTTCTTGAGATTGTTGGGCCATCTAGGAACTTCCCGATATCCAAGGACTATTCCCGCGAATTCCTGCTGGATGTTCGCCACCTCTGGGTACGCAGCAGGAGGATGCAGGCTATACTAAAAATCAGGCACACCGTTTTTGGGGCTATCCACGACTACTTCAGGTCTCATGGTTACTACGAGGTTCAAGCCCCCATGTTCATTACGGCAGCCGTTGAGGGTGGTGCGACGCTGTTCCCAGTTAAGTACGTTGATGATAGCACCGTGTATCTGACTCAATCCTCCCAGTTCTACCTGGAGGCTTTAATCTTCAGTCTTGAGAAAGTTTACACTATCGCTCCATCCTTTAGAGCTGAGAAGTCGCGGACGAGAAGGCACTTAACCGAGTTCTGGCACTGCGAAGCTGAGGAAGCTTGGGCTGGTCTCGATGATATCATGCGTATAGAGGAGGAGCTCGTTTGGCACGCTGTAGAGAAGGTTCTGGAGCAGAACCAAGAAGAACTGAAGCTGCTGGGCAGAGACGTGAAAAAGCTGGAGCTTTGCGAACCTCCCTTCTACAAGATTAGCTACGACGAAGCATTAGAGATGCTTGAGGGAAAGGGGTTCAAGCTGCAGTGGGGGGAGGATTTCGGCGCTGACGAGGAGCGGGTGATCGTAGAGGAGTTCGACAAGCCGGTCTTCGTACACCGCTTCCCAGTTAGAGCGAAAGCTTTCTACCATAAGAACGATCCTAATCGGCCCGAGGTAACCCTTTCAGCTGACTTGCTGGCTCCTGAGGGTTACGGTGAGATCGTAGGTGGGGGCGAGAGGATCGATAAGCTGGAGGAGCTCCTGGCGAAGATAAGAGAGTTTGGGCTGCGACCAGAGGACTACGAGTGGTACATCGATCTGCGTAGGTATGGGTCTGTTCCCCATGCCGGCTTCGGATTGGGCGTTGATAGGTTAGTCATGTGGATAGCTGGGCTGGATCACATCGTGGACGCACTCCCCTTCCCGCGGACGCTGCGACGAGCTTATCCGTGAGGAAGAGTAAAGGTATTAAGGGAGGGGGCTTTAACCTCTCCATAGCCCCGGTAGCTCAGCCTGGTACGAGCGCCGGCCTCGTAAGCCTCGATGAGCAGCCGAGCTTATGGAGAGCCAGGAAAGCCGGAGAGCGGGTTCTCCCGCACGGAGGACCCGGGTTCGAAGCCCGGCCGGGGCTCCACGTACTGGCTCACTGATGGTTTAGCTAGTTGTAGTACCGCTGGGCAAGGCTAGGTCTCACGTGGGAGCCGTTGTTTAAGCGCCACGCAGAGTACTCTGTTGCTGTGCAACTTTTTATAGATCTCCTGCGGAGGGGGGTTACGTAGTATCAGGGGCCGGAGGTAGTAACGTGATGAAAGAAAGTACGCAGCTGCTGTGCCTATCGGACTTGCACGGGAAATTGAACGCTGTGAGGGAGTTTATCGCGAGCATTGATACTGTGGAGCTTCAAGCGGTAGACGCGGTGGTTATCGCCGGAGACATAGGAGACCCACAGGATGCTAAGACATTTCACCATGTAATGGCTGAGATCTCGAAGCTAGGTAAACCGGTTTTCTACGTGAAAGGGAACTGGGATGTAAACGCGCCGACTGGGATGCTTCGAGAGGACCCTCTCGTAGCGGATTTAGAGAGCATAGGACCGGTGGAGCTCAACGGCGTGACACTTGTTGGCCATGCGTCATCCCTAGAGCCTATCCGGCGCAGCATGAAGAGGCCTGTTGTTTTAGTAACTCACTACCCACCTTTCAGCATACTGGATAGGGGTAGAAAGCTTGAAGCAGTCGCTGCACACGGGTCATACACAGGGCTACCAGAGGTGAATTACCTGATCTCCTACTATAAGCCAGTACTTCACGTTTTTGGGCACTGCCACGCTTTGGGCGGTCTCGAGGTGAAGAGGGGAGGCACGCTGTTTGTGAACGTCGCGAGGCTGGATCGCCTAGGAAGAGATGGGAGGAACATGGGGAATTACGCCCTCATCACGATTGACAGGGCGGGTAATGTAGGCGTGAAATGGCGTTTCGTCAACGGGTTCTGGAAGAAGTGCTCGAAGTGCGGGAGGGTTGTTCACTTACCCCCGGACTGGACCTTGTGCAGGAGGTGCGCGAGCCGGCATGAGCTCAGCTTTAAACAGTTGGATAAAGCTCTCGAAAGGGTTATGGTGAACGTCCTTAATGCGAGGAGCGGTGATAAAATCGTTAAAGAGGAGTTCTTTATCCCGATCTCAACGTTAAGAGACGATGAAGCATTCGAGGACATGATAGGGTACTTAGTGGTGCGAAAACTGAAGGAGCTGTTCTCGAGAGATGGCTACAGGATTTTGACTCTCTCAAAGGATAAGGTTGTGGAGTACTACTCCAACGATACCGGGGAAACGTCATCGTTTAGTGAGTTCCTCTTCTCCTGCAGTGAGGAGAAGATGGGCCATCGCATATGCGCGCTAATGAAGCTGTACCGCAGGGATAGAAGAGCGAAGGTGATCTGGAAGATTAAGCAGGAAGGGAAGACTATAATCGAAGAGGAGATTCTGCTTGCGAGAGGCGAAGTCCTTCACGATCTGGACTTACTTAAAAGCTTGGAAAGTATCGGCTTTTCACTACTCGTTTATAGTTTAGAGAAGCTGGGCGGGCAATAGGTAATATTTGCTTTAAACGTCGATTACGCCCTCATCTGATATCGTGAACACTGTCTCTTTTTCAGCATGCTTCGGCGAATCGATGATTCGAGCTATCCTCTTCCCCTCCTTCCCCTTTCTGAGCCAAATGCGGTATGTGCACCCGTGCGCTACTACGTTCCCTCCGGCCGGTTTTAGCGGGTTTCCGAAGAAAACGTCCGGCGCGGCCAGCACTTGATTCGTAACAACCACCGCCACATCGTAGATCGCAGCCAGCCTTGCTAGCTGCATTATGTGCTTGTTAAGCTTCTGCTGCCTTGCCGCTAGATTCTCTCTACCGGGATACTCCGCTCTAAAGTGCGTTATCAAGCTATCCACAATGACCAACTTGATGTTTTGCTCCTCTATCATCCTCCTCGCCTCGTCCACAATGAGCATTTGGTGATCGCTATTGAACGCCCTAGCGTAAATGATATTCTCCAAGGCCTTTTCTGGGTCCAATCCTCTGTACCTGGCCATGCTGATGATCCTCTCGGGCCTGAAGGTGCCCTCAGTGTCGATGTAGAGAGCCCTACCCGAGAGACCACCCTTCTCCTGCGGAAGCTGAACCATCACAGCCAACTGGTGGCAAAGCTGAGTCTTACCAGCGCCAAACTCGCCAATAAGCTCGGTGATCGCGCGCGTTTCAATCCCACCCTCTAGTAAGTCATCGAGAGCTCTAACGCCGGTCGATATGTAGGCTATCCTCTTCCGCTCCTCGTAGAACTCCTTTGCCGTGATGAACAGCTTACCCATGCTTAATGCTCGCTGTGCAGCTCTGATTATGCTGAGTGCTCTCTCCTCAGAGCCTAGAAACGCCGCGAGTTCATGAGCTGAAGCGAAAGCTATGTCCTTAACAGAGTAGTAGCCCGCTTGCCGCAACTTTTGGGCCGTGACCCTTCCAACCCCCTCTAGGTCCTCAAGATCGAATTCTTCGAGAAGCGATGGCTCTGCATCAGGAAGCGCGTACTCTTCCCCATCCACGTCTCTCTCCTCTACGTTACCCTCCTCTACCGGTGGTGTAGGCTTACTCGCACTGGCTCTTCTACGACTCATTAAGCTCCCTAGCTGGAAAGACGCGGAATGCAGTTTTAAAAGTTACGGACAGTAAAAAGCCTGAAAGTAAAGTGCTGCGAGGTGAAACTGTTTAAAATTGCGATAAGCATTAAGGCTGAGCCCCGAGGGCGACCGACCGAAAGCGGTGTCATGAACGATGGTGTGGCTTACGAGAGAGGAGGAGGAAATTTTGAAAGGCGCAAGGGGGGAGGGTTTAGCGGAGGCTCTAGAAGCTGTCGTTAAGGTTGCTGAAATCTTAGGCGCGCCGAGGCTGATTAAGGTAGTCAGCGCCCACATCTCCGGTATATCGTACAGGAACTTAGGCGTAGAGGGTGTTGAGTATCTCGAGGAACTAGCCGAAAAGGGCTTGCGGTTCGCCGTGCCCACCACGATCAACCCGGCGGGCTTCGACATGGAGCGTTACGGCGAGATGGGGGTTGGCGTGAGAGAGCACGAGCTTCAGATGCGAGCTTTGAAGGCCCTAGCTAGGATGGGTGCGCAAGCTACCCTGAGCTGCACGCCGTACCTAATCTACCCTCCCCGTTTTGGCGATCATTTAGCTTGGGCTGAAAGCAGCGCAGTACTCTATGCTAACAGCGTGCTCGGCGCGAGGTCAAATCGGGAGGGCGGTCCTTTCTCGGTGCTGGAGGCCCTTGTAGGCAGAGCTCCCTATGTAGGCCTTCACACTGATGAGGCGAGGAAGCCTAATGTGGTACTTGATCTCAGAAGAATCAGGGATTTCGTCGAAGCCAGCCGGAGCTACTCGGCGCTCGGCTACCTTGTCGGAGAAGTTGTGGGGAAGGGGGTTCCAGCCTTGCATGATCCGCCGGGAGGACTGAAAGAGCAGGGCAACTTGCGGGTCTTTCTAGCCGCCGTTGGGGCTTCGAGTTCGATCGGAATGGTGCTTATCGAAGGGATCTCCCCCGAGTTTACGCTCTCAGAGGGTCTTGAGAGGATCGAGCCTGAGGTGAGCGATCTTACGGAGATCCTTGAGAGCTGGAGGTGTGAGGATTTCGATGCAGCGGTCCTGGGATGCCCGCACCTGTCGCCGGATGAGTTGCTCGATTTGGCAAATAGGCTGAAGGGGAAGACTCTGAGGAAGCCTCTCTTCGTGTTCACCTCGAGATGGAGCGCTGTAGTAGCGAGGGCAGCCGTCGAAAAGTTGAGGAGTATGGGGGTTAGAGTGTACTCCGACACATGCATGGTCGTTGGGAATCTATCTGCTTTGGGGGTACACAGGTGTGCTACCGATTCTGCGAAGGCCGCCTACTACCTTTCCAGCCAAGGCTACAAGGTCGCGCTGATGCCTAGGGAAGCTCTGCTGGAGTACGTCATAGGTTAACAATTGCCTTTAAGCCGCTGCGCACGCACCTACCTTGTGGACGAGCTCGTGGAGCTAGTGGGGAGGGGTCTCGTGAAGGGTAGGGGCCGTGGAAGGGTCCTCATCACGACTGAGCCCATATCGTTTTACGGAGGCATCGATCCCGAGACCGGGAGGATAGTGGAGAGAGGGCATGAGCTGTACGGAGAGAGCGTGTCGGGCTCAGTACTGGTTTTCCCCTACGGGAAGGGTAGCACGGTGGGATCCTACACGCTCCTTCGTCTAGCGAGAAGGGGCTTAGCGCCGGCCGGCATCGTGAATGCTGAAAGCGAGCCGATAATCGTTGTAGGATGCCTGTTAGGGGGCATTCCCTTGATGGACAGGCCAACCCCGGATCCCTTCAGCCTCAAAGGCATCATTAACGGGCTTGAAGCTGAAATAGTTATTGAGGGTTGTAAAGGAGTACTAAGGGTGCAGCGTGATGCTCGAGGCAGCCAGCGAGCTCGAGAAGGTAGCGCGTGAGGTCAGAGTATGCACGCGCTGCCCGCTACACGCTACTAGGAGGAATGCTGTCCCCGGCGAGGGGAATCCGAACGCAAGAGTGATGCTAGTGGGCGAAGCCCCGGGCTACAACGAGGATGTGCAGGGTAGACCCTTTGTCGGAGCGGCTGGCAACCTGCTAAACGAGCTTTTGGGGCTTGCAGGATTAAGGCGGGAAGAAGTCTTCATTACGAATGTCGTGAAGTGCAGACCACCCGAAAACAGGGATCCGAGGGATGAGGAGATCGATGCATGTACCCCCTATCTGATTATGCAAATCGGGATCATCAAACCTTCTATACTTGTGTGCCTAGGCAGGCATAGCGCAAGCACGGTCTTTAAGCTGGGAGGTATTGAGTTCTCATCCATAATGAAGGTGCGGGGCTCGCTGAGGCGGCTCCGCATTGCTGGCATCGACGTGCTCTGCCTACCAACTCTGCATCCCGCTGCTGCACTGTACAACCCTAGGCTAAGAGGTGCGCTGGAGGCGGACTTTAAACGGTTAAAGGATCTCGTATCCGGAGAAAGGGGTGGTCTCGACAGGTGGTTATGATGGATAAAGTGAAGGTACTGAAGGGGTTGATCGAGGCTCTAGACGGCTTCAGAATCGGTCGGTATACGAGCTTAGAGAGAGTGGAGCGCGCGATTGTTGAGTTGAACCTCAAACTGCCATACGATTGGGAGGAGATAAAGGAGGATATACGCGCCATACTGTCGCTACCCCAAACCTCCCCTGCGTACAAGAGGCTTGAGAAGCTCGACCGTTTAGCGACGAAGTTCACTCGACTGAATTTCGTCCTCCTGCTCTTGGCGCTCGCCGCTTATCTGGCCAGGTTCTGGCTTTCCAGCCTTCTGCTCGATGTGATGGCATTAGCGCTGATAGTTGTGGCGCTGATAATCGTGAATGCGGCTTACTCCTTGCGAGTGTACGTAAGTGCGAAGGTTGACGCGATCTACGCTGAGATGCTGCCGGAGCTCGAGAAAAGAGGTGAAAGACTGAAGGCAGTTGTTAACCACCTCATAAGGCTATTGAGGAGGGAGCTCGTAGCTAGGAAGTACGATCTTGAAACGTTCACCCTAAGGTTGTGGGTGCCGGACTACTCGGGGATTAAAATCGTTAGAAAGCCAGGGAGGTTTTCGACGCGTTACGTGGTACGACTTGCCTGATAGCAGCGCAGGCAGAATCTCTCCACCCCCCGTTCCATCGAACAATCCTCGCACACCAGGCTGCCACAGATCTTGCAGTATCCGACGGCTAGTCTCTCTTTGCACTCCTCGCAGCTTGATATCTCACAGGCTAGACAGCGATCCTTACCCCAGTGTTCTGCGCAGACTTTTCTCCCGCATAAGGGACAGTAGTGAGTAGCTTTTTCCTCTCGGCATATTTCACACATCTCGGTAACGGTTACTGAGATCCGAAACCACCCAGAGGCGCTGAGTTGGCAGCAGAATTAAAGGTTTTAAGCATCGCTTAACGCGCCCATGTGAGGTCTAATGGTGGAGGGACTGGATAGTGCAAGGCGCCTCGTACTGCTGCTTATGAAAAACTACGGCAAACCAATGGAAAGAAGGGCAATTCACGCGATCCTCTACGCTGTATCGCAGAGTGTGGGAATCGATTTGGGCTTCTACGGTAAGTACCCGTACTCGCTCCTGATTGATCAGCAGTTAAGCGAAATGATCAACGAGGGATTGCTAAGGCGGCTGTACATCGTGGGTCCACACTTCATGGAGCTCTACAGGGAGTACATCTCTCTAGGCGAGAAGGGTAGGGAGCTTGCAAACAGGTTAGACGAGCCTGAACTGGAGAAGGTGATAAAGGAGCACTTGAAGCAATTGGATTCTAAGCAAGGCGGTGAAGTTGCCCAAGCTTAGGATCACGGTATTGGTGGACGACTTCATATCCGAAAGAGGGGTTAAGCGTGGTGCTCTACCGGTCCACGGTCTAGGCCTGTACGTGGAGGGTAAAAGTGAGGACGGCAAACGTTTCAGCCTAGTGATAGACGGGGGCCCTCTATGGGAGGTTATGGTTCACAACGTCGATGCCTTGGGCGTGAATCTGGAGCGCTTGAACGTTGCTGTGGGAACCGTCTGGAGCGCGCACCATATAGCCGCTTTACTGGACCTAGCCCGCGAGGGTAGAGTCCACCGGCTATTGCTTCCCCCTTTGCCTAAACTTAGGGCCGGGGGCCGGGAAGAGCTCGCTGAAATCGGAATTATTCTATTACCGCTCGAATCACCCCTGTACAACGAAAGGGTTGTGATGCTAAAGCTTGACAGGGGCTATGCTGCGGTTGTATCTTGCTCCGTCTACGGCTTGGACTCCGTTATCCGCTCGCTCAAAGAATTCGAAGAGGCTACGAACTCCGTTGTAAATGCTCTGCTGGGAGGGTTCAATCTAAGCACGTTCAATAATCATGATGTTCGGCTGCTCCTCAAGTTCGCCAGGGCGAGGAATGCCGTACTAGTGCCTCTACACTCAACGTCTATTGAGGCTAGGGAGAAGTTGTGCAAGATCACTGGCCTCGATGAAGTGCCGGGAGTTGGTTCACGCTATACTCTGGAGTAGCTGCCCTTTTAAATCTCAGCTACTTACGCTCTCCGTGGTGAAGCTCGGAGGAGTGAGCTTAGAACCCCTCGTAACGGCCACCCTCGTAACACTGCTGCTCGCCACGCTGGCAGCTGCTATACCGCTTGAAGATAAGGTTTGCATCGAGTACTGCCCATACCCGAAGTATCCTTGGATGCCCTTCTGGAGGGTAGCAGTTGTGATGTTTTTCAGCTGGCTTATTGCGGCCTCCTTCGCTTCGAGGGAGCGCATGGTTCTCACCTGGTTCACGCTGATGAGCATGGTCGCGATGGCCATCGCTCACTACTTCCAGCTGGCTTTGATAGTGTTCACAAGAAACGTGGAAGTCGCCCTATACCCCCTCTTCTACACGATCAAGACCACTGGAGGGCAGACGCTCCACCTCGACCTCGCTCAGGTAGTTATCGTTGTAACGGCGGTAGAGCTGTACTTCATCTTAAGAAAAGCTCCTCGTACTGCTTCAAGTGAAGGGAGGACTCCTTAACGCTTACGAATAGTTTAGCTGCTTCCTCAACATCCTTGACGCTCACGGAGTCCGACCCCCTCTGGGCTGCGATTACCTTAGCGGGTGTCAACAGCTGCACAGCGTAACGTAAGCTTCTTTCAACCCCAACCTGGGTTAGGCGTTCAAGGGCTTCATCTTCGAGATTTACTCTCTCTTCAGCCGCTCGGATCTTGAGGATTTCTCTTATTTCATCGGTTGTATACGCTCTCGTCTCTATGATAAGCAGCCTGTCGAGGAGGTCGAGGGGTATGCCGTGAGGCGACTCGTAATCGGTTCCTCTTATCCTGGCAAAGCCCCGGTTGCTGGCCAGTATGATGATTGGTGCCAGCTCGCTCTCCATCGCCCGTGACAGGAAGCTGAAAGCCTCTATGTCGAGCATGTGCACGTCATCTATGAAGAGGACCCCGGGCAGCAGTTCAGCCCTACCCTCGTCAACCCACTTTTTCACAGCTTCATCAACGCCGCGACGAACCTCAGCTGGAATCTCTCGCTCCTCTGCTCCCCCGAAGAGTAGGGAGAAGATCGTGCCACCGCGCGAATGCATCATGTCCAACTCGTGAAGCGTCAGCGTCCGTACGAACTCCTTCTCCTTAACTATAGGACCTCTCGGTATCTCAACCCTTCTCGCTGAGGAAAGGTCGAATCTCCGCTCAGCTTCGGCCCCGCGACCCACCTTGTAGACCCTTCCTGTCTCCTCGTCAATCCACACGACGTCGCCCTCGCTCACCCCTCTTTCAAGCATCTCAGCGACGATGCTACCGTCGATTGTGAACGTCCTCTCCTCGCTCGTCGTCTTCAACGTTAAAGTGCCTTCAACCGGCACTTGCATCCAGGGGTTGTAAGGGTGTCTGTCAAACTTCACCTCTAGCCTCTTGACGAGGCCCTCGTAAACCCGCCGGTACTCTCTCAACCTTACACCGATTGCCGACCTCAGCGCCCTCATCAGCACTTCCGTCTTCTTCAGCTCGGCTGAGTAGATCTCGCTGCCACTAATAGCGACGAAGGGGGTATCCTCCCCCAGCTCCCGAGCGATGGCCACGGCAAGAGCCGTCTTACCAGTGCCTGGCGGGCCTGCGAGGAGTACAGCGCGCCCAGCCATCTTACCCTGCTTGATCATTTGCACGACAATCCAAGCCGCTCGTCGAGCCTCCTGCTGCCCAACAAGCCCATCAGCGACAGGGAGAGGGTTGCCATCTCTAACCCCCAGTCCCTTAATATGGCTGTGGGCGCTTACCCTCTCGAACCGGATTAGAGCGGGCATCTAACATCACCAGAATAGCGTCCTCATAGGCAGCTTTTAGGTTTGACTTAGGGTTCCCAATCCGATTCATCGGAGTTGCGGATTACCATGTCGGATAAAGGGAATTCCTCTCGCGCCAACTTGAAGACCCACTTACCATCCTTTGAGAACCATACAGCTACGACAGCGTAGCGGTTGTCGTACCTCTTGAAGGCGTCCAGGAACTTGAACAGCTTGGCCAGTTGCTCCGCCTTCACAGCGACCTTGCTCTTGCTCGTGGCTTTCACCTCGAAAGCTGCTATCTCACCGCGCACGTTGTCAACCATGAATACGTCGGGGAGCGCGGTTTTGGCTTTGGGTACAGCCCTGCTCCCGCTCACTGGTACCCTAAATACGTAAGCTGAAGGGCGTTTCGAAAGCAGCTTCACCAACCTTCTTTCCGCTTCAAACCCTCTCCTACGCCATGGGGCCGGCATGACTGCAGCATATGATCGGTGAGCAACACTTTAAAACTGGCGCGCGGAAGAGAACCTAGATGATGAGAGTCATGCCGACCGAGGCGTGACGTTTTCTGGGGTATCTGACTTGTTTGAAGAAAAGGCTCAAGGCTCGAATAGACGGGGCTTCTGACGGGCAATGCGATCTCTAGCTAGCCTGCCCGCTCTTGAGATCTGATTATTCGCTCAAGTGCTTCACCGGCTTCCTCCAAGAAGTAGAGTATGTCCTCCAGAGCTTCAGCTTCCTCTTTCTTCTCACGGGCGTACTCCCTCAAAAGGTGGATAGCTTCATCGATGCGGTCTAGAGCATCCGACAGGAGCCTTTCCCCTCTACCCTTCTCCCTGTTCATCGAGCATGTTTGGCAGCTCAAGTATTTCTGCTGTTCGTTGAGGGGTTCGCGATGGAGGTTTTACGGGTAAGAAGGCTGACAGAGAGGATTGCGAGCCTGGGTGAGGCAGCGCCCGGTACCGAAGCTGAGGCGAGGGTGGCTAGAGTCGCTAGGGAGATGCTGGAGAGAATCGGGTTGAGTGTTCAAGAGCAGAGTTTCGCCTGCTCAAGCTGGTACGAGGAAAGCTTAGCGCTTTACATTGATGGTAGGATGGTCGAAGCCGCGGCGATGCCCCCCTCACCTTCCCGCTACGTGGAAGGGGAGCTAGTTTACGCAGGCGAAGGGGTTAACATCTCTACGAGCGGGTTAGAGGGGAGGGTAGCTTTAGTCGGGATGACCAGCGAGGATCCGGACTACGTCGCGGCCCAGTACGCTCTCTGCGCGCAGGCCGGCGCAAGTGCTGTAGTGTTCTACGATTTCGTCCCCCACGTACTCAGGAGGATAGTGGTGGGCATCTTCACGAGCTACGCAGATGAGCCTGGTCTACCGCCACCAGTACCCGCTGTATCGATAAGACGCGAGGATGCTCAACGACTGCTAACAGGGAAGCACTACGTCCAGCTTGAGGTTAAGACACGTTACTCCGAGGACTCGAGCTCCACTAATCTCGTGGCTTTCGGAAGCGGTGAGGCAAGAGTTCTCGTGACTGCTCACGTCGACAGATGGTTGGCCGGGACGGCTGACGACGCGGTCGGTGTCGCGCTCGTTTGTTCCCTCGCTGAGGAGTTGAACAACTTGAGGGGCATCGCCTTCGCATTATTTGGGGCTGAGGAGTACGGTGCACCGCACTTCAATCCCTGCTACTGGCTGTGGGGTTCCCGAAACTTCGTGAAGCGTTTAGCGTCTACGGGTGAACTGGAGGAGCTCGTGGCGATCGTCAATCTGGATGTCGTCGCTAGACGTCCGCTCACAATCAGCGCGAGCGGTCTAGAGTTTAGGGAGGCGCTCAAATCCGTGCTCGGACCCGCGGTGGAGTACGAGCTGGACTCCCCCTACTTCGACAGCTACTCCTTCAGTAGCGCAGGGGTCGCAGCGATGACTATCCACTCGCTCTGGAGGTACGTCGACTTCTACCACACCGATCATGATTCACCCGCCTCAATCGATTGGGGGGCGGTGGCTGAGGCCAAAGGTTTAGCGGAAATGATTGTTCGCGAGCTCCTACAAAGGGGTCATAGGTTGTTCAAGTACGATGCGTGGAGGACCGAGTTGATCAACAGGCTGGAGTACGCGTCGAAGTACGCGAGTCCGCCGAAGAAACTGCTCGATCTTGTCTACTCTTTCGAGGTCGACGAGCGCATCGCTAGGGAGCTCAGGAGGAGCGCTATCGAGGTTGTTCGCGAAGGGGAGTGGTATGAACCGGGCTTGCTTCGAAGCCACGTCTTTCCCGAGCTTCTCGTACTAGAGGATCTCGAATTGATCGAAAAGCTGGAGAGCGAGGGGCTTGATCATGCGCTGTTGAAGAGGCTCAAGCACAAGTGGAGTATAGGCGTCGTGAGAAAGCTGCCCTCCATACCGCTGTACTACGTCGCTCAGCAGTTGAATGGAGAGCGTTTGAGCGAGTACCTAGCTCTTATGAAGCCCATAGCCAGAGCGTGGGTTGAGGAATCCTACAGAATGCTAACTGAGAGGCTTGAGAAGTTGCTTTCCGGCCCCCGCTAAGGCCACAGGCGCTCTTCGATGCCTTCTTTAGATATGAGCAAGTAATTAAGTTTCTCTACGCCTAGGAAGTCGGCCAGCTCGTCAAGAATCCTCCTAACAGCAAAACCTCTTCGAAGCGACTTCACTGTGGCTCCGGCGGCATAGGGGTGCCCTCCACCCCCAAATTTCGCTGCCACTTTCGATACATCGTAGTCCCGAGACGCGGAGCCGAGGTATATCCTGAGGGATGTGAGTCCCTTGGGCACGATCAAGGCCGTCACGCTAGCCCCCCTCCTCTCCATAAGTATGCACAGGTACCTATAGGAAAGCTTAAGGTCGTCCTTGAAGACCGCGATGAAAAACTTGTTCGGGGGGAGTCTCTCGGCCAGCTCCTCCGTGCTCTTCCTCACCTTTCTGTAACGCTCGATTGAGGCTCTGACCCCGGCGTCCGCTAATACTTCCTCTAGGCTACGAGAGGCGAGGAGATCTATGAGACGCAGCTTCCCCCTGTACCCGCTACCCTTAACCGCATCGTTCAACGCGAGAGCCTCCGCTGAAACGATTCGGGCCGTGTCCGTTTCAACGGCCAGCTCTACCACCTTCCGTGCGAACGGGTTGTGATCAAGACCCAGTGCCTTTACCGCTAGGGAGGCTGCTGCTGGCGCTGCAGGGTCGTAGAACTCGTGCTGCGCGCAAGGCTTGTTCGAAGCGTGATGATCAGCCCTAATCAATGCCTTTCCGGGGCATGGCAGGTCAGCTACGAAAGTCCAGTCTACCAACCTAAGAAGCCTTCCCCTCTGAACATCGGAGGGAGATGCGAGCACGACGAGCCCCTCCGGGTACCTCATTTTGAAAAGAGCTGCGCACGCGATCCCGTCGAGATCCGATATATCACACAGAGCTAGCGGACGCCCGAGGAGCTTCGCGTGAAGTATCGTGATGAGCCTGAGCAGGGTGCTATACATCGAGAAGTCACCCGGGTTTCGCGCCGCTGGCCGGAGTGAAAGTGGGGCGCGCTTTTCCTCCTAAGTGCGGGTGGCACTGCCCCACTCCCGCCAGCGGTACCGCGCCCAGAGCAGCTTCGTCCTCTCGATTTATATCTTTTACGCGTAAGCAAAAGCCTGAAAATAATTTTATTGATGAGGTTGAGAAATTGAAGTTCATAATCCTCACCCACCTTTTGCATTAATATTCGTAGTGTTTTTGCAGTAGGATAACAAATATTCTGCAATTGCTCTAAACGACCTCGCCCGGTGCGAGATGCGGCATTTTTCTTCTAGGTTCATCTCTGCGAATGTTTTCTCGCAATTACTCGGTATGAATATAGGATCGAAACCGAAGCCCTGCGATCCTCTTTTTTCACGGCTAATCGTACCCTCAACCTTTCCCGTAAAAATACGAATCTCGCCGCCCAAACATAGGGCAGCTACGCTCAAGAAAAACGCCTGTCTCTCGTTTACGTTGTCCATCAGCTTCAGTATTCCCTCGCACCCTATCGTTCTGTAAACATAGGACGAGTAGGGGCCGGGAAAGCCGTTCAAGTGTTTGATGAAGAGCCCGGAGTCCTCTACGACAAACGGCTCCGGCAGGGAACCAGCCACTTGAGCGGCGGCGAATCTTACGATTTCCTCGAGGCTATCCGACTGTATCTCCACTTTTTTAGCCTCACAAGGCTCTACAGCAAGCCCATATTGACCCAATATCGACTTTATCTCCCGAAGCTTTCCGGGATTCCTTGTGACTACGTACACCTTCCTGATCGACACGGACCCCTAAGTCTGGCCGAACATAAAATGCTGTTGCAGGGATCAGAAATAATAGCGATTGCGCAGCCCCCTCCATTTGTGGAGAGGGTTTCTGAGCTTCCCGACTTTAAACCCACGCTCTCCTTGACGATAGCCGAAGCCGTGCTTGATGCAGCTTTCCTGTACGAGGGCGTTGAAAGCGAGGTGGCTTTAGAGGCCCTGTCGAAAATCGTCTTTGCTGCACAGGGTTGTACAGCGAGGGCATGGGGTAGGTGCTTGAGGGCTGCCCCCTCAGCAGGAGCTACATACCCGCTGAGGACGTACGTTGTTGCTAGAGCTGTCCGAGGCCTAGAGCCAGGCGTATACAGCTACCAGTCCCCGGCCCCGCTCAAGCATGCTTTAAGGCGTGTCGAGGGCATTTCTGTCTCTAGCCGCGGCTCGTTTGCGATCCTCTTCGAGGAGGTCTCGGAGAGGACGACGGGCGTCTACGGGGAAAGGGGGTACATGTACATCCGCGAGGAGGTTGGGCACGCAGCGCAAGGAGCTTTGCTGGAGGCGAGTGCTTTAGGGCTGGCCGGGCGGCTGAGGAAGCTTGAACCCCCGCTCGGTCGAATACGCTACTGCGTCGAGATATGCGCGCGGGGGGCCAAGCTGATCGAGCGGAGGCCGCCAAAGGGCTTTGCTGAACCTTCACCAGCCAAACTCACGCTTGAAGAGGCGATAGTCCACCGGAGATCGGTGAGAAAGTACAGTCCCATGCCCCTACGCTTGGACGAGCTCTCGTCGATACTTCTCTGGTCCATCTCCGGCCCCGTCCGACCCTACCAGCCGTTGACGAGCTACAGAGTGACGTGCTACCTTGCCGCGCGCAGCATAAAGGGGTTGGATCCGGGAGTCTACAGGTACTCGCCAGAGGAGCATGAGCTAGAGAACATCGTGAAAGGGGATGTCTCTGCGCGGCTTGCGGCTGCGGCGTTAGGGCAGGAGTGGGTCGCTCGGGCCCCCCTCAACATAGTGCTATGCACCCCTAGTGACAGCCCTGACGCTGAGCTCGAAGCGGGCATGGTCGGTCAGAACATCTATTTATCGGCCACGTCGCTGGGCCTAGGCACGGTTGCTGTGGGAGCCTTTTACGATGACGATGTAGCCTCAGTGCTGAGAGTCGATGAAAGACCCCTTTACATTTTCCCAGTCGGAAGACCGTAACTCGGCATCAAATGTTCCGCTGAGCGACTCAAGGGCTTCAACCCCATCAACGACGAAACCGAGGTAGTTGAGAGGGCTCGCCACTTCCCTACATCCCCTCCACAGCGCTACAACAAGGCTCGAAGCTGGCGGCCAGTAGGCCACCTCCCCTCTGCAGAGCGTGCGCCTGTGCCCTTCGGGTGCCACTCTTAGATTTAATTCGATGATCAGGAGGCCATTCATCACCCTTCGAACCTTCGCTCTAGCTGGCAAAGCCTGGATCAACGCCTTACGTGTCTTCGGCGAGCTAAGACCGGAGACGTAAATCACCGCCTTAACATGATCAAGGCTGAGGCTCATTAGCACAAGCAACAGGTAATCATTGTCGGTAAATTACTTGCCTCCACCCTTCCAGCCCAATGGCTCTTCACCGCTAGGAAGCGCACCGCACCGTCGCACGGTGTGACTAGGATCTTCTCACCCCGCTTCGCCGCAAGCCTGATGAACCCTGTCAAGTCCACGCCGACCCTCAAGTTTGGTAAGCCTAAAAGCTTTTTAAGAATAGTTCACCGAAAGTATTACAAAACATATTCTATAGTACGTATAAGCTTCAAGGAAAAATAGGAAATAAACCTATAGGGAAAGAGTCACTCGAGGGCTGCGGCTACGTACGCTTTCAGCCACCCACCCCTCAGCTGGATTAAGACTGCGCGCCCCTCCCCGCGCGTGAACGCAATGCTCCCCGGCCTCAACCCGGCCATCATGAACGCCTCCAGCGCCTCCGCCAAGTAGCTCAACTTCAAGCTCACCCTAAACCCCTCCGTACAACCCCTCAGCAGCGTGAAGAAGCTCAGACTGCAAGCCGTAATGCACATCCCATCCCCCTCACAGCGTCAAACTGGAGTTAGGAATAAATACCATTGCTCCACAAGCCTAACAGGTGCGTCCACCGGGCCGAGCAAACAAAACCCCCAAACCCCGCTGAGGCTCGGTGGACAAGAGGGGCTTGGGGGCGGCAGAACACTAAGACAGCAGAACACTAACGCGGCACTAGAGCGGCACTGGAAGCGGATGGACGCTAAAGCGAGCATCCTACCCCGTGCGCGGTGCGCGGCTTGCAACTGGGGGGATTCTGGAGGCCCAGTCTTTTAATCAGCCTGTAACCCTCCCCTCTCCACCCTCCGCCCCAAAAAGGCGGATCCCCCTTGTAGGGGGGTGCCTGTGAAGCAGTTGTAGCGGCCGAGCGCCCTACAACTGTAGAGGGGCAGCCAGCCTGCAGGCCGAGAGCCTACAGGCAGACTGCTGGAGGGGAGGAATACGGGCTTAAACTCGCAAAGCTGGGCCTCTAGCCCTCGCGGGGCGCAGCCTTTAACGGCCGGCCCCGGGCTGCGCTCCCACTCGTGTGGGGCCCCCATCCAATCAAGGGGGTCACCGCCAAATGCAGGGGCCGGCGGAAAGGGCCGCACCCCTGCTCCCCGGGGGCGGTCTACCGCACTGTTAGCGTTCAGGGCTACTGGGGGCGCGCCGGCGCGCGGGGCTTCCGGGAGCACCCGGGATTGGGGCCGTTCCGCTTCAACCGCTTCGGCTCCCTTGAGGCTGCGGCTCCCGCTGCTCCCTTCGAGAGGCCTCTGCGACGCTCAACCATCAGGTGCTTCTCGGCGTTCGTTCCCGGATCGATGCTCTGCTCGGCTGACGCTGCTTTCCGGCTGTGCGCTGCTCGAGGGGTGCCTGCCTTCGGCTGTGGGGTTGCGGTGGCCCGCTCGTGAGCCCCCCGCATCCTTCACGCTCAAGCTCCCGTGGGGGAGCGGATGGGGGCCCATGGGTGGGCCTCCGGAAGCCCCGCGGCCGGGGGCGGGGCAAGGGTTAACGAACGCTGCAACCCCCTCCTTCGGGGCGGGGGGAGGGGGAGCGACGCCCCGGCACCCGGTCCCCAACGATAAAAAATCGGGGGGCGTGGGCAATCGCGACCGCGGCTTCAGGGTATTCAAGCCTCGACTAAATAGAGAGGAGCGTAGACAGTTTGCAAAGCTCTACTGGAGGTTGATAGATCGGGATCCAACTCTACCTCGATGCTGCTTCCTCTACTACGAAAGCTGGAAGGCGATGGATTACGAGGCGGAAAAGCGCAGGAAAAGAAGGAAAAGGTGGAGGAGGCCACCGTACTACTTGAAGGTGAAATTTATGAAATGGGGGACGCTGATCCACGGATCGAGGAGCGCTCCCGTGGTGATCGATTTAACCGGAGCGGAACTGCGGATCCCCTGCGCGGGGATCCGTGTAGGGCTGCAGCCGAGCATAGTGAAGGCGCTGGAGGAGGACTTGAGACTACAGCCAAAACCATCCTTCGTGTTCCAACTGTGCAGTAACGGTCGAGCGAGGATAATTGCCTTCAGGGATCCCGCCTCGGGGGTTCTCCCTAGGCGGGTCATTAGCCTGGACCTGAACAGCTCGTATGGTCTCGCCGGATTGATTATAGACTTCGATGAGGAGGGGAGGGTTCTACGAGTGATTCCTCGCCGCTGGCAGCCGCCGAACACGGCCCTCCACGAGGCGATCGTCGCTGCACTCCAGAGCGCCGCCGAGCGCGGAACACCGAAAGCCGTCCTTGAGAGGCTTCCCAACCCAGAACTGAAAGAGAAGGTGGAGAAGGCACTTAAGCGGTTTGGGACTCTGACGACGGAGAGGGCCTCCGCTCTTGCCCGAAAAGTAAAAAGAGACGTAAGGAAGCTACATAGGGTGTGGATTGAGAAAACACTCAACGAATTACGCCATCTGGTGCGAGAGGTCAACGGGCAGGTTGCTATTTTGATCGACGTTCCGAGCGAATGGAGCCTAAGGGGAACCCAGCTGCAGCGAACGCTACGGCGAATCCGCAGATACATCGAGAACATGGCGCGGTATGAGGGTGCTCAGTACACAGAAGTTCGAAGCAGTGGGAAGAGGTGCCCCCTGTGTAATTCACCGTGCGAGGAGGTCGCTAACCGCTACTTTGGCTGTAGTAACTGTGGAATAATCGCTGACAGGGATTACAATGCATGCTTTAGAGCCGCAGCGAGGATGTTCCCCAGGTTGAAGGAGTGGCTCCGAGAGCACCCTAAAGCGCTAGCAGCGAACTTCCACAATCCGAACAACCCGGTGCACCAGCCCCACAGCAATGGCCCACGCTCTCCAGCCCCCAGGCGGCCCCTTTCCCGGGACACCCACCCGGGCGTCGAGCCCGGGGGCGCTCCAGGGGGCCCGCGCGATCGACGAGGGGGTGAGCCCGCCGGGATGCGCACCGGCGACGGTGCGCGGAAAGGCGGGCGAGTCCACCCATGACACCCTCCCCCGCCACCCCGCGCGGAAGCCGTGAAGCACGGGAGGCGGAAGGGAGGGCCCCTCGAGGAAAACCAGTGAAGGGGGAGATGTGCACCCGGCGCGGAACGCCGCCGTCAAGCTGATAGATCTGCTGAAGAAGAAGGATTCGAAGGTGCTTCTGAAGCAGTATGGAGTGGACGACGAAGATCCTTATGCTGCGCTCGAGAAAATCGCGAGGAGGAGAAACCTCCTGAGGAAGGGCGGGGAGCCTAACGTCGAGGAGGCAGCGCGCATAGTGTTGAGGGATTGGCAGAGCGGTGAAATCGTCGCTTACTTCACGCCCGCGGATTACGGGCTGAGCCCGAGCAGGACGCGCATCAGGGAGACCGCTGCTCCCGGGGGAGGGGACAGCAGCTTAAAGGCGCAATCGAGAGCCCCCTCTGGCGACCCCGCGCGTTCGTAGCAACCGCCCAGCAACCACAGTAGTGCGTCGAGTTTGATGGGTGGTACCCCGCTCTTTTCGCACACAAGCCCCCAAGCCTCGGCAACTAGTTTCGGTGCTTTCGATAGCAGGAGCCTAGCCCCCTGAAGCGTGGGGGGTTCCCCCTCTACTACCCTGCTTGTAAGGCTGATGAGGCACACCCTACGGTCGACAGGGATTGGTATGGAGGGGGGCGGCTCAATGCTCAGGCTGGAAGCCTTGGCCGCGTAGTAGAGCATCTTTACTGCGAAAACTATTGTTTTCGCGTCCTGATCCGCCTCAAGAGCCTTTGCAAGATCTTTCCTAAAGGCCTCGAGGTCGCGCAGGTAGAAGTCGAGCTTAACCGCGAAAAAGGGATAGAACCCGACGAGCTTCTCAACCCTTGCCAGGCGGGCGCTCCTGGCGAGCTTCAAGCTGGGCGACCTCTTCACAAAGCTCCTGAGGCTTTCGCACGGATCACCCCCCGCATACTCCGCCGCAAGGGACCAGTGTTCCTCGCCCTTGGTAGTGAGCTGGTAACTTACAGCAGCGACTCCTAGCGTGAAGAAGAAGGCGTCACTGCGCTGCGTGAACTTCGAAAGGATCCTCGCTACGGATTGCAGCTGAGGGTCAGCAAGCTCCGCTCTCTCTACGAGCTCTCTCGAAGAGGGTTCACTCAGGTAGCGTGCCACAAGCTCTACGGCTGCTCTGTTAACTCTGAACCGCTGATCCACGCGTTCGGTGAAAAGGGCTAAGGTTTTTAAGGTGAAGCTTGTTCGGGGGAAGGGGGGATCTTGCCGGAAGTAGAGTAAGATCTCTGGAACAGCATATTTTTACTAGCTCGGATAATAGCGCCCCCGAGGGTGCGATGCAAACCCTACCTGCGAGGTATAACTTTAGGGAAGTCGAGCTGAAGTGGCAGGAGTTTTGGGAGAAGAGCGGGATCTACAGGTTTGATAAGGGGGATAGGGAGAAACCGACTTTCAGCATAGACACTCCCCCTCCCTACCCAAGCGGCGAGCTGCACGTTGGCAACGCCTTAAACTTCGCGTACATCGACTTTGCTGCGCGGTACAAGAGGATGAATGGCTACAACGTGTTCTTCCCCATCGGGTGGGACTGCCACGGGCTTCCGACGGAGGTGAGGGTTGAAAGGACTCTGGGAAAGAGGCGGAGGGAGATACCGACAGAAGAGTTCCTGAGGCTCTGCAGGGAGTACACGCTGAAGTGGATCGAACCGATGCGTGCGGCGCTGAAGGCCATGGGGTGCAGCATCGATTGGAGCGCTGAGTACATGACGATGAATCCCGACTACTGGCGCAGAACCCAGTTGAGCTTCATCCTGCTCTACAGGAAGGGCCTCATCTGCAGGGAGGTGCACCCAGTCGTATGGTGCCCCAGGTGCGAAACTGCGATCGCGGAGGCCGAAGTTGAGCACATGAGCTCAAAGAGGGAGCTTCACTTCTACAAGTTCAGGCTGAAAGATGGCAGTGAGGTTGTGGTCGCATCCACGAGGCCTGAGCTGCTCGCCGCATGCGTAGCTCTTGCCGTAAACCCCAACGATCAGCGTTACTCCCACCTAGTGGGCAAAACGGCCGTCGTTCCTATATATGGTCATGAGGTTCCAATAATTGCTGACGATGAAGTGGACCCCGAGTTCGGGACGGGGGTTGTGATGGTGTGCACCTACGGCGATAAAGTCGATGTGAAGTGGCAGAAGCGGTACAACCTTCCAGTCAGGATCGTGATCGACGATAGGGGGAAGATGACCGAGGCCGCTGGGCCGCTTAAGGGTTTAAGCGTCGAGGAAGCTAGGGCTAAGATCGTCGAGCTCCTTAAGCAGGAGGACTCTTACGTTAAGGTGGAGGCGATAGAAAGTAGCATAGGGACGTGCTGGAGATGCCACACTCCCGTCGAAATCCTACCAAAGATGCAGTGGTTCGTCAAAACGAAAGAACTCTCGGAAGCCGTTCTACAGGCAGCGATGCAGGTCAAATGGGTTCCACCGCACGCCTACAAGAGGCTGGAGGATTGGGTTCGCTCCCTAGACTGGGATTGGGTGATATCGAGACAGCGTGTTTTTGCCACACCGATCCCAGTCTGGTACTGCAAGAAGTGCGGTGAGACGATCGTCGCTGAGCCGGAGTGGCTCCCAGTGGATCCACGCTTCGACCCACCGAGGATCGAAGCATGCCCGCGCTGTGGGTCAAGAGAGCTCGCCGGCGAAACGGACGTTATGGACACGTGGATGGACTCCAGCATTACAGCTGCCGTTCACGCGGGGTGGCCGGACAACCTGGATGACCGGTTGTTCCCCGCTGATCTCCAGCCCAACGGGTACGACATCATCCGAACTTGGGACTATTACCTTCTCGTGAGAGGTGTCGCTCTCTTCGGTTTGCCGCAGTTTAAGATAGCATTGATAAACGGAATGGTTAGAGGAACAGATGGTAGGATGATGCATAAAAGCTACGGCAACTACGTTAGCCTAATGGAAGTTATAGAAAAGTACGGAGCCGATGCCTTCAGGCTTTGGACAGCGTTGGCGGCGACTACAGGCTCGGATGTCAGGTTCTCGTGGGAGGGCGTTGATTTCGCCAAGAGGTTTCTAACAAAGCTGTGGAATGCAGCCCGCTTCATCGCTATGTGCGTAAGAGATGATGATTTCGAGAAGGAGGTTCGCGAATACCAGCCTCTAGACCGGTGGATCAAGGGCAGGTTGGAGCAGCTCGTGAAAGCCGTAACGGAGCGGATGGAGGAGTTCGACTACATGGGAGCGGCCAACGAATTGGTCAGCTTCGTATGGCACGTCTTCTGCGACCACTACATAGAGGCCGTAAAGTACAGGGTGAGCAGGGATGATGAGAGCGGGTTAGCAGCTCGCAGAACGCTCTATGAAGTGCTGCTGAAACTGCTCCAGATGCTCTCCGTTTTCACGCCGCACATCGCGGAAGAGCTCTACAGCAGGATTTACGCTCGTCGAATCGGGTGGTCCAGCATTACTGTATCGCCCTGGCCGAAGCCCGGCGAGTATGAAGAGAAGGATGTTGAAGCGGGTGAGTTGGTTGTACGAACGATAGCTGCTATCAGGAGGGCGAAGAGCGCGGCTGGCATAGCGTTGAGCGAAGAGCTCCCTCACGTGATCATCTACGCCCCACCCGCTTACTCGACAATCTTGAGCGCTTGCAGCAGCGATCTAGCGGGGACTCTGAGGATATCGAAGCTTGAGGTTCGGGACGGGAGGGGCGAGCACAGCGTTCCAGAGTACCCGGAGGTTACCTTCACCATTTTGAAGTGAGATTCTTCTACGTCTCGAGTTTCACCTGTATCGTGACGAAGCCTCGTTTCTCCAATGATACGAGTTGAAGAGCTAGCGCCTCTACGGGTAGATTCACCTTCTTTGAAAGGGTTTCAAGTAGCGTGGATAGCGCTATTGGTCTTCCGTTCAAGCTTCGCGCCAAGCGTTCAACCTCCCTCGAAAGATCCCTATCCACTTCGTTGAACACTTGCTCAAGGATTAGGGAAACCTCCCGCTCGATACTTCCCAGATCGAGCTTAATCTTGGCTAGATCGATCCTGGCCGCGAGCGGCTGCCTCGCGGCTTCGCTTAGCTTCTTCATAACTTCTTTTAGCGATTCTTCGAACGCCAGAAGCTTGCTGGCCTCGGTTAGCGTGCTCCCCGCGTGTGCCCTCTTGACAGCCTTAATGAGCTGTGATGCGGTGCCCAGAAGCTCGTTCACCCTGTTAACGTACGCCGTCCTACAGACGCGGTTGTGGCTCTTAGCTTCCCTCAGCAGAAAATCGACTTCGTCCAGCGCTCTTCTCAGATCCTCGAGCGGAGGTTGAAGAATCAGCCTCTGAGCCTTCGCTGCTAACCTGGAGGCGTCGTTAGCCAAGTGCGGGGCTACCTCCCTCAGTAGCTCGCTCCACGCTATAAGCTCCTCTGCCTCTTTCTCTAACTTTCCGAACTCCTCCTGGAGCTTGTCCAGCGTCACAGCGTACTCCGTGAGAAGCTTCACGCTGCGCTCCAACTCGCCCACGTACCGCTCCAGGCTGCTCGCCACGCTGAACAGCTGCTCATCGGGTGGTTCGGGGGGTTTCACGGCTTTCAGGACGTTACTGATCAAACTGCCCAACCGCGGGTCAGAAGAGTACTTGGATTCGATCGCGCTCACCAGTGCACCAAGGTTAGCTTTCAACTCGTTGGCCCTCCTCACCAGAACCTCTAGCCTGTCCAGACTTACCTCTCTCCTCGCTTCTACTACGGCTTCAACCACGATTTCCCAATTCCGGAGCGGGTGTTAATGGGATCAACGCTTAGGATTCGGCTACCGGGCTGGTGCGCGGGTCCGCGCGTAACGTAGATCGCGCCCTGCCCGCTTTAAATGATCTTCACGGGAACTCTAGCTATCGCGGAGCCGAAGTCGTCGATCCTGTAAGCTGCTGCTTTCGGCTCGCTATCGGGTGTATAGGCCACGATGAGCCAGACCTCCCCCGGGCACTCTAGCATCCTGTGCTGATCGCTAGGCGACGGGAGTGGCTTCTCTCTGCCGTGGCTGTGGTAGAGGCCGATGTAGCTGAGCCCCTCCCTCCTTGCGTCCAGTATCGCGCCAATCCATTCGCGTACGTCGAACCAAAAGGACGTGTTCGAAGCCAGGATGTTCCTCAACCTCTTAGCTCTCTCCGCGAACCCCTTACCCTCACTCACATGCCCCAATAGGATGCCGCAAGCCTCAATGGGGTATTCCTCTTTCACGTGGCTCAGGATCTCCTCGAACACGCCTTTTCGGATCACCAGTTCGTAGATTCTTTCGAAGGGCTGCACTGAAGGTGAAACGTCCACATGATTCAGGAGCTTAGGTTATATTTGGCGCTTACTGGGGCGGCTGTGATCTCCTCAAAGCTCAGCGAGCTGGTCGCGGCCAAGAAATCCAGGGTGATTCTGGCTTTAGATGCTGTAGACGAGAGGCCTGCTGGGGTGGTTGAAGAAGTTGAGGAGTTCGTAGTTGGTGTGAAGGTGGGTTTACCCCTGGTTCTAAAATGGGGTCTTGAGGAGGTCGAATACCTCTTGGATAGGTTCCGCGGAAGCCTCTACATGCTCTGCGACTTCAAGCTTGCTGACGTGCCTCCGATAGTCGTCGACGAGTTGAAACTGATAAAAAGGATGGGCTTTGACGGCGCAATCATCCACCTGTTCCAGGGAGGGATCGAGGAGGTAGCTAGCGCGCGGGAGAGGCCTGAGCTATTCGGCCTAGTCGCCATGACGCATGGAGGTTCTGTGCTGATCGATCAGCACTTCCGCGAGCTCGTCGAAACGGCCTTGAGAGCGGGTCTCGAAGGCTGCGTGGTGCCCGCCACGAAACCCCACATCATTAAGGCAGTTAGAGAGTTAGCGCCAGACAAGCTGCTGCTTTCTCCGGGCGTTGGGGCACAGGGAGCCCCCTTTGGGTCAGCGATCAGGGCTGGAGCCGATTTCGAAATCGTGGGAAGAGCGATCACGGCTAGCGCCGACAGGCGATCATCTGCGAAGGCCGCCAGGGATGCAACCTACATGCTTTGAAAGCTGAGCTTAAATGATCCGCGCCTGGTGCACATTTTCCCCCTTAATGGTTTTCCTCGAGGGACTGCCCCCCGCCTTCCCGGCTTTTAGCCATGGACGACCGGGGCGGGTCATGGGGCACGATCGCCTTATGACGGCAGCTTAAACGCTTTTCAGTGCCCCGTCGCCGATGCGCCGGTTGGGGGTTCGCACCCTCTTCGCGCGCAGCTTTGGATCCTTTTTCACAATCCTGTTGTAAAGGCTAATGAGGGCACTCCTCGTTTCCCTGTTCATTCGTACTCTGAAGACCCTGTAATCCTAACCCCCGGTCCCATTTTCGTTTTTATGCGGTGCCTTGGGGGTTACTGATCCCCTCCGGGTTTCATCCCTCCTCTCAGTCCCTCTCGGAGGAGTGGGCACGCTAGCGCGCTGCTGTGCAGCACCTCCACGGGCTTGCAGCAGGCTCCGACGTTGAGAGTAGGGAGGGGATCGAGGAGAGGCTGAGGGTGAGGATCGAGAAGGCGATCAGGGGTGCAGATAGGGTTTAGAGGGTTAGAGAGGCTCACGCGGAAGCTGGGGGGTCGAGGCTGAACTCGAGAGTCGCCTGCGTCCACGGGCTAGGCAAGCAGCCTGTGGGGAGAGTGATCTAGAGGGGGCTTGCGGCCTGAAAAGCTCCAGTAATCATCCCCCTTTCCCTCCCCTTTTCTCACCAGCACGTGTTCCACAGTTAGCTCTTACTCAGCACCCCCTCCCTAGAGCATGCCCGAGAGGTGCAATCGAGAGAATGTGGGAAGAGGTGAATTTACGGACAAGTGTTCCCTCGGGAACTCTACCCCAAGGCTATAGGCACGACCCTTTCTGAGCCTTCAACAGCCGCCTGTAAGGTGGGCTACGCCGTCCCACTCCGCCCTTCTACGAGCCTAGAGCTCAACTTAAACACGGGAGAGGGTTAAAGTGTTTTATAAAACTCTTTTCGAATAAAAAAGAGTAAGGGAGAACAGTAGCGATCAAACGGGTTCGTAGGTGGGAAGCCCCCTGAAGGGTAAAAACGGGATTGTAGGGCTGCAGCGCCACGTCGAGCGGGGGGTAGAAGACGAATTGATCAAGCGGTTGGAGGAGTACAAGAACACCGCTTCAGCTCCCAGGCGTTTGGAAGTCTACTACAGCCGGTGTAACCGTCCTCAAGCAGCGGGAAAAGGGCTACAGGCGGTATCGCACGCTTGTAGCTTGTCGATCCTTGGAGTGCCTTGAAAGGTTCAGGTTTACACAAGAAATAAAGCTTTTTGAGCGCTGCTTTCGGATGTGTGGAAGCTCGGTAGGCCTGATTTGCTGCCGCTTACTCTCGTTTTAGCGTCTGTAGCTGCTACCGCTCTCGCGCTACTCGCGCTTAAGGCTCCACCGGGCTTCTACATTGAACTCCGCTTGTACTCGCACATCGATGAAACCGGTTTGCTGGCTCGCAGGGATGTGGTTTGGTGCTTATTCATCGACGCGGTTGCGCCAGCATCGATGGGCGGCGACACGGTAAAGCTGCTCTACTCCTGCTACAGGGGTAGGGGTGCTGCCTACATCAGCCACCAGCAGCTGCAGAAGATTGCGGAAGGCTGGATCAACCTGGTGGAGAGTAGGGGTGGAGACCCGGAAACCCTCACGACAGCTTTGATTGTTCGAGCCTACGTTGGCAACGCGTCCAACGGCCAACTCCTCTACCACGGTACTACAACAATCGAGTACAAGCCGAGCGAACTACTCGAGCCGAAGGCGTACAGGTACATCCTACACTTGTGGAGGGGTGAGCCAGTGCCACTCGTAAACCGCGAAACCCTCTACCTGCAACCAGTGCTAGCGGAGAGAATCGACCCTCAACCGGCTGATGGTTCTGCCGGTGTTGAACCCCTTTACACGAGCTGGTACGAGTACCACGTTAGAGCGGTTGTAAGAGTGGAAAACCTAACCTCCACTCTACCGGCCAGCTACTTCCGAAACGCCAGCGGCGTAACCTACATCAAGATACCCATCCTCATCCTCAACAACCCATCCAGCCAAGCACCACACCTCACTGCCGTGATCGGCTTCGCGTTAAGCTTTAACAGCAATTTCCGCTTAGTCTGGGCTTCGGGCCAAATCTTCAATAGGATCAGCGATGGGCTTCTCCCACCCGTGGACTTCAACGTTGCAGGCCCAACCCTGGGTAGCCATGCTTACGTCTCCTACAGTAACGGAGTTAGCGTATGCCCGCCACGGGCGTCTTGGATCTTCGTTTGGGGTAGGTTTTCTATAAGCTTTGGTGATTTTCTCTTCTGTAGTTTGACTCCTGGTGGTGGGAGGGTTTGCCGGAGGGTTGAAGATCGGGTTGAAGCTTTTGTTGCAGATGTTCTTACGGTTGGGAACGTTGTTCAGGGTGGTACCGAGTTCTGGTTGTTGCACGGCAGTATCTTGGACTGGTTCTACGGGGGGACTCGGTGGAGGAGGGTTTTGACGAGCTTCCCGCCGCTGGATGATGGAAGGCTCGACGTTGACGAGAACCTGGTTCTTAGCACTAGTACTCTCTACCCAGTTCTTGTACCCTGTGATGCTACGATTCTCCAGGTGCCTGTCGGCGCGTTCATATCGGTGGTGGCCGATGCTGTACTCCCGAGGTTGTCGATACCGCTGGCCGAATCCGCAATCGATGCCTTCCGCAGCTTCGTCGGAGCCCTCGGCGTACCCATTGTAAGAGGAGCCGTAGCAGGTATCACAAACCAAGGCGGGATGGTTTGTGGCACGGATTCGTCTGTTGAAGTTTACGTTAGGGAGAGTCTTCTCTACTACAGGTTTGCCAGCGGCTGCACTTTGAGAGCGCCTCTCGGCCTCTTCGTTGAAGCAAGACCCTAACCGGGAAACCCCCTCGTGTCAGCCGGCCCCCGGTGCCCCAGTCCAGTGCTCCACCCTACGTTGCGTGTTGGAGGCATTTTTTTGTACAGTTTCTGAATAGTGTCGCGTTTGCAAGCGTGCAAGCCTGCGCACGCGTGATCCCTTTGGAGTAAAGTTTGGAGTAAAGGCTATAATCGTGAATAGGGGAGGAGATCCATGCTTAAACCCTCAAAACACGTTTTGGCGACTAGGCCTTACCACTTTCTGGCGAAACCGGGGGATGTGGCTGAAAGGGTTCTAGCTGTTGGGGATCCGGGTCGGGCTGAGCTGATTGCCCGGGAGCTGCTGGTTGACGCGAAGGCTGTTAACCTTCACCGGGGTTACAACACGTACACGGGCTTCTTTGAAGGGGTTCGCGTGACTGTGGCAACGCACGGGATCGGTGGCCCTTCAGCCGCGATCGCCGTAGAGGAGCTCAAAATGTTGGGGGCTAGGCTGATCGTGAGGCTCGGCACGTGCGGTGGCCTAACCGATAAGGTGAGGGTTGGCGACGCCGTTGTAGCGCTGGGAGCGCTCTACCAGCCAGGCGGCACTCCCGGCATGTACGCTCCCAACGTCTGCTACCCGGCGGTTGCGGACCCGGAGGTGGTTTTAGAGCTCGAGAAAGCGCTCCGGGAGGAGGGCTTCAACGTGCACAGGGGTGTTGTGGCTTCGAGCGACGCCTTCCATGCAGAAGAGGCGAACCTCGAGCCTTGGAGCGCTCTCGGCGCGATCGCTGTGGAGATGGAGTGCGCGACCATATTCACAGTTGCCAGGTTACGCGGGTTGAGGACTGGAGCAGCACTGCTCGTGATCGATAATCTAGCCACAGGCGAGTTCATGGAGGCGAACATTGAGGCTCGGCAGAGGCTCGAACTCAGGGCTGCCAGGGGGGCTCTGAGATCCATCGTCAAGTTGGGTGCTTAGCATGCTCCTGAACCTTTCACGAGTCCTGGGCAGGGTGTTCGGGCTCGGCTTCCTCCTCTTTGTTGCTTGGGCTTCGTTCGTCAGCCACCTCTTCGGATTTATGCAAGCCGATTGGGCAGCGTTTCTCGCAGCTATATTAGCCTCCGTTGTACTGCACGAGCTATTGCACGCAGTCGCCGCTCTCCTCTTAGGGGCTCGCGGAATCTCGATTGGAGTGTGGAGGAGGGGTGCGCTACCCCTAGGCCTTTACGTTAGCATCCGTAGTGATCTACCGCTCGTAAAGTGGCTAGTGGTGGCTCTCACCCCCCTGCTTTTCTCCTGCGTAATTTTGCTGCTCACCCAGGGGTTCGAAGCGATTAGGGGACTTTTAATCTGGCTAAGCCTATTGAACACGGTGGGCTCTGCCGGCGACCTAACCCTAGCGATCATTGCTGCAGGTGCTGGTCGTCAAGCGAGGGTGAGGGATGTGGGCGAAGCCATCGAAATCGTAGGGAAAGAACCTTCCCGCTTCTCATGGGCTTCCCTTAACGCTTCTGCGACCCTTGGTTACGCTCTATTGTGCTCTCTTCTCGTTTCTCAGATCCTAATCGCGGTAGCGATGATGTCTGGAGGGTCCATCGAGCTGATGGGGATTGAGCTGGTCGAAGTTGTACGGGAGGGAAATAAAGTGACGGCTCAGACGACGAACAGCTACGCTCTGATCTCACTCCTATCCGGGTTGGTTGCCGCAGCAGCTGTAGCATTTTGGAGCCTGAAGGTGGGGCAATCCACTTATACGGCAGCCTCGCATATTAACACGTGAAGGTTGGTTTAAACCTCTGGACGTTGATCGGCTTCGGTTACGCCCAGAGACCAGATCTGGCTGAAGCTGTGAGGACGGCGAAGGAGCTTGGCTACGATGGGGCTGAAGTGGTATACGATGACGGCCTTCTACACCCTCGGGACATCTCAAAGGAGGAGAGGAGAAAGATTAGGGAGGTGGGTCTCGAGATTCCTAGCGTTGCAACTGGGGTCTTTTGGAAGTACAACCTAGGCTCTCCAAGCGAAGCTGAGCGTAAGGCGGCTCTCGAGTTCGTCAGGCTCGGCCTGGAGCTCGCGAGGGATCTGGATGCTAAGGTTCTCCTCGTCGTACCGGCGGTCGCTAGACCCGAGGTGCCCTACGAAGTGACTTACGATTACGCTAAGCTCTCGCTCAGGGAGGCCGCAAAGATCGCGGAAGAGCTGGGAGTCACATGCGGGGTGGAGAACGTATGGAACCGCTTCCTCTACAGCCCACTTGAGTTCAGAAGGTTCTTGGACGAGATCGACTCTGACTACGTGAAGGCCTACCTAGACGTTGGGAACCTCGTTGCCTTCGGCTACCACGAGCACTGGATCAAACTGCTGAGGGGGAGGATAGCCATGGTCCACGTGAAGGACTTTGACGTAAACGTGGGCAACATAAGGGGCTTCCGCCACGTGGGTATGGGCAGCATTGACTGGCCGAAAGTGATAAAACTGCTGAAGGAAGTTGGGGGTTACGACGGCTACCTCAACGTCGAATGCCCACCCGAATTCTACCCAGACCTGGAAAAGCCCAAGTACCCCGAGGATGGCGTTCGGGCCGCGAAGGACAACCTCGCCGCTCTGAGAAGGGTATTAAGCAGGTAGTGCGGCTCAGTGGTACTTCCGCTCATCAAGAGTCAGAAGGCGCTTTTTCTTCACAGCCGCGAGAAACATCAGGAGACTATTAATCAATCTTTCTTCCCTCCCGGGTGTCACTCCTCATGTTTTAAATGTTTAAATCATTATAACAATGCATATTTGCGACGTCGATAACTATGCTCGCGTGGTAAAACGAGGGGTGGCCTTTACAACAGCCTTAGTTAGCTTGAACGCAGCTCTCTACGCTTGCGGAGCCTATGCTACAGCGTACATACAGAGCCCGTGGGGGATGGGGCAGTTCAGGCCTGCGATCGTAATACCATCCGTTTTCGCCGTGCTCTTTGGCCTTTGGGTTGGCGGCGTAGGTGCAGCTTTAGGCACCCTGGTTGCCGACTCCATAAAGCATGGAACGCTGTACCTCCCGAGCTTAATCGCTGCTGTGCCTTCTAATTTCGCTGCCTTCTTCCTTCTGGGCAAGCTCCTAGAGGGGAGGTTCCGCTGGCCCAGGTTTATCGCTGCTTCGCTACTCTGTCTCCTACTCGGTAACGCGCTCTGTGCGGTGCTGTACACCTCGTATAAAGCTGCTATAGGTGCTCTACCCGTGCAGATGATCCCCGGGCTATCT
>JAVYWK010000002.1:0-110335 GCA_038727095.1 Thermofilaceae archaeon | reverse complement strand
CTGTATCCTGCGTACGGCTTCTACAGCCTCGCTAGCAGTCATCACGTACACGCCGCTCACTGGAACGAGAGCGACATCCACGTGTCCTCTGAGGCTCTCCATCTCGGGTATGAGGTCGGTATCGCCGGCGTGGTATATCCTCACACCACCCAGCTCTACGATCACGCCGATGCCGCCGTACTCGCGCGGGTGGTATGGTTTGCCGACGTTGTACGCAGGTACTGCACGCACCTTAACCCTCTTCACCTCAACCTCGTCCCCTGGTTTCAGAAGCTTCAGCTCCCGTACTAGTCCCCTCAACTTTCGCTCGCAGTTAGAGGCCGCTACGATGACGGCATCCCTCTTGAGGGCCTTCCTCAAGTCTTCGGGGCTGCAGTGGTCGTAGTGATCATGGGTGCAAATGCCCACGTCCCCGTCGCCGGGAGAGGAGGGCAGGGAGAAAGGGTCTATGTAGACGACCGAGCCGCCCCCTTCCAGCCTGAATCCCGCGTGTGGGAGGTGCTGAATCTTAACCCCCCTGAACTGTAGCTCGCCCACGAGTAAGTATTAACAAAGCCGCAATATATCCTTGCTGGGGTCGACATGGAACTATGCGATTACGCGCGCAAGCTGGCACTTGTGCTTGTTCTCGAGGGTTTAAGAGCTGTAGATCCCGCGAACCTGTTCATGGAGCGAGTTTCGCTCGCTCAGGGCAAGCTTCGAGTCGACGGCTTGGAGGTGAACGTGAGCAATGGTGCGTACCTTGTGGCGCTCGGGAAGGCTGGTGGGTACATGGCTGAAGCGCTCGAAAAGATTCTCGGCGACGCTGTAAGGGGGGGTGTTGCCACGATGTTAAGAGGGGCGTCGAGCCCAGCTCTAAGGAGAGTATCGCTAGTGGTCGCGGGCCACCCTTACCCAGATGAGGGCAGCATAGAGGCTGGAAAGCTGGCCTTGAAAACAGCGGAGAAGGCGAAGGCGGAGGGCGTCCCTCTCGTTGTTCTGCTCTCCGGTGGCGGGTCAGCGATGGCCGAGGTACCTGCCCCCGGCGTAAAGCTTGAGGATCTGCGAAGGTTAACAGAGCAGTTGCTAAAGTGTGGCGCAACGATCGATGAGGTGAACACTGTGCGAAAGCACCTTTCGCTGCTGAAGGGTGGGAGGCTGGCTGCTGCAGCTTCTCCCTCACCCGTTGTAACTCTCGCCATATCCGACGTCATCGGCGATAGGTTGGATGTAATTGCGTCGGGACCTACTGTGCCGGACCCCACAACGTACGATGACGCGCTGAACGTGCTTAAGCGGTACAACTTGATGTCGCAGGTACCCCCTAGCATTGTTGAAGCTCTGATGAAGGGTCATAAGGGAGAGATCCCTGAGACCCCAAAGCCGGGCGAGCTACCAAACAGCGTCGCTCTCGTGGTGGGTAGCAACATGACTGCTCTCAAGGCTATGAAGAGGCACGCTGAGAGCATGGGTCTCAACGCTTTGATACTGACCAGTATGCTGCAGGGCGAGGCCAGGGAAGCGGCTAAGGCCTTAACCGCTGTAGTGCTCGAGGTAAAGCGGTCTGGCTTACCGGTTAAACCACCTGCAGCTGTGATCTGCGGCGGCGAAACCACGGTCACAGTACGGGGGAGCGGTAAGGGGGGAAGGAACCAAGAGTTCGCCCTCTCGGCCGCTCTACGTATTGCGGGCGAAGAGGGCGTAGCAGTAGCCGCGGTGGGCAGCGACGGCATTGACGGTCCCACAGATGTAGCGGGAGCGGTGGTCGATGGCCGCACGATCAAGAGGGCAAGGGAACTGGGGCTGGATCCGATCCACTACTTGGAGAACAATGATAGTTATACCTTCTTCAAGCTAGTAGGGGGGCACGTAGTAACGGGTCCTACACGTACAAACGTGAACGACTTTTACATAGGTGTGGTAGCGACTAAGGACGTTGTCTGGTGAATAAAATAGTATTGGTAAAGGAATAGAATGCTACCTTAATTGTGCTCTCTCCGAGACGTTAAACTTATCGTTAACCTCAGTGATTTCATCCTCAATTCTCTCAAGCGTGCTAAACCTACTCAGAGTCAATCGTAGACTACCTCTGTAGAGCGTGGTGAACCCATTCCTGATCCGAACGGTTGAGCCGATGATCTCCCTGATTTTATCGATGTCATCGTCCCAGACTGACATGATTACTGTGCCGGTTTCGTCGCCCACTATTGCGTCAGCCACTCTGTGCTGCGCCCCATCCTTCCTTGAAAAGACAGTCTTCTCATCATTTAACTTCAGAATCTTCACAGTGATTGTAAACCATTTCGAGTACGGCTTAAGATCCTTAACCTTCAGCACCTCTAAATTCCTCTTACTCACCGCACCCTCTCGCGCTCCCGCGCGCCTGCGCGGCCCGTAGGCCACCTTAAAACGTTTTCGCCTCCGATCCGCGCCGGGTGTTCATCCCTTTCATGGGCTCGAAGCTTCCAGGCTCACTTTCCTGGAGCGGGGAAAGTCGCGTTTCTAACGCTACAGTAGAAGCCTAAGCAAGTTTTCTCGAGATACCTCCGTAAGCTCGTCAGCGGCTAAGCCGCGCTCTTCTGCTATTATGGCAACAACCTCTGGAATCATCGAGGGGGTTAGGTGCAACCCCCTGTACTCGTAGGGGCCGTCGCTTTCAAACGTTATTGAACTCAGCGGGGCTCTTTTAGCAATACTTCTGTGTTTATCGCTGATTTTCACGGTGGGGTTAATCGATATCAAGTAGCCCCGCGCCACGATCTCTGAAAGGACGTCTAGGGGGCCGGTGAACCAGTGGAAAAGCGCGCGTCTTACCCCGAAGCGTACGACTTCCTCAAGAACCTGCCTCCAGGCTTTAGCGGTGTGCAGGTTGACGGGAAGATCGTAATCCTTGGCGATCTGCAGGGCGCGCCTGAAGACAACCAACTGCTGCTCATACGTGTCTGGTACGAACGCCAAATCTAGGCCTACCTCTCCAATGCATCGTACTTCACCGCTGGCCACGAGCCTCTCCAGCCCCTTCAATTGCTCTTCCAGGTTCACCTCCTTGAGCGACCAGGGGTGAAGGCCTGCACAGGGCACAATGTACCTGAACTTCTTAGCGAGTTCGAGAGTCCTCAAGGAGGATCCCACATCGTCCGCTACTCCGACGATCATTTCGAAGCTTTCCCCAAACGCCTCCAGTTCAGCCTCGCTAAATTCGTGGGTGTGGCAATGTGAATCGGTGTACCTACGAGTCATTGCACAGCCGTCTGCCTTCGGCGGAGCTGGCTATTAAAGCCGTTCGAAGTCGCTGATCCGGGAAAAATGACGGTCGAGGCAGGAGTCTACGATGGTATGACTCCGGTGGTTTTAGCGAGCTTCCAAGCGGCTGATTCGCTGAGCCCGCCTTCGCCGAGGATGGTGTACCTGTCCCTCACCTTATGTGCCAGCTTCAGCGCCTCGATGATCGCTTTGGGGGGTACACCGAGCTCCTCGCAATTCGTTGGAGCCCCTACTACTCGCAATAGCCTCCTGATCCGTCTCCAGTCAATTCCGTGAAGGTAAGCCATCATAATGGTTCCGACGCCGACCTGCTCACCGTGAAGACTCTGTTTCTCCGGGTAGACGATGTCGAGAGCGTGGCTGAAGGCGTGTTCGCTGCCCGAGCAGGGCCTAGAGCTGCCGGCTATCGCCATCGCTACACCGCAGCTTATCGCAGCTTCGACGAGTATGCTGATGCCTTCAGGCTCATGCCTGGCTATCGCCTCCGCGTTCTTGGCTACCATGGACGCGCTCATCCTAGCGAGTGCCAAGCTGTAATCGCCCACGTACTCACCCTTAATCTTCCTGGCCAGTACCGCGTCCCTTACACTAGTGAACTTGCCTATGATGTCGCCAAAACCGCTAGCTAGGAGTCTACGCGGAGCCTGAGCTATAACATCGATATCTGCTACGATCGCTATCGGTGGCTTAACGAACTTGCTAATGGGGTAGCCGTTCACATCCTTTAACGAGACAGCTGGGCTGGCAATACCATCGTGAGAGACGGCTGTAGGCACGCTTACGAAGGGGAGATTGAAGATGTAAGTCACGTACTTCGTAACGTCGATCACTCTCCCTCCACCCACCGCTATCGCAACGTCGGGTCTGATCGATTGAACCAGCTCTTTAGCTTTCTCAAGGCTCTCCCTATCACTCCCCTCAATAACGCCTGTATGAACCTCGAACTCCTCTCCTGCGAGCAGCTCGGCTACACCGAACCCGACTCGGGGGCCCACGTGAGGCCCTGTGAACACCACAACCTTCTCGTAGGCGAACGACCCGAGCAGCGAGGGTAATCGCTTAAGCGCTCCACTACCCACGATGACTTTCGCAGGGAGCTCTATCTCATGTATCGGCTTCCCTTCCACCACCCTCCCATTGAGCGAAGGCTAAAAAACCGACCGAGTCCGGTGGACTAAGCGGTGAACAAAGTTTAAGAGCCAATTGGGGGTTATCGCTGGGGTGGTGGAGCTAAAGAAGGAGAGGTGGTTGGTATTCTCAGCTTGGCCGTACGTTAACGCGATCCCCCACTTAGGTAACCTGATAGGGTCAATCCTCTCCGCTGACATAGCGGCGCGTTTCCTTAGGATGAGAGGGGCTGAAGTGGTATTCGCCAGCGGATCAGACCAGCATGGAACACCGATTGAGGTAGAAGCTGTCAAGCGCCGTATGGATCCAGAGAAGATGGCTAATGAGATGCACGAAAGGATCAGCGAGCTCTTCAGGAAGTGGGGTATCTCGTTCGATATTTACACGAAAACTCACAATCCAACTCACATAAACTTCGTTCGAGAATTCTACTCTCGAGTTTACGAGAACGGGTACATCTTCAGCGATACAGTCCAAGCCCTCTTCTGCCCTGTAGATAACGTATTCCTGCCCGATAGGTTCGTTGAGGGTACATGCCCGTACTGCAACTACCCGAGGGCTAGGGGGGATCAATGCGATAACTGCGGTAGGCTCCTCGACCCCCTTCAGCTCATTGAACCTCGTTGCGTAATATGCCAATCTAAACCAGTGGTTAAGGAGAGTAAACATTGGTTCTTTGATTTACCTAAGCTTGCAAATAAGCTAAATGAATATATTGAAAATAATCCAAACCTTCCAGATAATGCTCGCAATATGAGCGTCCAAATGCTGAACGAGGGGTTGCGGCCCAGGTCGGTGACTCGAGACAACAAGTGGGGCATTCCAGCACCTTTCCCGGGGGCTGAAGGTAAGACGATTTACGTGTGGATGGAAGCCGTCTTAGGGTATGTTTCCGCCGTGCGAGAATACTTCGAGCGGCGGGGCGAACCCGAAAAGTGGAAGGAGTTCTGGTTAAACAGCGAGACTAAGAGCGTTTACTTCGTCGGGAAAGACAATATACCCTTCCACACAATCATTTTCCCAGCACTGCTTCTAGCGTCAGGAGAAGGCTACGTTCTACCATGGACAGTGGCTTCCACCGAGTACCTGTTATTCGAAGGTGAAAAGTTCTCTAAGAGTAGGGGGATCGGAGTATGGATTGATGAGGCCATCGAGCTGCTGCCCGTCGACTACTGGCGCTTCGCGCTAGTGTGGATGAGGCCGGAAGTTCGCGATACGAGCTTTACGTGGAAGGGGCTGCAGGAGGTTGTGAACGCTATACTCAACGACACCATCGGCAACTTTGTTCACCGAACTCTGACGCTTGTTAAGCGTAGGTTTGATTACGTGATACCTGATCCTGGTGAATTGAGGCCCGATGATCAAAGGGTACTAGATGACGCTTGGAGTAGGATCGATGAAGCTGAGAAGGAAATGCTGGCTTTCCGATTTAAGCGAGCTCTCGTACACATAGCAGAAGTTGCATCCATAGGTAACGCTTACCTGAACGAGAGAAAACCCTGGGAGGAACCTCTTCAAGAAGCTGCAAAAACCCTCTTTACGGCTTGCAGTCTTGTAAAAACTCTAGCCGTAGCACTGGCGCCTGTGACTCCTGGAAAGGCTCAAGAGATGTGGGAGGCTCTTGGTTACACAGGGAGAGTTGAGGAAGCTGGGTGGCACGAGGCGAAACAACCGGTCAAGCCAGGCCTTAGGATAATGGAGCCTCAACCCCTGTTTAGGAAGATCAGCGACGAAGAGTTGGCTGCTATGCAGGAAAGGTTGACAAAGATCCGGAGGGGGGTCTTTCCCCGAGTTAGGGTTAATCTATAACCTCGCCTACCAGATGCAAGGGGGTGTAACCCTTTATCCTTACTCTAACCCGTTCCCCCACTTTGACTGTGTCCGGCAAGATGACGGGTTTGTACGTGTCAGTCCTGGCGATCACGGTTCCCTCCTTCTTGCCGCTCTCACAGACTAGAGCTTCAAGCTCCTTGCCTAAGTAGGTCGAGTTTATGGAGGCCGCCACCCTTAGCGCTACTTCAGTGAGAATCCGCGATCTTCTCTTTTTCTCCGGTTCAGCGACGGTGTCTCTAGCTGTGTAAGCTGGGGTAAAGGGCCTGAAGGTGTAGCGGGCCACGTGAACTTTGTCGAACTTCAACTCCTGCACTACTTTAACGCTCCTGAGAAAAGCTTCCCAGTCTTCACCGGGGTATCCCACGATGATGTCCGTCGCCACTGACAGTTCACCCACCCTACGGCGAAATAGTTGGATTAGGTTCCTGTACTCTTCCACGGTGTACCTTCTTCGCATCAGCCTTAGTACAGCGTCGTCACCCGACTGCAGTGGTAAGTGCACGTACTTGTAGACCCTCTCGTCCCTGATGAGTTCGGAGAGCTCATCCGCGATGCTTTTGGCCATCCAAGGCTCCATCATTCCGATCCTAATCCTGTAGTCGCCGTCAACCTCAGACAGGATGCGCCTAATGAGGTCGGTTAGCCTAAGACCCAGATCGAGGCCATACGCTGCAACATCCTGCCCAGTGAGATACACTTCCTTTGCGCCCCTTCTCACGGCGTCTGCAACAAGCCGCAACACCAACTCAGGGTCTAAGCTTGTGACTTCCCTCCTGACCAGAGGCTCGACGCAGAAGCCGCACGCCCCAGTGCACCCCACCTCAATCGGAATCACATACCTCACGCCCCCCGTGTATTCGCCGGCGAATATCGCCCTCCGGTACTCGCGGACCAGCCATAGCTCCTCACCTTGCACGAAGCGCGGTAGTTCACTGAGGTATGAAGGCTCCACGAGTGAGGCTTTAGGAGCAACTTCAAGTATCGAGTAGGGTCGAACGTTAACGAGGCATCCAGTTACGGCGATCCTCTTACCCGTCGAAGCAAGCTCTCTCAACCTCCTGAGAATCTTGCGCTCCGTATCCCCTCTGACGGCGCACGTATTGATGATAACTGCGTCGGCTAGCTCGGCGTCCTCAACAATCTCGGCGCACCGTGATACTACCTGCTTCACGTACTCACTGAGGGCCTTGTTAAGCCAGCAGCCGTAGTTTTCGACGTAGACCCTCATCCACTCGTACCGCAGCAGGACGGCTTAAATCCTTCAAGCGCGTTACAGAGTCCGCGTTCCAACGCAGTGCTTGTTGAGGAAGAAGTTAAAAAGTGCACTTACCGCAGATAGCCCGTGCGGAGAATAGCGTGGACGCTGATCATGTTGCTTACACTAGTTCCCCTCAGCGCTACGGCAGCCCCCTCAGTCGAGGCAAAGGCTAGGGTTGAGCCGCCCTACGTGATACTCACTCTCTCTGTTCAAGATCTTCCAACATCAACTTTCACTCTCGATATTGGGAACTTCTCTCACTTTCTCGAATACGCCTTCGCGGTGACTAATGGTGCAGTCGCGTACGGCTCTCTCGAAGGATCAAAGCTGATATTTCAAACAAAAATGGGAGGAAATACTACAATTTATATTGTTTTAAGAACATTTAAATACGAATATTACAGCATTGTCTTCAGCTTACCGGCCCCCCTAGCTCCAATTGAAACTCTACCGTGCAACTTCTCGCTCACTATCTATGGTCTACCGTCAATGCCGAGCGTAATTCAATCGCCTTTCAACGTCACAACCGGTTACAACGAGAGCTTACGATACTATATCAGGGGTGCCACGGTAGCAGATGAGCCATCGGGTAATCTAACTTTCAGCTTCAGCGTTACTCGCCTACCCCCTACCATTAAGAGGGTTGAGAGGACGTTGATAATCGATGCTCAGAGAGTTACAATAATAGACAACATTACGCTGCAGGGTATCACCGGCTACAACACTGAAAGCATAAACCTCACATACCCACTAAGCCTCGACGTAGAGGAAGTAGGAGGCCTCCTAGGCCCCTATCCGCGAGCTCTCTACTCGGTTACTCGCACCGGTAACAGCACGCAGATCGGTATATCGCTGCTCGCGCCTCCCGCACACGAGGGCGACCTAGCCTTCGTATGGGTGAAGCTTTCGAGCCCACTGCTCTCCGAGGGTAACCGCTACCTGATCCCGGCTTACGCCGGTATTGGGCACTACGTGCCAAGCTTTACGGTCATTCTCAAAGTGCGCGGCAGTCTAACAGGTTTGAGCGAAGCAGCGATGGAAGGGGACTATCGCGTTTACAAACTTCCAGAGTGTAAACTACTAGGAATAGAAGTCGACCCGTACATAATGCGTGAAGGGTCTCTACTGCCCTCACGGCAGCCGAACTACCTGCTCATATCCATGATTTTTGCCGCAATTGCAGCATTGGGTTACTTCATGTCATCAAGAGGGGGGCGCGCAGCTCCGACAGAGGCAAGAGTCGAGGTTAAATTGACTGGCGAGCTAATTGCTGTTCTGAAGGAAAGGAACGGTAACCTCACCGATTTCCTCGATTCGTGGAGCAAGTACGATAGGGGCAAGCTCAGTAGGCAAGCCTACAGGCAAGCGGTACTTAGGTACAGACGGCGGGAAACCGAACTGAGGAAGAGGGCTAGAGAAGTTGCTCTAAAAAGTGAGGAGAGTTTAAAGCTCTTAGATAAGGTTGATAATATATTTTTTGAAGTTGAAAAACTTTTGAATAGGCTCGATGAGCTAAAAACTAGCATGGAAAAAGGTCTCATACCACAGACAGAGGGAAGAAGAAGGATAACCGAACTCAATGAGAGGCTGGAACAACTAAGGAATGAACTAGAGGAGTTGATAGTAAGATATTCCGAATCTTGATCAAAACAAAAGAATATTTACGTCAACACCTTTACAGTTCGAAGTTTAGCCTCCGTACCGGTTAAATTCAATGAATAGGCAAAGAAATGGCCCACGCGATTGTTGAACTCTCCTTATGCCGTAACAAAAGAGAAACACGCTTTTTAGCCTGTCCACCAGAGCAATCGGACCAGTACGGGTCTTTGAAGCGCTTATCCTACACCCTAAAGAGGATGGTGCGGGGGCCGGGATTCGAACCCGGGCAGGCCTACGCCAGCGGAGCCTCAGTTTGGGCCTAAGGTGTGGTCCGCCCCCTTTGACCTAGCTCGGGCACCCCCGCAGGGGTCACATCTAAGTCTGGGTTATAAAGCTCGCGGCCGATGAGCTAGCGGGTAGTGTAAAGTTCAGCGGGTCCACGATGTAGCTTCTACCGAGCTCTACGAACACTTCCAAGACACTATCGGCGGTTACGGCCTCAAACTCGCGGAGCTTTCCAGCAACTTCGGCAGCTATTTTCTCGTAGTAGCTGATGCACTCGTCGGTGAGATAGGTACGGTAGCTCCTCAATTCCTCCAGGTCGATCACTCTCACCTTACGCTCTTCGGTGTACGTAACATCAACGCAGAGGTCTATGTACCAGAGGGCGTTTGGTGGGCGCGGTTCGATCGGCGTGTTTATGTTTACGTAAACCCCCTTGAGAAGCCCATTACTGCTAAAGTACGCGTGGGGCAAGACGTAAGATCCGAGCGTAGCGACGCTTAAGATAACATCCCCCTCCTCCTTCGGTATCTCGAGGCCATCATAGGTACCTGGCGTACGAGCTCTCCTAACCAGCTTTAACGTGAGCGGCCATCTTGCGAGCACCTCGTACTCTCCCTCTATTACCGCTACCCTACCATCGATCTTCTCGTGGAGAAGCCGGAGCCTGCCCGCCGTGAACTCCTTTGTCACTTCCTCCATCAAGGCTTTGGATAGGTGCTCGGGCTTGCAGTGCTTCAGAAACACGTTCTCGGCCTCATCGACTAGATTGGAGTACCTGCTCCCGCAGGCCTTAAAGAGGTGGTGCAAGGGGATCGTGGGGACTTGCTTCGCGCGAAGGTTGTCGAAGCGCACTTTATCTTCAAGTGAGAGAGGTATGAATGCTAACAGCTCGCCGTCCGTTAGTTTGATGGGTTGCGTGGCTTCACGTGCTTTCTCCTTCTCGCGTGATGCTGCCTCCTTTAGCGACTGTAGCTCATCCAGCAACTCGCTCATTTCCGCCCAGCGAGCTGAGCTCCTCCACTTGACCCCCCAACCCTCTAAGCCGGCTCTCATGGCCATCGATAGGAGCAGGCTCCGCTGCACCCCCCTAATGTGCTCACTAACCTCGTGGGACTGCCCCTCCACTAGCCGTGCGTATTCGCCTACGAGCGCGACCCCCCGCCTCAGTACGGGCGTCCCCTCATGGAAAGTTACTACGTGCGCGGTCACGAGTTCGCCCACTGTCGCACCATCTTCGAGCACGCCCTTACGCTTTCCCGGCAGCTCCACGGTGTTCGGCCCTACAACTTTGCAAACGTACGTAGCGTAGAGCTCCTCCACCATCGGTACTATGGGAGACCTTGCTGCTACGCTACGTAAGATTCCCAGAACGTCTTCCGCCAGCTGTTTTTGACCGATAACAACGAGCCCAGCGCGGTCGTCTCGATCCTTAATCGTGACTAGTGCTATCCCTTTCTCCTCCACCTCATTGCCGAATCGCTCCTTAAGCTGGGGGCTAGCATCGACGATCTTGATGCCGTTATCGATCAGAAGACGGGCAAGGGCCGTGGAGAAAATCCCCCGCACTCTAACCCCTCTCTCCATTGGCACGGAGGGGCTGTCGCGAGCCATAAGAAGAGGCTTGTGCTTGGGATTGAGGTATGCGTGAGTGCCTCGCAAGAAACTTTTATACTTCTACCCTTTCTGCAGCGTGATGAGTATGAGTGAAGCTGTCCAACTGAGGCAGGCGGTAGATTTACTGCGGAAGCTGGTGGAAGATCGAGGGATTCCCCGAAACATCAGACGGCTTGCCGCCGAATCTATAGAGGTTCTAAACGACGCCAAGCTTTCGCTGGGCCTGAGGGCGGCGAATGCTATTTCGAAGCTTGACGAAGCCTCACTAGACCCTAATGCTCCATTGTATGCGAGGACGTTGATATGGCAAGTGATAGCGCTGCTGGAGCAGCTGAAGGATTAGTGATTAGGGAGGCGAGGAAAGAGGACTTAACGGATGTTTACGACATAGAAACGTTAAGCTTCGGAAGCGAAGCTTACGAACCCTTTCTCCTACAGTTGTACTTCAGTTTAGCGCGTGAAACTTTCCTTGTAGCTGAAGTTGAAGGCCGCGTGATAGGCTATGCGATCGGCGTGCTCACCAAGTGGGGTGGAGGGCACGTGATCTCCATTGCAGTTCATCCGTCGTTCAGGCGGATGGGAATTGCCGAAAAGCTTCTAAGCGAGCTTTTGAAGAGGATGCGACAGAGGGGGGCTAAAGCTGTTAGGCTAGAAGTGAAGGTGAGCAATGAGCCTGCTATAAATCTTTACAAGAAGCTAGGCTTTAGAACCGTGGGCGTCATAAACAACTACTACCCCAACGGCGAAGATGCCTACGTAATGATGGTAGATCTCGATGAAAACCGCTAAACTGTATTCCGGCAACGTAGTTTACGGCCGTTTGCCGCACGGTTGCCAGCTATGCTTGCTCGGGTTGAAAAGCGTAATCTTCGTCACCGGCATCTGCCCACGCTCATGCTACTACTGCCCACTCAGCCTGGAGAAAAGGATGCGTGATGTGTTCTACGTTAACGAGCGTCCCGTTAAAGGGCTCAATGAAGTGATCGCGGAGGTAGCAACCTCAGGGAGCAGGGGGGCTGGGCTTACTGGAGGTGATCCGCTATCGAGGTTTGAGAGAACACTAACCGTGTTACAAACCTTGAAGGGCACTTTCGGTGAGCGCTTTCACGTGCACCTATACACGACGGGAGTGATCTTAGATGCCGACATAATCGGCAAGCTGGAGAGGGCGGGGTTGGACGAGTTGCGCCTTCACCCCGACCCTCACCATGTAGGAAAACTTCTTAGTTTATTAAGAGAGAAGAGACCATCGTTTGACGTTGGATTGGAAATACCAGTGATCCCGGGTGGTTTCAACGAAGCCTTGAATCTGATAGAGAGGGCAGCAACCTCCGACGCGGTAAATTTTGTAAATTTGAATGAGCTTGAATTCTCGGAGAGCAACAGTAGTGAGCTTAGGAAAAGGGGATTTAGCATCTCTGATAACGGGAGGAGCGCTAAGGGTAGTCGTGAAACAGCGCTTAGACTGATCGAGGCCACGAAGGCAAAGGGGTACAACGTAAGCTTGCACTTCTGCCCTGCAAAAAGCAAGGATTCCTACCAGACGCGGCTGAGGCTCTATAGAAGAGGGGTTATTTCAGCAAAACCCCATGAGATTGTAAGCGACGATGGAACTATACTCAAGGCTGTAGTACCAGAAAGTTGCAGCAGCATACCTGCGGTCCTCCTATTTCGGGGGCGTCAAGGCTCTGAAACATCGCTGCTGGTCGCTGAGCTTACCGGCGCTCAACACCGCCTAGTTGAAGAGCTACCCGACTTTAATCGCACGCTCCTCAACATCGTTTAGTTGACCCTTATTTTGTGAAAAATCTCGATAACCCAGTGCTAATCACAGAAATTATAAGAATAATAGTTCATATTTTTCCATAGATCACGTGCTGTAGGACAGCACTATAGCATCAATTTTGTACTTTAACAATCGTCAAGTATCAAAGCAGTGTACAATATTCAAGTTTCAGGATTGCACTGCACTTAAATAAGAGAGGTTAAGCAGTTATACCGGGAGAAAACATGGCGGAGTGGTACGCATTCGACGTAAAAGCTAGGAAGAAAGTGCGCATCAAGAACCCCCAGTTCGTGCAGCTTAAGAACGGTCGATGGGCTGTAACCGGCCAGAGTGAAGAAACTGGAATAAAGGTCTTCAGATTCCTTAGTAAAGAGGAAGTAGAGAAACACGTAACTAAAAAGTAAACAATATAGAAGATCGCAATAAAAACAATTTTTTGTTTTTTTCTCCCATGCGCTGAGAAACGCTTATCTAGCGTAGCATACCGAAGAGCTGGGTTTATGGCGGAGGAGGACTTTCTACTGCGTAAGATGATGCTCGACATGAAGCGTAAACTGATGACGAGGCAGCCTTCACAAAAGGAGGAGAAAGTAGACTACGTGAAGCTGTTCTACGATAATTTAAGCGAAGATGGGAAGGAGATGTTCAACCGAGCATTGATGCAGTATCCATCCTTGGCGCAGAAAGTAGCAGAGATGCTGGGGCAGTTGTTAGTGCAAGGTAAAATAAGTGGTCCATTGGACGCTGAAACTATATATGGGATTTTCAGCGAGTTAGGGTATCCTATACGATTGGAGACAAAAATAGTTTATAAAAAGAAAGGAAAGGTAAAAACTATCAGCGAGCTTTTAAAAGAGGAAGAATAGAGAAAAACGTATATAATGGCCAGCCGATTGATCCCTATGCAGGGCAGTCACAAAAAGCTGGTGCTTGTGACCACGGATTGGGCGCCTTTCTCCGATAAGGTAGCTAAAATATGCGAAGAAGAGGCCGCTAAAGTTGGAGTTCAGTTCGAAATAAGAAAGGATGATTGGATGTACTTGACCAAGTATGGGGAAGTGGATGAACTGGGGGGTGCGGATGTGCCTCAAGTTTTCATCGAAAGTGGGGAGCGAATCGTGCATGTGCTCACACGCGTACCCCTCGATGAAAATGGAAAACCAGACTTTGAGGGGGCGCGGCGTAGAATAGCTAATGCGTTGAGCAGTAACCCGACTTAGAGCAGCTGTGCTCCCGTGATGATTTCGTCAAAGGATGTTCCCAAAGCCTCTAGAACCTGCTCCAGAGCCGTCCTAAGGTGCTCTATGTATTTGTCTGGATCGATTTCGTCTATTCTTGCTAGCTGAACGGCTTTGACTCCCTCGCTTCCCCTAACCTTGACGAAGAAGATGATATCTCCCACTTCCACCTTCATCCCCATCCTTTGTAACTGCCTGGCCGCTTTAACGTGTTGAGGGGTAGTCTTCACGTAGCTCGCCAGAGGCTTCGTTAACGCCACTTTAAATATAAGGTCGCTAAGAGGTACTTCCTTCTTTTTCAGCTTCATATAATACTCGTAGGTGAACTTCTTTAACTCTTCAATAGCGTTATCCAGCTGTTGAAGATCGTTGGTTGCACTCAGGAGATCGATGACCTGCATCACGAAACCCTTGATCAGTTCCGGTGTGTTCCGTTTCTTACCGACAATCCCTTTGGCGTCAACTAGCCCGTTGTCGAGAATCCCAACGTAGTTTTTCTTGCGACCACTGAACGCGACCCACACGTACCTCTTATCGATGTCAAGGTCGACTTGTAAGTCTCTCACCCAGCTGATCAATTCGTCTAGCTTGCTCGACTGGGGGTTCCAGAGGAAGAGGGAATCTGTGTCGCCGTATAGGACTGGTAGGCCCAGTTCCAGCGCCCTTCTCAAGGTTTGAACCATCAGGTAGCGTCCGAGCGCTGTCGTTGCTTCCGCCACCGGTGGACAGTACAAGGGGAACGTTTCTGCCCCGAAGACGCCGTAGCTCGCGTTGATGAAGACCTTAAGCGCGCTTTGTACGACGTCGTAGTGCCTCTTCCTCATGGGATCGTCTTCCGTTTTCGCAAGTTTCTTGTAAATGTGAACTCTGAAATCCCTGAGGAAGCCGACAATTTCCGACATTATGCCTTTCTGCTTCGTACACACCCAGTGGCTCAACCCGGGTATCGTGTTGCTCTTGCAGTCTTCGTGCGGGCACCTTACGGTTTCATAAGAAAGGTTCCACCTTTTGATTACTGACGGGTATAGCGATGCGAAGTCGACGACCGTCACGTTGAAGAATATACCCTTCGGCGGGTCGATTACGACCGCTCCTAGGTACTTCTTCCCTTTTATGACGGCACGGGTGTCCGTGTAACCCTTGTACTTGCGGATATCCTCCTCGTTGGGTATCAGGTACCCACGCCTTCTATGTTCGTAGTGGAGGAGGCTGCGAATCCAGGTTGATATGTTGTGCCTTGTTAAATCCTCTACGCCGAGCTTAGAGACTCTCATCATGAGCACCATGAGCTTTAGCACCAGGTCGTCGTTGAAGGACGTCAAAGCGTAAGTTAACTCAGCGTCTCTTAAGCTGTACTTCGCTAGCTCCGTGTAGCTTAGCGAGGGGATCGGCCTATCCGGTTTGACCTTTCCCACTCCCAGGAGCGCCTCGGAAATCTCATCTAGAGAACGCCCCTCTCTGTACTTCCCCCCGAAAGCGTAGGTCTTCATCGATTTATTCGTGAAGAACTTGTAAAGGTCTATGTGAAGCGAGCTCTTCAGTCTCGCGTAATCGGCACCTCGCTCCCACCTTACTGGAATCTCATCCTCGCTAAAGCCGAGCTTAAGGGCTCGGATCCTAAGGTAAGGCAAGTCGAATGCGTCGCCATTAAACGTAAGTACTACGGGGTATTTTCTCAGGATTTCAAAGGCTCTCCGCAATAGCTCGCGCTCACTGTTGAAGTACTCGACGTTCTCAAGCGGGACGGGGTCTCCCAGTTCCGGGCGCACCAGTAGTAGGGTGCGCTTATACCCGTCCGACGCGCAGAGGGAAACCGCTATCACTGGGTAGGGAGCCTCGTTGGGTCTAGGAACCCTATTAGGCTCCGGCGAGTACACCTCTATGTCGAGCGAGACCCGCTTGATGAGTGGGACAGGCGCCTGGAACAGTTTCGCCCACTCTAGAGCTCTACGAAGCTGCTCTTCGTCGCTACCGTAGAGCTTCCTCAATTCGGTGATGATGCTTTCAGGGATCTCTACATCAATAGCTTTCACTCCTTCGCCAGACAGCACATAGGGCATTCCAGGAATTAGCCCCGTATCGTATGCGTAACAGTGGTGATACCTGATTCTAGCCTCCCAAGCGTGATCCTTAAGCAACTCCCTCAGCGCTCCGCGGGTACCACCAATAGACAATGGGTCTCTTGCTATAACCTTGGTCATTAGTACGTTTCTATCCTGTAGAGGATCATACTTCTCAACCACTTCTAAGTGATCAAACCCCCTGTGCTTCAACACGTCAGGGTGCTTTTGTACCAACGCTTCAGGCGAGAGATCCGTGAGGAGGTAAGGCTTATGTCCGTTGCCATCTGGCAGCTCGACTAGTCTGCCCTCTTCTTCGTCGTAGAACTTCATGACGGCCTTACCAAGCTTGCCATCATACTCCACGTCAAGCAAGTACAGCGCCTTTGCTCTCTGCGAGCCCACAGAGGGATTATGTCTCAGCCGGGAGATAAGACTGTCGTCACCTACAGTGAGGGTTTATAACGAGATGATACCCGGGCAAGGATCGTGCAAGAAGGGCAGGTTCAAGTCAATGGTTGGGTTAACTCTGTAAGGACACTGGGCGGAATAGCTTTCTTAGAGGTGATCGATGGGGTCGATCTGCAACTGTACACCGTCGTCGTTAAACGCGATGAAAACCCGGAAGCTTGGAGAACGGTGGCAGAAGTCAAGGTCGGTACAGCTATTACCGTGAGGGGTGATGTACCTGCGGCGCAGATCAGCAAGAGAGGTATCGAAGTGCGGGCTCACGATCTCAGGATCGTTGCTGAGCCGTTAGACCTGCTCCCCCTCGATCCAACCGGCAAAACACCTGCTCTGCTCGACACTCTTATTGACCACCGCTACGTAGCGTTGCGAATTCCCCGGCAGCGCGCACTTTTCAGGGTTAGAGCTATGGTAACCAAGGCTGTGAGAGAGTTTCTAGAGGGTCTGGGCTTCCTAGAGGTGCACACCCCCAAGATATGCGGAGCGGGTGCAGAGGGTGGAGCTACTCTATTCCGGCTCGATTACTTTGGTGGAACTGCGTACCTGGCTCAAAGCCCCCAGCTATACAAGCAGATGCTCATGTGCGGGTGCTCCCGAGTGTACGAAATAACACCTTACTTCAGAGCTGAACCTTTCAGCACGAGCAGGCATCTTAACGAGAGCTGGGGGGTTGATGTCGAAATGGCGTTCATAAGGGGGCCTGAGGACGTCGTGGCGCTTCTGGAGAAGCTCATCCTCCACGTTTTTGAATACCTCCGAGTGAATGCCCACCGAGAGCTCCGGGAGTTAGGCGTAGAGCTAAGAGCCCCTCGTTCACCTTTCAAGCGATTGACGTACGATGAAGCGCTTGAGATTCTGAAGGCTAGGGGGTTCCGTGTAGAGTGGGGGCAGGACTTTGGTAGCGACGAGGAGAGGGCAATCGGTCAAAATATGGTTGAGGAGGGGTATGACGCGTACTTTATTGTGGAGTACCCCTGGCAGGCTAAACCCTTCTACATAATGCGTAAGGGAGAAGTGAGCGCCTCTTTTGATCTTGATTACAGAGGGCTAGAGCTAGCTTCGGGCGGACAGAGGGAGCATAACTACGATAAACTTGTTCAGAACATGATGGAAAAGGGGTTGGATCCCAGCGATTTCGACTTCTACCTTAGGGCGTTCAAGTATGGGATGCCTCCTCACGGCGGTTTCGGAATGGGTCTAGACAGGCTGGTCATGGTTATAACTGGGTCTCAGAATATCAGAGAGGTGGTGCTTTTCCCGCGCGACCAACACAGACTCGTACCTTAACGTTAGCTTAAACTGGAATTACTTCCATACGGCTACGGGATGATACTAGGTAGAGATGAGCTGCTGAAGTTGATACTGGAATCGCAGCCCCCACTTGTTGAAGGTTGGGTGGATCTGGACGTTCAGCTTCAACCTGCCGGTTTTGACCTATCGTTAAGGGAGGTGCGAAGATTTAAGGGTGTGGGTCATATAAATTTTGACAACAGAGGAAGGGTTCTCCCTGACACTGAGCCTATACCCTTCGAACCTGATGGTCGCGTTCACCTGAGCAAGGGCGCATATGTTCTGGTGTTTAATGAAATTATGAATTTACCGTTGGGTATCGCTGCGATAGCTAAACCCCGATCCAGCTTGATCAGGTGTGGTGCTAGCGTTGAAACTGCGGTTTGGGATCCAGGTTATAGGGGGCGTAGTCGCGCGTTGCTCGTTGTCTACAATGACTCAGGCATAGTGCTGGAGCGCAACGCTAGAGTAGTTCAACTAATATTTATACGGGTCCAAGGAGCATCTGTTGGTTACGGAGGGGCATACCAGGGCGAAGGCTAATGGAAAGATCCGCTCGAAAGCTCCTCAGTAAGAGACGCCTGCTTAAGGTACGTATTGAGGAGCTCGGAGTAACTTTACACCTCGCTTACGGAACAAAGTTGGATAAGTTATACTTACTGTTGCCTCCCGTTTTTTGCAGTTGCTCCAGCTTCTTCTTTAACGTGTTTACCAGGAGATTGAGCGAACGTTGCGTACACCTTGCAGCTTATGAAATTGCCAGTTCCTCAGTTCCCGAAGTACATGTGAGCTTCGAGCAATTCAAAAACAGTTATTACCCTCTGATAATTAAAGGCTTGTTATCCTAAGCCTCTTCCGCCTCTACGGCAATCTCTGCTCTCGTTTCGACTCTTTCGACTCTACCGTCCCTGAGGTAAACGATCCTGTCGCTGACGTCGATCATCTTGAGGTCGTGGGTAGCAGTGACGATCGTAACTCCCCTCTCCTTATTCAACTGTCTCAACAGATTTATGATTTCTAAGCCGGTCTGCAGGTCGAGGTTGCCGGTGGGCTCGTCGGCGAGGATGATTGCGGGGTCGTTGGCGAGGGCTCTAGCGATTGCAACCCTCTGCTGCTGCCCACCGCTCAACTCCGTCGGCCGGTGGTAAAGCCGATCCCCAAGCCCAACACGCTCAAGCAGCTCCCTCGCCTTCCGGATCCTCTCCTCTCTCCTCACGCCAGCGAAGATCATGGGCAGCATCACGTTCTCCATCGCGGTTAAAACCGGAATGAGGTTAAAGGTCTGGAAGATGTAGCCGATTTTCCTCGCTCTGAGCCAGGCGAGCTCGTACGCGTCGAGCTTGCTGATGTCCACCTCATCTATGTAAACTCTCCCCCTTGTAGGTCGATCAAGCCCCCCTATCATGTTGAAGAGAGTGGTTTTACCGGCTCCCGAGGGGCCCATGATAGACACATACTCTCCTCTTCTAATCTTTAGGTTAACACCGTCCAAGGCTTTGACGATGTAAGGCCCCATTTTGTAGTACTTTGCTAGATCTTCAGTCTCAACCGTGTACTCGTACCTGAGCGCCATCCCCCTTCACCCCACACACGATACAGGGGTATATTACGTTTTCTAGATCTCGTAGCGTAGAGCTTCAGCAGGGCTGAGTCGCGCGGCATAGTACGCCGGGTAAAGGGTGGCAATCAAGCTGAGAAGCATCGCGATACCGACCCCGAGTATGAGCATTGCTAAGGCGACCGGTAGCACGCTGGCAAGCGGTATAGTGGGATTCGTGTGCACCATAGCATTGACCGCGCTTGTAATACCTACTGCTGGGTTAACGGCCGCGTACACTAGCGCTGCTATGAGCCCAACTGCGTAGCCGGCTACTCCTCCGATTCCGCCTACCAGTAGAGCCTCCAGAAGGAATAGCTCGAGGATGTGGCGATCCAAAGCGCCGAGGCACTTGTACGTGCCTATCTCCTTGTACCTTTCCGCCACCGCTATGAGCATGCTGTTAGTTATGCCTACGCCACATACGAGGAGCGAGATGAAGAGGAGCCAGTACATGTATGGTTGAATGCCAGCTCCACCGGCCAGCGCTTGGAACGACGCCATCATCATGAGGGAGACGAAGAAGGCTATACCCAAGGTTACGGAGGCCGTCGTTATCGCAACCCTGGTAAAGCGCCGCCGTACGTTCTCCAGGGAGATGCGGAACGCCTCTGAAACCGGCAGCCTAATTTCCCCGATTACGACCGTTGACATTTCTCTCGCCTCTCTAGCCCGATGATCTATAAAGGTTTTGCGCCATTACGATGTTTGCCTTCGTCTCCTTTCATCGAGTGCATAGCTCTCCGCTTTAAATTCAGCTGCGCGCAGGGCTCTCCCAGGTCAATACCAGTTAAACCGTCTACGCAAGGGAAAAGATACTTTAAAGGCCTCAGACTTGAATTCTACCGAGCAGCAGAGTCATGCAGGACAACTATGGAAACAATGTTTTAGATGCGCAGCAAGTTGTCTCCAGGATCATAGATCAGATTCTATCGCATAAGCCTGAACTAACAAAGTCGCATATTCTCAAAATGATTGAGGAGAGGATAAAGGAGTTGGAGGGTTTGATCGATGAGGATGCGGCAGCGCTGCTAGTAGCGCGGGAGCTAGGTGTTCCACTTCCTCAATCGCCCCTACCAAGCAAAGTGAAGCTTCCCTTAAAAGATCTGATACCTGGGTTGCAGAATGTTCGGATAATAGCGCGCGTACTGAAGGTGTTTGACTGGAGGTTCCCTGACGGTAAGATGATGGTAAAAATCGTTATAGCCGATGAAACCGCCTGCGTGGACTGTGTTGCATGGGGTGAGACCGCGGAGCGGATAGCTCGGGAAGTAAAGCCAGGGGATTGTATCCTGATAAATCGGGCAGCTATCGTTAAGTACAAAGGACGTGTGGAAGTGAAGATCGGGGAAGGCAGCACTGTTGAAAGAATTGAGGATCCCACAATCCCCTCTCTTGACGAGCTAGTCGGGGTTCACAACGTAGATATTCTCAAACTGCTAGTCCATGAAGTAGTAGTCGGCAAAAACGGCTTAGTAGTGTACGGGGTCAGCAACGGAGCTCCCGTCTGCGTACTAATCCCCTCTTCTTCAGCCCTGCAGATCCAGCGTGGTGACATGGTACTGATTCAAGAACCTAGGAAGTTAATGGGGGGTCTTACGAGATATAAACTAACGCGTGTCTCAAGGGTTTTTGTTACCGGAAACACGAATGTTGACACAATCGACTTCAAGCAGGTGGATTTGGATAATGATGAAGAGCTACCTCTTAGTGTTTTCGCTGTAAGAGGTCGTTACGCAGCAGTGATTCCTTCATCGTATAATAAGCTCACCCTAATTCTGTGTGGTCAACGTCACAGTACAAGCATTCTAACGTACGATGAAAACCTTGTGAACGAGCTAAGACATGTTAAGCCAGCTACCCTGCTGGAGCTTAAAGGCGTTTATTATACTCCGCGCGGCCTAAGGTTAAATCCCTTCTACCACCTACGCATACTGGAGCAACAGCACTCTCCCCAAGCGCTCATGGACAACTTATCGTCCGCTGGCTGCTACGTAAGGACCGAAGCCACTATTCTATCTGTCTCTTTCAAGCACAAGATTCTGAAGGATGGGAGCCCAGTGATAGGAGCGGTCATCAACGTTGATGACGGTACAGGATATGCGCGTGCAGTGGTCAGCGGCATCGATCATGTGGGGGTGCTGCTAGGAGCTGGCTGGGATGACATCAGGGAGCAGGCTGTCCTGGGCATGCTACCGAAGCTACTGGCCTACGTTGAAGAGGAGATAAGAGGGTCCGATGTGGAGCTAGAGGGTTACTTGAGTGGCGATCGCGTGCTCGCAGTTACTAATCTTGGGCTGTAGGCTGGCGGTCCACCATGGGAGCCGTGAGGAGGGCAAACATTTTAAGACAGAGCGGTACATCGCTGTTCGATGGGCAGGAGGAAGAGCAGAAAAAGGATCAAGCTACGACCCCGCCGCACACTACCAAAAGTGTTTCAATGTCCCCGCTGCGGCTCAGTAAGCGTAAGTGTAGTTGCAGACAAGAGCGGTGGGCTGGTGCAAGTTAGATGTGTCACTTGCGGGCTTTCAGCTGATTTCGAGTATCGCGAGTTCTACCAGCCAGTGGACTACTACGCGAAATTCCTCGATGTGTATGAAAGTTCTCCGGTGAGTGAGCATGGGTAAAGTTGAGAAGTATATTCTCGATGCAATTAACGAGCGTGGAGCAATCCACATGGTCCTGATAGATCCCGCACGGATGGGGGGTGAACAGGCCAAGGGGGTAGCGAAGGCTGCAGCGAGCGCGGGCTCTGCAGCGGTAATGGTGGGCGGGAGCGTCGGGGTGTCTGAGCACATGGTTGACGAGGTCGTCCTTTCCGTCAAAGAGGCATGCGATCTCCCAGTAATACTCTTCCCCGGTTCGCCTACCAACCTAAGTAGGTTCGCTGACGCGGTGTGGTTCATTTCGGTTCTCAACTCCGTGAACCCGTACTTCATCGTGCTTGGTCAAATGCAGGGGGCACCCGTCGTCAAACGGTACGGCTTAGAGGCACTCCCCCTAGCGTACCTAGTGATGGGCGTCGGTGGCACTGTGGGTTACGTTAGTCAAGCTAGATTGATACCATACGATAGACCTGAAATAGCTGTAGCGTTCGCGCTTGCAGCGCAATACATGGGCTTCAGGTTCCTGTACCTCGAAGGGGGGTCTGGTGGTGAGCCTGTACCCCCAGCGTTGATTGAAGCAATCGACAAAAACGTTGAAATCCCGCTGATAACAGGTGGAGGCATACGAACCCCAGAGTTGGCGAGAGCCGCTGTAGCGGCTGGAGCGGACATCATAGTGACGGGGACGATAGTCGAAGAGGAGGGAGATCTGCACACCAAGCTGGGCACTATTGTAAGGGCTGTAGAAGATGCGGGAAGGACCCGTCGTTACACTGTTTCTCGGTAAAGCCCCCTGATCACGATACCCGTTGCAGGGACTATATCGAAGATGAACTTTGTAGGCTTAGCCGGGGCCCACCGCGCCTTCCTCAAGTACATAACTCGCACGATATCGCCTTTTAACTCCTCTAATCCCAGCACGATTATGCCCGACGCCAGGAACTCCTCAACTCCAAATCGGCTCAGCTGCTTGCTGCCAGTGGGAATTTCGCTTGTCATCACGGTGGTTAGTGTCCCTAGGCTCTCTATCGCAAACACCATTTCGCGGAGGAACTCCCTCACATAAAGCACGTCTTCTTGCGAACCGCCATAGATTAACGGTGCGATTGGGTCTATAACTAGACGTTTCGCCTTGATCTTCTTCGCCGCGTTAAGTATCGACTCTATGATAAACTTGGGCTCGATTTTCCTCCTCTCCTCACGCAGGTATATCTTGCTGAAGTGTGTCCTCATGTCTAGGAACACTAGCTTCTTTCCTCTTATGAGCTCGCCGACATCCCACCCGAAGCGCTTCAGCCCTTTTAACAGCTGCTCTGTGGGCTCATCTATGGCTATGTAGACGCCTGGCTCATCGTACAAGAGAACGCCCGTTAGAAGAAACTGTATCGAGAAGATAGTTTTGCCACAACCAGTCTCACCCGCAACGAGGTAGGTCTTCCCCTTTATGAAGCCGCCCCCCAGGGCTTCGTCGAGCTCTCGAATACCTGTGCTAGCGTAATCGAAGCCTGTTAACGTTGTAGGAACAATCTCAAGCTGATCCTCAAAACTCCTGTAAGCCTCAGCAGGAACCATAACCTGCTGCGCGACAGGTTGAGGTTGTGCTTGCCGTAACTGCGTATCGACGGCTACCGGTGGAGGATTTGAGGGAGACGTTACTGTGGCAACCGGCCCGAAATTCGTGGAGACGCTGCTTGCAGTGCTAGGAGTGGTACTCACCTCAGCGATCCCGCGACTATTGCTCCCCCCTTCTTCAGCCTCGCAAGGTGGGTTCTTCGGGTCCTTAACCTTAACCGCCAGTAATGCACAATAATTCGCCCTACGCAAATAGTAAGTGCACGCATCACACGATCGGTTCGGCATTCCCTGCACCTGGACTCAACTTCTAAAAAGTAGAAGTCCGCCCTCTTTAAAAAAGTACCGTGCGACACTGGACCAATAAGAATTTGACATTAGTCGGGCGCCGTAGCCAGCACCGCGCTTTCCCGGGGCCGCAGACCCCAGTACTCGCGGCGGCAGGCGACTGCTTAGCTTCCGGGATCTGACGAGACCGGGCGTTTCCAGTCGCCCTATGGCCGGCTCAGCGCCAATAGGTACGTAGCACCCACATATTTAAATTTTGCACGCGATAATCCCTAATCACATGTCGACAGCTTATTAATCAAGTGTAAACACGTTTTAGTAAACACTTATTGTAAATTCATGCTAATAATTATAAGCAAATTTAAAAATAGTTACCTTATAGATTGAATCTTGAGATTAAATCGATGGCGCCGGGGCCGGGATTCGAACCCGGGACCTCCCGGTTTCTACCCATTTCTTAACATAACTCGGCTAACAGCCGGGCGCTCCACCGGGCTGAGCTACCCCGGCGTACTGTCTCGTTTATCTGAAGCTATTTTAAGCTTTTGTCACTTGTGCAGGCAATCCAACGTTTGAATCAAGTATTAGATGGTTAGTCGAAATATTACACGCGTTGGCTTTTTAATATCTATGAGTAGAAGCGCGACTATGCGACGTGCCTGCATCACGTGCAAGTGCGATCTTGAGCGCGTCAAGCTCATGGCTTGATAGTTTACCCAGTTGTGTAAAGTCACCAAGTACTACGCTTTCCTTTACCTGTTCGTTCCCTAAAAGCTCAACCTGAGCACCTACTGCCTCTAGTTTCTTATAAAGTTGTTTGGCCAAAGCAGCGAGGTGGCTAGAATACCCTATACGAACGTGCACTTCCGCTCCGAGGCCTATAAGGGCTGAAATCACGTGAACGAGCCTCTTAGGATTTCGTGCAACGCACGAGAAAGCCAGTACTCCTCCAACCACAGCGGCAAGCCCCAGGTGCCTGGAGCCCAAATCGACTCCGAGGGCCACTCTCTTCGTCGCTGTGAGAGACATCGCAAGCCAGCAGGCGAAAACCGCGGGATCCCCAGAACTTAGGACAGCGTCCGGTACTTCGATGCCAGTCGTGCGTACTTCAACCAATAATCCAAGTCCCAATTCACTCAACCACGAATAGACTTTCTGGATAGCTCGAGGGTCTTTAACGTTGATCCCTAAGCCCCTCCGCGTCAGTTCTGAGACAAGGCTCCGCAAGCTTTCTCCACCTCTTCAACGTCTACCTCAAACCTTCCTAGGGCTATGAGCGGATCGGCTAGGTCGCGTTCTTCGAGGGTTAAAACCCCATTCACAACTACAGTTCGCACAAGCCTAGGCTTAAGCCTCCGCAGTATTTTTATGGTTAAGGGTCCACCCGTTCTGTAGTCCTCAGCACATACGAGTAAGACCTTGCATTCCGCCTCCACAGCCAAGCCGAGAACGCTTACCTCCGTCAACGCCATCCGGTACACGTAACTCTCACTTAACGAAGCCCTGTACGGCGCTAGGTTGGCCATGAACTCGTCTATTGCCACTAGCTTCACTTTCTCCTGCTTACAGAACCCCACGCATTCTATCGTGGTTAACAGTTCATCGTAAAACGAGGTTACAGCCCGAACCTCAACGCCGCGAAGGATCACCTTTAAGCGAGCGTGCCGCCCAGCACCTATGTAAAAGGATGGTGCTAACTGCTCGCATAGGAAAAGGGCTAGCCTAGTTCTAAACGTACCAGGCCCACCGTAAAGAACTAAAGCCCCTTTGTCTAACCTTTTTGTTAGAAATGTTAAAAGCTTATCTAATGCAGGCATCCGTTTAACGTTTCGCGTAGTACATAACAGCGATGAGCAGCGTACCGATGATTATCAAGATAAGGCTGATCGCAATCTCTCGAGTAAAATCCCTCCTGGTACGCCGGAGTGTATCGTAGAGATTATAGAAGCCATAAATCATTATTGCGTAACCCATGAAGCTCAGGATGAACTCAGTTGTGTTCTGTAGACTCGTTCCCGGTACGGGTCCAATTCTCGAGTGGGCAGCCGCGCACTGGTCTAAATCGTGAAGGCACGTGTAGAAAACATTGAAAATGCCGGATACGAGGAGGAGCGCTGACATCACAGCTAGTGGTGCAAGCGTAGCTGGCTCCAGTAACTTCTTCAGGGGGTCTAACGGTCGGACCACAGAAAGCCGCGCTTCCGGACAGGTATAAATGTTGCCATATGAGCCTCACGCTGTCGTCGCGAATGCTAGTATCCCGGTGAGCATGGCTAGGAGTGTCAACTTTCTGCCGCGTGCGGCTGCAGCGCTTTTTTGAAGGAGCAGCGAGAAAGAGGCGTAGATGAAGAGGGCGTTGGTCAAGGCCACCGTGGAGGCATAAAGGGGGAGTTTCCCCTCTGGGAGGAGAGGGATTGCTAGCAGGCTAGCTGCGACGGCTGCCATCATTAGAAGGCTGGCTACCCTTGCTGCGAACGCTGGGCCTTTGACTATAGCCAGTGTCCTAACCCCGACTCTGCGATCGCCCTCCATGTCTACTATACCCTTCAGAACTTCCCTACCTAGAGTAGCAAGGAAGGCAATCGAGGTAAGGAGAATAGCTATCCGGGGTATTCTGAAGCCGCTAGGGATGGAAGCTCCGAAGAGGAACGGTAGAGCAGTATCGAAGGCCACAATAACGTTTCCTGGCAATCCAGCTCTCTTTAGTTTCACGTTGTAAGCCATCCCTGAAGCCACGGCTACGATCACAAGTAGAGCGGGCACAACCCCCAAGATTAACGACAGAACAGTTCCCAGGGTCAGCGATGCTAAGCCAATAATCCAGGCCTCTTTAACGCCAATGTCGCCACGAACCAACGGCCTCCACGGCGCGTTGATTTTATCTTCCTCAAGATTGTAGATATCATTAAAGACGAAAAGTCCTATCTCAACGGCTAGAGTTATTGCAACTGCTATGAAAGCTGGAAGAAGCTGCACGTTCGACCAACCTTGCGCACCAAGAGCGTATCCCACGAGCGTTGCGATCGCCGCCATTACTCCGTGATCGATTCGCGCTAATCTCAGCATAGCGCCTAGCTTGCCCATGAGCGCTCGAGACGTTTTGCTCTTAAATAAATGGTTTCTTGACTCGCGTTGCTTCAGGCTTAAAGGAGAAATGAGGTAAAGTAGGCTAAATTTAGCGCTCAAACAGTAGAGCAGTATGATGGGCCCGCCGGGATTCGAACCCGGGACCTCCCGGTTTCCATCCCGAACTCCCAGGTTATCAGCCGGGCGCGCCACCAGGCTACGCCACGGGCCCCTCACGTGCTCCCCTAGCAGGGGTTTAAGCTTTTTGCGCTAGGCGTGCTCTTAAAAAGTAGCGAACCATACGCGGTTAACTGTGGAAGAGCGCTTTCACGCTCTCACTCTACTGCTCCTGCGTAAACAGCGTCTAAAGCTAGATGAGCTCCAGGCAGAGCTAAAAATTACGAAGGAGACGCTATACAGCTTTCTAGCGGAGCTTCCAGTTCTGCTGGAGGGAGACGAGGTACTGGTGGTAGACACCGCCGGCTTACTCCTAGACCTTTGGAAGAGGAGGTTTGACCCCGTTGAGTTAGCACTAAGTACGGGATGGAAAGATTTTGAGAAGCTCTGTTCTAGGATCCTCGAAGAGTACGGTTTCGAGACGTTTTTGAATGTTCGGTTAAAGGTGCTTGAGAAAGTGCGCGAACTAGACGTTGTAGCACTGCGCGAACCATGGGTGCTGGCTGTGGATTGTAAGCGTTGGGCTCGCCGGCGTGAAAGCCACCTAAGATTGGCTGCTCGCGCGCACAAGGCTCGCTGCGAGCTGCTCGCACGCGAACTGCCTAAAGTAGTTGAAGTAGCAGCGAGGGTGGCAAGCTGGAGAGAGGCTAAAGTGGGTCCAGCTATAGTAGATGTGCATGAAACTGTCATGAAGGTATTCGAAGGGGTCCCCATAATCCCGCTACGTAAACTCCCAGCCTTCCTAGACGAGTTCGAAGCATTCGCGGACGAGCTGTACGTAGTGAAAGTTGCCTTAAGGTAGACCGGGTCGAGTGGACACCCTCAAACTACTATCGTAACCATAGTTGCGAGTCGTGGGTGCCTCTCTACAGCTTCTTTGGCCACCGGCCCATGGATTTCGCTCCCCTTTGGATCCCCCTCCGGAGTTATCAGCACGATAGCGTTGTCCTCAAAGGCAATCCACGTTCCATCGGGCCGCCTGAATGGTCTGCGCTGCCTCACTACAATGCCGTGCAGGATCTGCTTCCTCAGCTCCGGCTTTCCCTCGCGGATCGAGACTACAACTACATCTCCTACGGCCGCTCCCGGTATTCTCCTCCAGATAGTCTTCGTACCTCGGACACCGATCACTCGGGCTAACCTGGCTCCCGAGTTATCCGTCACTCTGACTAGACTTTCTACGAATACACCAGGTGTTTTATGGAACCTGAACGATACACCAGTGGCTTTAGGCCCTCGCTTCGCCACGAGTGATCACCGTAGCTCGACCCTTATAAGTTTGAAGTCGCTTCTCTCGAGAATGTATGCGAAGCACTCTGGCTCCCGATCTTCGCCAAGACAACGAAGGCTACCGACTTCGCCAAGGGTCTGCACTCTCCAATGAGTACCCTATCGCCCGGCTTAACTTCGATGCAGGGAGGAACCCTTACATGCTTCTTCTTTCGCCGTCTCTCATACCTCATGTACTTCGGCACGTAGTGGAGGTACTCATGGGTAACGACGGCCGTCCTATTCATCTTTACCTTGTCTACCGTGACCTCCATTATCACCCCCCTCACGGGCAGCGTCCCGTGCCACGGGCAGAGAGGATCATCGCATACCTTCTCAGGTGGTTTTAACCCCGGAATACCGACGTTTCGGAACCTTGTACCACTCATACGATTCCTGCGGCCACATAGTACCGGCTTATAAACAGCACGCCGGTCTTGATCACCAGGTGCGTAGTTTCTTCTTTATCCGGTCCTCGGGCCTACCCAGCAGCTCTTTACCTTTGATTAGTACGAGAGAGCCATCTGGTAGCTTTAAGAGAAGCTTTACATCACTTTTGAAAACCCTCTTCCGACCCTTCGGTGTTTCGAGGAGGATGGTTTTCATAGTTTCATCAATTATCCTACCCTCGATTCTCACCTGGCACCTATTCTTGCTCTCAACAACTTTCGCCTCCAAACCTATTAGTTCATGCAGCAATACATTCGATGGGGAGATGTCCACCCCTTTACCGAGAACCTTTCTTGCGCGCCTCTTCATTCTCTATCGTGAGTATTCTAGCGATGGCTTTTCGTATCTCCCGTATCCTTGCGGGGTTATCGAGGGTGCCCCGAGCACTTTGCGTTCGCAACCTAATTAGCTCAGCTCTTAACTCCTCCAACCGCTTCAGCCTCTCTTCTCTACTCATCTTCCTGATTTCATTCGCTTTGAGCACGGGCATATCAATGCACCTACGATGATGCCTTGATAAGGCCAGGTATTTCAATAGGCGGCATTATCCTAACCTTAACTCCATAAATACCCGGCTTCAACAGCACTTGAACGACAGCTTCGTCGACATATTCACTGGGCTTCCCCGACTTGTAGGTAACACCTGCCGTGTACTTCTCGAACCTAGATCGCTCCGATGAGAGCTTGCCGCTAATCACAACCTCTATTCCTCTTGCGCCTGCCTCCATAACCCTCCTGATTGCTACGAATGCTGCTCTCCTGAATCTAACTCCTCTAACCATGGCTCGTGCAATACCGTAAGCGACAATTTTAGCGTTGAGGTCCGGGTTAGCGACTTCAACAACATCTATCTGAGGCCTGTCCACGCCGAACTTGCTCTCCAGCACTTCCTGTAGCTCTTTAATGTTCGATCCACGGCGACCAATTACCATTGCAGGCCTCTCCGCGAGGATCACCACTCTGGTTCCGATAGGCGTGCGGAATAGCTGGACATCCACGTAGCCCGCATGCGCTAGTTTCCTCGCTAGGTAAGCGTTCAGCTCCATGTACTGCATCCCTCTCTCCAGGAACGTCTGTATGAGCGTGGGCATGCAACCACCGTGTTTTCCTCAGCCTGCGCGCAATGTCATAACGCCTTTTTAAGCGTTTTTAGGATCGCTCCTCGAGACCGATCTCTACGTGGACCAGCTGCTCGAACCACGGCGTTGCTCTACCATATGCTCTAGGCATGTACGCCCGAATCTTCGTGCCCTTGTGAGCGGCGGCGTGTACAACCCATAGCTTCTCAGTATCCAAGCCCTTGTAAGCGGCATTTGCTTCAGCATCCTTAAGGACTCGTAAAATCGCTCGAGCGGCTTTCACCGGATATCTGCCAGCCGCCATGCCGGTTTTATGGCCCACCTTTTTCTTGAACCTCCTGTAGGGCACAGGCCTACGCATGCTAATTACGTCCTCTAAGAAGCGTTTAGCCCTCTCCAAGCTCAAGCCTCTTATAGCGTCGAGAACTTCGACTGCGTCCTTATAGGATATCCTGAGGTCGCGCCCGGCAGCTATCGCCGTCCGAGCTGGATCCAGCTGTACAGAGAAGCTCCACCTAGGCACAAGCCACGCTGCAGGAGAGGCCCTTTTAAAACCTGATGGTCGACCCAAGAACGCTTATATAAGCGTCAAGAAAGAGAGCTTGGAGCCCCGGTAGCTCAGCCGGGCCAGAGCGCCGGCCTTGTAATCCGCTTGAATCGACGAGAGAGCCGGAGGACCCGGGTTCGAATCCCGGCCGGGGCTCCACAATAGAGACAGAAGAACTTTAAGGGGCGCTAGCCACAGGTTGATCGATGATGAGTGATCTGCCGGCCGATTTATGAAGAAAGGATTGACTCTGACCCGACTGTTACGTGAAGGAGTGCCAATTTAATCTATGTAACTCTATATACCACCTTATACCGTTGAATTTGCAAAGTACATCATCAAAAAAAGTGTTCATTAAAGGGCCTTCATCAGAATGAGAGAAGCTAGCATCGCAGTGAAAAACCTCACGAAGTCTTACGGCCCAATCAGGGCACTTGATGGCATCACTTTTGAGATTGAGGAGGGGGAGTACTTCGTCGTCCTCGGTCCCATCGGTTCAGGCAGAAGCACGCTGCTCAAGTGCATCGCAGGCCTTGAGCAGCCGGATAGTGGGGACATCCTTTTTGACGGTGTAAGCGTGGTCGGATTGCCACCCGACAAGAGGCTTGCAGGCTATATGCCTCCCGGCTACGCGCTCTTCCCCCATATGACGGTATGGGAGAATGTTGCCTATGGCCTGTGGATCAAGGGGTACCCCAAGCACGAGATCGAAAGGCGCGTCGAAGAAGCGTTGAAACTCGTCGGCTTACTACACCGAGCTGATAGTTACCCGCACCAGTTGTCAGGTGGGCAGCGTCAACGAGTAGCTTTAGCTAGGGCTTTAGCCTCCGGTGCTAGGCTGTTGCTACTGGATGAGCCATTAACGGCTCTTGATGCAGTCTTGACGCTCGAGGTTCGGAGGGAGGTTCGTAGGGTTGCGAAGAGTTTGGGTTTGACTGTGATTCATGTTACGCATAATCAGGAGGAGGCGATGGCTGTTGCTGATAAAATTGCTGTAATGAGGAAAGGGAGGATTGAGCAGATCGGCGAGCCGGAGGATGTATACTTCCACCCTTCGTCTCCCTTTTGTGCGAAATTCGTGGCAGGGGCTAACCTACTGCGAGGGCAGTTAATCGAGACGTACGGCGTCGTGGGCTTAGCGAAAGTCGAAGGATTGGGTGTGGTTAAAGTCGAGCATCGAGGCTTAAGACGAGGGTCCACGGTCTTGGTCGCAGTTAGACCAGAAAGCGTGGAATTGGGTGAGGGAAGGTTTCGTGGGAGGATAGTCGACGTATCCCTGGTTAGTGGTGTAGCGAGGGTTTGGCTTCAAATAGGAAACTTGCAGCTGGAGGTCGACGTCGAGCCGAGGTTAAGCTTGATAGCCGGTATGGACATAAACTTCGACTTACCAGAACCCCTGCTCGCGTTTGAATTCAAGGGGCTCGAGGAGGAGGTGGAGCTATGAGTAGTGTGGCTCTCCGCGTTTTAAACTTATCAAAGCGCTTTGATAAAATCCTAGCTCTAAATAAAGTCTCCTTCGAGGTGAGAGAGGGAGAGTACTTCGCCATAATTGGGCCGAGCGGCTCGGGAAAGAGTACGCTGCTCAAGTGCATTGCAGGCCTCGAGCGCCCTGACAGCGGAGACGTGTACATTTTTGGAAAATTAGTGAATGATCTTCCTCCAGAAAAGAGGGAAATAGGGTTGATATTTCAAGAAATATACCTTTTCCCCCACATGATTGTCAAGAGCAATGTACTGTACCCAGCCGTAGTTAAGGGGGTGAAGAGCGCGGAGGATACCGTACGTGAAATACTATCCTCGATGAACATCGAATTGAGAGCAGCTAGCCTACCCAGCGAGCTGAGTTTGGGAGATCAGCAGAAGGTGTCTCTGGCCAGGGCTTTAGCCTCCGGTGCTAGGCTGTTGCTACTGGATGAGCCGTTCGGCTCAATGGACCCCCGAACAGCTGAGAGACTTCGATACGAGGTTCGTAGGGTTGTGAAGAGTTTGGGTTTGACTGTGATTCATGTTACGCATAATCAGGAGGAGGCGATGGCTGTTGCTGATAAAATTGCTGTAATGAGGAAAGGGAGGATTGAGCAGATCGGTAGTCCTCTCGAGCTGTACCTCAGGCCTAAATCGCTTTTTGTGGCTAGGTTCATCGGCGGAGAGAATAACTTCTTAGTAGGTAAAGTAGTGGGAGCGAATGGGGATTTTACCGTGCTTGATATCGGATCAGTAGTCCTGAAGGGTTGGGGTTCAGTGACGAGCGGGCTCGCAGTACTAACTATCAGACCCGAAAGGTTGAGGTTCGCAAACGATGGGCAGATCGAAGGAGTCGTTGATACGCGCGAGTTTCTGGGTAAAACCTACAAATACGTGATTCGATTAAATGGAGGGGTTTCGTTGGTCGTGAGATCACGTGAGAAAATCGAAGTGGGAGCCAGCGTACGACTGACTTTTAACCCGGAAGATGCTCTGGTCTTTCCGTACCCGAAGGAGGGGCTTGAGGAGGCGGTAAGGTATGAGTAGTGAGCATATCTTAGCCTGGTTTAGCGATAAGAGGCGGGAGAAGGTTCTCCAGTCTTTAGAGGCCCATGTGCGGGAAGTTATGAACTGCGTCAAGGCCCTTCAAGAGCTAATCGTTTCTTGGAGATCCGGTACGATCGATCTTACTGCCCGTTACAACACCGTGAAAGCCTTCGAAAAAGCAGCTGACAATTTGAGAAACTCAACTGCCAGGTTGCTGGCTGGCGGAAGTGCAGGCGACGCTGTTGAAAGAACATTCTTGTTGAGGTTGATGGGCCGTGTCGACAGGATTGCTGATTGGTCGCTAGAAGCTGCCCGCGTGATAACAATTCTGAGCTCATACGAGGTTCCGAGCCAAGTGCGTGACGTGTATGTGGCAATGTCTTCCAAGCTGGGAGCTATAGTTGAAGCTACGTATGGCGCTGTCAAATACCTAAAGGAGGAACCTTTGGCTGCGTTAAACGCTGCTGATACAGTAGAGAAATTGGAGGAGGACATCGATGCTGTTTACGCTGAATGCCGAACTCTCCTTATAAATGCGGCATCAAACCTGTCGGCTCCCATCGTAGTGATGCTATTCAGCGCTTTAGATGCGCTCGAGCATGTAGCTGATGCTTGCGAAGACGCTTGCGATATAGTTCGAGAGGTTGTGGTGAGATTAACGTGGTGAAGAGGGGCTACTTGCTACTCCTGACAGGGGTTCTGATGGGCTTACTCTGCGGCGTCCTAATGTCTAGAGTTTACGGCTACAGAGTAGCTCCCTCCACGTCAGGAGCGCCTGAGAAGATCGAACTGGTCTTCCTTTTCACGAGCGAGAAGGAGGCTTGGATTAACGCTATTAAGCCGCTTTTCGAGAAACATTTCCGGGAAAAGTACGGCATAGAGCTGGAGTTGAAGCTGTACGTGACAGGCTCGCATGAGACCGTCAACCTAATACTGAGCGGTAGTGTAAAACCAGATGTCTGGAGCCCTGCTTCGAGCATATGGGTACCATACCTTGAAGAAAAGTGGAAGAAAATGCATGGTAACGATATCGTAGGCGAGTGGTACCCGATAGTGCTAAGCCCCCTCGCCTTAGCAGGGTGGGGCGATCTTGTCGCTCGGTACAGCGTCAAGGGGTTTGCCGACCTCTACATGCTCGCTGAGGCGGGAGTTGACTTCAAGTACGGTCATACAGACCCCATGCTTTCAAACAGCGGCCTTATGGCGCTGCTCTTGCAATTCTGCGAGGCTGCGAATAAAACCCCCGATCAGCTGACAATCGACGATATCAGAAACCCTAAAACGCTTGAAATCGTTAAGACGATAGAGTCGAAGGCGGTGTTCTACGGTAAATCTACGGGGTTCTTCGGCGAGTGGGCAGTCGAGAACGGGCCTCAAGCCATCTCCTTCTTCGCCGTATACGAGAACGTGGTGATAAGCACCGCTGCTAAAGCGCGCGCTAAATGGGGAACGAGCTTAGTAGCAGTCTATCCAAGGATTGGGGTTCTCTACAGCGATCATCCGCTCGTTATGATGGAAGCTGAGTGGGTGGACTCATGGAAGAAGCTCGCAGCCCGCGAACTCCTTCTTTTCCTGCTTCAGCCTGAAGTGCAGGAGCTTGCTCAGCGTTTCGGTTTTCGCCCGGTGAACCCCTTGGTGCACCTCAACGAGTCAATATTTAATGAAAACAACGGTGTTCTTAGCGAGATAAAAGCGAGAGCTCTCAAACCTCCAAGAGGAGACGTGCTTGAGGCGATTCTGGAGGTTTGGGTTGAAGTACGAAACCCCGGGGTGTAGTGAGTGAGGTTCGTTAAGTACGTTAAGTCCGCCTACACTATAGCGGTTCTAACTATTGCATCCTTCCTCGTGCTCGCCCCCTCTCTATACGTTGTAGTCTACGTAATAATGCATGCCGGGCAGGTTGTAGAGGAGGCTTTTAACCACTACATAGTGGGAAGCGGTTACTGGCAGTTGATAGTAAAGGCCCTCTCCCTCTCCCTCAGGCTCTCTCTATCGACGCTTGCGTTAAACTTGGCCATGGGAGTACCTCTTGCTTACATCATATCGCGTCGCCGCATCAGGGGGTACGAGTTTCTTGAGAACGTAGTTACCCTCGCTTTAGTGCTACCGACTTCAGCATTCGGTTTCTCCGTGTTAATAACGTGGAGCAGTCCACTCGGTGTAGCGTCATTCTTCAACCTTGGTAAGGGGATCATCTCCCAGGAATTCGTGATACCCGTGATCAATGTGCCCGCGCTCCTATTGATAACACATGTGGCTCTCTCTCTCCCGTACCTTGTCAGGCCCCTAACAGCAGCGTTGGAGACTCTAGGAGAAGCCTATGAGCTCGTTTCTAGATCCTTAGGGGCATCCACTCTCACCACGTTCCGCCGCGTGGTTCTTCCCCTCGTGCTACCGAGCTTAGTTTCAGGTTCTGTGCTCGCGCTCACCCGCTCGCTCGGGGAGACGGGGGCCAGCGTTATCGTTGCCGGAGTAAACGTACCTGCAAGCGTCGCTATAGTCAGGCTTGTCGGGGTACTACGCTTCGGGTTAGCCAGTTTTCTCGCTAGCCTCATGGTTGCATCAACTATGGCCCTTGTGCTGCCGATCGAACTCTTATCTAAGAGAATAGGACTGGGTAGGGAAGTGAAGGATACAAGAGTCGAACGAATGCTAGTAAAGATTGAGTCTAAGCTTTCACATGGGCGTTTTCTGACAAGCTCATTCAAAGCATTCATTGTAGCTGTACTCTTCCTAGTAGTCCTTCTTCCCGTGCTTTTCGTGATGAAGAGTACGATCGAGTACTGGAGCCGTGATCCATACACCGGGAGAGTTGAGGGAGGCATCCTCTACCAAGTGTTTGGTCCTGTTGGTTACTGGCCTCTCATCATAAGGGCCGCCTTAAATTCACTAGTTGTCGCGGGCCTTTCCACACTCATTGCCACCTACCTCTCGATCCTGCTTTTCACGGCTATCAGGGGGACAAGATTGGTACCAGTTATCAGAGCCCTCTTTAGGATCCCACTGGTCGTTCCAACGAGTGCGACAGGCCTTTCAGCCCTCTTACTATACGGTGAAAACGGTCTTCGGCTGGCGCATCCCAGCATCTGGCTCACGATAGTGGTGCACATAGCTTTCACGACGCCAGTCGTGTTCGAAACCCTCATGTCAGCTAGCGAGAGCATAAAGCCCGAGACGTTTGAGGAGGTTGCACGAACGCTTGGCGCATCGCCCTATGATGCTCTGGAGACAATAACGCTTCCCATGCTTAAGCGTGGGATAGTGGCTGGGGCTGTCCTCGCTCTTCTAAGCTCGCTCGGAGAAACAGGCGCAACGATGATGGTTATGGGCAGCGATGTAACACTCACTGTACTCGTAGTGAACATGGCTGAGGCAATGGCAATCCCAGCGGCTCTTTTCACTTCGACCCTCCTTTTGGCCTACGCTCTCGTAGCCTTGATACTCCTTCGCAGGGTTGTGCTTTGAAACGCTGGCGGCAATATTGTACTTGAGTTAGCCGATATGCACTAAAACCACCCCCTCCATAGCTTCTAGCGCTATGTACTACGTGGTTTGCAGTTGGTGCTCTTACGTGCTTCACGCCGGCGAGAAACCGGTAGATGTACTAAAGGTATTGTCCAGATATGGGGACAAGTGCCCTAGGTGTCTCCGCAAGCTCTCCCTAGAGCCTAAGAAAATAGTGGTTAGGGTTCGAAAAAGGTAGAGCGTATCAACGGGAGGTCTCGCACAAATTTTTAAGCCCTGTTGGCAGCATCTAGGCGATGAGGAACGAGAGCTGGAAGTCGCTACCAGCTAAACTCGCGCGAGGGCTTACCGCGTGCGTAAGCTTCTTCGCGAAACCGAGCTTCATTGCCACATTAGTCATTGCCTTCAGTGTCGTCATAGCTCTTCTTTTGAGATTGGCTCCTCTCAGATGGGGGGTTTACCTAAACGAGTTCGACCCCTTCTACGAGTATTACCTGGCTGAGAAACTGCTTGAGAAGGGTAATGGCAGCCTACTAGGAGGGCTTGCGTGGTGGTTCAGCTGGTGGTTTGATAGGGGGGAGAGGGATACGTTGTTCTGGGCGCCCTTTGGGAGGGATTTAAGGGCAAGCAGCCAATTAGGAGCGCCTCTCTTCTCCGCCTCGGTTTACACGCTTCTGAAGGGTCTCGGATTTGAAGTGGATCTATACACGGCGCACGCCTTTATTCCGGCTGTGTGGGCTGCGACGGCTAGCATCTTCGCTTACCTTCTGGCTAAGGAAGTCTGGGATTCGAGCGCGGGGGTTCTCGCCGCAGTACTCATGGCTTGTAGCTGGCCTTTCATCTTCAGGACGAACTTAGGAGCAAAGCATGAGGGTGTAGCTATACCATTCATGCTGCTGGCGCTCTACCTGTTGATCGGCGGGGCAAGAAGAGGATCAATGCTGAGGGGCTTCCTCGCCGGTTTAGCAATGGGTATAGTTATCCTAGCTTGGGGCGGCTTCCTATACGCTTGGAATCTCGTCTCCCTCACTGTACTGGTCTGGCTACTCTTCAACCCCGAGGACGTCAACGTAGCGAAGGTCTTCCTCCCATTCATTGTAACCGCCGATGTTTTAATAGCGGTTATGCCGCGCTTCGGACCTGTCTACGCTTTCACTTCGTATGCCGCGTTGCTGCCGTGGTCGGCTAAGTTACTATCCATACTCGTTATGTTGCACCACGTTCCTAGAAGGGGTTTGCGCTTAGATAGGAAGACTGCAGCGATCGTTGTGGGAGGGCTAGCGGTTGCAGCTATGATCCTATGGTACACAGGGCTCCTGACGGCGCTTCCAGGCAGAATCATGGCCATCCTGCTTCCTGTGCTCCGCGAGGTTGGAGTAACCACAGTAGCTGAGCATGCAGTACCCACATGGGCCTCTATCTACGGCAGTTACGGCATGCTCCTCCCCCTTTCGGGTTTCGGAGCCCTACTGTGTGGTTACAGGTATAGGAGGAGGATTGAAGATACTCTCATGCTGCTGTTCTGGGTCAGCTCAGCCTACGCTGCCGCTTCTATGGCTAGGCTTACCTTACTCATGGCGCCGGCCGTAGCGTTGCTAGCCGGGTATGCGATAAGTGAGCTTACGGAGGGGGCTGCACGATTGTGGCAGCAGAAGTCGAGTGCTAAAAGAGGGCTTCAACCAGGCTTTGAGCTAGCTCTCCTTCCCCTCGCGATAGTATTCTTACTGCCTCTCCTCACCGTGGCTGACACGAACTCCATAGCAGCAACGCACCAACCTGCTTTGATACTTTCCTCCTCGATCCCAGTATTGGACTACAACTACCAGTACACGGATTGGCTATCGGCTCTCGAGTGGATCAAAGCTAATGTGCCGGAGAACGCCGTAATAGCCACGTGGTGGGATTACGGCTACTGGATCTCCGTGAACACGGGAAGGAATTCCACTTGCGATAATGCTACGATAGACACGAAGCAGATACAAAGAATCGCCACTGCTTTCCTTTCGAGCGAGGAGGAAGCGCTGAAGATTTTTAGGGAGCTCAATGTATCCTACGTAGTCGTATTCGAGCCTTTCCTCAAGGCTCAACTACAGTACCTAGGCTACGTTTACTTCTCACCGGCGTACGGAGGCATTGGAGGCGATCTGGCAAAAAGCTACCAAATGGCGCGCTGGATCGGCGTAGACCCCGATAGGTACGTTGGCATAGGGTACGTAGACAATTACCCCGTGCTCGTGCCAGCAGACACCCCGGAGGCGCGCAACGCTACCTTGTATCGCCTCCTCTTCGTCAAAACTACGGAGAGGCAATTCTTCATATTCGAGAAGCTGCCGTTCTATGGGACACCGATATCCAACTATCGAGGCCCCAGCCCAGATATCCCCCAGCCCACTCGCTTCAAACTGGTCTACGCCTCTAGGCCGAACGAGTGGGTTCTAGTCTTCAAAGTCGAGTACCCGAGCGATTAAACGGATCCCTGATTGCGAGCGGATTGCGTTTTAAGCATCCTCCTGTACTTGCTGTACTTATCTTCGGGAGAGAACCTCGGGGGATGAGGTATACGCACGGGGCTGCCACACTTAGGGCAGCTTTCCCTGTTGAGAGTGTAAGTGCCGCACCTTGCACATTTCCTCAATAACCATCTTGAAACCATAGCCCCACTACTCCAATTTTAACCTCTCCAAGGATGCCTGACAGCCTTTTTCGCTTGCTCTAGCAAGAATTACCTTACTAACTTCATTGATGAACGCTTCAATTCGTTTTGGATCATAAGCCTCTATGTCCATCCTATACCTAGGCGGTCCAACGACGTAGAACCGGGCCGTTAGATCGGGGAAGGACTTGATCACCTCACTCCAGGCTCCGAGAATACTCCGCAGTCTTTCTACACCATCACCATGGGTGCAACTTATTGAGAACATTACACTCGCTTTTGTTTTTGGTATTTTTACGTAGCTTTTAGCCAACTCGTAGAGTACCGAGAGCCAAGGCTCCTTGACTCCTGCTCGCTGGAGAGCTGCCGGACCCTCCTTTACGGAAGCCTCTAAGCCGGCGAGGGTATCACCGTAAAGGCTTTCGAGGTTTAGGGTTACTTCAAGTGCCTCCTCTATGCTTTTTTTCAGTTTTTCAGCTGCTAATTCTAACAATTTCATCGACCTCTGGAAACGTTTCCATTCCTGCATCTTCTTCCTTCTTTCGTTATCGGTAACCCTTTTCAGAGAGACATCAATGAGGCCACGTTGCGGGTCAACGCGGATAACCTTAAACACCCTTTTCTGGCCAACTTTAAGAACCTCCCTAATACTCTTGAACCACGAGTGTGACACTTCGTTTAAGGGTACGTAAGCTTCAACATTAAGGTACTCATCTAATGTCACGAATGCTCCATGTTCTTCAATCCTCTTTACGGTTCCGATCACAAGCTTGTGAAGCTTGGGAATCCGTTTAACGGCAGTCACCAGAACCCCCTAGAACTTATCTAAGACACGAACGGTTTGTGCCTCTATGATGGCTTTACCTCCGGTCGGCTTAGCCAGCCCGCGACCGCAGACCCTGCAGGAAACTAGCGTTGATGAATGGCTGAACAATACCTGCTCGTTACCACAGTCAGGGCATCTCACTAGGATGAATCGGCTTCTGGGAACTGGTTTGAGAATTTTACTGAATTTAGGCATACATATCACGCTTTTTCAACTATTTCTAGCTTTTTCATTCTACCCAAGCTTCTGTGTTGCATGTAACCGCAAACAGAGCATTTTATCTTAATCACTTGCTTCTCGGTGACCTTGGCGAACTCCTTCTGCTCGGGCTTCCTCTTTGATCCATAGCCTCTCTGCTTCCTTAAGTAGCGTCGCTGCCCCTCTGCTAATGTCCGTCTCTTTCCGGGCTTATAGAGTGCTACGCTATGATTAGTATGAGCCTTGCAGCGCGGACAATATGTTCTGATCGTCCTTGGGAACTTCATCTTGACCCCCCCTTGCTGTTTTCCCGAGTTTAAAAACGTTTAGCCCCAGGCACGCACTGCTAGTAACCTCCGTCTCCCAGGTTGGGCTATCCGGAAGAGAGGCGGCGTACATGAACCAGGCTCTGCGAGGAGCGAGTAACTCTCTAATCTTTGTTTCAGTTTCTTCTCTTATGAACCTCGAGAGCGGAGTTAAGAAGCCTTCACGGGTCAAACGGCGAAGCTCATGATTACTTGAACAATTTCGTCGCGAGCCAGCATGTGAGCGTCGCTTAACGGTAAGACGGCTATGTCGCCGATCGAGAAGGGGCCCAGAAGCTTTCCGTTCGATAGTACCAGCTTAGTGTACGGTTTCTTAAAAGACACTAGCGCCATCATGCTAAATCCTCGTGCGGGTAGAGCGGTAAACCTGTCTCCTCTCTCGGGCGCACCCTCTTGCTCCTTGGCCTCTTCGCCTGTTATTTTACTGAGGATGCTAAGAATGCTTTCTAGCAAAGCGGCTTCCTGCTTGGGTAATCGTTTCTCGGGTATGACACCGTGTGTCCAGAGGTAGTTAAGCTCCTTGGTCAACCTCAATATAAGCAGCTTCTTAACAGTCGCTTTTGCGCGCTCTGCGAGCTCATTGGGCAGCTCAGTCGTGTCTCTACCTGTCTCTATGCTTAGCGATTTTAACCAGTTTTGAACGTTGTCGTAAAAGTCTTCTTCAAGGTCGAGCAGCTCACCTGTTTCAAGCTCCCTTCGTAAAGCACCCTGAAGCTCAGTCAGCAACTTCATTCCTAAGGAGAACGTTATGGTAGGAGCTTTAAGATAGTTGCTCACGTTTAAAGCAGGACAAACTTGGAGAAGCTGACTCCGTTGAGCAGCATGTACACAGCCGCGTAGAGGGGCAGTGTTCTCGAAGATGCGGTTGAGCTGATGTCTAAGACAGTTTTTGGGGGCTCGTTTTCGAATTCCACGGCTACTTCACCATCCCTGAAAACTTTAGCTTTTCCAAGAAGATCCTCATTCTCCAAATCCTGCACAGTGAGTGGAGCAACACGCAACCCAGTCTTGCCGTGCAAGCTATTCGGTAGTCTTATTAAACGTTTAGTGTCCACGGTTACTCTCTCGTCTATGGCGACAGCCTCCTTCGCTACACACTCGCTGAGGAGCTTTTCCCACTCCTCTAAGCTTAGGACAGGTTTTTCTTCCTCTGTCGTCAGTATCGACCAACGGGCTATCCGCCCATACCAACCAGAGACCGGCGTTCCGTAGCGTAGCCTGTAACCACCCGCCGTCTTGACTACCATCTGTCTGATGTCCAACCCCAAACCCTTTATGTGGTCAACTATCTCGCGCCTACCGTCCTGGCTCACCATCCTAACTTCCTCGTTTTCTACGCGCACGTGGAAGCCCCTGTGCCCAGAAAACGTGATGAAAAGATCGTGGGAAGTGAAGCCGAAATCTCGCTCTAAGAAATCCACAAGTTTCAGAATCTCGTCGCGCGCAACGCTGATGCAAACGTTGCATACCCAGGTATGCTTCTCGAGGTTCTCGCTACCGCAACTGGGGCACCGGGAAGGTGCACCCCAACCGGTTGAACCGCATGCCCTGCAGAACCACTTGTCATGCTGCTCCTTGCATGGCGTGTCTATGTGATCCACGTCAATATCGAAGATGAGATCTGCCCCCTCCCAACCCTTATCATCCATCGTCCTTGCAGCCGGGTCACGGTAGTAGGCCGCCGAGTGGTAAGCGTGACGCGGTACAGCTTCCGCTAGGTATCTCACCAGCTCTGAGGTGCTGCCGAAGGCGATGTGTCGTCGCATTCCCCCTTCGGTGAAGTAGGTGAATGCAAACTCTCTTTTCTGAAGGTCGTTCACGTAGATATCGTCCTCCCTTAATCGCTTGTAGTAGCTTCTAAATAGCTGAACCACTAACCTGTTAGCGTCAGGAGCCTTCATGCCGCACGACCCTTCCACGGCGCCTCAGCCAGAAGTACTGTAGCGGGTGTCGTACCTTGCACTCAGCCACGCAGAGCCCTAGAGTTCTCATGTTATCGCACTTGTACGGGGAGTACTTCTTCTTAGAGCCCCTCATGCCAGCGATATGCTCGACCTGGTATCGGGCGATTCTCTCGTTGAAGTCCGGAGCAGCCTTGAAAACATCAAGGACATCCTCAGCGCTCAAGCCTATGTTAAGAAGGAACGAGGCGAGCGCAAATCTAGCGCTGTGAGGTATGTTCCTGCCAGCTCTCAGGTTTTCCAGTATTGCTGCCATGCAGGGGGGTAGGGCTTGCTCAAAGCCCGTTGCATCGGTGGGAATCCATGCCTCCTTAATCTCCTTCAGCTTTTGGCTCCAATCCCTGCTTACTTCCTCAACAAGTGAGAAAACCTCGTTGGGGAGTCCTAAGCCGTCCAGCTGGAGGCTTTCAACCCGCTGTTCCACAAACCGTTTGAGAGCTTCCTCGCCTAGCCTGATAACTTCAAACTTGTTAACGAAAACCCATCCGCGATCAACCAGCCTATGGACAAGCTTCCACGGCCCTTTACTTTCTGGAATGTTCTCGATATAATCTAGAACATCTACTACTATGTTGAAACCTGAGAAATCTTCATCAAGAATTTTCACTTTTATACCAATTTTATGTAAAATGTAGATTATTTTAATTAAATCCTCACTCGCTATAAACTGTGAGAATCTTTTAGAAAATAGTACAGCAAAACGCCTGATGAGCATCCTATCGAAGACTATGCGAAGAAGAACTAGCGTAGTCATATACGATAGGATCTCTATATCATAGTCATCTGCGGGGAGAGGAAGCGCTTTAGAGTCGATTGCAGCTCTAACGTAGGTTCCAGCCCGATCGAGAACCTCTCTTAAAGCCGGAGTCGCCAAGTCGTTGAGGGTGATGCCCAGCCGTTTTGCCCGATCTATTGCCTCGGGGAGGAAGGGGTATTTACGGAAGTCTTCTGGCGAAAGCGCTACTTCGATCTTGGGTACTACCATTCTACTCCATCCGCGGTGCTAAGAAGAACCTGAGTATGCCTCCGGCCGCTATGTCGAAGGTTAGGCACAACGGTTTGTTTGTGGAAAACTCGATAGTAACGAGGTCGCTTATCCTGTAAGCCTTACCCACAATTTCGTCTAGGTACTCCAGACTGTAGGACGAGTATGAAGGTTGTCTTACTTCGTACTCTATCAAAGATCCTTTTTCCATTGAGAAAACCGCTTCCCACTCACCCTTATCGCTGCGTGCTGCAAGTTTCAACTCTCTCTGCTCACCAGCGAATCTAATCGTATCACTTACAAGCTCAGCCTCTTTCAATGAGTCTCTAAACGTATCGGAAACCATCTTAGCTGTAACGTCAAACGTTACCTTAGGTACAGGGAGCTCTCCACCTTCAGTGCTGATGATGGGAAGCGAGAATGTTCTCTCAGCTTTACCCGATAGAGTTACTTTTAGCCTACCACCCTCCACGCGGCATATTATCTTATCTTCGGTTTTAGCGCGCTTCAGGATTTTGTTAAACTCGTCGAAGTTCACACCAATCCTCGTAGGCGCCTCATCGATCTCGTACGTGCTAAAGCTTTCTCTCGGTAGGTACAGATCAACCATGGCGATGCGCGAGCTATCGAGCGCTCTAAGGCGGAGGGCCTCGTTATCGGCAATGAAGCTCGCCTCTTCGATTACGGTCTCTAAGCTCTCTATGAGGTACCTCCAATCCCGCGCATGTGGGAACTCGAATAGTAACGGCATACCAATCGTGTAAATGGCTCGAGTGTAGGTATTTATACTACTCGCTCGAGCCAGCTATTGGTATTCGCGCCACGTATAGCCGCATTTTACGCATCTAAAGAATCGTGTCGCAGGTTCGTCACCAGCCCGTGTTTGAGCTTCCCAGTAGTATGCCTCTAAGTGCCCACAGCGTGGACACTCAACCTTGGCTTTAGGTAGCGTCTCAACGCTTACCTCATGATCAATTACCAGGATGGTATCCCCGGGACCGTGGCGCGCTTGTCGCGTCACTCTGTATGCAGAAGGATTGCTTACGGTCTTCTCGTAACCGCACCTCTGGCACACTATCACTACTTGGCCATCCTTCCTTCTCGGGAGGAGCAAGTTACCACAGCTGGGGCAGTACTCCATCTCAAGTGGCTTGAGTGCCCCCAAAGCGCGTATTTATACTTTCTGTTGCGCGGCGTTTAGTCTGACGCAGCGGCGACACGCATTTATCTCCTAGTGAACCCAGATTGTGTGGAAGAACATCTCGATTACGAGACGCTGCTCGAGAGAGCGTACAAGCTGCTGCCTGAGAAGACCACGAGAAGGGAAAGGCTGGAAGTTGAGCCACCCGACGTTGTAGTATCTGGGAAAAGAACGTTCATAATGAACTTCAAGAAAATTTGCGACATCATCAACCGTGAGCCGCGCCTTGTATTGAGGTTTCTACTCAAGGAGCTGGGAGCTTCGGGGAACATTGAGGGCGACGTCGCAGTGATATACGGTATAACAACCCCAAAGATGGTTGCCAGCTTACTCAGCGTCTTCATGAAGGGATACGTTTACTGTCCGGTGTGCGGCAGTCCTGATACCATCCTCAAGAGAGAGGAGAGAAGGATAATGCAGCTCAGATGCCTAGCTTGTGGAGCCATTAGTCCCGTGAAGCCTTTCTAACGCATTGGCACGTGGCAAGCAATGCACTGGGGAATGAATCATGAGTGATGAAAGAGCTAGCATGGTTTCAAAGGCCGCCTGGCTGATTAAAGAGGGAAGGGTAGTTAAAATAAGCGACTTAATGTACTACGTAATGGGAAGGAAGAACCGGCACATAGTTCGTGTTGTTGGAGACGCTCTCTCCTGTACTTGCCCCGGCTTTAGAGGGCGGGGTATCTGCTCCCACGTGATCGCAGTATCAACGATAATGAAGCTTGGGAGTAAAAGTGAGTTTCTCGACGAGGTTCTTCGAGCACGAGTAGAAAAAGAATTAAAGTTTTTAAGACGAAAACCATAATGATGTAAAATTTTCATAATTAATATTATAGTTGGTTATTAAAAATCTATAAAATAAAAGTTAAGTTGGATATTCATGCGGAATGAGGCCTGAGATTTGTCTCAACCCCTCGTTGAGAGCCCGCGCGTTATCATGACTCATGTTGCACATTACTCGCGTTTTGCTCAGTAAGGAAAGCTCTTAAGGCGAGACTACAACACCCCCTGGGAACAGGATGAAGGATAAGGCCACAGAAGTTATACTGTGGTTTGAGGAGTTAACGAAGGATGACGTACCACTGGTCGGCGGTAAGAACGCAAACCTGGGCGAGATGATCCGCGCGGGTATTCCCGTGCCACCCGGCTTCGCAGTTACGGCATACGCCTACAGGAAGTTCATAGAGGAGACGGGGATCAGGGATGAGATACAAAGGATCTTAAGAGAGCGGGTAAGACCAGGTGCCTCGGCGCCTGAGGATTACATCGAAGCTAGCCGCGAGATTAGGGAATTGATCGAAAGGACTCCCATGCCAAAGGATATTGAAGAGGCTATTCGAAAAGCTTACAGGGAGTTATGTGAGCGTTTGGGTAAAGCGGAGGAGTTCGTAGCGGTCCGTAGTAGCGCGACTGCGGAGGATCTTCCGGATGCGAGCTTTGCAGGACAGCAGGAGACCTACCTTAACGTGAAGGGCGAGGACGAGGTCGTGGAGAAGGTTAAGAAGTGCTGGTCGAGCCTCTTCACTCCGCGAGCTATCTTCTACAGGGAGAGCAAGGGCTTCGCGCACGAGAAGGTTCTGATTAGTGTTGCTGTCCAGAAGATGGTGAACTCTAGATCAGCTGGAGTGATGTTCACGATACACCCGGTTACTGGTGAGAAGGATAAAATCGTTATTGAGGGAGCCTGGGGTTTGGGAGAGTCCGTCGTAGCCGGTAAGGTAACACCTGATGAATGGGTGGTTGATAAGAATACGCTTCAAATCGTAGAGAGAAGGGTTTCAGAGAAAGTAAGAGAGCTAGTTAGGGATCCTGCAACCGGCCGGAACATTGAACGGGAAGTAGAGCTTGGGAGAAGGAACGCACCCGCTTTAAATGACGACGAGGTTCGCATGCTCGCTGAGCTTGCGGTCAAGATCGAAAAGCACTATGGTAGGCCGATGGATATCGAATGGGCTGTCGATAGAGATCTCAAGTTCCCTCAGAGCGTGTTCATAGTTCAGGCAAGGCCCGAGACGGTATGGAGTGCGAAAGCCGTGGAAGCGAAACCGGCTGAGGAGAAGGCTGTTAGGTTGGCGGAGGCGAAGCCTGTAGTGAAGGGATTACCTGCAAGCCCTGGTGTGGTTTACGGCGTCGCTAAAGTCTGTCTCACTCTGGAGGACGCGAAGAAGCTGATGCAGAAGGGCGACATCCTTGTGACGAAAATGACAGATCCGGATTGGGTACCCTACATGAGGCTCGCCGCCGCGATTGTGACTGACGAGGGCGGAATGACCGCACACGCTGCGATTGTCAGCAGGGAGCTCGGTATCCCCTGCATCGTGGGTACGCGTGAAGCGACCAAGGTCATGAGGACGGGTGAGGGATACACTGTTGATGCGAGAGCGGGCGTCGTGTACGAGGGTTACATCGAGGAACTGCTGGGCAAGAAGGAGGAGAAGCCCGCCCCGGCTTTAGCAGCACCGATCGAGATCATCCTGAAGCCCGTAACCGCTACGAAGATCTACATGAACCTGGGAGTACCCGACAAGATACACGAGTACAAGGACCTACCGTTCGACGGTATCGGTCTGATGAGAGTTGAGTTCATTATGGCCAGCTGGGTCAAGGAGCACCCGCTTTACCTGTTCGAGACGGGAAGGGGCGACGTTCTTGTCGATAGAATGGCCGAAGGCGTAGCGATGGTTGCAAGAGAGATCTATCCAAGGCCCATTGTGGTCAGGTTCAGCGACTTCAAGACGAACGAGTATAGGCAGCTAGCTGGCGGTGAAAAGTACGAGCCTCACGAGGACAACCCGATGATAGGCTGGCGTGGTGTTAGCAGGTACATTAGCCCGCAATACGAGAAGGCTTTCCGCCTTGAGGTTCGAGCGATCAAGAAGGTAAGGGATGAAATGGGACTCACCAACGTTTGGGTCATGGCGCCGTTTGTGAGAACCCTATGGGAAGCTGAGAGGTTCAATAAAATCTTAGCAGAGGAGGGTCTTGAGAGCAGCAGAGACTTCAAAATCTGGGCAATGGCTGAAGTACCGAGCATAGTCTTCCTAGCGGAGGAGTTCTCAAGGTACTTCGACGGCTTCAGCATAGGGAGCAACGACTTAACCCAGTTAACGCTCGGAACTGACAGAGACAGCGCTATTCTACCGAAGATCGATCCGAGGTACTTTGACGAAAGAGACCCGGCTGTCAAAACTGCCATAGCTATGCTGATTGAGAAGGCCCATAACTCACCGTACGGATACAGGACGGTCAGCATTTGTGGCCAAGCCCCCTCCGTATACCCCGAGTTCACGGAGTTCCTGGTGAGGCACGGTATCGATAGCGTGAGCGTTAACCCGGACGTCGTTGTCCGAACTAGGGAGCTTGTTGCAGCTATAGAGAGGAGAATCCTCATTGAGAAATCACTAGGCATTGAGCGATACGACGAAGAGCTCGGCTGGCCAATGCGCAGAAGAAGGAAAGGCCTACCAGACGTTTGGGCTAGGCGCGTAGACGAACTCTAGACCGGCCTGTTTACAGCTACGTTACAGCATTTCTTTCCCCTTTCCACGTCTTACTAGCTTAAACTTTATATAGAGCGCCTCCCTCGGGCCAAGAGCTATGGGTACACGGAAAGTAAACATTCTCGAGCACGAGCTCGTACCACAGCATATACTGTTGAGCAAGGAGGAGGCCTCTAGGATTCTCAAGAGAATGGGTGTCACTAGGCGTCAACTCCCCTGGCTGCTTGCTTCTGATCCTGTTGCGAAAGCCATTGGAGCTAAGCCTGGCGATGTGGTCATGATAGTGAGGAAGAGCCCCACCGCAGGAGTATCTGTTGCCTTCAGAGTGGTAGTGAGGGGGTAGCTTATGGACGAGGAATGGAAGTATAGCAAAGAGGATGCATGGGTCCTCATAGAAACATTCATCCGTGAGCATGGTCTTGTACGCCAACATTTAGATTCTTACAACAAGTTCGTGGAAAAAACACTTCAAGAAATAATTAATGAAGTAGGGTCTGTTGAATCTGGGATTCCAGGCTTAAAGGTAGTTTTTGGGAAAATTACTGTAGGTAATCCCAGGGTAAAGGAAGCCGATGGCTCAGAGAGCTCCATACTACCGATGGAGGCCAGACTCAGGAACCTAACTTATGCAGCACCCCTCTTCCTAGAAATGATCTTAGTAGAAGAAGGAGAAGAGAAGGATAGGGCAACAATCTATATCGGAGATCTCCCCATCATGGTCAAATCGGTGAAATGCCCTCTTTCAAAGATGAGCAGAGAAGAGCAGGTGAAAGTGGGGGAGGATCCAAAGGATCCTGGGGGATACTTCATTGTCAACGGCTCGGAAAGGGTACTCATAGTCCAGGAGGACCTGGCCGTTAACAGGATCCTTGTAGATTACGGGCCAACTGGGGGTTCGGTAACGCACGTTGCTAAGGTATTCTCCTCGACTGCTGCCTATAGGATACCAGTGACCGTGGAAAGGACGAAGGACGGGCAGTTCTACGTTAGCTTCCCCTCGATCCCCTCACGTGTGCCATTGGTTGTGATGATGCGGGCGCTAGGGCTTGAGAGTGACCGTGAGATCGTTAATGCTATTACGAGCGATCCAGAGATCCTAAATGAGCTCTATCCCTCCCTTCTTGAGCAAAGCCGAATCGCGATGACCATCGATGATGCCCTTGACTACATAGGTGCTCGAGTGGCCGTAGGGCAGCCGAAGAATGTCAGGCTAGAGCGCGCCCAGCAGGTTATTGATCAATACTTCCTCCCCCATTTGGGTACTAAGCCAGAAAACAGGCTGGATAAGGCCTACTTCCTGAGTCAAATGGTCGAAAGGTTGATCGAGCTGGTCTTAGGCCGACGATCACCGGACGATAAGGACCATCTCGCTAACAAACGCTTCAAGCTCGCTGGAGATTTAATGGCAAGCGTGTTTCGGCAGGCGTTTAAACAGTTCGTAAAGGATCTAGGCTATCAGCTTGAGAAGAGCAGGGGCAAGACTAGGGAGATCAATCTCCTCACCCTAGCGAGAGCCGACGTCATCACGGATAAGCTGAGGAGCGCGCTGGCAACTGGGAACTGGCCGGGCGGCCGCACCGGTGTAAGTCAGATTCTCGACCGCACGAACTACCTATCAACGATCAGCCACTTGAGGAGGGTTGTCTCACCCCTTAGCCGGACCCAGCCGCATTTCGAGGCGCGTGAACTCCACGCAACTCATTGGGGGATGCTATGCCCTGTTGAAAGCCCCGAAGGCCAGAACTGTGGTCTTGTGAAAAACCTGGCCCTGCTTGCGATGATCTCGATAGGTATAGATGAAGAAAGCATCAGCGACGTACTGGTAAATAAGCTCGGGGTCATACCGATACGAGAGGCGCGAGAGAAAGGCATCTCTGGAACAAAGGTCTACGTCAACATGAAGCTGATCGGCTTGCACGAGAATGGCGATGCATTAGCGAAGATTATCAGGGAGCTGAGGAGGCAGGGCAAAATCCATCACGAGGTTAATGTTGTTCGTTATAAAACAGAAAAAATCGATGAGATTTACATAAACTGTGACGGCGGTAGAATTCGAAGATCTTTGCTCGTTGTTGAAAACGGTAAGTTGAAGTTAAGAAAGCAAGACATAGAGAAGTTAAAGAGTGGTGAGTGGAGTTGGAGCGACCTCGTGAGACGGGGGATTGTAGAATACTTGGATCCTGAAGAAGAGGAGAACGCGCTCATTGCTCCTTCGATCGATGAAGTGAACGAGGAAACCACACACCTCGAGATTTCGCCGGCTGCCATACTGGGCGTCGTAGCATCTGTGATACCATACCCTGAGCATAACCAGTCTCCACGTAACAGCTACGAGGCTGCGATGGCTAAGCAGGCTCTAGGCTTCTCGATGGCTAACTTCCTTCACAGGATGGATCCGAGGATGCACTTCCTCCACTATCCGCAGAAAGCCTTAGTCCGCACAAGAGTATTCGATCTGGTGGAGCTTGATGAGAGGCCCTTCGGCCAGAACGTGATCGTCGCTGTTTTAACCGGAGCGGGCTACAACATCCAGGACGCTATCGTAATTAACAAAGCGGCTATCGAAAGAGGGTTAGCACGATCAACGTTCTTTAGAACCTACGAAACCGTGGAGACGAAGTACCCTGGAGGACAGGAGGATAGAATCGAAGTACCCTCTGATGATGTAATGGGTTATCGTTCAAAGGAGGCATACATAAAGCTTGATCCGAGAGACGGCATAGTCTTCCCCGAGTCGGATGTTAAAGGCGGTGAAGTGATAATAGGTAAAACGAGCCCACCGCGCTTTATTAGCAGCTTCTTCGAGCCTAGAGCAACGACGAGAAGGAGGGACACCTCGATTAGCATCAGACCCAGCGAATCGGGGATTGCGGACCGCGTCGTGATCGCTGAAGATGCTGACGGGAATAGGCTAGTGAAAGTTAGAGTGAGAGACCCACGGATCCCCGAGCTTGGCGACAAATTTGCTTCGCGTCACGGCCAGAAAGGGGTGATCGGCCTGATTTTACCGGCCGAGGACATGCCCTTTACGGAAGACGGTGTAGTTCCTGACATCCTAATCAACCCTCACGCTATTCCCTCACGAATGACCGTAGGGCAACTCCTGGAGTCGCTAGCTGGTAAAGTTGCTTCACTCACGGGACGCACAATCGATGCTACAGCATTCGAGGGTACGCCAGAAGAGCAACTTAGAGAACTTCTGCATACGCTAGGCTTCAGAAGTGACGGAAAAGAGGTTCTATATAACGGCGTTACCGGCGAAAGACTGGAAGCGGAAATCTTCATTGGCGTGGTCTACTACCAGAAGCTTCACCACATGGTGGCAGACAAGATTCATGCGAGAGCGCGCGGCCGGGTGCAGATTCTGACGAGACAGCCTACAGAGGGCAGAGCGCGAGAGGGCGGCCTGAGATTCGGTGAGATGGAGAAGGACTGCTTAGTGGGTCATGGCGCGTCTATACTGCTCAGGGAGAGGTTGTTCGAATCCTCCGACAAGACCGTGATATTCGTTTGTAATAACTGCGGTTTCCTAGGATGGTACGACGCGAGGAAGAACGAACCAACGTGCCCTATATGCAGGGATAAAAGCGAGCTCTATCCGATATACGTTTCATACGCCTTTAAACTCCTACTTCAGGAGCTTATGAGCCTAGGAATTGCACCCAAGCTAATTCTGAAAGACAAGGTGGAGGTGGTGTGAATGTCGATGCAGTTTGAAGAGACTAAAACGATCGGCGGAATAAAGTTCGGCATTTTATCCCCGGACTTCATAAGAGCGCTATCCATCACGCAAATCGTAATCCCAGAGACGTACGATGAGGAGGGGATACCGATCCGAGGCGGCCCGATGGATCGCCGATTGGGGACCGTTGAGCCCGGAGTTCGCTGCGAAACCTGCGGGAACTTCATAGCCTTTTGTCCAGGTCACTTCGGGCACATTGAGCTGGCTAGGCCAGTGGTGCACCCTCTCTTCGCCAAACACATCTTCCTGCTCCTCAAAGCCACGTGCAGAGTATGTGGCCGGCTACTGCTCCCTCAGGACGAGATAGAGAAGGCGAGGAGGAGAGCGAAGCAATTAGAGGCGCGGTGGCCGCTTCTTAAATACAAGTATGGAGAGAATGTAGCTAAAAAAGCCTCAAAGTATACAACATGCCCTCACTGTCAAGCTCAACAGTACAAGATTCGCTTCGAGAAACCCTACACTTTTTACGAAGAGAGAGAGGGTGGTTCGGTAATCCTGAGGCCCTCTGAGATCCGTGAGAGGCTTGAGAGGATACCCAACGAGGATCTCGAGGCATTGGGCATGGATCCCCAGAGCGCTAGGCCCGAATGGATGGTCCTCACAGTCCTTCCAGTTTCTCCCATAACGGTAAGGCCGACTATTACTCTTGAGTCCGGCATGAGATCGGAGGACGACATAACGCATAAGCTTGTAGATTTGCTAAGGATAAATCAGAGGTTGAAGGAGAGCGTTGAGGAAGGTGCACCTCAACTGGTAATCGATGATCTCTGGAGTCTGCTCCAGTACCACGTTGCAACGTTATTTGACAACGAGCTTCCGGGAATCCCGCCAGCTAAGCATAAATCGGGGAGACCGCTTAGGACACTGGCACAGCGCCTCAGGGGTAAGGAGGGGCGCTTCAGAGGAAGCTTGGCCGGTAAGCGCGTCGACTTTTCGGCCAGGACTGTAATATCCCCGGATCCAAAGCTAAGCATCAATGAGGTTGGAGTACCAATCGAGGTTGCGAAGGTTCTAGTGGTACCGGAAAGGGTTACCCCGTGGAACCTTGAGAGGTTAAGAGATCTTGTTAGGAGAGGACCTCACGAGTACCCTGGGGCGAATTACATCGTTCGACCGGATGGCGGTAGAATCGACTTACGCTTCGTCAGAGATAGAGCTGCTTTAGCTGAAGCTCTTAAACCTGGCTATGTGGTGGAAAGGCACCTCCAGGATGGTGACATTGTGCTCTTCAACAGGCAGCCCTCGCTGCACCGCATGTCGATAATGGCGCACAAGGTAAGAGTACTACCGTATAAGACGTTTCGACTGAACCTTCTAGTTTGCCCGCCATACAACGCTGACTTCGATGGGGACGAAATGAACCTTCACGTGCCTCAGAACGAGGAAGCCAGGGCTGAGGCGTTAACTCTAATGCTGGTTCAAGAGCAGATCCTATCGCCCCGCTACGGCGCTCCGATAATAGGTGGTCTCCACGATTACATAACTGGTGCGTATTTACTGACAAGAAAGGATACTATCTTGAGTAAAAAGAAGATATTTTTCCTATCAATGGAGGGCGGCTACGAAGGGCCACTGCCGGAGCCGGCAATTCTGAAACCCGGACCCTACTGGACTGGAAAACAGCTTGTAGGCCTTTTCCTAGATAAAAACTTTAACTTTGAAGGTAAAGCTTCAGTATGTCGCAAATGTAACGTATGTGTTAAAGAGCTCTGCCAGTACGACTCCTACGTGGTCGTTGACAGGGGAGAACTGTTAGTCGGAGTTTTCGATAAGAACACGATAGCTTCTCAGGTACCACGAACTCTTCTGCACGATTATCTAAGAAAGATGGGTAATGATAAAGGTAGAGAGTTGCTCGATAGCTTATACAAGGTTTTCGTAATGTACCTAGATATATACGGTTTCACACTAGGCTTGGACAGCCTCGATATTCCAGTAGAGGCTTTGAAGGGCGTTAAATCTGTGATGAACGACGCTGAAAGAGACGTCGCGAAGTATATAGAAATGTTCGAAAGGGGCTTGCTCGAACCTCTTCCAGGGAGGAGCGTGGAAGATACCCTGGAGCAACGAATCTTAGAGGTTTTATCGAGGGCGAGGGATAGGGCAGGTGAACTTGCAAGCCGTCACGTAGGTATGCTGAGAGAGGCAGTGATAATGGCGAGAACAGGAGCTAGAGCCAACATGCTAAACATCACACAGATGGTCGCGATGCTAGGGCAACAGTCCCTACGGGGCGAACGTATAAAGAGGGGGTTCACGAACAGAGTAATGCCACACTTCAAGCCTGGCGATGTTGGACCTCGCGCTAGAGGATATGTATACTCCTCATTTAAAGAGGGTTTGAAGCCCACAGAGTTCTTCTTCCACGCAATGGCCGGTAGAGAGGGTTTGGTGGACACGGCCGTTAGAACTGCGCAGAGCGGCTACATGTACAGGAGATTGGCAAACGCACTTCAGGACTTCTACGTCGCTTACGATGGTAGTGTGCGGACGTCTGAAGGCTTCGTGATACAGTATAGGTACGGTGAAGACGGCATCAACCCCGCGAAGAGCGATCATGGAGAGCCCGTAAATGTGAACAAGGTCATTCAAGAAGTGCTCGCCGAAAGAGGTGGTTGATGTGGCAACGGAGGCGCGTGTAAGCGTACAGGAAGTTAGAGCACTTTTAGAGCCCTATGCTCACATACTTCCTCAGAGCCTAGTAGAAGATGTTGTGAGGGGGGTGGTAGCTGCGGGCTTGACGGAGGATGAGGCGAGGAAAGTGATTGATCGAGTGGTTCACGAATACACCAAGAGCCTTGCTGAGCCAGGAGAAGCTGTAGGAATGGTCGCAGCGCAGTCCATTGGCGAACCCAGCACGCAAATGACCTTGAGAACATTCCACTTCGCTGGAGTCAGGGAGCTCAACGTAACACTGGGTCTGCCCCGTCTAATAGAAATCGTCGATGCGAGGAAGACAGTCTCAACACCCATCATGGAAGTATACCTCGAAGGCGAGAATGCAAAAAGTAGGGATAGGGCTCTAGAGATCGCCAGTGAACTTGAGCTCACAACAATAGAAAATGTAGCTAAAGCGATAACGATCGATTACATCGATTATTCGATAGTTATCGAGTTAGACCCCGAGGTGCTGGAGAATCGAGGGATAGAGCCTCGCGATATCGTGAAAGCCCTAAACAGAATCAAGGGGAAGAAAGGAAGCGTGGAGCAGGAAAGATACACAATAATTTTCAGGACCGGTTTGGATGATGTAACAAAACTGAGAAAGTTATACGATAAAGTAAGGACACAGAGAGTAAAGGGCGTAAAGGGTATTAAGAGAGCGGTTGTGCGTTACGACGAGAAGCTGGGAGAATATAAGATCATAACTGAAGGGTCGAATTTGGTCGCCGCACTCAGTATAGAGGGTGTTGACTATAGGCGAACAATAAGCAACAACATTCACGAAATTGCTGAAGTTCTGGGGATAGAAGCTGCAAGGACAATGATGATTAGAGAGATGAAGAAGGTCCTGGACGAGCAGGGGCTCGACGTTGACGTACGCCACATCATGCTCGTTGCCGACGCGATGACGTTCAACGGGCGTGTCAGACAAGTGGGCAGGCACGGTGTTGCGGGCGAGAAGCCAGGCGTGTTAGCTAGAGCGGCTTTCGAGGTAACCGTAAAGCACCTTATAGACTCTGCAGCTCGGGGCGAGCTCGATGAGCTGAGGGGTGTTATCGAAAATGTAATAATCGGATCGCGCGTTGTACCGCTGGGCACGGGTCTCGTCAAACTGCTCATGCAGTACCCGCTATCCGGTAGGGAGAGCAGTGTTAGTGAAACAGGAGAGCAAGAGCTTTCACGCTAACTTTATAGGTCGAGTCCGGGTAGCCCCCAAGGAGATGCCAGGAATTGATTACCAATGCTCTAGGATGGTGATGCTATGGACATTGTAAGAGAGATACAGACGGCGTTGAGGACGGGGAAGGTAGTAATTGGGTCGAAGGAGACGCTCTCAGCCATTACTAACGGGAGAGCGAAACTGGTTATAGTTGCCTCCAATACGCCAGGGCGAATCAGGAGGGATGTGGAGAAATACTGCAAACTGAGTGGAACACCTCTTTACGAATTCCCAGGCACATCATGGGACTTAGGCGCAGTCTGTAACAAGCCTTTCATTGTTGCCGCTATGGCCATCTTAGATCCGGGTGAGAGCAACATACTCGATGCCGTAAAAGGTTGAGTGAGGCGTAGCCTATGGCGAATATTAAGCTGACTGAAAAAGAGATGCAATACATCTCCCTCTTTGAGGCGCTCACGCAGGTGGAAGTTCTAGACTGCATTAACGACGAGGAAAACAATCGCCTAATCTTTATTGTCAGGCGCGGTATGGCCGGTAAAGCGATAGGCGTGGGGGGAGCGAATACCAAGCTAATGAAGAAACTAATAGGGAAAGACGTAGAGGTGGTAGAGCAAGGACTGACTCTGGATGACCTGATACGGGCTGCCCTCTTTCCAGCTAAGGTTCTGTCTATTGAAATGAGGGAGAATAGCAACGGGGGTAAAGTGGCTATCGTAGAAGTTCCAGCAGAGCAGAAAGGGTTGGCGATCGGGAAAGGAGGGAAGAACGTTAAAAAAGCGAAGTTGCTCGCACGAAGATACTTCGGGGTTGATGTCGCGTTAAAGTAAAAGCTTAAAAACTAGAAGGGGGTGCGCACTCAGCATGCCCGGTTCAAAGTCTCCGAAGGGGCTGTATGCGGCTAGAAAGCTGATCAAAAAGCACAAGAAGTATAGGTGGAGTGATGCAGAGTATAAGAGCAGAATACTACGTCTTAAAGAAGAGTACGACCCCCTCGAGGGAGCACCGATGGCTAGAGGTATTGTGCTCGAAAAGGTCGGTGTAGAGAGCAGGCAGCCTAACAGCGCTGTGCGCAAGTGTGTAAGGGTTCAGCTTATTAAAAACGGGAAAGTAGTGACAGCCTTTGTACCTGGCGACGGCGGGCTACTGTTCATAAACGAGCACGACGAGGTCGTGATAGAGCGTATAGGGGGGCCGGAAGGTAAAGCCTACGGCGACCTACCGGGCGTCCGTTTCAAAGTGATCAAGGTTAACAGGGTTGCTCTCAAGGAGCTCCTAAGGGGTAGAAAGCAGAAGCCGACACGGTAGGGGTTCACCTTGCCAAGTGAGGGTCCTCGCATAACTGCAAAGAAAATCGAGGAGAACTACTGCGAGTTCGTACTCGAGAACGTTACCCCAGCCATAGCAAACACCCTAAGGAGAGTGTTGATAGCTGACGTACCTACCTTAGCCATAGATGAAGTAGTAATTATTGAGAATAATTCCGTTCTCTTCGATGAAATCCTAGCCCATCGTTTAGCGCTAATACCGTTGAAAGTAGATATTGATACTTACGAGACTCTATTGCAATGCTACGAAGAGGGCAAGAGAGATAACTGTATAGCTTCTTTTGTACTAGAAGTCGAAGCTGAAAAACCGATGACTGTCTACTCAGGGCACATGAAGTTCGGCGGGTTCATCGGTGAAATGGCATCTTTTGTTAGTGCAGAAGTGAAGCCAGTTTCAGACTTAATACCAATCGTAAAGCTAACCCCAGGCCAGAAGGTTGTTCTCGAAGCTTACGCGAAGATGGGTACAGGGAACGAGCATGCTAAATGGCAGGCTGTAACAGCAGCCTACAAGTACTACCCGAGATTGACTATACTGGAAGAAGAATGTGGAGCGAACTGCAAAAAATGCGCGGAAGCTTGTCCTAAAGGCATCTTAAGTATAGACAACGGAAAAATCAAGGCTATCGATAGTAAGATCGAGGAATGTACGATGTGTAGAGCTTGCGAAGAAGCTTGCCCCGAAGTGATAAGGGTTTCGTGGGACAACACGAAGTTTATATTTAAAGTAGAAAACTATGGTATTCTTCCTATTTCTAAAATTATAGATGTAGCAATGAGAAGGATTGTCTGGAAAATAGATAATTTTATAAATGAAATACAAAAACTTCTCATTTCTGAAATATAAAAAATATTAGAAATTCGTAGATCTTACATAGAGTTTGAGTAAAACTGTGCTGCATAAAAGTACAACTCAGTATCTTCGATATTAGATAAGAATTCTTAGCATTGTTAAATTTCAAAGTTTGCCAATATGCAGCAAGCGTTTATCGCAGGGATGAACATCTATCTCCTACGCGATCTTTGCAGGCCTAGATACTCGAGGCACATCTAATCGAGCAGCAGGCTTAAAAGAAGTGTAATGGAGGTGGTGCGAAACGGGGGTGTGCAATGAAGAGAACGGTTTCAACTAACGTGCATCTCAGAAGGTTGATACACCATCTGAGGAAGAAGGCTCGAGAGAACAAGGCACCCGTATGGCGGAGGGTCGCTGAGCTACTGGAGAGACCAGCGCGGACCCGACCAGCCGTCAACATCAGTAAGATAAACCGCTACACAAGGGATGGTGACACTGTTGTTATTCCTGGTAAAGTTCTTGGTTGCGGTACGCTGAACCATCGCGTTGTAGTTGCGGCTTACACCTCTAGTGAAAAAGCTCGTGAGAAGATAGTGGCTGCAGGTGGTGAAGTAATAACAATCCCCCAGCTCATTGAGCGCAACCCACGGGGTAGTGGAGTACGCATTCTAGTATGATTTAAAAACCTTGATCAGCAGGGTGCGAGGGTTACAAGATGGAGCTTGAAAAGCGTTCGAGAATAGTAATTGATGCGTCCGGGCTAGTCGCAGGAAGACTTGCCAGTATTACGGCTAAACTGCTGCTAAAGGGTCATGCCGTAGTCATAGTGAATGCAGAAAAGGCCATCGTGACGGGGAAGAGGAAGAGAGTGGTTGAATGGTACATGAAGAGGATTAGCGAGTGGAGGACTCACTACAACCCCGAGAGGAAGGGTCCTAAGATCCCACGACGACCCGACGCCATGCTTCGACGCATGGTGCGAAACATGCTCCCCTACAAGAAGCCTAGAGGGCGAGAAGCTCTCAAGCGCCTGAAGGTTTACCTAGGGGTACCATCAGAGTACGAGAGCCTTGAAAAGTGGGTTCCAGAGGAGGCAGAGCTGAAGAACCCTGAGACGGAGTACGTGACATTGGGCGAGCTCTCCACGTTAATAGGGTGTGAGGTATGGTGAGGATAGTAATCGCTTCCGCTAGGAGGAAGACGGCTCGAGCGCGAGTAGTTGTGAAGGAAGGTAAGGGCCGCGTCTTCGTCAATGGAGTTCCACTAGAAGTCCTCGAACCAGAGCTCGTTCGACTAAAGATAAGTGAGCCACTGTATCTGGCGGGGGAGGACTTAGTGAGCAAGGTTGACGTGTACGCCGAAGCTTATGGCGGAGGTATAATGGGGCAGGCTTCGGCAATCCGCACAGCTATCGCTAGAGCACTCATGGAGTGGGCGGGGTCTGATGCCCTCAGGGAGCTGTACCGCAAGTACGATAGGCACCTGCTCGTTGAGGATCCCAGGCAAGCTGAGCCCAAAAAGCCCGGCGGTAGATCGGCGAGAGCTAAGCGCCAGAAGAGCTACCGTTAAGCTAGGGAGAGTACTGTTCGTACTTGAGTACAGTGTCTATTAGATCCACGTGTGAGAGAAACATCCTCCTGCAACAGTAGCGCTTTACCCCTAACTCGTCAAGAACCTTCGCAGGATCATCCCCCCTTGCCACTCTTTCAGCGAATTTATTCCACTTGTCGGCTATCAGCGCTCCGCAAGTGAAGCATCGGATGGGAATTATCACGATGGGTAACCTGAGATCCGCTTTTTATTTATTTCTTCGTAGAGGTTCGAGCGCTTCCTTCAATCGGGACAGCTTTCCCTTAGCTCTCAACAATACCTCATTGGCACGCTCAACGAAGTCTATCAGAGCTTCATCCCTCAGAACCGGCTTGCCCCCCAATCTCAGCGGGGCCTCGATTCTGTCGGACGCTATTAGCTCAACCATTACGCTGCCCTCTATCGACATGATTCCGCTGTGCTTCAAACCGGCTGCACGAGCAGCTGCGATTAAAAGTCGGGCGGCATCGAGGCCTCTGCACGCGACGTGAAGTATTGGCCCCTGCACGGAGAGCCACAAGTCCTCGTAACGGCAAGCTTTGAGAACTTCTACCAGCGCGCTTGGTGACACGGGTTCATGCCACTTGGCGATCACCAACATACGGAATTTCTCGCCAGGCAAGCGTGTAGCCGCTAGCTGTATTCGACCACTACAGCTACTCGTAGTGTAGTAATCAGCCAGGCTGTTTAACAAGGACAGAAGTGGGATGGCATCTGGATCGACCAACCCTAGTTCGATCGAGCGTAGAAGGCTACGTAGAGCACGCGTTCTCCCCTTATCGAATAGGTGAGTCATTCTCCTATACGCGATGCGAGCTTCCACGCGTCCACCTCAACTTTAGCCTGAGGCACGCGAGCTTCAACAGGCTCCTCAGGCTCGGGGAAACGCGCCCCCCTCATGACGTAGTTTTCAAGATTTTTTGAGATCTTCCTCTCTTCGAAAAACCTGGTGTTGTAGTCCCCTTTTACGAACGCCTCGTCGTTTAGTATCAGGTGGAGTAAGCTTAAGTTCGTAGCAACCCCCCTAATAATCGTTTCCTCAATTGCTACTATCAGCCTTCTCCTAGCCTCTTCCCTACTGGTACCCCAGCTAACTATTTTCATCAGTAGGGGGTCGTAAAACGGTGGGACCTCGCATCCAAGGTAGTACCCGCTATCCACTCTTATACACGGCCCAGAGGGCTCTCTATAATTGGTTAACCGCCCGGGTGAGGGAGCGAAGTTATTCAAGGGGTCCTCAGCGTAAACTCGCGCCTCAATTGAGTGCCCCCGAATGGCAATGTCCTCCTGTTTGAAGCTTACACCCTCGCCCCCCGCCACCAATATCTGCTCCCTAACGATATCGATGCCTGTGATCATCTCCGTTACCGGATGTTCAACCTGAATCCTCGAGTTAACCTCTAGCAGGTAGAAGTGTTTGCTCTCGGGGTCGAAGAGGAATTCGAAGGTGCCGGCGTTGACGTACTCGCACGCTTTTGCGGCTTTAATCGCCGTGGAAAGCAATTGCTGCCTTAATTCCCACGTTAAAGCGGGGGAGGGAGCTTCCTCAACAACTTTTTGAAACCTCCTCTGAACCGAGCATTCTCGCTCGAAAAGGTGGTAAACGCCTCCTAGTCCATCGCCTATTATTTGTACCTCAATATGCCTTGCTTTAGGCAGGTACTTCTCTAGGTATACCTCAACGCGGCCGAACGCTTTACCTGCTAGCTCGCTGGCATCCCGCATAGCCATGTTCAACTCATGCTCATTCCATACTACGCGCATTCCAATCCCCCCTCCCCCTCCAGCCGGTTTCACGATTACCGGAAAGCCCATTTCCTCCGCAATACTGGGTGCATCACGTAGATCGACCGGCTCGAAAGTTCCAGGAACGACGGGGATCCCCGCTGACTGGAAGAATCTCCTAGCCCCCAGTTTGTCACCAACGAGCTTCTGTACTCTGGCGGGAGGCCCTATGAAAGTAATACCTTCTTCTTCCAGCCTTCCAACGAAATCGGTGTGTTGGGAGAGAAAACCGTAGCCCGGGTGGACGGCCTCTGCCCCCGTGCTTTTAGCAGCGTTGATTATAGCCTCGATGTTGAGGTAGCTCTCAGGGGGATCGGCTCCCCCCACCCATACAGCCTCATCTGCGATAAGCGTGTGAAGGGCATTCTTATCAGCGTCGGAATAAACAGCTACTGTCTTGATCCCAAGAGTTTTCGCAGTTCTAATAATTCTCACTGCGATCTCCCCCCTATTTGCTACCAGGATCTTATCGAAGATAGGCCGCACAGGCGCTTAATGCACTTTCGAGATTTAAGGGCTGTTCTTCAGCGCGCGAAGAGCACTTCAGTATGAATTGCCGCTTAGCCTGGGGGCGGGACTTAAATCCGTGGCACGTTTTAGCAGAGTTTAAACGTTTTCAGCTTCCTAAGCTAGTTTGTCATCCTAGATCGTCTGAGACAGGTTAAAACGAATGAAGCCCGTTCCTCAAAGAGGCATTTATTAGCTTAGCCACTTGGAGGTAAAGGCTCTCGCGATTGTTCTCGGTCACCGTAAACATATGGTAATCATCCCGCGACAGTAGCGCTCTACCGAAGGGATCATCTCTCGCCCTATAGTGTACTGTAGCCAGAACCGGCTTTGGAGAATCGAGGGCTTGCACCACAGCTCTCTTAAAAGCTTGCGAGAGCAGCTCCATCGGGCCTATTTCATCGATGACGACTAGATCGGCCGAACCAATGGCCTCGATGACAGCCTTAACGCCAAGCCGCTCGAGGTTATCGACCAAAACAACATACTTGCCGATGCGGGGAGCCCCTGTACCCACGCGCGCCAGGTACGCCTGCTCTCCCGTCGCCAAATCGATCAGTATAAACCCTATGCGGCTTCCACCGGCCCTTTCCTCGCGTGAGATAAAACCTCCCACCTTAAAACCGTGGTTCCTTATTTCTTCGACAACCCTCATTACGAGCGTGGTTTTACCTATACCAGGGCGACCGGTAACGAGCACGTTCACCTTACGCATGGAAGGATTCACGCGTGCGCGCTTTTAAATAGTTCCAGGATCTTAGACTCTACCGTATTTTCATCCTTGCTGCACGCGAAAAGGTACGCCTTGAGCTCAGCTGAGCGCTGGAGCAGAGCTATCATGCGCCGATCCATGTTGATGGCCGCTTTATCGCTTTTCACAGCTACTGTACGTCCGTCAATGAACGAACTGCGCCTGACCACCAGCGAGTTTGGGCTTTCAAACGTTAAGCCAGAGTGCCCCCACGCTCTAATGACTTCGACAAGCCCGTTGCAAACCAAGACAATTACGATGCGTGTTGCATCGTCAGCTGCCAACCTTTTAAAAAGGGGGGATAGGTGCTTGGCTCCCTTGTCGGCGTTAACCGCGATTATACAGTCACCCCCTTTCGTCAGCTCCGGATCACATGTGATTTCAAGTGTAGACCTGTGAGTAGCTTGTACGAGGGGGTGACCCCGAGCTCTGATGCATTCAACTGCGATCATCGTAACCGTACTTCCCTCTCAGCGCAACAAATATGCAGTAAGTGACAGGCTCTCTGATAAACTCCCCCCTCATTTTTCTTACAGCTACTAGAAGCTGGTGCCATCGCGGTCCTACAGGGATGACCAATGAGCCGTTTTCATCCAGCTGTTCTAGCAAGGGTGGCGGAATGCTGGGAGCTGCGGCTGTGACAAGGATCCTCTTGAACCGAAAATCCCCTCTCACGGGTGAACCGCAGCTGCCGTCTGCTACAACGAGGTGCACGCGGTCGTAGTAGTTTGCCCGCTTCAAGTTGTCACGAGCGAAACGGGCTAGCTCCGCTATCACCTCCACTGTGAGAACGAGTCCGTCTACCGGCTCACCGGTAGGCGAGACGATCTCAGTGCACAAAGCGGCTTGATACCCGCTCCCAGTGCCTATCTCAAGCACTGTGTCCCCCCTTTCGATTTCTGCTGCTTCGCACATTATAGCGCACATGTGAGGTGCGGATATTGTCTGCCCCTTCAGGATCGGCAGGGGGTGGTCTTCGTAAGCCTCATCCCTGTATTCGGGAAGAACGAACTCCTCTCTGGGTACTTTCAGGAAGGCTTGCATCACTTTCTCACTTCTCATCACACCTTGAAGCTTCAGCAACTCAGCGAGCATTCGACGACGCTCCTTCACGCCTGGCCTCCCGGTAAAATGGTAATTAGAGCTTAAGAACATGTCTACCAACTATCAGGCGTTACACTCCCTGTATGCTACTGCGTTTCAACTGGTAGGTTAAGCGTACTACCCCCTGTTAGTACGTCCATCCGGTTCTACCAAACGCTAAAGCGGTAACTGATGAACCGTAGCTATCCCTACAATGTACGGGGGAGTAGCGAGTAGGAATCCGTATCGAGGTTTTAGTGAAAGCATATTTTTAAGCAGTAGCGGTGGAGCCCATACCGCTATGAGGATCTTCGACGTTGGCAGAGTGTGCGTGAAGATTGCCGGCAGAGAAGCTGGTCGAAAGTGCGTCATAGTAGAAATAATCGACGATAATTTCGTCTTGGTAACAGGTCCTAAAACACTCACCGGAGTGAAGAGAAGGAGGGTTAACATAAAACACTTGGAGCCGTTACCGTACAAGATCGATGTACCTAAGGGTGCCGGTGACGAGGCTGTTCTTCAGGCTATTGAGAAAGCCGGGCTGGTTAACGAAATGAGAGCGCCGCTAAAGCCGCTAATTAAGGCATGATTGAAGCTGCGCCAAAAAAAGGGTCTAAGGAAGTTCTCATAAGAGATGAGGAGCCGATTTCGAGTTACGGTAAGCGTCCCGAGGAGCGCAGCGTAGAAGAGCTGCTAGAGTTTGGAGCTGTAAATCTCGATAAGCCACCCGGGCCCTCCAGCCACGAAATCGTCGCTTGGCTAAGGAGGATCACCGGCATCGAGAAGATCGCGCATGCAGGCACCCTTGATCCCAAAGTGACAGGTGTTTTACCCATACTGCTCAACAGGTCGATAAAGGTTGTACCCTTCCTCCTGGCTGAAGACAAGGAGTACGTTGGCGTTATGAGGTTGCATGGCGATGCTGACGAAGATGAGGTAAAGCGTGTTGTTAGCATGTTTAAGGGACCTGTCTATCAGAGGCCTCCGCTCAGGTCGGCGGTCAAGAGGGCGTTAAGGGTTAGACGTATCTATGACGTAAAAGTCCTAGAAGTTGCGGGTAGGGACGTACTGTTCTGGATGTGGTGCGAGGCAGGCACGTACATCAGAAAGTTCTGCCACGACGTTGGCATCTTGCTAGGAGTAGGAGCCCACATGCAGGAGCTCAGGAGGATAAGGAGCGGCAGCCTGAGGGAAGAGGAGAGCGTCACGTTGCACGACGTTGCTGATGCCTTCGCAGCCTGGCGAGAGGATGGCAATGAAGACTACATTAGGCGAGCGGTGATTCCCGTCGAGCGAGTTGTCGAGCACTTACCTCGTATAGTTGTTCGCGACAGCGCGGTCGATGCAATCGCTCACGGAGCTCCTCTAGCGGTGCCCGGAATATTACTCGTTGATGCGGGGATCAAAGTTGGGGATGTTGTGGCCATCTTTACGAAAAAGGACGAGTTGGTCGCGATAGGTAGAGCCCTAATGAGGAGCGAGCAAATGGTTGCTGCGAAGAAGGGAGAAGCGGTTAAGCCCGAAACTGTCATTATGAAGCCTGGAACCTACCCCAGGATGTGGGGTAGCAGTAAGCAGACATAACCAATTATTAAGCATTAACCGACGCGGCGGTTATCTCTTGGAGGCCTCTGCACTTTCGTGAAGCATTGGTACAGGCATATGAAAGAAGCAAGTTTAATAGAGAGCTGAGCAATGCCCCTGTAGCCGGGGTGGCCGAGTGGACCAAGGCGGTGGCCTGGAGTACCTGCTCTAGGTAGCCACTGCCCCTTTAGGGGCTCCCGGGTTCGAATCCCGGCCCCGGCGCCACTCCAGACGGTAGGGTTCTAGCAGAAGAGTTAAAAGCACGAGTAAATGGGCTTGACGATTGTATGGCTGAGCAGGAGTTCAAGTACATAGTCCGCATAGCGGACAAGGATCTTCCAGGGGACAAGAACATAGTTTACGCTTTATCCTTGATAAAGGGCATCGGCGTAAACACCGCGTATGCGCTGTGCCGCAAGCTTGGAATTGACACGAGGAGGAAGCTCGGCTCCCTTACAGAAGAGGAGATAAGCAAGGTTGATGAAGCTGTGAGAGAGCTGCATAAACTCGGTTTGCTCTCCTGGCTTTACAACAGGCGACAAGATCCACGGCTCGGCATTGACAGGCATTTGATCGGAGCTGATCTCGTGCTCACGGTCAAAAGCGACATAGATTTGATGAAGGAGATAAAGTGCTGGAGAGGAATACGGCATATGCTGGGGCTTAAGGTCAGGGGGCAGCGGACTAGAACCACGGGTAGAACAGGTATTACCATAGGTGTAAAGAAACCGAGGAAGTAGGTGTCCTAGATGGGGGATCCGAAAAAGCCGAAGAAAAAGTGGGAGGGACCTGCGCATCCTTGGCGTAAGGATGTTTTAACGCAGGAGCTTGAGCTAATAGGTAAGTACGGCTTGCGCAATAAGAGGGAGCTTTGGGTCGCCCGGACAATGCTCCGCAGATGGAGGATGCGGGCTAGACGACTACTTGCGTTACCCCCAGAGCTGAGAGAGGTTCGTGCAAGACCGTTAATATCCAAGCTATACAACCTTGGGCTGCTGGCGAGCGAGGAAGCATCTCTAAGCGACATTCTCAGATTGACAGTTGAGGACGTCCTCGAGAGGCGTCTTCAGACGATCATTTACAAGAAGGGATTAGCTACCAGCCTGTATCACGCGCGCCAACTAATAGCGCACGGCCACATAGCGATAGGGGGGCGACGAGTGAGGAGCCCGGGGTACATGGTGTCAAGGGAGGAAGAGGAGCGGATTGGTTTCTACCCAATATCGTCCTTAGCCCAGAAAGCGTCAGGCGAAATTGGTGCTCAAGTTTAAACCCAAGTTTAAAAATAATGGCTTTCGGAGGTGGGTAATGTGAGTGAAGAAGCGCGCGCGAGCGATAAGGGGCATGGAGGTTCTAGGAAGAGCGATGTGGGCATAGCGTGGATCTACGCTAGCTACAACAATACAATAATCCACATAACGGATCTCAGCGGTGCTGAGACCATAGCCTTCGTAACAGGTGGAATGATTGCTAAAGCCGACAGAGATAAGCCCAGCCCCTGGGCAGCCATGCAGGCTGCAGCACGGGCTGCTAGGATAGCACTGGAGAAAGGGATAAGGGTGGTCCATGTGAAAGTAAAAGCTCCGGGCGGCTATGGCCCCAAGACCCCGGGACCGGGCGCGGGGCCAGCAATCCGAGCGCTCGTCAGAGCCGGTTTAATAGTAGATCGAGTGGAGGACGTCACGCCGCTGCCTACCGATAGCATAAGGAAGCCCGGCGGGCGCAGGGGCAGGCGTGTCTAAGCTGAGTCCGCGCGGCCGTACGCTTCTCCTTTGTGGGTTTTTACCTCCGATGCTCAACTGTTGCTGGATGGGCATCAAATTGCTCCGGATTTAGGGCTTACTCCCCCCGAAGAACATACTCTCCGAGGGTTCGTGTACAGGTTGGTTATAAACGCGCCTAGAAGGCTTTTCTAAGCTAGGAGAAAGCCCAGTGCTTCGTCCACAACATGCGGGTCGAGTTTCTCGTACCTCTCCGTTGAGCCTACATCGTACCAGAAGGCATCGGTTAGGTAGCCTTCAACGTGGTAACCGCGCTCTATGAGCAGCGGGATGAAGTGCTGCATGATGTCCAGCTCTTGCTGAGGTTTTGCTAACTCTTCAAGGATTTCCAGAACCTCTGTTTTTACTGCGAGCACCCCTATCACGACAGGCTTGCCCAACGGTGGTTTCTCCCTGAGGCTCACGATTTTCGTACCTGCGACCTCTGCTACGCCCACACTAACAATATAGTTGGTTGAGAGAGCTAGAGTGGCTGCAGCACCCTTCTCACGGTGTACGCGTAGCATATCTGTGAGATCAAGGTTGGTTAGGATGTCCCCGTAGTAGATGAGCACGTCGTCAAACCCGGAGAAGACCCCTCTGCGGCTAGCGTTGAGTAGAGCACCCCCGTTCCCTCTATAGTTGGGGTCATCGTGGACATACTCGAGTCTCACTCCGAAACGGGTCCCATCATCGAAGTAGTTCATGATTTGCTCAGCCTTATAGTTCACGAGTAATGCTACGTCCGCCACCCCGTGGTACTTCATCAGTCGGATGACGTACTCGAGAAGCGGCTTCTGCTTGAGACCGATCGGTATCATGGTTTTCTGAAAGTAGTAGGTCAAAGGCCTTAGCCGTGAACCAGTGCCGCCGCAAAGGACGGCTCCTTTAACCCTATGAGTGCCCACGGGGTGTATCTTCCACTCGTAAAAATATTTTTGGCGATTGTCTTTCCATTATTCGGCTTGCACCATTCGAGAGCATAGAGATAATGGTTTTATAACCTTCCCTATGCGCGTAGCTTGATGAGCGAAACCCCTCCCGTAGAGAACGAGTTCACGATAGTTCTCGTAAAGGGTAGGTGGATCTTAGACTCGAGAGGAAACCCCACTGTCGAGGCTGACGTAGTTACAGCTGGTGGTGGCATTGGGACAGCAGCCGCGCCTGCCGGCGCTTCGCGTGGCACGTACGAGGCACTGGAACTGAGGGATGGTGGTAAGAAGTTCCATGGGAAAGGTGTAGAGAAAGCCGTGTCCAACATCAACGGGTTGATAGCACAGCGGGTAATCGGTATGGATTCAAGGGATCAGGAGAGGGTTGACAAGGTCATGATCGAGCTAGACGGTACGCCGAACAAGTCGAAGCTCGGCGCGAACGCAATACTAGCGGTATCGCTAGCTACAGCTAAGGCCGCTGCTTCGACTTACGGAATGCCACTCTTCCAGTACTTAGGTGGAAAGCTCGCGCGAGTGTTGCCTACTCCACTCATGAACGTGATTAACGGTGGCAAGCACGCTGGCAACGAGCTGAGCATCCAGGAGTTCATGATAGTGCCTGTGGGGAGCGACAAGTTCTCGGAAGCGCTTAGAATGGCGTGCGAAGTTTACTACAGTCTCAAGGAAGTCCTCGTCTGGAGGTACGGTAAGAGCTCCATCAACGTCGGAGACGAGGGCGGCTTTGCTCCACCCATGAAAGAGAGCAGGGAGGCCTTGAACGCGCTCATCGAAGCGATTAAGAAGGCCGGCTATGAGCCGGGCAACGAGTTCGTCCTAGCACTCGATGCAGCAGCTTCAAGCTTCTACACCGGAGGACGCTACAGAATCGACGGTAAGGAGCTGGGTAGGGGCGAACTGATAGATTACTACTTGGAGTTAGTCAACGAGTATCCGATAGTTTCGCTGGAAGACCCCCTCGAGGAAGAGGATTTCGAGGGATTCAGGGAGATTACCAGCAAGCTGAAGCAGCGGGACGTGCAAGTCGTTGGCGATGATCTCTTCGTAACAAACGTTGAGCGCCTCGCGAAAGGAATTGAGGTGGGCGCTGCGAGCGCGCTCCTACTCAAAGTTAACCAGATAGGGACGTTGACCGAAGCTTTAGAGGCAGCACGCCTCGCTCAAAGGTGCGGGCTCAACGTAATCGTCTCGCACAGGAGTGGCGAAACCGAAGATGCGTCCATTGCCCACATTGCTGTCGCGCTGAGCTGTGGCCAAATAAAGACCGGTGCTCCCGCGAGGGGCGAGAGAACGGCTAAGTACAACGAGCTACTCAGGATAGAAGAGTACTTAGCAGGGGAGGCAGTCTATTTGGGCTTGAAGGCCATCAGGAGAGGCCTTTAGAAGCCCATGAACACGAAGATTAAGCAGACTTTTCTTCCTTTCAAAGGCTTCATCCTCGATTGTGACGGTGTCCTCTGGAGAGGAGATAAACCGATCGCAGGTGCGCGTGAAGCGGTAAAAGCTCTTAAAGCAGCTGGAAAAGTGGTAGTCTTCGTTACTAACAATGCTTCACTATCACGGAACGGTTACCTGGAGAAGATGCGCAGAATGGGATTTGACGTTTCGCTAGGCGACATTTACTGTAGCAGCTACGTTACGGCGAGAGTGCTACGGAGAATACGCGTGAGTAGGGTTTACGTGGTGGGCGAGGAGGGATTAGTGGAAGAGTTGGAGAGAGAAGGTATCGAACTCACAGACCCACAGCATGCAGAGTGCCTAGTTGTGGGAATAGACAGGCATCTTACGTACCAGAAGTTGGCCGATGCGCTCAAATGCCTGAATCATGGCGCGCTATTCGTAGCTACGAACGAAGACCCCACGTTACCTGTTGAGGACGGCGTGCTTCCAGGTGCGGGCGCGATTGTGGCGGCTTTAGAAAGAGCTTCGGGCAGAAAGCCAGACGTAGTTATCGGGAAGCCCTCTTCGACGATGTTCGAGATGGTCTTAGAGGAAAAGCGCTTAGATCCCTCTAAAACGCTGGTTGTTGGCGATAGAATCGATACTGACATTGCCGGAGCTAAGCGTCTGGGCATAGCAGCGGCGCTCGTCCTCTCGGGCTCTACTACCTTGGACGAGCTCTCCTCCTCACCTTTGAAGCCCGACATCGTTCTTGCCTCTCTTTCAGAAATTCTGGAGGAGGTTTCGGCATAATGATTGAACCATCCTTACCGCCGAGAGCTATGGCTTCCCCGCTAAGGTAGAGCAAGCCTACGTAGGCCGCGGTTACCGCGTCGAGCTCATCGGGGCCGGCTGAGGAGTTTGCCAGCTTGATGCCCAGTTTTTCGAGACCTGATTGGAGCGCTTCCAGACCAGCGCTCTTTCGAGGGATCCTTAGCACGTCTTGTGCTCCACCCGGGTAAACTTCGATCACAGTGTAACCTCTTTTTTCGAGGTCGGTCTTTATCTGCATACCCCTCGCGGTCAACGCACGCATCGGACCCAGCGTGATTGGGAAGAACTTTATGCCAAGTCTCCTGAGAGCCATATCACACTCTCTGAAGTGGGGGCCTGTCCTGTCGTCTAGACTGGAGCGTCCTAGCGGTAGCGAGAGGGGAGCATCTATGGCCACAACGCTAGGGTGGAGCTCGGTAGCAGCACGTATTATCTCTTCGTCACTGTATACGATCCAGGTCTTTGCGTTGAGGTTATCGTCCAGGAGGCACATACCGGTGGGGCGTTTAGAGCTGCCAGCTAGATCCACGCCTAGGCTCAGCATCTTAGCGGACGCTCTCGCCTTTGAGCTCTCTGATCAGGCTACCTACTTTTTCGGCGAACCTATCGATGATCTCGTCAGCCCCCTCAACGCTCTCGCAGCTGAGCTCTACCCTGTCGCGGGACGCTTCAACGTTCACCCATATACTATCAACTCTAACTCTAAGGCCCGTTATGGTTAGCGTTGCTGTCCTAAAGCTCCTGTAAATCGCTCTCAAAGCGCTTAGGTAGTTAACGCCGCCTAGCTTGACCGTCCTGGTTATCATTTGTATTTTCGGGAGCGAATCCCTCGCTGACGATAGCGATTGATCCGTTTTGGCCAGGTGCTCTAGCAGTTTTAATGTAGCCAGCATCCCATCAGGTGAGAGCGAGAAGTCCGTGAAGATAACCTCGTTCCCGCTCGTAGCTACTAGATGAGAGCCCGAACGCCTGGCCACTCTAATTAGGTCGTGCTTCAAGCCTCTGACTCTAATTACTCTCGCTCCTACCTTTTTGCAAACTTCGTCTATCATCGAGCCCATAGACTCGGAAACAATGATGCGCGTACCAGAGGGCATCCCGAGCGCAATTAGGCTGGCAAACTCTTCGCTGGATAAAGGCTTTCCTTCATCGTCGATAACTAAAGCTCTTGTGGCGTCCGCGCAGAAACTAACGCCCAGCACGGCGTCAGATGCTCTTACGATTCCCTTCAGCATCTCAATGGAGTGTGGATCAGACATGTGTGTCACAGAGCCTCTGAAGGGAGGCCGATGAGCGTTGAGCATTACCCCTTCGATACCCAGTTCTGAGAGCAGGTTGGGGAGGACCTCCGACGCTGGGCCAAAGTTTACGTCGCAAACCATCCTGTAACGTTTGCTGGCGATCGTGTGCGAGTCAAGGTAGCCGGCAACGGCTGCTGCGTATATATCGTGCACATACTCAGCGTAAGTAACCCATCCAATCGCGGCAGGCAGGCTTCTCACGATCTTCCCCGAGCCGGCGCGATCAGCTAGCTCCTCCATCCTCTCTATGGAGAAGACAAGCCCCTGCGAGTCGAAGATCTTAATCGCTATACCGTCACGCTCGAGCGGAGCTACGGTGAATTGTACGCCAGCTTTTGCACCTAACCGCTTTATAGCGAAGATCAGCTCAGGGGTCGTCGCAGAGTGGAAATCCATGACGGAGATTCCGGTCGACATGAGGCCTGCCGAGAACGCCCGCTTCAGCATTCGGGACGGAGGGTAGTTGTCGCGTGCCGTGACCACGAGCGCGCCCTCTCCCAGCATGGTTCCTAGAGCACCGCCGAGGCTCGCTGCTATGTCTGGTGTTAAAGTCTGATTCGCGATTCCGAATATTTGCCCTTCATCCCACTCGAGTTCTAAGCTCAATTGCAGCCCCCCTCTTCTCGGTGACTAAAATATGGTCAAAAATATTTGTGCTGCTAGGTACTCTTGTAAGATCCTCGATTATTGACTTATGCAGAAGAGTTTCACTGCCCACCTCCACCCTTGATCCTACGATGCTCTCGTAGATGCGGGCTCCGTACCCTACTTTAGCCCCATCCATGATAATGCTCCTCTCGATAACAGCCCCCTCTTCTATAACCGCCCAGTTGCCGAGTACCGCGTAAGGCCCTACCACTGATCCTCTTTCAATTCTCACTTCGCTCCCTATTACTACGGGTGGCCGAACAACCCCTTCGACACTTTTCGGGTTACTGAACCATATTCCACGGCTGTACACTCCTGCTGGTCGAAGCGGTGACGCGAGGCCGTCAAGTAGATCCACGTTCGCCTGGAAGTAGGTCGGCGGCGTACCAACATCGATCCAGTAGCAGGGTTCGGAGACCCAACCGTAAACGGGATACCCTTCTTCCACAAGGTAGGGGAAGACGTGTCGCCCGAAGTCAAGAAGGTGGGGGTTGTCGTCTAGAATATCGAGAATGGAGTACGAGAAGGCGTAGATGCCAGCGTTAGCGAGATTCGTATACGTGTACCTCGCCCGGGGTCCGACAGCTAAACTGGCTAGATAGAGATCGTAGCCTCTCGGCTTCTCCATGAAAAGCTCGATCTTATCGTTGCGCGAGAGAAACGCGAGGCCATAGTGGCAGGGATTATCTACACCTTTTAGCACCACGCTAGCTACGCCTTTCTTCTCCTTATGGAAGCGCCAAAAAGCCGCGAGATCGCAATTGGTGATTATGTCCCCCATCAAGACTATAAAGTCGTCATCTAAAAGGTGGCGCAGCTTGCGCACAGAGTCAGCTGTGTCAATCGAACTATAGACGAGGGGTATAACCTCGACCGAGCGGGGCTCTCCTCTGATGTGCTCAGCTATCATGTGGCCTAGGTAATCGAGCGAGACGTAAACCCTGTCCACTACGTCGCTAAACTCGATGATATCGAGGATGTAGTCAATAACGGCTTTATTGGCAACCGGCATGAGCGGCTTAGGCCTATGGTAGGTAAAAGGTCTCAAGCGAGTACCTTTCCCTCCAGCCAGAATGACCGCAGTGAGCATGTAGGATTAGTGCGAGCCTAACCCTAATTAGCGTTTCGCCGATTAAGCATTGACCAGTGCCGTTGAGAGGGTTCGAGCGATCCTCTCACCCTCAGAAGAGTCCAACTCTTTTCTTCCTCTTTGCGGTAAACCATAGAAGGGGATGACGTGAAAGTGTACGTGGAAGATCACTTGGCCCGCTGCCGAGCCATTGTTCTGCACTACTCTAACACCTTTAGCACCTAAGGCGCGCACTTGGGCGCCGGCTACCAGCTTAACGACCCTCGTCAGTTCGAAGAGAATATCATCAGGCGTTTCGAGAAGATCCCTGAAGTGCTCGACAGGAGCTACTAACGTATGCCCGCTCTGTATAGGGTACTTGTCCAGAAAAGCAATGACGCGGGCTGACCTAAAGATTATGTACGCAGGGGCTCTCCCAGCTGCGATCTCACAGAACACGCAGCTCACGGTTAGATGCTCCAGCTCGAGATTATATCAGTCTAGCTTCGCAGAAACTTTTTCAACGACGCAAGGAAAGGATACTCGATGAAGGCCATTGGTCCGGGTGAGAAGGCTCCTGAAGAGGTGAACGTTGTAATCGAAATTCCGCAGGGCGGTAGCGTCAAGTATGAGATGGACAAGGAGAGCGGCGTACTCTTCGTAGATAGGATACTTTACACTTCGATGGTGTACCCGTTTAACTACGGATTCATCCCCGGTACACTGGAGGAAGATGGAGATCCCGTCGATGTGCTCATTCTGAGCCACGAGCCGCTACTGCCAGGCTCCGTGATAAAGTGCAGGCCAGTCGGCGTCCTCCTCACTCGTGATGAGAAAGGGCCTGACGCTAAGGTAGTGGCTGTACCCTCTCCGAAGATAGACCCCCGTTTCTCGGATGTGGACGATATCGGAAAACTACCCGAGGCTTTGAGGCGTAAAATCGAGCACTTCTTTGAGCATTACAAGGAGTTAGAACCGGGGAAATGGGTGAAAGTGGAGGGATGGATGGGAGGCATAGAAGCGCGTAAACGCATTAAGGAGGCTATTGAGCGCTACAGGAGTTCATGTAGATGAGCTGTAAACTACGCTGCTCGATTTTAGAATGGTTGACATTTTGTACTTCGTAAGTAAAGGTTAGAACAAAGTTACGTGTTCTACTAGCCGTTACTGCTTCACGTGTAGCTTCGGTGCTAAACTTGATGTCTTGTGACGATAAACTGTTCGACTACCATCCGGGCAAAACGTTAAATAGGCTGGGCTGCGCTATTTCTAGGATCGAGTATGAGCGAGCTTCCATCAACGAGGGCTTTTCTCACAAGCTTAGAGCACTGGGTTGAAGCTCAGAAAGTAATCTTAGCCTCGATGGCTAAAGTCGAGGAGCAGCTTAAGGACGCAGATAGGTTAGAGCTGGTACTAGCTACACGCGTTGCATTCAGGCACATGATAAGAACTCTAGAGGCGTTCGACAGGTGGCTCCAAGATCCATACATCATTGGTCACATGCCGCGTGAAATGCTGGAAGACGTCCAGAGAAAAGCATGGGAGATTATGAAGCAGTTGCTCGAACTAGACATTTTACATACGTCCCAGTTCAAGGAGTACTTTGGTAAGCTAGCGAAAGAGGGTAAGCTTAATCCCTTGCTTGTTGCCCAGAGCGGAGAGGAGAGGCGAGTCCCTGGCGTGCTGTAGCTCGGCGAGATAACGTTAAAAGGTCTGGCTCTTTTACCGATCGAATTAGTGGGATTGGCCTATGCCGGAGAAGGAGCATAAGGAGATCGAGCTTAAGGTTGCCGAGCTTCGGCACAATGAGGCTGGGCGAGGTAGAGTACGCATCGATGAGGATGCGATGGAGAAGCTAGGCCTAGCACCCGGCGACGCCGTCGAAATCGAGGGGAGGAGAAAGACTGTAGCCCTAGTTTGGCCTGGGTACGCAGAGGATAGAGGTACTGGAATCATCAGAATGGATGGGTGGACGAGGAAAAACGCTGGAGTCAGCATAGGCGAGAAAGTTAGAGTTAGGCGAGCTGAGATTAAAGCTGCGGAGCTAGTGAAGCTCTCTCCAACTTCGATGACGTTAACGGTGGATGAGAACTTCGTCACTTACGCCAAGAAGAGGCTCCTCGACAGACCGATAATAGAGGGGGATATAGTACAGGTACCGGTTCTGGGGCAGAACATACCTTTCACAGTAGTAGCTACGAAGCCCCCCACTGCAGTCGTCATAACTGAGAACAGCCGCCTCGTTATTTTAGAGAAGCCAGTCGAAATTGGGAGGATCCCGCGCGTAACCTACGATGATATCGGAGACTTGGAAGAGGCCAAGCAGAAGATAAGAGAGCTGGTAGAGCTCCCGATGAAGTACCCACAGCTCTTTAAGAGGTTAGGCATTGACCCTCCGAAGGGTGTTCTACTCTATGGACCCCCAGGTTGTGGTAAGACTTTGCTAGCTAAAGCTGTTGCAAATGAAACTGAAGCTTACTTCATCGCCATCAACGGTCCTGAGATTATGAGCAAGTTCTACGGTGAGAGTGAGCAGAGGTTAAGGGAGATCTTCGAAGAGGCTAAAGAGCATGCGCCGGCGATTATCTTCATTGATGAGATTGACGCGATCGCGCCTAAGAGGGAGGAAGTAACGGGAGAAGTCGAGAAACGAGTGGTAGCCCAGCTCCTCGCCCTAATGGATGGTCTCGAAGCCCGAGGGGATGTGATCGTGATAGCTGCGACGAATAGACCCAACGCCATAGACCCTGCTCTGAGAAGGCCCGGGCGCTTTGATAGGGAGATTGAGATCCCCGTGCCCGATAAGCGCGGTAGGCACGAGATTCTGATGGTTCACACGAGGAACATGCCCCTAGCCGAGGATGTGGACCTGAAGAAGCTAGCTGAAATCACACATGGCTACACTGGTGCGGATCTCGCTGCTCTGTGTAGGGAGGCTGCTATGAGAGCCCTCCGCAGAATACTACCAAAGATCGATTTAAGCAAGGGTGAGCTACCGCCCGACGTACTTGATGAGTTGAAGGTTACGATGCAAGATTTCATGGATGCGTACAGGGAAATAACTCCGAGTGCGCTTCGCGAGATAGAGATCGAGGTGCCAAATGTGCGCTGGAGTGACGTGGGCGGGCTCGAAGAAGTGAAGCAGCAGCTCAGGGAGGCGGTCGAGTGGCCGTTACGGTACCCAGAATCGTTCAAGAGGTTGGGCATTGACCCTCCGAAGGGTGTCCTGCTTTATGGTCCGCCGGGTTGTGGTAAGACTTTGCTAGCTAAAGCTGTTGCGACAGAAAGTGAGGCGAACTTCATCGCGGTTAAAGGCCCGGAGATTTTCAGCAAGTGGGTTGGTGAAAGCGAGAGAGCGATCAGAGAAATCTTCAGGAAGGCTCGACAGGCAGCGCCTTGCATCGTGTTCATAGATGAGTTAGACTCGCTAGCGCCGCTGAGAGGGCTCGGCTACGCCGATTCAGGAGTGACTGAGCGCGTGGTCAGTCAATTGCTCACCGAGATGGACGGGTTGGAGAAGATGGAGGGCGTTGTGGTGATGGGGGCGACGAATAGGCCTGACATTATTGATCCGGCTTTACTGAGGCCCGGCCGGTTTGACCGGATTATCTACGTGCCTCCGCCCGACCGGGCTGCAAGGCTTGAAATCCTCAAAGTGCACACAAGACGCATGCCACTAGCCGAAGACGTAGACCTCGAGAAGATCGCGGACGCAACTGAAGGGTACGCGGGTTCCGATTTGGCGCTCCTGGTTAGAGAAGCGGGCATGCTGGCAATGAGGGAAAACCCCGGCGCTGAGAGAGTGCATATGAGGCACCTCGAAGAAGCGTTAAAGAAGGTGAAGCCGAGTCTGACGCCAGAGATGCTTAAGTACTACGAATCGTGGGCAGAGAGGTCGAAGAAAATGCTTCAAGGAAGAATCTCCCCTGTAAGCTTCTACGTGTAAATGGGTATGACTTCCATACTTCACGTAATACTGGTAGAGCTGCTCAAGAAGGGAACCATCACGGAGAAGGATCTTTACGAGAGTGTTAGAAAATCTGTCGAGAACGCAGGTGGTGAGCTCCCGCGCAGCGAGTTTCTCAAGCTCCTAATGACGCTCGAGCTACGGGGCTACATCAAGGTTGAAGGAACGCGAAGGGTGGTTCAGCTAGTTCGAACGCCTTCGGAAGCTCGCTAGATTTCGGGACTTAATGAAGTACGCTTGAATTTAAGGTGTTTTCAGGAGACGGTGGGCTTCGACAATACGTGAGGGCAAACCGCTATTTTCTTAAGCTACCATCGCGTACATCACGGAGGGAGCATGGGGGTTCAACTGCGCGAGCTGGTAGCCCCCGTCAAGGTGGAAATCGAATTGGAGAAGCTCTCCGGGAAGGCGTTAGCCCTTGACGCTTATAATGCTCTCTATCAGTTTCTAGCCACCATCAGGCAGCCGGATGGAACCCCCCTCATGGATGCCTACGGTAGAGTAACTAGCCACTTAAACGGTCTTTTCTATCGAACTATCAATTTGCTTGAGAAGGGTGTAAAACCGGTCTACGTTTTTGATGGAAAGCCGCCGGAGCTGAAGACGGCTGAGTTGGAGCGCAGAATGAAGGCGAGGAAGGAGGCTGAGCAGAAGTACATGGAAGCCCTCGAACGGGGGGAGCTCGAAGAGGCCAGGATTTACGCTCAACAAGCTTCGTACTTAACTACATCAATGGTGAACGACGCTAAGAAGCTTCTCAGCTTAATGGGCGTACCCTGGGTTCAAGCACCAGCCGATGGCGAGGCGCAAGCCGCCTACATGGCCGTAAAAGGCGATGTTTGGGCCGCTGCGAGCCAGGATTACGACTCACTACTTTACGGTGCGCCGAGGCTCGTCAGAAATGTGACTATTAGCGGGAGGAGGAAGCTCCCTCGACGCGACGAGTACGTTGAAGTAAAGCCAGAGCTGATTGAGCTGGATAAGCTCTTAAATTGCTACGGCATCTCGAGAGTTCAGCTTATCTACATCGGGTTGCTAATGGGTACCGACTACAACCCCGGAGGTGTTAAGGGTATAGGACCTAAGAGGGCTCTAAAGCTTGTGAAGGACTTCGCAGACATCGATACGATAGCTAAAGCCGTCGGATGGGACTTCCCCACTAAGCCAACTGATGTGGTGGTGATATTCCTTAAGCCGGAAACCACAGACGACTATGAGGTAGCGTGGCACACTCCCGACAAGGATGGGATTATCGAGTTCCTATGCGATGAGCACCAGTTCTCTAGAGAAAGGGTTCTCAATGCCATCGAGAGGCTGGAAAAAGCCTACCAATCAACCCTTAGGCAACGCACGCTGGAAGCATGGTTCACCTGATCAACTATGGAGCTCCACCCGCTCGAAGAACTCTTTAGAGGGTCTAGGAAGACCCTGAGAATTCTACGAGTCTTATTTACTGCGCAAACTCCACTAACGAAGTACTCTATCGAGTCTCAGGCAGCGCTTTACAACGCTGGAGCCGTTTTAAAGCGGCTAGAAAGAATCGGTGTTGTTAAAGCGCTGGGAGAAAGACCCAAGAGGTATGTGCTAAACAGGAGTAACCAACTCGTCTCTGCAATTGAGAAGATGATGAGGGAGGTAAACTACATTCCATAGTGGAAAGCTACGCTAACCTTTTCGCTTGGACGAGTATCGTTAATAGCGAGAGAGCTGCCCCCACAGAAATTATGCAAAGGAGGTAGTGACTCAGCGAAGCTTCTGTGCGAAATGGAAGGAGGATAGAGAGATCGGTGAAAATGATGCATAACGTCTGCGCTAAGGCGCTCAGGGCTATCCACCTGCTGGCGCGCCCCCCATTTTTAATGCTCAAGAATAGCCATAAAGCTGCCGTTACAACGCCGATTGATGCGATCAAATAGTGGAAGATCAGCTTGTTGAATACGACGGGCAAAACTTGCGAGCGAAGAAGGAGATTGGTGGCACCGGTTATACCGGTTAGTATTGGGAAGGTGGCTAGTATGAGCAACCCCCCTCTAGCAGCTCGAGGTACTGAAGTGAGCAGGTTGATGCCCGCGTAGAACAGTAATGGTGAAAGAAGGGCTAATACCAAGGTACTCAACATCTGTACGTACTTTTCAATTATTGAAAGAGGATTGCTGGTTGATAGAAGTACTATAAGAGAGAAGGCGGCAAACAGTATGGCTGAAAGTTCGTAGCTGTACTTTACCAGGAAACTCCTAGCAAGTCCTCTATGCAACCTCTGACCCATGCTTTGCGCAAGCGCGCCTATGATTATAAACGGCGTTGCTACGCCGGCCAAAAACGCTGTCAGACTCGGCAGCACCGAATTGGGATGTAATAGCAGGATTGCCGTCCAAGCCAGAAGCGGAGCCGAAGCACATGGGGCAGCGGCTAGAGCAAAGAGGGCTCCCAACATTGCGGAACTAGCTACGCTTACCTTCTTGACTTCGAGACCCCGATACGTGAAAGCGGAGAATATTTGTTTAGCTGGGGATAGCTCGATAAATGCCAAACAGGCGTAAAGGGTTGCAAGAACGAAACTGATGGTGTCGGGCGTTAAACTCAACGCAATAAGGAGGGCTTGACCGACGCTTGCTACGATAGTCGCGTAAACCAAGAGGCTTGCAGATAATGCCGTTACGAATGCAAGCGTAACCTTTAGAGAGCTGCCTACCTGCCTGGCTAAAAAAATCAGATAGGCCGGTAGAACTGGGAAGAGGCAGGGTGAGAAGACTGTCTGAAGGCCAGCAAACAATGATAACACAACGCTGTGGAACTCTCCGTTCATTGAGCAGTCCCTCTCAGCTTCCTTATCGTGAGTAGGTAAGCAAGAAGAGCTAGTACAAGCACGAGTAACGATAGCACGGAGTAGAAGATCCCGCCTCCGACCCTAACGTTCACAGCTAACGTCCGCTCCTCCCTTATACCCTCACCGCCAATCACCAGGGGGATAAGATACCTGCCCGGCTCGAGATTATCGTTGGCGATTACTGTTAACGTGAACACCGCCCTGCCCCCCGGTTGAAGGCCTAGTACACGCGTGGGCTCAACATCCACTCTCATGTTCCCTAAGAGTGCACTACCTAATGAAATACTTATCTCCCTTAGTGGTATTTGACCATTATTCTCTACTAAAAGTTGAAATATGGTTGATGATCCTGGTATTAATTCAATCTCCCAATTCTGATTAATAATATTTATTGATGGTTTGCCAATTATATTAATACCTAAAACTATCTTTGAACTGCTGTTAGTGCCTATAGCACTAAATATAAAAGTTACTACTGTAGGTGAGACTGTCTGAGGTATATCTATCGTTAAGAAAACATTACGGGATTCTTTGGGAAGAATTACTATAGCTGAAAGGATGTTTTCGTACTCATCCTTTACGATCCAGTTGTAACCCGTGGGTAGGTCATCAACAGCGAAGCTAACAACCGTAGAACGCGTCCCATCGTTAGTGATTCGTAAAGGTATCGTCACTTTAGCACCGGGTTGAGCCACTACGAATTGGGACTGTGCTTCTACCTCCAAACGATCGTAGCTTGGTTCGATGTGAACGAGAACCGTCGAGCGTGAAACTATATCTAAGGCCTTAGCTTGTAGAACTATTACGTAGCTCCCTGGTTCTACATTTTCAGGTAATGTTACGGTTAGCTGAGCCACAGTGTTTTCACCTGGGTTTAAGCGTAAAGACGTTACTTGCGTGCCGTTGATAGTCACTCCGGCGAGCCAGCCGCGAGGTGGAATTGCCGAGACATTGATTGTGGCGCTCCGCTCCAAGGTGTTTACAATCTTTAACGGGATGGAAAGCTTGGAGCCGGCAAATGAAGTGACCTCGCTGTAAAACGGTATTACGAGTTCCCAGTCTCTGTAGCGTGACTCAATCGTTAACGGTATTCGCTGGGTCACGTTAGCGTAGCTGAAAACTAGCGTGAGCTTGTTTGCACCCTCCGCGTGACCAGGAACGCGTATTCGGACTTTAAGTGCTCTGGTGTCTCGGGGATTCATCATCAGATTCCTTACGGTTATATACTGCTCGCTCAGAAGCGCTACGCTCCATTCTGGAGGGGCATCTATGCTTACGTTCACTAGAAGTGTGAAAGCGCCTATGTTCGACACGATCAAGGGTAGCTCCACCGTGGAGCCCTGGTCTACGACGATATACGTGGTCCCTGGGTTCACGCTGAGTGCGTAATCCAGAGTTATGCGGCCCAAGTTGGTTGTACCCGTCGTCATAAGGTCAAGCTTTAGGGATTTTCGCTCGTACCCCCACTTATAGGCCACTATCTCATAGGTTCCTGTGCCTGGCAACACGAGCGAGAAGTAGCCGTTTTTAAGGGTTCTAGTAGAGCCGATGAATGATCCATCCCTGTACGCTTCGATGATTGCATCCTCCAGTAGTGATCCCTCAACGTCTGTTACAACACCTATCAGTGTAACCTGCTGAGCTTCCGATACTACCGATGCTAGCGTGAAGATCGCAAAGAGCAGTAGTCCAATCGCCCTCCTCACGAGGCTGTGGGCACACACCGCCTTTTTAAGCTGCCTTTGTCAATCAACTATCCGAGTTCTGCTGGTTGCTTCATGCAGGATTGGTAGTCTCACTTTAGCCCAGGGGATGTCCGAACCGGGTCTTAAGGGTCGAGTATACGCGTCAATGTCCACTCCAGCCTCCCTAGCAGCCTCACGCCAGCCGTGAAGACCGCCACCGCGCAAGGCCCACTTAAGGAGGATATCCGTCAACTCCGATCCCCCTCTAGATAGGACGCACTGCACGTACGCCCACGCTGGCTTATAGGGTCTCACGTCAGCTACGCCCCCCAACGCCGATACCAGGGCTTCAAGCTTCCTCCTAACAGTCTTCATGTCTTCCATGCCGAACCACTGCATCGGAGTCTGCGGTTTCGGCACGAAAACGCTGACGCTCAGTTTAAGCTCGTGTTCACCGTGGAAACCGCTGTACTCGGAAATCCTTTTCACGAGGTCTGCTATAGCCCCCACGTCCCCCTCTCCTGGCAAACCAACCATGAAGTACAGCTTCAGGGATTTGAAGCCCTCTCTCCTAGCCTCTCTCGCCGCTTCAAACAGGCGCTCCTCGAGCAGGGGTTTTCCGAGGACCAGTGATAGGCCGACATTCGCCGTTTCGGGGGCGAGAACCAACATCTTCTGGCCGCTCTTAGCCAGCAGCTCAATCCGCTCCCTGGTTAGAGTGTCGATCCTTAGCGATGGGAGGGAGAGCTTATACCCAGACTCGATCAGCGCCTCCAGGATCCTATCGGCCTCCCGATGATCGAACAGGGAGAGCGCTACAAGCGTCAATTGGTTGCTACCGTTAAATCGGGAACCCTTTTCCGCTAACTGCACGATCTGCCCCAATGGACGATCGCGCTGCGGAGTGAATATGTGCCCCTCCATGCAGAATCGGCACCGCCGCGAGCATCCCCGTGCCACCTCGATAATCGTGGTTCTGCGCCACTTACCGTTTTCGGGCTGGAATTGAGCCGCGGGGTGGAACTCCAGCGATAGCTCAGCTGGATAATTGAAGGATACCTGCTCATCCCCCCTTGAAGGTACGTAAAAGCCCTGCTCGGGCTTTAAGCTGTCGAGAAATGCCCGCTTATCGCCAGCGTAGGTAATAGCTTGCTCCACTAGAATGGGCATCGTGCTCTCGATTTCGCCCACGACGAGCACGTCAGCTATCCTGCTCAAGGGCTCAGGGTTGGCTATTACGGGGGGACCTCCCACCACTACAACGTGCTCACGCTTCTCGGCGAGAGGATCAACGCCGCCAGCCAGTAGGAGCCTCACAATGTTCACGTAGTCTGGCTCGTAGTGGACGGAGAATACGATCAACCGGAAATCCCTAAGGGGTCGTCCGCTCTCCAAGCTAACAGCTGGGGGCTCCGCGCCCCTTAACTTCCTTAGAACAAACCTCTCGGCTGAGATCTCATCGAAAGAGTTCAAGTAGAAATACAGCATCTGGACTGACAAACTTCTCGCTGCAGCCTCGTAGACGGAGGGGTAGGCTACCGCGACTTCGAGGCGTCCCTTCCTATACGATTTCTTGATCACGTTGATCTCTTTTACCAGCTTCACCAACATAGGGGAGCACGTACCAATTCTTAAAAGCTCGTTGAGCACTAACAATTTTAGAGCAGAAACGTGGGTTGGTCCGGTGAAAGGTTGGGCTGTAGGCAAGATTGAGCTGCATCCACTCGGAGAAGAGAGCCTCGGTGTACGATCGATGGCCCTCGGAGTCGTAACTCCGGACGCTACCGTCCTGCTGGACGCTGGAGTCTCACTGGCTCCAAGGCGTTTTGGTCTGCCACCCCACCCGAAGGAGTTTGAAGCGGCGCGTGAGGCGCGGGAGAGAATAACCAGCTTTGCCGCCCGCTGTGACGTAGTAACGATAAGCCACTACCACTTGGATCACTATACACCCAGTTTCACCAGCTACTACGAGTGGTGCGATCGGGACGTTTTTGAAAAAACGTACGCTGGCAAGCTGATATTAGCGAAGAGACCGGATAGAAGCATCAGCTTCAACCAACGGAAGAGAGCGGCAATTCTCCTGCGCGAGTTGGGGGAGGCGGGATGCCGCGTGGTTGAAGCCGATGGTTTACGCTTTGTCCTAGGCAGGACGTACATCGAGGCGCTAGGCCCATTTCCACACGGTGCTGAAAGTCCGATGGGGAGCGTCGTCTCGTTCCTCATAGAGTACGGAGGCACGCGAATCGTTTTCGCCCCTGACGCGCAGGGGCCTGCGGAATCGAATGCTGCGGAGGCGATCATCTCGTTAAAGCCGAGCCTAGTTGTGATAGGCGGCCCCCCGCTCTACTTGGAAGGGCGTAAGGTGGAAAGAGAACTGGTGAGAAGGGGTTTAGAGAATCTATCTGTCATCTCGCGCTCAACTAGAGTTATCGTGTGCCATCACACGTTGCGCGATGAAGAGTGGCGGGGTAAGCTAGCAAGCGGAGGGATTTCTGCTGCAATGACGTACGCTGAGCTGCTAGGGGCTGAGGAGAAACTCTTGGAAGCGCGGAGGCGAGTTCTCTACAAGGAGGAGCCCCCGTCGCGCCGGTTCATCGAATGGTTGCGGGCTCCAAAGGACTCAAGGGGCCCTCCACCGCTGTAACGCTCCTCCTTCGGAGTCGCGGAGGGGGGCGTTTATGGTGAAAACTCTAGCACAGCTACTTAAGGGGGTGCGCATAGAGGGATTGGTATGTGGTCGATCCTGTACTACCTGAGGAACGATCCTGAGAAGCTAAGATGGTCTCAGAGAGTGAGGGGGGAGAGCATAGAGGTCGTTGATAAAGCGTTGGAGCTTGATACGGAGTGGAGGAGACTTCGCGCCGAAATTGACAAGCTCAGGCACGAGAGGAATATTCTCGCTAGTAGGATAGCTAGAGCCACACATGAAGAGAGGCGAGCTTTGATAGAGGAGGCCCGCAGGCTGGATCAAGCCTTGAATGAAGCGGAGAAGAGGCTGCAGAAGGTGGAGGAGGAAAGAGACCGCATTCTAAGATCGATACCGAACATAGTGCATGAGACCGTGCCGATCGGCCGAGGGGAGGAGGATAACGTCCCAGTGCGCTTCTGGGGCAAGCCGAGGGTCTGGGTGGGGTACCTCGAGAGCTTCAAGTTTCAGACGAAGGGTTACGATGTGGATTACGAGCTAATTGATTGGAAGCCGCTAGGGCACGCCGATTACAGCGAAGGCTCAATGCTCATCGATACTTTGAGAGCCGGTAAAGTGGCGGGAGCGCGCTTCTACTACATGTTCGACGATTTCGTGTGGCTCGAGTTAGCGCTCGTAATGTACGCGCTCGACCACCTGGCGAAGAAGGGCTTCCAGCTCGTGATTCCGCCCTATATGCTCAGGAGGAAGCCCCTCGAGGGCGTGATCAGCTTCCTAGACTTCGAGGACATGGTGTACAAGGTTGAAGGCGAGGACCTGTACCTGATCGCTACCGCGGAGCACCCCTTAGCATCTCTCCACATGGATGAAACGATACCGCGAGATGAATTACCCCTGCTTTACGCCGGGCTGAGCCCATGTTTCAGGAAGGAGGCAGGCGCGCACGGCAAGGATACGAAGGGGATATTCAGGGTGCACCAGTTTACGAAGGTCGAGCAGTTCGTATACTGCCTCCCCGACGAATCGTGGGAGTGGCACGAGCGTCTCATCAGAAACGCGGAAGAGCTCTTCCAGGGACTGGGGATCCCGTACCGGGTCGTTAACGTCTGTTCAGGCGATCTCGGAGTAGTCGCAGCTAAAAAGTACGATCTAGAAGCTTGGATGCCGGCTCAGGGCAGGTACAGAGAGATGGTGTCTTGCAGCAACACGACGGACTACCAGTCCTACAGGCTCAACATACGCTACGCGAAGGCGAAGGGAGCCCCAGCTGAGGGGTACGTTCACACCCTCAACTCCACAGCGATAGCCACCACTAGAGCGATAACAGCCATCGTAGAGAACTACCAGGAGCCTGACGGTACTGTAAGGATCCCCCCTGTGCTAAGCGAGTACTTAGAGACGTTTGAAAGAGCTCCCAAGGACCGCATCGAGCCGCGAAACCGCAGCCAGCGTAGTGTTACTTAAATCATGTCCAGCAGTTTGCGGCTGAGCACCCATTCCCTTAGCTCACCTTTAATCACTATACGTGCCTTTTTCAGCTCGTTGAGGTTTCTTGAGTTGGTGAGGAAGAGCACTCTCCTCAAACCTTCGATCACTCTGCGGACGTAGTTCAAGGCACCTTGGTAACCCCCCTCCATCGTTGCACGTAGAACTGGGTACGCGAAGCCGCAAATATCGGCGCCCAGCCTAAGTGCCTTACCAGCATCAATGCCGTTTCTAAGCCCTCCTGTGGCTACTACGAGGAGAGTATTCGTTGCGGCTCTTACTTCAAGAATGCTCGCTGCAGTTGGAATACCCCATTCTGAGAAATCTTCGCACAGTTGCAACAGTAAAGGATCGTCCTTTAAGAGCGCGCGTATCCCCTCAATCCTAGCGAAGGAAGTCCCCCCCGCTCCTCCCACATCGATCCCTTTCACGCCGATTGCCGCCAACTTTTCCGCCGTCTCGCGGCTGATCCCTGCCCCGGTCTCCTTCACGAGTACCGGTACGGGGGCTCGCTCTACGAGCTCCCTCAGCCGCTCCAGCAGTCCCGCGTACCTAGCCTCCCCTTCGGGTTGAAGGGCTTCTTGAAGGGGGTTTAAGTGGACGGCGATAGCGTCCGCGTCGACCATATCGACTATGTCCTCGACAGCGTCCAAGCTCAACCCCTCAGCTAGCTGGCTAGCCCCAATGTTGGCTACAACGGGCACACTGACTGCGACTTCTCTTACAACACTAAACGTGTCTCTCACTTCCGGGGCCTCTAGGGCAGCCCTCTGGCTGCCCACGCCCACCGCGATACCCATGTCCTCCGCGACGCGCGCGAAGATTAGGTTGAGCTTTTTGGCCAGCTGTGTTCCTCCAGTCATGCCGGAGATCATAAGGGGCGCGCGCAGTTTAAAGCCAAAAAATTCGGTAGTGAGCGCTGCATCGCTCATGTTCATCTCTGGTGCGGCCACGTGGACGAACTCTACGTACTCAAACCAGCTGGTTTTCACCCGATACTGTGAGTCTGGCTGGAGGGAGAGCAGTATATGGTCATCCTTCCTGGCCAGCAGCCTCTGCACTCGCGAGTCCAAGATGCTCACTAGGCTGCGCTCGTGACTTTCCCCTCTTTAACCTTTTTCCGTTTAACTGCTGAGAAAAACCGCGCGGAGTAGCGATTTAGGACTCGGGAGCTGATAGTGTTTCCCTATAGAAGCAGACGCTGGCGTACCCCACGACCTCCGAGTAGTCGCCGGTAACGTCACCGGAGTTCGCGTACTTCAGCAGCTTCACCCTTACCGGAGGCATTTCTCTAGCTGCGGCGATAAGCGTCATGATCGCACCGTAGCCGCACGCCGTGACATCTTTCTCGATTATCACGTCGTAAAGCCCTCTATCGTCAAGTCTGAGAATCGCGTCTATAGCTGCCCTATCCTTCTCAGATGCTTTGCGCGCCTCCTCGTAGTGCGTGAAGTCGCTGCTAGCCACTACGTACGCTTTGACCCCCAGCTCCTTTAGAACCCTCGCTATGGCTCTCCCCAGCTTCCTGGATACCGTAGGCTCCTGAAGGTACATGCTGATCGGAACGATCTTGAAACCTTCACCAAAGATGTACTGCAGAAATGGCAGTTGCACCTCTAGAGAGTGTTCATAGTCGTGCGCGCTGTCATCCAGCGCGGCCACCTCGCTCCATTCGATAATCCTCCTGGCCACCTCCTTATCCACCTCAACCGTGCCCAATGGGGTTTCCCATGCATCAGCTTCAGATACAGCCACAGGCATGCCGAGAGCGTGATGGTTCGGCCCCACTAGGATGACAACTTCTGGGGTACCACTACTGGCTATCTCAGCGTACGAGTACGCTGCAACGTAACCCGAGTACACGTAGCCGGCGTGGGGAACCACTGCTCCTAATACGGAGCCAGCATAGGGACCCGGTTTTTGGAGCCTTGCACCTGGCCCCTTGAGAAAGGCCTCCTCGAGCTGCCTTAGTAGGCTTTCCCTCGAACGCTCGTAGAATAGCCCAGCGACTGCGGGCCTCCTGATTCTCACGGGTTTCAGATGACCTCTCCAGTTATTAAGACCTTTGCCTCGAAATCCTCCGGCGGTACGGGTAGCTCACCGGTGGGCGGTAGCTCTCCTCTCTCCCTTAGTACCTGCCTTGCCAGCAGCCAGTATAGCAGGGCCAGCGCTCTTCTACCCCTATTGTTGGCCGGAATAACTAGGTCAACGAACTCCAACGGACTATCGGTGTCGCAGAAGGCTACGACCGGGATGCCCACCTTTGCCGCCTCGCTAATAGCCTGTATATCCACCCTTGGGTCTGTCACGACGAGGAGATCCGCCTCAACGTAGCTGGGTAACTTAGGGTTAGTTAGGGCACCCGGGGGGAACCTGCCTAGGATGGGTACGCAACCGGTAAAGGCACAGAAACGCTGAACCGGTTTAAAGCCGTACTGCCTAGCTGATACTACCACCACGCGCGAAGGGGTGTACCGCGCTATAACGCGGGCTGCGATCCTCAACCGATTGTCTGTCTCTAGCACGTTAAGCAAGTAGAGTCCATCGGGGCGGACACCGTAGATGAAGCGCTTCATGAAGGCGCTCTTCATGCGGGTACCGATCCTGACCCCAGCTGCGAGGTACATCTCCAGTGGTACAAGGAGTTCTACCTCTTTCAGCTCCTCTCTTATCTTCGTGATGTCTTTCGCACGCTCTTCCTCAGCCACGTTTCGTGGCCTCTGCGCTTCGCTTTAAAAAGTTCTTGGCACAGCTCCACGCGACCCGACTCCACGAAGAGGTACGTGTTGGATGGAGGGCGCCAGTAGGGTATTCCGAGGACCCAACTTTCGCGCCAGCTACCGGTGTTTGCAACCCTCGCCTCGTAATCGATACCGGGTATGTGAGTGTGTCCCATGAATAGCCACCAATCCGCTGGTAGTCGCAGCTTCTGCCTCAATGCTTTCTCCAGGAACAGCTCCTTTCCCAGGGATTTCATTAGGAAGTTAATGAGGAAGGCTTGTGCACCGTTTCGCAGCGCCAAATCCCCGTGCGTAAGGAAGGCTGTAAGCCCTCCTAACTGCGCGATAACCGGGCCTGGGTACACGTGCAAATCCAACTCATCGGACTTGAAGTGCACAGACTCCCGAAGAATGGGGTCGTGGCTGGAGAGGCTTGTCACGAAAATCACCCGTAAACCTCTCGCTCCCTTGAAAATGCATCTCAGCGCCTTTCCCACCTCGCTAGCGCTCAAGAGTCTGTGTAAGTCGTCGAAGAGATCGCCGAGCACGATCAGGGTTTCCGCCCCCCTGCTCGCCGCTAGAGCAATGATCGTTCGAATACTTCGACTACCCGGGCGATAATGCGTGTCTGAAACAAGGATTACCGGATCGCTGGCGAACGCTGCGTATGGTTTCACAGGAGGGGGTTAGCGAGTAATCAAAAAGGTATTGCGGCGTGCAGCTTTTAAGCTCAGGATCGATGGACTATCGTGGATCTTCGAGCATTCACAGGACTAGCGCTGGTTGTAGTTGCCTGTTTAGCGTTGAGCGTTTTCGGTGCGCCACAGGCTACCGTTTTTATCGATGTGGGCGAGGGTGGGAATGCGACAGTGAGGTTAGTGATCTGGGACAGCACGAGTGGGAGCATATCCATGTACCTCCCCCGCTTCGAGAATTGGAGTTACACGTTTTCGGGCGGTAATGTCACCAACATTGAAATCCAAAATACCAGCGCCTACTTCTATAACAACGTTACTTTCGCCTACATCGCCACATCGGCCCACAGCTTCTCTTTGAACATCAGCTACAACTTCCCCTTCGCGGCACTTTATACTTCAGATAAAGGGTGGTTCATGTCACCACTCTTGGGTGCAACACCTCTTTCGAGCTTCTCTGCGGTCATAACGATTGCCGACCTAGGCACCCTCAGGGCTGTGACGCTTAATGGAGCTCCCACGACCTACGCACACGAAGGCAAAACGCTACGCGTGCCGATACCGACCACTTCAGCGGGAGGCGCACGCGTTACTATCGATTTCAAGCCAGATAAATCAATCGAGGAAGTCATCCTTAGTGAGAACATCAATGGAATTAGAGTGAACCTGCAAGCACCCTATTTCTACGGGGGATTACTAAGCAAGATCGCGGGTACGGTGAGAGATGTCACACCCATGCTACGTGAAATCTTCGGTTACAGTCCACAAAACCTGGACTTCAAGCTCTTTCTACCAACGATGATGGATCTGAGCGCGTTAGGCTACGTCATGGGTGAGGACATCAACGCGGGTGGAGAAGGTCCCGTATACCTCAATTTGGCGTTGGTACGCTTCAAGGAGGGTTACATGGAGACTACAGTGGTTCACGAGCTAGTTCATAAGATACTGGGGGCACTCGGGGTGCCAGCTTCGCGCGAGCTACGCTGGTTCCACGAGGGAGTGGCGCAGTACGTATCGCTAAAGACTTGCAAGGAACTGGGGTTGGACATCAACGATACTCTCGCAAGCCTTGAGGAGGCTGCGAAACTGTTCAGGGAGGGAATTGTAAAACCAGGATTCGTGAGCTTCTGGAACCCGTCTGGGGATGAAGGGCGCTACTACGCGGCTTCCTACTACATTGTTTCATCGTTGGCTGAAGGGAGGGGGGGATCGGCCTACATCAAGCGAGTGGCGGAGGAGATTAGGAGGAGAGGCGGTGTTCGATCAAACGAGGAACTATTGGAAGCACTGAGCGCTGCGGCGGGAGAAGATCTAACTCCTCTGTTCAAGAATTGGGGTTTCCAGGTCGAAGTAGCAACCTACCGCATAGTTACTCGCCTAACTTCCTGGTGGGTTCTTACCGTTGCAGCGATCCTCATCGTAGCGGCCATAGCATACTCTCTGTTCATCATACTTGCAAGGAGAAGATCCGCTAGGTGCCCGTACTGCTACGCCGAGACCCCTAGAGATGCAGCGTACTGCCCATACTGTGGCTACCCCCTGAAGCATAGCGAGGAGTGGCAGCTATAAATCGTCCTCATCCTGCCTGTAAGGTTCGCCACGGGCAGCTCTCTCGAGGGCTCTCCTCGCCTCCCATCCCAGGTAGAAAGCATGATCGGAGGAGAGGAGGATGGCAAGCGGCTTCAGCTGCCTGTAGCTTCCCACCCGCAGCCTGGAGGATAGCTGCCCCAGGGGCGTTCTATGCTCCACTTCTAGGTTGCCTCCTTCAGGGTGCAGCAGAACGTTGCCACGAGGGTCGGGCGTGAACTCGGATAGTGTGTCAAGGTTATCGTGGATCAGCCTCCAAGCCCTCTCCCAATCGTGCTCGTACACGTGCGCGGAGCAGCTGATGAGCGTGACAGCCCCCACCTTCACACCCAGCTCACTAGCGATAAGCTCCGCCAGCTTGGCCTGCGCGTATGCGTTGAGGGGCCACGCCGCGTACATGTCGTTGCTCCTGAGGTACACGGTGTGGTTGTAGAAGCCATCCGTCACGTCCCCCTGCACCAGCACGATGCACGGCGGATCCATGCTGGAACGGTCACGGGCGTGATGCCACAGCACTGCTAACGCCCGTCTAGTGTGCGATGACGATCTGAGCTTCGCTACAAGCTCCTCCAGCTGGTCACCTGCTATAGGGTGAAATCTCAACCGTTCACCGTACGTGTAATTTACCCCTTCCGGCTTAACTGGCTCCAGTAGTAGGCGGTAGTGCTTTTCAAACTCCTCTCTCGGAAAGTAGTTGAGCATCCTTGGCTCCAGGAGCGGTGGACGCCCGTAGAAGCCGAGCGTTACGACCAGGTTGAGCAGCTGCTTCTGGTGCTCGCCGTATTCACTCCACTTTACGGAGCCGAGCATCATGACTGCGTAAACGGCCTTGTGCCACGCTCTAAAGAGAGAGTCTTCCTGAATCAACAGGCCGCTGACTGGGAGTGGCCACCCCCCAACCCTACTCTCGCGCAACCGTAACCGGATCGACTCCCTTCGGCGCGTCCCGGGTCGGTAGTACCCGTTTATTGCCGCCCCTAGCTTAACCCAATCTCCACTTCTGTAAGCCTCCCTAAGATCCACTACTTCAACGTCCCTGATAATGGGCTCAACGACCTGCAAGGGCCACATCAGCTCAAAGTCCGGAGGAACCGTTTTTTCGCTGAATAGTCTAACTAAGGCTTCTCCGCTGCCCGAGAGGTCGGAGCCGTAGACGATGAGCACGTTTATCTGGGGACGCTCAGCTAACGTTTGGAGCAGGTAATTTATGCCGTAAACCGTGTAGAGCGTGCCTACGGCGTGAATTTTTTCTAAAAGCCCAGCCGCAGCGAGGCTGTTTACTACTACCTCCTTCTTCGTCCAGAGAGTAACAACAGCTACGTTCGACTCCTCGTTAAAGAAAACCACGTCCTTGACAATCACCAATCAATCCCAGCTGAGGATAGGGAGCTGCTAGGAAGGATGAATCAGCTGAAAGGTGGTGTAGTACCTAGATTATCTGTGTTTGGGTAGGGACGTAATAGCAGGGGGCTCATTTTTACGGATCAGATGGGTCTTGAAGTGGTTAGTGAGAAGCTCTGAATCAGTATCTTTGCAAGCTCACTCTTAGGGCTCCTTATCAGCTCCTCAAAGGGGGCGTCTTCGACGACCGTTCCCTTTTGCAGTAGAACGGCACGGTCAGCTAAGTACTGTGCTACAGGTAGGTCGTGCGTCACGGTGATCATCGAGCATTCCAGCTTCCTCTGAATCGCGTCCAGGAGGTTGATTATCTGGGCTTGAATGGATACGTCCAAAGCTGAGGTCGGTTCGTCTAGCAGGAGGATTTCAGGATCGTGCACTATGGCTCTGGCGATCAGCACTCTTTGCATCATACCGCCGCTGAGCTGGGTCGGATAATAGTCGAGGATGCTCTCGTGAAGCTGGACCATTCTTATGGCCTCCTTTACCCTTTCATCTCTCTCTCTTTCAGTGAGCTTGAATCGCTCGAGGGGCTCCATCACGATATCTCGGATCTTCAAGCGTGGGTTCAGCGCTCTTGCGGGCTCCTGCGGGACATACCCGACCTGGCTGGTAACCTTCCAGCGCTGCCGGTGCGGCAGACGGTAGATCTCGTGGCCCAGCACCCTTACCCTACCTGATACGGGCGGAAGGATGCCCAGCATCACTTTTAGGAGCGTAGTTTTCCCAGACCCACTCTCACCAATTACAGCTACCCTCTCCCCGTCGCGTACTGTAACTTGTATCCCCTTGAGCACGGGGGTGAATCTTTTCCTTATAGAGGACCCACTCGTCGTCCAATAGCCAACGGTGACATCCTCGAGTTCCACTATCGGCGAGCTATGCGTAAAGCCAGCATTCGACATAGCGCCCATCACCCACAGGGACGAGGGAAGGCTTCTCTCGCGTGCACTTAGCGATAGAGCTGGGACATCTATCGTAAAACGGGCAGCCCACTTTCTCTTCTCCCGGCCTAGGAGGCTCGCCCGGGTAGGATCTCAACAGCCTCTTATCACCAAGTCTGGGGATTGCTCCGATCAGCATACGCGTGTACGGGTGAGCCGGGGCCTCCATGATGCGGCGCGTATCACCGATCTCTACTATCCTACCAGCGTACATCACCGCGCTTTTCTCGCAAAGTGCGCTGGCTAACAGCAGGTCGTGAGAGATGAAGATCAGCGTGAGGCCGTTCTCCTCGCGCAGCTTCCTCAGAAGCTCGACTATCTGGAGCCGGAGGTGGGCGTCGAGCGCAGAGGTAGGTTCGTCGGCAACGAGGAGTTCAGCACCCGTCGAGAGAGCAAGAGCGATCGCAGCTCGCTGCTGCATCCCACCGCTCAGCTCGTGGGGGTATCGCTCGAGGACATCATCAGGGTTCAACTCCACCTTTCTCAGGTAGTCCCTAGCTTTGGCGAATGCCTCCCTTTTCTCGAGCCCGTGCACGCTCTTCAGCACATGGTAGAACTGCCCTCCAATCTTAAGGTAGGGAGAGAGGCTTGAGCCGGGATTCTGGGGGATGTAGGTAACCCTCCTCCCTCTGACCCCTTCATAATCGCGAACCTCACCGTTGATGACGCTTTTCCCGTTTACGAGCAGCACCCCCTTTGTCACAGCGTGTGGAGGTAGTATACCGGCTATCGCACTGCCGAGGGTTGATTTCCCGCACCCGCTCTCACCGGCTAGGCAGAAAGCGGATCCCCGCTCGATTTCCAGGCTGACGTTTTTAACGGCCCAGACCACGCTGTCGAGCTCCTCATACCCGATGCTCAGATTCCTTGAAGCAACCGCTAGAACCATAGCTTCCACCTCCTTCGCAGGCGGGGGTCGAGCTCCTCTCTCAGCGCGTCTCCAAGCAGGCTGAAACCAAGCGCGGTCAGGAGGATGAAGAGCCCCGGGAAGAGGCTGATCCACGGCATGGAGGTTATGTACTTGAAGCCGTTCTGAGCGATGATGCCCCAATCGGGCTCGTCAGGCTTGAGCCCCAGCCCCAAGAAGTTTATGGCGGAAGCTTCCAGCAGTACGCTGCCCAAATCCGTGATCGCTTGGACGAGAACCGGCTGCAGGATATTCCAAAGCACGTGCCGGAGGAGCACAACTCGGTCGGGAACCCCCGCCAGCCTCGCTAAAAGCACGTAATCCATCTCGACTACCGACCTCGCATAAACGAAGGAGGCGCGCGCGTACCACGGCCACCACGACAGTATGAGGCTGAAGAGCAGCGTGTGGAACCCCTGGCCCAAAGCCAGCCGAAGAGCGAGAGCCATAACTATCGCTGGGAGGGCAAGGAAGACCTCAGTGAGGTAGTTCAGCGCGACCTCGATGGGCCCCCTGTAGTACGCCGCCAACACTCCAACGACCAGGCCGATTGCAAGACTCGCGGCCACGACGGCGGTTATCTGGATCAGAGCTAGCCTCGCCCCCATCAGGACCCGCGAGAGGACATCTCTACCCAAGTTGTCCGTACCCATCGGGAACTCGAAGCTTGGTGGTCTACCGGTCCGCTCTGCTGCAGTTGGCGGGACTGCTCCCATTCCTTCGCTAGGATAAGGCGCCACAAGCGGCCCAAGGATCGCGAGGAGCAGAACGAAACTTGAGAGCGCAGCGCCCACCTTGAAACGCGTGCTCCTTATCCACGCCCGCCTCACTGCGTGGCTGAGCTCTAGCACCTCTTTTACCTCGCTCATAGTCTCACCCTGGGATCGATCAGAGCTTGAGCGATGTCTGCCAGGGTATTAACGATCAGGTAGAAGGCTGCAACTATTACGAGGAGCCCGATTGCGAGCCTGAAGTCGTTAACGCTGACCGCATCGTAAAGGAGGCGCCCCAGACCCTCCCTCCCGAACACGTACTCGACCACCATTGCGTCAACGAGGCTGTACGCGAATGCTAAGCCGCTGACCTGAACTAAACCGGGCAACGCAGCCCTAAAAGCGTACCTCCACACTATCGTTCTTCTCTTAACCCCCCATGCAGCGGCCGCCCTCACGTACTCCTCGAGGAGAGCGTCCGCCATGAGCGTCCTACCAATCCTCAGGCACACACCTACGGGGTAGGCAGTGACGGCCAGCGCTGGGGGCAAGAGGCGAACGAGCGCATCGACGAAAACGGGGAAATTGAGCTGGAGCAGGGCATCGAGTAGGTATAAGCCCGTAATTGTGTAGAAGCCGGTAGAAAGGGCGAGACTCACGTTAACCCGCCCGTAAGCTGTAAAACCGGAAGGCAGTAGAGCCATGAAAATTGCCAGGCCCAGCCAGAACGTCGGGGTGTTAGCGAACACCGTACCGATCGCTTGGAGCACGCCATCCACTCTTTTCCCCCTGCGAAGCGCTGCGAAGACGCCGAGGAATGAGCCGAGGGGGACGCCGATGGCGTACGCCACGAGTAGGAGCTCTAAGGTCGCAGCTAAGTTGCGCCACAGCACGTCGTACACCGGCTGACGGTAGGCGATTGAGAGACCAAGGTCGCCGGTGAAGACCATACGCAGAAAGTTCAGAATCTGTGTGTGAAGGGGTTGATCCAGCCCCAGCTCCTTTCTGGCCTGCTCCACCGCCTTAGCTGCGCCCGGCCCCCTCGGGTGGCCCGCCCACTTTACCGCAGGGTCTCCAGGTGAGAGGATGATTATCAGGTAGGAGAGAACGACGACACCAACTATGACGGTTATGCTCCAGGCGACCCTTTTAACCAGGTAGCTGAGGCTCAGCGGCATCTCTCAGTCTCTCACTTTAACGAGTTCGAAGCGGATTACGTAGATGTACAGTGGATTTAACGCATCCTCCGGGAGATCGACGCGGGAGCTAACCACAAATGGTCTAACTTCATCCCAGAGGTTGACCGCGACGCCTTCATCGAACACCATTTTCTGGGCTTGAGCGTAGAGCTGTAGTGCTAGCTCGTAGTCCTCCCCTTCAAGCTCGTACGCTTTATCCAATAGCTCATCGAATTCGGCGTTGTTATAGCCGGCCCAATTCCACTCCGTGTTCGTGCTGTGTAAAAGGGCTAGGAACTCGTAAGGGGAGGGTATCGTTGGCCACCAGTCGCTAATGATGAGGTGAGGAGCGCGGTCAGCATCCTCCCAGACGGCCTTACCGGCATCCTTGACAGCGATCCAAGGCAGCGGTTTGAGTTCAACGGTGATGCCAATCTCAGCCAGCCTAGACTTTAAGAGCTGCGCGAAAGCCTCGTTCTCCTCGTACTCGCCCTGGTACACAAACTCGATCGTTGTGCCCTTCGGTACTCCCGACTCCTGGAGGTACTCTCTGGCTAGTGTCAGGTCATACTTGTACGCGAGCCGTTCATCGTAGCCGGGGAACCCGTGTGGTATGAGTCCCTTACCCACCCTGCCGAAGCCCCTTAAGGCTACTTGCACTAGCTCTTCCCATGGTATCGCGTGGATCACGGCTAGCCTGAAAGAGGTGATGTTCGTGGGGTAGCGACGGATGTTGAACAATAGGAGGTAGTTGTGGAATAGGGTCACGTTTAACACTTTAAAGCCCCGAGACGCTAAGTCTCCCACGTTGGCGCGAGGGACGCTGGAGGCGATGTGCACCTCTTCAGCTAGCAGGCCGTTGTACTGGGACAGAGGATCCGTCATGATCTTAATCACTACAACGTCGGGTGCATCCGGGTTATTAACGAGGCTCCAACCCCACCATTTCTCGAACTTTCTCAGCCTCACCTCGCTCTCAGGGCTGTAGTACTCGATGTAGTAGGGCCCGCTACCAGCATCGTTGCCCTGGTTGAACCACGACTCCAGCTCGGGGTCCAGCGGCGAATCGACGCCGGCTTTAGCGAGGGCTGAGGGACTAAAGATGTAAGCGGAGTATATGGCAGCCGCCATCAGATCCAATCGTGTCGGGTAAGAGAGCCTGATATTAACGGTGTACTCGTCGACTATTTCCACTTCCTCCACAGAACTCCAGATGTAACCGCTGCCGCGGCCGAACTTCTCGTAGATACCCTTAGCACGCTCGATAGAGAGCTTCACAGCGGTCGAGTTGAAGGGTGTACCATCGTGGAAGACGACACCCCTCCTCAATCTTAAGGTCCAGAGTGTTCCATCCTCGCTGTGCTCCCAGCTCTCAGCGAGTACTGGTACTACGTCTCCCGTAGCCGGATCGTACCTCACAAGCGTCTCGTAAACCACGCCGATTACTGGAATACCCGTATCATCTTCGATGGACGGGTCTATCCCAGTGATCCGGTCGAGGTACGCGTATACAACCACCTTGATCTTTCCGCGCTGTTGGCTGGGTAGGTACACAAAAAAGTACGCTAAGACAGCGGCCGCTACGACGGCTGCAACAATCCCGGCTAAGAGGACCCCCCTCCTCATCCGTATACCGCAGTGGCCGTACCCCCTACCTCTTAAGCATTACCCCAAGTAGGGGTCGGCTGTGAGCCTAGCAACTGGAACGAGGCCTTTCCGCGACGATGGCAGCTTTGAGACGAAAAACTCCGGGCGATACTCACTTCTACGTTGTCTCCCTACACTGGAGTGGGGATGATGCAGATGAAGGTTCTAGTCACTGGCGGTGCGGGGTTTATCGGCAGTCACCTAGTGAGGAGGCTGGTTCAAAGCGGCTACGAAGTTGTAGTCTTTGACAACTTCTCGACAGGTTCGAGCGAGAACCTCGGAGAACTTATGGGTGATATCGAGGTAATTGAGGGTGATGTCCGCGATCGTGAGGCTGTGGAAGCTGTTGCGCAGCAGGCCGATGGCGTCGTACACTTAGCCGCTTTAATCGACGTGGCGGAGTCCTTGCAGAAACCTTTCCTCTACCTGGATGTAAACGTGCGGGGTACGTTGAACGTCCTTGAAGCCGCAAGGCGGGCTGGGGTGTTTGTCTTCGCATCGAGTGCTGCAGTGTACGGGAACCCTGTGCGCTTACCCATTGATGAGGAGCACCCGCTGCAGCCGCTTTCCCCCTACGGGGCCTCAAAGGTGGCGGGAGAGGCCCTCGTGAGCGCGTACGCTCACATCCACGGCTTCCGCCCAGTGGTGTTGAGGCTCTTTAACGTGTATGGCCCAAAGCAGAGTAAGGCTTACGCCGGCGTTGTGGTGGAGTTCATTAAGCGTATCCAGAGGGGCGAGCCGCCCGTGATCTTCGGCGATGGTGCGCAGACGAGGGATCTGGTGTTCATCGACGACGTCGTTGAGTACTTTGTAAGGGCACTGGCACTCGAGCGTGTCAGGGGGGTGTACAACATCGGCAGCGGAAAGCCGATTAGCGTGCTGGAACTAGCTGAAATAGTGGCACGCGTCCTCGGGAGACCCGACCTAAAACCCCTGCACACTGCACCGAGAGTGGGAGACATCAAGCACTCCTTCGCCAGTATCGCGAGAGCTGTGAGAGATTTCGGTTATGAAGCGTCGATCCCGCTGGAGGAAGGTGTAAGGAGGACGATTAAGGCGCTTCGAGACGCGTAACAAACAATTTTATATGCGTAACTTTCAGAGAGCGTTGAAGCTTCAATGAAAGCTGTTATACTCGCTGCGGGACTCGGTACGCGTCTCATCCCCTACAGTAAGGAGATGCCTAAAGAGATGCTCCCCATCTTCCAGCTCGAGGGCGGAAAGCCAATCCTTAAGCCGATCCTCCAAGTCGTTTTTGAGCAGCTCTACGAAGCTGGAGTGAGGGAGTACTGCTTCGTAGTGGGTCGAGGTAAGAGAGCTGTTGAGGACCACTTCACACCCGACTGGAGTTACGTGGACTTCCTAGAGGAAAAGGGCAAGTTTAGCGAAGCCGAGTTGCTCCGGCGGTTTTACAGGATGATTGAGAGTTCGCATATCGTTTGGGTGAACCAGCCTGTACCGAGGGGGACGGGTGACGCGGTAGCTCAGGCTAAGCATTTCGCGGCCGATAAGTACTTTTTCGTGGCAGCTGGGGATAACGTGTTCCTCGGCGAAAACGTAGCCAAGGAGCTGCTCAGGCTGCATAAGGAATTCGGGGGCGCTGTCATGGCGGGGAAAAGGGTAGAAGACCCTAGAAGGTACGGCGTGATAGTAGGCCGGGGTATTCTCGAGAGAGTGATCAAGCTTGAGAGAATTATCGAAAAACCGCGCGACCCCCCCAACAACCTCGTAAACACTTCACTGTACCTCCTACCCCCTAGGATCTTCGAAGCCCTCGAAACATGTAAGCCTAGCCCCCGCGGCGAGATTGAGCTCACCGACGCTGTTCAGACTTTAGTCGAATGGGGGGAGGACTTCTACGTCTACGACGTTGGCAACGCTTACTGGGTTGATGTGGGTACGCCTGAAACCTACCTAGACGCCATACTGCTCTCGCTTAAGGTGTGTAACAACCCAGTGATCATAGAGGAAGCCTGCAAAATGCTTCAGCTCTAGAACGGTACGAAAGAGGGGTTCGCATCGGTGGGAATGTCCTTGACTGCGTAAACCCTATCCCGTACGAACCGGGGTAGATGGAAGAGGCTACGATGCAGCTCTTCTTCGTAGAATAGAAGCTCCCCCTTAAGCGAGGCCAAGCGTGAGCTAATCTCCTCATGGGGGATTGAAAGAGGGTCCCTGCCCAGACTTCCCAATACGAAGCCCCACAGGCTCATGAAACTAGTGATGCTGGCTGCGTACATGCGTGTGATAGGGAAGACCGCGGCCACGGCGTTCCTGATCTTCGCCGACGTATCCAGCGAGTAGCGGAGGGAAGTAGCCTGAGTAACCATGACGCCGTGAGGGTGAAGCCTGCCTCTGATCATCTCGTAGAACTCCTTCGTGTAGAGGTACACGGAGGGGGTGCCGGGCAGCGGGTCGGTTAAGTCGATGATTACAACGTCGAAGAGCTCCTCCGTTTCTTCAATGTACTTGCGTCCATCACTGATGATCAGCTCAAGGCGCGGGTCTTCGAAGGCTCCCTGGCTCCACTCGGGCATGTACCTGCGGCAGAGGTCGACGAGCTCCCCATCAATGTCAACCATTACAACCCTTTCCACGCTGGGGTAGCGGAGAACTTCCCTAGCTGTAGCTCCTTCTCCACCACCGATTATAAGCACGCGCCTCGGCTCGGGGTTAGTCATCATAGCGGGATGCACGAGAGCTTCATGATATACGTGCTCGTCGTAACTGGAGCTCTGCAGTTTGCCGTCAAGGAAGAGGCACTTCCCGAACGAGTAGGTCTCAACGATATCTACCTGCTGGTATTTTGTCTTACCTGAGTACATAATCTTTCTCACGCCATGAAGGTGCGCCTCATGCGACATTACCATCCATTCAACAATGAACCTCCAGGTGGGCTCGGCCACAGGTCTTAAGGGATGGAGGGGTAAAAGGTTTAACTCATTCAGTAGTCAAAGAGGGGGGGCAGAGTACGGGCCTTCTTCCTCAGCTCCTCCAGCTCGCTGCGGGCAGGCAGCGAGAAACCAAATCGTTGCGCAGCGTCTGAAACCATTGCACATAATTCGCTTAACGACCTATAAGGGAGCTCAAGGGGCGTGTTTACCCCAGCCTCAATTAATAGTTCCGCTAATTCTATATCGCAAAGTCTGCACATGTCAGCCAACCTGGCGAGCTTCAACACGTTGCCTTCTTCCACACCAAGTCTTCTGGCGAGGAGCCGTCGCTCCCTCGCTGTAAGCCCGTGCTCGACGAGCTGCCACAAGCTATGCACACCGAATCTGTTAAACTTAACCCTAAGATTATGATCTAGGAATCTGAGTTGGCTCAGACTAAGAGTATCCCTCACTCATTCTACTAGGCGCGAATACGTAGATAAATTTTGCTGCTAGCGCAAGCTGAAAAGAAAGAGTCTACGAAGAGAGACCTCTTACTGCGCTTCATGAAACTCAACTAATGATCTTCGCGCGCCTTAACGTTTCAGCATTTTCCTAGAAAGAGCTAGATGAAGCGAATAAGAGGCGAACAGCACGGCTCACTGCAGCGGCACGTAAACTCTCAAATAAGCCTATAAAGGATCTAAAAACCCGCCCCTTGAGTCGACAAAAGAAGGAGAGTTTCTTGAACTCTAGCTACAAAGCAAAGTTTTTGTAGTATTGTTTGTGAGCGCTCTGAGATGACAAAAGATCAGATGATAGGGGCCGCGCTGATGATGGGCTCGATTACTGGAATAATCGTCTATGGTTTACTTCTCACATCCCCCTACAGTTTCTTCGTCCTCCAGCTCACCGCTTTCATAGCAGTCGCCGGAGTCCTCGGCATACTCGCCTGGATCGGATACACCCTCGCCACCACACCACCACCGAAACCCATCGAAGAGATCGAAAAAGAAATCGAAGAAGAGTTAAAGAAACTTGAAGAAGAGACAAAAAAGGAAGCAAGTGAAAGTACCTGAATTACTTATTTTTTAATAAATAACGTAAATTCTAACATTTTTAATTGTTATAAATTTATAGAATATTCAATTTTGAATACAAAGTAAAGACAATCGTTGTTCCAAAATAGATAGGCTGCAAGATGTTTAAGGATCAGACCTTACCCCAACACTATGTAGTGTAAGTACCCTTTCGATTTGTACCATGTTAAAACCTTCATAACTGTGCTGTCGAGCTTTTCCTACTACTTAAGTGGGTGTTAGACTGACAAGTAGTAGACATCCAGACGGATCGTATTTAACTTTAACATGTATCGCATTACATCTCCCACTTGTCTCACTGTAGGATATTACCAGGTCCTCTTTACCTGAAGGGCATGATGAAATATAAAACGGAAGGGGATGCTCGACCGAGGTCACCTTATTTCTTCCAATATATAATGTAAATCCTTCAATTCGTAAAATATATTTTTTATTATCTATTTTTATAATTTTAAAAATAAAATTCTTGTTAAGCTCTAGACGTTGTTCTATTTCTATAACAGAAGTTGAAAATTGTCCAATATTGCACGCGCGTCTCACGGTTGAAAGTATCGCAGTAATAATCTGATTAGCCGTAGCATCAACAACCGAAAGAGTAGCTATGTTTCGTTCCATCATAATAATGTGGATGGAATATGTAGTGATCAGAGCTACTGCAAGTATCGTTACCAAAACTAGAAGCAATTGAGATGGTATCTCCATGGATCTCGAGATATATCACCAGCACAATGTGATAAATTTTTTGATACAATTGGTGCGTAGACAGTATGCTTAGACTCTAAGTCGGTTGATAGAGTAGGGATCGAATATCAACTACTACAGGCTAGAGCATCTAAAAGTTTATGAATTTTTAATAATTTTTAAGCGCATTACGGACTCAGGGGAGGTGCAGTGGCGTTTTCCTAAATCTGCTATCGTATTGCAACATTTACGTTACTTTCATAAAGTTCACTAACTACGAGTTGTAATAGCGGCTTCAATGGTACAAAATGCCTTACAATAGAGGGATATCACATGGGAACCAGGTGGAACAACTAATGGTACAAATGTTATATATTTACGTTCAGAAGTAATTGATACAAAGTACTTAAGAATAAGAGTATTCTTCTCAATCTTAACTTCAATTTCAAGAAAGTCACATTTTGTTCTACTTTTTAGTACAGTTTCAATATACTCTTCACTCAACGATTTTAAGTCAATACCAATGACACTTACGTAATTTTCTTGTAAATGCATGTATGAACCTGGTGGCAAGAATACGAGCGCTCTAGCCCCACCGTAACCGCTGCAGCACGAGTTGATGATTGCATCATGAACAGAGATTATACTTTCAAGCGGAGCGCTGCCGGCTGAGTAATAATTTCTAATATATCTGTTTAGAATAGAAAACGATAAAAACATTATTAATATGAAAATAGAAATAAAAATTACTGTCGAAACCGTTATCGAACCTTTGCTTCCCTCTAGTTGCCCAGGACACACTAGGGTGCGGTAACATCTCTTACAGCAACTTCTCCTCTCCACCATACCGATGCACCATCATCATCAATTACTCTCACCAGAAAAACCAATAATCCCGTATCATCCCTTCCGCTAACAAGGTATTTTGGCTCGATTCCAACGTCAATTATGTACTGGTTTTGAGCCATATTTTCAGGGAGCAAGTAAATATCACTTATTTTTTTGTATAAATTATTTTCTAAAAGGTACACTTGAACTTTCACATAATTAGATGAAAAGCCTTTTAAGCTAAAATTAATACTAAGAATTTTAAAAGTAGATGTTTCCTTTATTTCAATTTTATTAACATAAATAAAAATATTGCGTTTAAAATTAACTTGAAGTTTGTATTCATCTCTAGTAATCGAAGCGATAATATTATAGTAATTGTTATTATCTTCAAAGTGTATATTTTTTGTTAATGTTATCCTAATTTGATATAATTTCTCTAGATAAAGAATTGTATATTTGATACATTCGTCGAAATAAGTTTGAGCATTTAGATTTACATCTTCCGAATTAGCCGACTTAATTAATTGTTGATTTATAAGAATATTATTCCATTTTTTATCAGTAGCATATGCAAAACATCCTTTAATGGTTTCATTTAGTGATAAGATTGCAACCTCCAACGCTGTAGTTTGAAACATGCGAGGTGTTGTGGTTAATGAAGTAAATGCGATTACGAAGGTGATAAAAATCGCCAAGAGAGATACGATCAGGGTTTGAGCTCGTCGCATCACATTAGTCACCTGAAATTGAAATAACTACTATTCTCGGTTCAAAGTAGCCATTACAACCACTAAGTACTGCGAAGCTTGATGCTGAACTATACGAGTTAAACCCGCCACTGGCAAATGCAAAAAGTTCTGTTAAATCGCTAGCACGTAGCACGGCTACCTTATACCCACGCCCCGGTGGAGTAAAAGCCTCTACTGCTACCCTCAAAGTCTCTCCATCAACAGTGCCGCCCTGTGAATGGTAAACTGTCTTGCATAGAACACCGCGACTCAATAATGCTCGAAGAATGGTATTCGCTTCCTCCTCGAGAAGAGGGCGAGTTAGTTGCGTAGGTAGGAGGAGTATAAGCCGTAGCACCAGAGTTAGCAAAAGCACTGCTGTAATACCAGCTAGAGCTGCTTCAAGCAGCCTGACTTGCCCACCTCTCTTCACTCCCATACCACCACCTCGATAAGCACTACTACGTCATTAACTTTAGCTAAAGCGGTAACGCGGTAAAAAAGAACGTTGTCAGGCAACTTTTCCCTAAATAATACTAAGGGTTCGTACAGAAATGGATAGATGAAACTTTTTTTGCCGCAAACAATGGCGTAGGGGGGCCTGAGCAAATTACTCTTGATGAGTAAGTCTAGTGAACTTCCAAGGTTTTCCGCTTGAAGGACTTGTGAATAGGGGGTTAGATAACATGAGCTATCGAACCTGATTTTTTTATCTTCTTCAAAAATTAGCGTCGATAGGCAGATCTCGCCTTTTTCAAAGTGTATGATGTAGCAGCATTTAGAATCGATAGATGTTTGAAGGGAATCCAGATTAGAGGTAATTTCGAAGCCTAGCGCGTAGATTGAGTCTGCTGTCGCAATAATTATTCTATCGTTAGGTGAAGACGTGAGTAGACCTTTTGCCTTAACTAGCGTAGGTAAGTTCGCTGAGGAGAAATTGACTATATAGTAAGTAACCTCTGGTTGTAATTTGTATGCTCTTTCAGTGATTTTATACAGAACACTAGGGAAAGATATAGTGATTTTCGTCTGGATTACTGCAGTATTCCCTTCTAAAACATTTTTATGAACATATTCATGTAGATTATTTTCCAAGAATGTTTTCATAGATTGTCGATCGTTCAGAAGCGAGGGATTCATCTCTAGTAGTAGCGCTGCAAGCTGCGAAATAGTCTCGCCCTTCGTCCTTAATCGTTCTTGGCGAGCTTCAAGTACTCTAGCATGCAATGTGGTTCGTACTCCATGGATGAAGATGGCGAGCACTAGGATAAAGCTCGTCAAGGCAATAAGAGTTTCAACCGTAGACATGCAATCCCCCTAAAGCACGAGGAACAGTAGCAGGATAGCCGTCATTGACAACAGCATATCTATAATCACATAGACGAAGCCTCCTGCCAGCGTTCCATCTGTCATTTTACCCGTCATCAATCCCATTAAAATCATCGTTACAACACTCCCTGTTATAACGGTATCAACAAGTTGGGGGAGCATTTTTGGCGTTATGAGCTGTACGCCCAAACTGCCCATGAGCGTTGGGAAAGATGATGCTGCAGCATAGAACCCTTCTGCCATCATGGCGATAGGCTCTAGCACCTGTCTTACGAGCATAGAAGTTATGCCGATCACGAGTACCGCAGTGATTAATCCAAAAATCTTCAGCGGCATAACCGACGAGCGAGCTATTCTCAATGAGTCAATAATCTCCCTTGTAACTTCAGCCACTTCGTCAAACACCTCGGGCTTTGCTCCCATCAAATCGGCTTCAACCATAAGAGTCAAACTCATCCTGCAGTACCACGAAACCTCTCTCATAACTGATTGAACCGCCTCCTCGAAGGTTCTTCCTGCCTCTAAAGCGAGAGCAATCTTCTTTATAACCTTATCTAACGCTGAACCGTAACTCCTCGTGTTTGACAGCGTGATTATTGCTAGCGATGGGGTGCTGCCTTTCTTTACCTCCTCAGCTACGTCTCTAACAAAGCTGGGCAAGGCGTAATCGATTGCTGTAAGGCGTCTCTGGTCGAAGTGGTAGCGAAAGGCAGCGGGAGCGCACGTTGCTATCGCAGCAGCTGCGATAGCAACTCCGGTCCATGGAAGGCCGCTTATCACTTCAGGCCTAGCACTAATAAGACCAAAATACCACGGCGCATATACTGCTACAAAAACAGCCGCACCTACGGGTAGGCTGTAGGCAATCAATCGGTAGTACTTATCGTACTTGACGGGTGTCTTAGGATACATTAAGTCGATTAAGTACACGAGCGCTAGACCGATAAGCGGGTTTACGAAAAATGAGTAGAAAATAGATTGCAGAGCCAGCTCTTCTGAAGCGAAGAGCGCGAACATCGTGTAGAGCATCATAGGTAGTACGCCGTAAGCTATCAGTATTACATCCGCTACAAAGCTCATCCTATTAGACAAGGTTTTGTAGTTCTCTCGAACAGCGTTGAAGATGCTTCTCATCTTTTCCCGTAATACAGCGTAAATGTCGCCTCCTCGCCTCTCGATGCTTGCGCTCGAGAGCAGTAGATCCGATATTAACTGCGAGGAGACGCGCCTGCCCTCAAACTCCATAGCCTCAAGCTCGTCAACAACAAAAAGAACCCTAATTCGCGATATACGCTCAGCGATTTTGGAGAACTCTGTGAAAAGCTCCTTATACTTCATCCTCAACCTATCGATAGCGATGTGCGGCGCAACGCCGTTAGCAGCGTACGTCGTTAGCAAAGCCATCACGTAGAGAAGTTCTCTTTCTGCTCCTCGCATATGCTCTGCTGCTCTAAAGTATGGCTCAAACAGCAAAAACAAACCAATAATGAGAGGGGCAGGAATGAGGTACGCTAAGTACTGTAACTGCTCGAGTGGGATAATGGGCTCTAAGATACCGAGCGAGAAAACAGCAACGACAAGTGAGAGAGTAGCAGAGGCTGCAGCAAGCAGTAAAAAGTTATTTAACGCCTCTCTCACGAACTCCTTTGGCGTCTTTCTTATTCCAGAAAGATAAATGTATTTTTCTAGAAAATCTTCTAAGAATTTCATTTATTATCACCTCTAATTTTGAATAACTTACGCTGTTTACGCTGCCTCTTCGCTTTAACGATCATGCCAGGTTGAGGAATACTTTGTTTTAAGTTTACAATTTTTATATCTTGTTTCATTTTTTTAATTTCTACAATTTTAATATATGGTTTTTCTTTGCGCTGGACGTCCATAGGTGTTTCCAGTTCTTTATAGAAGAATAATGGATCTCTATAGAATTTCTCGAATAAATTTATTAAAATATTTAATTTGGTATAACTTTGATCATTTTTAGCTTTTTCTAAAAGCCATCTTAGAAACTCTATTCTTCTCTTATATTCGTTAATTAATTCATTTTCATTATGTATTTTATCACTGATGTTAATTATCTTTGCGGCTGATCTGGTTTTCGCGAGCTCTTCGGGAAGCACGGATTCGTAAGTATCGTTAGAAGGATTATAGCGAAAAAGTACTCTAAATACTGGTTTTCCGTCCACTAGTTCGAAGTCCGCGACTTCTCTGATGCGCCTAACTCTCTTTCCATCTTTCGTATAGACAGCGATGTACACAAGGCCGTGCAAGCTGTTAAGCGACGCTATTTCGATGCCCAAGTCCTTTAACCTTACCAGGGCTGAAGTGAAATCATCGGCATGAATCGTAGTGATGCCACCGTGGCCTGATGAGATCTGCTGGAACCAAACCTTTGCCTCTTCCCCTCGTATCTCGTTCACTATTAGGTACTCTACCTGATATCTTAGCATCTCCTTAACGAGGGCGAAAAGGTCGATAGAGCCTTTACCGTCTATAGAGTACGACTCTCTCGTGAACATGCGCTGCCAATTCTGCTTCTTGACGGGCAGATTAAACTCGGGAACATCCTCTACGGTTCCCACGCGCTTATCAGGAGGAATGAAGCCACAGAGAGAGTTTGCCAAACTTGTTTTTCCTGTGCCCATACCTCCGACAATCAGTATAGGGAGTTTATGCTCAACTAGCAGCCACAGCCAGGCCCCTATCTCCGGAGTAAGCGTCCCTGAGAGCATGTGCCTCGTGATTGTCCAAGGCTCGCTCGGGAATTTCCTAATGACAAAGCTACTGTGCTCACTGATTTCACTCATAAATGTGCAAGCAAGCCTATGCCCCCCAGGCAGTCGTGCGTTATCGATCCTAGGATTAGCCTTACTAATGCTCTTCCCAGCTTTATTCGCGAGCTTCATAACTAGCTTATCCAGCTCCTCCTCTGTGAACACGAGATTCGTTTCTAAGCGCCCCAGCTCGCTATGCAAGACCGTAACTGGCCTGTAGGGCCCGGTGCACTCAATATTCTCGAGGCTTGGGTCTCGCATTAGCGGATCTAGGGCACCAAATCGGTCAAATGCGAGTTCTCTGATAATTAAGTACTGAAGCTCAGGGCGCCTCAACCCCCCATCCTCCAGGTACTTAATCAGGGCTTCCTCTGTGGGTACACCCTCTAGTACGTAAATTAACTCCATTGCACGCTTCTCTAATTCGTGTAGCTCACCTTCGGTAACTGATGGATCACGTACAATATAGAGGCGACGAGGAGAAGTTATCTCCTCTCCGATGATGATGTTGACAAATCGGTCGACATTGTAACTACGAATAACTCTTATTTTTCTTGAGTCCTCAAACTTCCATACCTTTATCTTTACTTCGGGAAAGGTGCCGGCGCCCTCGCGCTCTTTCGCCCTCTCACGAGAGTTGCTCAAGAAAGGTTCTTTTAAGCCAAATAAACCCATACATATTTTCATGAGGAATATAGGATTAAATTCTTTTTGCAGCACCTGCATCGAAGATTGTTCTATGGTGGCCAGTAGTGACTGCAGAGGCGCTGAAACAGGCAAAAGTTTAAAAGTAAAAAAATGGCAGAATTAATATGCGCAGAAAAGGCATAAGTGGAGTGGTTGTGGCGGTTCTCTTGACGATTGTTGGGATCGCCGCCGTTCTGATGTTCTGGGGCGTGATCAGCGGCCTCATCGGGGGAAGACGATTACAAGGAACCATAGACGCGGCTCAGATTATAGTCACAGAAACCGGGGCAAGGCTCGCCGTCACGGTATCAAACACGGGATCCATAGATTTCCGCATATCATCCATCAAATTGGACGAATCATCGGTCGATACTTCGCAGTGCACTCCGAACCCGGCGAACCAGCTGGTATCCTCTGGCGGAGCCCTATCAATCGTGTGTAGAGTTACTGCAGAAGCTGGCAAAACGTATATACTCACGTTGGAAATCGAAGGTTCTGGGAGAAAAAGTGCATTAACCGAATCGGTCTACGCTAGAAGAGGTTAAATCAAATAAAGATCAGAAACATATACAAAATATTTTTGAACCCGTATAAAACGGCTATACGGTAAAACATATATATGACTCAATGAGATTTACTTTACCGTGGACCCAATTAAAGTAGCAGCTTTAATCTTTTCTGTCCTTTTGATAACAACTAGCTTTGCCTCCATACCTTTACTCAAAGCGGAAACACCTTCAACTAACCAGCAAATCAGCACTAACATAAACCAGCAAACACTCGCATACTACGTCGTAGGAGTAACCTCCAACAGAATTCCCCTCAAACTTATCCCCATACCTAGCGTAAGCATGAACCATGGTGTAAAAATCGGATCCAACGAAGCAGATATAATTGTTATGGCGATACCAGCTACGCAGAAAAGCAAAAACGTTGATTCGCTGAAATTTATAAGCGGACTCCTAACAAAAGTCGTAGCACGTCAGGAAAGCCTTAGTGGCCAGCTTATCGCCGAACTATACAACTCATTGTATAACCAAGTAATAGAGATGGGAGCGAAACAAGCATTCCTACCATATGAAAATCTAACCTTTACATTCGTAGTAATTATTTGGATAAAAAGCAAGAGCCTCGGCGAATTCATCGCATCTATCGGAGCAGGTGCACTGAAATCGGTATCAGACAGCCTGATACTCGTATCATTCTCCCTAACAGAGAACGCCCTTCAGGAAATAAGATCAGGCATAAGCGAAAAAATCAACGAAATAGCAAATAAATTACTTGAACAAATAGATAATTATTTAACCAACATCGAGAATGAATTATTAAATTATTTAAATAATAAAATAGATAATTTAAATTGCATCGAGACTTGTTCTAAAATAGAAGAGACCAATCAAACAGTGTGCACATACACTCTTCCCTCGATACAAATTCAGCCAATCATAACTGCAACTTTTAACAAAGGGAAAATCAGTATAAAAATTAACGTAGTAGATAATATAAATAAAGTTTACGAAAGCAATGATATAGCTTTTGTAAGCAAAGATTTCTTTGTTATAAATGCTAAAAATATAATTAATTCTCAATCTTATGATAAAGATCTCATTGATGATGGAGAAGTAAACTCTCTAACTCAAGTTCTTGGAGGGTATATCTATGATTCAATTTTAAGTTTTAAGGCAGAAAAAACTATTTTACCTTTGAAAAGTTTCACAATAGATGCAGGAGGTAGTTTTGACAGTTGTGGAACAGCTAAGGAAAACATGAAGGCGATAGCGAAAGTAGTAGCTGGGAACGTAATTTCATATATTAACGAAAAAGTAGATGAGAGTATCAAATCTATTACTGATCAGTTAAACCAGTTTACAGTTAATGTTTTTAATGAACTATCAATAACT
>JAVYWK010000001.1:0-121625 GCA_038727095.1 Thermofilaceae archaeon | reverse complement strand
AGATTAAGGCTGCTGGTGCGAATGTGGTGATCTGCCAGAAGGGTATTGACGACTTGGCTCAGTACTACTTGGCGAAGGCTGGCATCCTAGCAGTTAGGAGAGTGAAGAAGAGCGACATGGAAAAGCTAGCGCGAGCCACCGGAGGCAAGATCGTAACCAATGTTGACGATATTAGCCCCGATGTGCTGGGTTACGCGGAGCTGGTTGAGGAGAGGAAGGTGGCTGACGAGAAGATGGTTTTCGTCGAAGGCTGCCCCAACCCCAAAGCCGTCAGCATCCTAGTCAGAGGGGGCGCTGAGCACATTGTAGATGAAGCTGAGCGAGCTGTACACGATGCTCTAAGCGTCGTTAGGAACGTGATCAGGGAGCCCAAGATAGTTGCTGGAGGTGGAGCGGTGGAGATTGAGCTGGCCCTCAGGTTGGCGGAATTCGCCCGCAAGCTACCGAGTAAAGAGCAGCTAGCTGTTCTTAAGTATGCAGAGGCTCTTGAAGTGATCCCCGCTATACTGGCTCAGACGGCGGGCATGGAACCGGTCGATGTAATTACGGAGCTTAAGAAGCGGCACAGCGAAGGTGAGAAATGGGTGGGCGTCGACGTGATAAACAGCAAGATTGCGGACATGTTCAAGCTGAACATTATAGAATCGGTATTGGTTAAGAAGCAGGTCGTAAAGTCAGCTACTGAAGCAGCGGTAATGATCATGAGAATCGATGACATCATTGCAGCAGCTCCGCCAAAAGAGAAGAAGGGTGAAGAGAAGAAAGAGAGAGAGGAAGAGGAATCAGGAACTAGCGGCTTTGATTAGATCCTTCCCCTCCGCTATAAATTATGAAGGTTTTTATATCCCCCTTTCACCCGCGCCGAGTGTGCCAACGGGTTTTTCGATCCGGATAGGACCTCCCTGGCTCACAAGATACGAGAAAGCTCGAATCATAGGCGCGAGAGCCCTACAGTTGTCACTGGGAGCGCCACCGCTAGTTCCAGTGGAAGAGTTAGGGCTAAAAGACCCCATCGAGATCGCTGCATTGGAGCTTAAGTTAAAGTTTCTACCGATGGTGATTAGGAGGTGGACCTTAAGCGGAGATTACCAGGACATCCCCCTTAGCTATCTTGAAATCAGATAGGTTCCTTTCTGATCCTAAGTATTCCTTTAGCTATCTCTACTTCCATTAGATCGCCTATCGTAGGACGATCTATCAAGCGTTCCCATTCCTCCTCCGTCAAGTAAAGGGAAAGACGTGGCAACCGTGCTTTCCCGGCTACGCCGAAAAACGGCATAGCGCGAAGTATCTGAGAAACGATGGGGGCCAGCTCTCGCGCAATTTCGGATTGATCAGTTGTTGCTACTACAGCCCCTGGCGTTTCTCGCTCCTCCGTCAAATCCACCTTAACTACTCTCTCCCCCCACGGTGTATCAACTATTGAAATATTCGTCACGATCGCCCTAAAGCGCACGCTCGAGCCTTCTGCCACGGGTCTTCAGTTCTTATCCGCTTAAATGTATTCTCACTCGTATTTGAAAAAATATTTAAAGCTAGGTTGCTTTTTGACGAGATCTGCATGTCGGAATTTGATGAATGGTTACGCAGAACAAGAAGGCTATTCGAGGAGATGGACAGGCTAATAGACGAAATGATGAAGGAGAGCTTCGAAACCTTCAAGAGCGGAAGGAGGGTGATTGGACCCTACTACTACGGCTTCTCCGTTACGATTGGCCCTGACGGAGTCCCACGCGTCAGGGAGTGGGGAAACATTAGACCTGGCGTCCGGCCTCGCATAGCGGAATCTATTGAGCCATTCACGGATGTGATCGAGGAAGAAGACATTGTACGCGTAATCGTAGACATCCCGGGCGTGGAGAAAGAGGATATATCCGTAGAGGTCACTGAGACAGAGATCAGAATCTCTGCTGAAAGAGGTGAACGAAAATACTTTAAGTCAGTTAAACTACCTGCTAGGATTCGCCCAGAAACGGCAAAAGCTAGCTACAAGAATGGTGTGCTAACAATTACCGTAGAAAAAGTGGAAAAAGGTAAGAAACCATCAGGAGTAAAAGTGAAAATAGAATAATTTCTAACATTAAAAAACTAATAAAGCATAAAATAGTTTTTATTTTGTACGACTTTTCATTCTGCTCCGTAAAGGATAAAAGAATAGGGTAGAGGAGGGCCTGCCAAAAACCAGAGGTGCCGGTGAATGGCCGAAGAAAGCAGCATCTTGATAGGGCAGAAGTCGGTTATGAACTACGTACTAGCAACCGTGATACAGTTCAACCAGGGAGCTAAGCGCGTTTCTCTCAAAGCTAGAGGGAGAACGATATCGAAGGCTGTCGATGCGGCCGAAATCGTGAGAACCCGGTTTCTTGCGGGGCAGGTCGACATCTCCGCTATCAAGATAGGCAGCGAAAAAGTCGGCGAACCAGGCAAGGAAAGAATCGTGTCAACGATCGAGATAGTGCTTGAAAGGAAGCTCTAAGAAGTAAACATAGCCAACCAAAAACATTTATTTTAATTCATTATTTTAGGAGTGCTTGAATATTTTACTCTCCTTTCGCCCATAGTTTATAAACAGTTATCCAAAGTAGGATAATAGTTGCGCCGGAAAGAACCAATGAGATCTGCTGAAGGTTTGTCCCGCTGACACTCACCATGTATAGATTCATTAAGAGCGTCATTGTAATGTAGCTGACAAGTATTCTCAAAGCTCTAAGCTGCTGCTTTAACCCACGATCCCTAAACGCCACTACGATAGCAATCGTAAGTGTTAGACACGCAACTGAGTTGAGTAGAGGTATGAGTTCGACGAGGCTCACCGCTCACACCTCCATGTCGATAAAATCTGGTTTTCGATCAAGCGATACGATAGGGACGCATATCCACCCGGCCCTAACCCCTATGAGGCTCTCAACTCTCTCCCCATTTTCATCAACTTTGATGGCAAGATACTTGCCTTTCAGCGGCACGTCCTGCTCCACGTAGTAGAGGATAGGTATCCCATAGTATCTGTAGTAATCTCTGAAAGTAGCGAAAAGACCGTAGTAGTGCTTACCGTTATGGTTAAAGTGGATGAGATACACGGAGCTGGTCATTGTCACCAACGCTGAGGCTAACCTGGCCAAGTCCGATATACTACTTAACTTTATGCACACAGCTTTCTCGCCAATCATTGCGACACCCTTGACCTGGGTGGGAGTTTATCAATGACGACTGGCTCACCCTTCTTTAAGCCCTTAAGGTTATCAAGATGGCTAGTAACTTTACCGATTAAGGTCGACTTGAAACGTATTTTCTCCACGTCGTTTAGCACGACAGCGATGCTGTTTGTGTAGGGTATTACGATAACATCGCCCTGCTTAGCCGATACGTAAAGGTCTTCGAGGAGAACTCTAACTCCTAATGTAAAGTATACAGCGTATGAATCAAGAGTGTAGGCTCTAGCCTTCGCTGGGAGAATCGCAGATATGATCTCAAAATTAAGTGGGGCCCAATCACGGTAGACTTCGGCTTCTACTACAGTTGAACCGTTCAACCTTTTCACAGTTATGCGTAGGTTGGACATAACGCATGAGGATATACGAGCAGGTATTTTTAAACGATTCCGCCCACCAGCAAGTTTATTAACGTTGGGATCCCTCTCCTACCGCATGGGAATTTCTCTATCCGATTTTAAGGATCCACGTGACGCGCTAAAGGCACTTGAAAAGAGGCGGGCCGAGCTTGAGAAGGAGTTGGAATCCCTCATAAAAAGACGCGAGCGTGGCGAGATAGGGGAGGAACAGTTTGAAGAACTTAGGGTGAAGCTGGAAAGGGAATTCATCGAGGTTATGGATAGAATAGCACAGTTGCGATTCATCGTTGGTGGAGGCTTCTAGGATTACTTTCACCTATATCTCATGCAATCCGCTTTAAATACTCCCCCCATTTTAATTATAGGTCTAGCATGGCGGGGACCACGCTCGATCCGAGAAGGGCGTTATCCGCGTACGGCGAAGACTACGGTACCCGCTACTTTAAGTACGGACCGTTAATGGAGCGCAAACCGCGCATAATGGAAAGTGTCGGTTTGTTCCTCGAGGAGAGCCACCTTTTGAAGATGTACGGAGTTGAGAAGCAGCTTGTAGTGGGCGATGAGGTGAAGAAGTTCCTAGGAGCTAAGAGCACTGTCGCACGCAATCTCGTCTACCCTCTTACGGACGGTGAGGTCAAGAGGGATGATGAACGAGGCTGGGCAGTTATAGCGGAGCTCACTAAAAAAGGATTTGATCAGTTCGGGGAATTAAAAGAAAAAGAGGGTTTTGACGGCTTTTACGTCACAGCCGCCCTCTCCGCGATAGCGCCAGAGTACATGAGTGAAAAGCTGCTCAGCATACATGGTAGGGTTGATCGGGAGACGGGGCTCATTAAGGCTTTCACAGTGATACCGCAGCCCCTGGCTGTCGCAATAGCCGAGAAGGAGATATCCTGCGTAGTCATAGAATCGGGACACGGTAACACCCAAATCACGCCGATCCATACCTACCCTCTAAGAGAAGCTGTTGTCGCGCTGTACAGGGGAGGCGCTGAGGCGGACGCTATATCAGCTGAAGTGCTGAAAGATCTTGGCTACGGTGACTTAGCGAGTGATGAAGCTGTAGTGAGGAAGTTTAAGGAGGAAGCCGGGCTTATTCCTGCGGATTTAAACTCCGCCGTGAAGAAAGCGAAGGAGGATCCGGAGAGGTTTAGGTGTAAAGTAAGGCTATCAGCGCTCACCGAGATCGATATGGAGGATAAAGGGTGGTTCAGGTTCCTCATTGGAGAAGTGGTGTTTAATCCATCACACGAGGTTTACGAAAGTTATAGAAAGAGGGGTGTACTCAACATAAGGGATGCCAGGCTTGGCGACGAGACGATTGAGGGCTCTCTCCCGCTGGATGAAGCTATCGTAAGGTCCATTCGTAAAACGCCTACGTCACTACACGACACGCTCCTCAGCAAGATGATTCTCAGCGGTGGAAACTTTCAGTGGAAAGCCCCTGAGAACTTAAGGGACGTGGCCGTCCCCTCACCAGTAAAGGTAAAGCGACTCCTGACTGAGCGGCTCGGCAGCACGATTAGCGTCGACGTGCGCTTAACGCAGGATCCACAGTTCTCCGTTTGGAAAGGCTGCGTGGTGTGGAGCTTGGCGCTACCCGATAATTACCTATGGAACGAAAGGAGGGGTGAGGGATGGTTCAAGAGAGGCGTTCACTTCTAATCGACTTTCTCAGGAAGTACTTTCAAGAAAAGGGATATAGTGAAACAACGCCCTTAGAGGGCTTAGACTTGGTCTTCGCGAGCGGCCGAAGAACAGTCGGAGTGAAGCTATTGTCTTACTCGAGCAACCCCGTAAAGGATCAGAAGGCGATTAGAAGCTTTATGTATCGTCTGCTGAGGGAGAAGCCATGCGATGAGATTTTCTTCGCCACAGAGGAGATACGGTATAGCCACCTGCCCCGATTTGAGGAATTCAAGGAAAGTGGGATCGGTCTACTGAAGGTTTTGGAGGGTAGGATTGAGGTAGCCGTACCTGCTAGACCTTTTGAGGATGTAAGCGGCTTAACGGAGCGAGGTAGACTTCCCGCCAGAAGGGATGGCACTCCAGCAACCGTCTTATCGTTTCCAGAGGAGATTCTGTACAAGGAACTTGAGAGAAAAGTAGTAGAGCTGATAGAACAGAAGATAACTGAGCACTTGACCAGGAAGGTACAGGCTACTACCATTCCCCTCGAGGTTTCCTCAGAATCTCAGGTTGCGAAATCCAAAGTACAGAATGGAGATAGAGGCAGAGACTACACCGATTCTGGCTTTCGAGAGGGTACTGCACTCCAGGACGTGGATTTTCTTAAGGGAAACCCGTGGCTTGTAGAGTTAATGAAAAGAGGAGGCGAGTAACCCTCGGGGAATCGGCGCATGACTGAAAGGAGAGGGTCGACGGAGATCATTATTTACGATGAGCTTCTCCGTTTATTAAGAGACGCGTTGAAAGAGAGTCCTGAGACCTACGAGCTTGCTGAAAAACTGGTAAAGGCCTACAGGGATCAGGGACCCCGAGGCATCAGAGAGGAAATTAGAAAATTGGTTGCTGAGGTGTTGAGTAGTGCCTCTGAAGCTTAAGAACCTAGAAGTTGAGGGTTTCAGAGCCTTTGACCGTAGGATTTCAATCGAACTTAGTGATGATCTTACGGTAATTTTCGGTCCTCCCGGGTCTGGTAAAACCTCACTTGTGAGAGCCTTGGAATTTGCTCTTTTCGGGATGACTCGAGAATTACCATCGAGAAATCTCAGGAAAGAGGATTTGATCAATGACTTCTGTGAAGAAGCGAAAGTTCGAGCAGTTCTCACAGATGGAAGCACAGATATCCGCATAACAAGAACACTCGGTAGAACTGGACGAACTTCTCTCGTTGTTACTGTTGGTAACAACGAGTTTCACGATGACGTGGCGGAGAGGTACTTGCAGTCGAAGCTCGGTTGCTCATTCGATGAGTTCGTAACCGAGTATTCGCTAGGCTACCAGGAACTATACACACTTCTTCACGCTCCACCAGCTGAGCAAGGAAGGCTGTTCGATGTTCTGCTGGGAATCAGCGAGCTAGAAAAACTCCACAGAGAGATCAGTTTAAAGGATGTTAAAGATGCTCTAAAAAGTTTAGAGGAAGAGGAGCGTAGGTTGGGTAGTGAATCAATTCTTGAAGAGCTGCCAAGGTTGAAAAGTAAGTATGCTGAACTGATCAAAAGGAGGGATGAGTTACAGGCGGAGTTAGATAAGCTTGAAGCGAAGAAGAGGCTGCTTGAAGAGGAGTACAGCGCGCTCCAAGCTAGCAGCAAAGAGGTGGAGAAGCTTCGATTAGAGGCTGAAAAACTTAGAGAGCAACTGAAAGTCTTCGAAAGCGAGAAGCCAGTCAAGTTTATCGAAGTCGACCACGACTACGTCTTAGAGTTAGCAGAGAGTATGAAGACTAATTTATGCAGTCTGCTTGAAGAATGTTTTCTTGGAGAAGAGGCGAACCTGGTCCGAAGTTTCGAAGTATCGATAAATAACATTGCATCTTTTATCGAGATGTTTAAGCGTTTCGTAGCAAAGATCAACGAGGAGTGTATTTTACGATTAAATTATGATATTCATAATATAAGGTATAGAATAAACTATATGGAGAATTATATAAAAAAGCTAGAAGATGATTTGGGGAGTTTTGAATCTAAAATTGAAAAAATGAAAAATTCACAAATAGAATATGAAAAATTAATAGAAAAGTACGGTGATATTTCTACAATAGTTAGAAAAATAGCCCAACTTGAAATTAAACTAAAAGCCATTCAACGCGAAGAGAGTAAATCACAATGCATACATGCGATTCAAGAGGAGGTAATGGAGAGCTTGAAAACGCAAAATGTTGTTAAATGCCCTGTATGTGGAAGTGAAGTCATTAGTTTTAGTTCGCTTCCTGAAATAGCTCCGCCTGAGAGCGTAAGTCTTCAGCGTGAAAAGTTGGAGAGATCTTTAGACGAGCTGAGAGATGTAGAGCGGAAGCTAAGGGAGCTCGAGTATAGGCTTAGGCTGCTGTCAGATTATGAAAAGAGGAGAAACGAGTTGGAGAGTGAGCTAGAGAAGGCGCTTGATGAGCTGGGGGAATTGAGAATGAACTTGGATGAGCTCGAAGAGCGTATGAGTATATTGAGAAACAAATTAGTAGAATTGACAAAAGGTTATAATCAATTAGAAAATCTTTACAGAAGTCTCCGCTACTTTGAGCTTAGGGAAATGCTAAGGAAAGTTGAGAACCGGTTGAGAGAGCTGGGATACGAAGAAGCGAGAGTGCGAAAAGTTGCTGAGGATCTCGTCAAAATCAAAGAAGCTATTTCTGCAAACAGAGAGTTGCTGAAGGAGCTCGATCGTCAAGAAAGCGAAATGGCTCGGAGGATGAGGGAGTACGAACTCGTTAGTGCTAAGTTAAAGGAGTTACGCGACAAACGGGGGAGGCTAGAGCTGGTTTACAACCGTCTTGAACGTATCAAGAGGGCTCTCTCCGATACGCACGTAACTTTGCGTCGAAGCCTAGCCGAAAAACTCTCAAGTATTATATCGAAGTTTTTTGTCGAGCTTGATCTGAGTATGCAGTACGATGCGGTGCTCATAAGCGTTGAGAGCCACTGGGCTCAAAGCGGGAGGGGTAGGTACGTTGCATTTGTAAAAAGGCGAACTGATGGGAAGATAGTTCCTGTTGCGACACGCTTAAGCGACGGCCAGAAATCCATCTTCGCTCTATCCCTTTTCCTCGCCGCTAGGTTGCTTAAGCTTGGAAACTTGGCCTTCCTCGTTTTAGATGATCCAGTTCCAAACGTTGATGAAAGCACTCATGTAGTGCTAGCTAAAACATTACTAAAGTTCAGCCCAGATGTCCAGGTTATATTGACTACTCAAAGCAGAAGCGTTGCAGATGAAATCGCGCGGCTAGCGAAGGTCGTAGACTTGTACCAACGGCATGCGTCCAACGAAGCTCATTGAGTAGAATCAAATTTAAAAGACAAAGCTCACACGGCTGGAAGGTGCGATACGATGGTGCGGGTGTATACCTGCAGCTTCTGTGGGCATGAAATACGGCCAGGCACAGGCCTATGGTACGTGAGAAACGATGGGGTTATACTGCGTTTCTGCTCAAGCAGGTGCTTCAAGTATGCGATTAAGCTGCGAAAGGATCCCTCTAAGCTTAAATGGACTGCGCTTTATGGCAAAAAGAGCGAGCTTCGAAGAACCGCCTTGCACTCATAGAGCACAAAAGGTATTAAAGGCTTGCACGAACACCCTTTCAGCCCCGGTCGTATAGTCTGGCCCAGTAACCCACATTAGCTGGATTGCCGGCCTGTCGAGCCGGAGAGCGGGAAACCGCACGGAAAACCCGGGTTCAAATCCCGGCCGGGGCGCCATCCCTCCCCTATGCTCCCTCCGTTGCCGCTGGCGCTTAAAGGTTTCAACTAATATTAGGAAAAGGGGTGAACGATTATACCAGAGCTTTCGTATGTTAATTCTCAACCGGCAGTTTTCTTTTTCAGTCAGTCGAGTAAAGGGGGGGTACTCTCTTCAAGATCTATCGTTACTTTTGTTAACTCCTCTGCTACTTCTGTCCCGTAATCTTCTAGGAGAATGAGCGCTGCGGCTTTCGGCGGTATAATCCCCCGCTCGGTGATAATGGCGTCTATGTATTCAGGTGGGGTAACATCAAAGGCCGGGTTACGAACCTTAAGATTGGTAAGCTTTAACAGTGTATACGTAGGCAGAACCTCTTCTGCACCTCTTTCCTCTATCTCTACCAGCTCCCCAAGGATCGTTGCTGGACTGAACTTGTACGTTTCAGTGGCCACGTAGAGCTTGACTCCTGCTTCATATGCGGCGAGAGCGATCAGTGACGTCCCGATCTTGTTCACTACAGCACCGTTAGCCGTAACCGTGTCAGCACCAACCACAACTTTGTCGACGTCCCTGATGAAGTATCTCACGGCCGAATCCGGGATGAGAGTGGTGGGGACTCCCGCGTCAACCAACTCTCGATAACTCAGCAATCCCTGGAACTTCGGGCGTGTCTCTGTAGCGTAGGCTACGATATTTTTCCCCTTTCTGTACGCCGTCTTTATGATGGACAGGGCCGCCGAACTGTTGCAGTGCGTTAAAACAGTGTCTCCGTCCTCGATGAGACGAGAGCCGATCTCCCCTATGATTCTAACCGCGTTAAGGGACGAATCTATGAAGTTGTCTGCAGCTTTCACGGCTAACTCAACCCCTTCTTCACAGCTGCTCGCTCTACGGACTTTGTTCATCACGTATCTAACCGCGTTATGGAGGGATACCGCGGTGGGCCTAGTAGAGGTTAGTATCTGAGCGCTATGCCTCATGTACGTGAGGTAGTCGTCTAGGGATGACCCCTGGTACTCTAGCGCCGCTACCTTCATCGCGTAAGCCGCTGCTCTCGCGATCCTACCCGCTCCTCTCACGCGCATGTCCCTGATCAACTGTGCTATCTTTAGGACTTTAGGCGATGCTTTCACCCTCCTACCACCTCCACTAATTTTTCGAGACGAGAAATCAAATCGTGAACTTCGGTAGGCCATCCGTGAAGTTCGCGTACAAGCAGGATCACTGCCTCTGGAGCCACTACGCCTTTCTCAGTGATTATGGCATCGACGTACCGGGGTGGTGTCACATCGAAAAGTGGGTAGCACACGTTCAGATCCCTCCTCTTTTCGAGCCCTGGTAAAAGGCTCACATCCCTCATTACGGGGAGTTTTACAAGCTCCCCGAAGATCGTCTCTGCGGAGAACTTGTGCGTCGTGGTGAGTACGAAGGTTCTAACTCGAGCTTCATTGGCGGCGAGAGCGATCAACGATGTTCCTACCTTGTTCACGACAGCGCCGTTGGCCGCTATTGCTTCAGCACCTGTTACCACCATATCCATCTCCTTCATGAAGTGCCTCACCGACGAGTCCACGATCAGCTCAGTTTCAATGCCCATCTCGCTCAACTCTTGCGCCAATCGAATGCCCTCACCACCGGGCCTTGACTCAGTGACGAAAGCGCGTACTCGCTTTCCCTCCGATTTCAGCCGGGAAAAGAGCATCTTTACCACTCTGCTGTAGGAGCAGGTTAACAGAGATGCGTTCTCGCGCACGCGCCGGGCACCCAGTGTAGCAGCCAGGCTTATCGCGTTTTCTATCTCTCTTCTCATGGCGCCAACCCCCTCCTCAACCATCTTTGCCACCTCGCTTTTCGAAGCCCCCATCCTCATGCCACTCTCAATATAGTCCAGCATTCTCTTCATCACGTTGAACAACATTATCGAAGTTGGCCTCCTATCAGCGACGTACTTTAACGCCGCCAGCAAATCCTCGAGGGCCTCCCGCGTGCTGGATGCTTGCTCAAATACTTCTTGTACCGCATGAAGAGCACGAAATGTCGCATCTGTTGAGCTGTAGACCTTGAACTCCCCAATATCTAGAAAAGCCTCATGTATTCGCGACATCAGAGGGTACTTGTCGATTCACATCTTTAAAACCATTTCTACCTTAATGGAAATTGTTCACAGGAGCGCTTACACCCGCTGTATTACGTTCGAGTAGACGACAAACAGTTTCGTGAAACATCGGTCGGAACACAGAGGAGTAAAGAATCTTGCTGTAAGGGCTTAGCAACGATCTAAATAAGTCCTTCAGCTATGGCTTACGGGCAAAAACAATGTACCCAGTATGACCGATCATGCGAACCTCGGGTCTAGTTTCACCCCGTTTAACCTTAAAGTTCCTTAACAGTAGTTCGACGGTTTCAACCATTATGAAACCTTTTGCAATGGCTTCATCCACGACCCTCTCCACCTGGTTAATTGTTGGCAGGAAGCACGTGAGCGTACCGCCACAGCGGAGCGCGCGGTGGGCATGCTCTATCACATGCCACGGATCCGCCATATCGAGGATCACTGCATCGACCTCTTTCTCCTCGATACCCTCCCTAACATCCTTTTCTTTTATGACGACGTAGTCCAGGAGGCCCACGGCTGCTAGGTTCTCACGCGCGATATCGATGAACTCACGCCTGACTTCATAAGTGTATACCGTACCGGTTGGCCGTACGAAGTGTGCTAGAAGAGCCGTTAAGCATCCAGAACCGGTTCCTGCCTCAACGACACGCGAACCCGGACCAACACCGCACCGTAAAATAATCAGAGCGGCATCCTTGGGGTAGATTACTTGGGTACGCCGCGTGAAACCGCGGTAAACGATATCCAGTAGAGTGGGATGAACGAGCCTGAGGTGGACTCCCAGATGCGTTGTCACCTCCTCTCCATACTGCCTTCCGATTATCTCCTCAGAATCGATAATCCCCTCGTTGAAGCTGAAGCGTTTCCCTTTTGATACCTTTACGAGGTAGCTGCGCTTTGCTCCGCTGAGAAGCACAAAATCTCCTTCTCTAACCAGACAGTCGTCCACGAGATTGAAGATAGGGGCACGGTTATTATCTTACCTTGGTATAACATCTAAGGCGTACTGGCGCTTTAGGTGGACTGTTGCGAACTTCCTCAGAAGGGTTTAAAAGGAGAGAAGCTGCACCCTCCTTGAAAGATGAGCGATGAAAGGTGAGCGATATGTCGGGTGAGAAGCCGTTTTACGTGAGGTTTGAAGTTCCACCAGAACTGGCTGAGAAGGCTTACGAAGCTATTCGCATGGCAGTGGAGCGCGGAGGAGCGATTAAGAAGGGAACAAACGAAACAACAAAGGCCGTTGAAAGAGGTCTCGCCAAGCTGGTATTGATCGCAGAGGATGTCGATCCGCCGGAGATTGTAGCTCATCTACCGCTCCTTTGCGAAGAAAAGGGAGTACCCTACGTATACGTTCCATCGAAAGCCAAGCTTGGAACCGCGTGTGGACTTCGGGTAGCAGCTGCATCAGCGTGCATAATTGAGCCAGGCGACGCGACTGCCCTCATGAACGAGGTAATCAAAGCTGTTAACGAAATAAAAAGTAAAAAGACTGCATAGGCAAATCTGAAATCACTGGCGAAATGCTGATAAAGCGTTCTCTTAAGCTCGCGGTATGAGCTCGAGGCAGAAATACGCTCAGCCAGCTGACCTGTGGAGCGACGCGATTCCCGCGGAGGTAATCCAGATAGTAGGCAGGACGGGTGTGACAGGAGAGGTAACGCAAGTCAGGGTTCGAGTGCTCGAAGGGCCCGATAAAGGGAGAATATTGACCAGGAACGTCAAAGGGCCGGTAAGGTTGGGCGATATAGTTCTTCTGAGAGAGACGGAGCGCGAAGCTAGGAAGATTACAGCGAGGTAAGTTCGTACGGAAGTAATAGCGTAACTTTACTTCAGTACTTTCGACGCATTATCAACGTAAGTTCTTTCAATATTTCATAGCAAGGGAATATCACTTACTATAGTGAGAGAGACCGACCATGGTCGCCAGCGAATTATCAAAAACATTGGTCATAGTGGATGCGCAGATCCCAGTCGTGGTGGTAAGTGATGCCAAAGTACCCGTTAAAACCAGCTCGGGAGAGCAATTATTGAGAAGGGGTGCGCGTCTCGATCTTTCGCTGCGCGAAGCGCTCCCCCTCATAAAGAAAGGAGTGCTCACGCTCGATCCGGAGAGACTCTACAGCTGGCAGGAACTCAACAAAATACGATGGATAGAAAGCAGAGATCTCTCAGCTCCTCAACAACTAGCTGGTGATTTCTATCTAAAGGCTCGATTGACCCTACAACTCTTAGAGAAGAGCTCTGAGGAGAGCAAGAAAGCAGATGTTGCAAAAACCATGTTGGTAGACATCGTGAGGCTCCGATTACAGAAAATCCTGAGAGCTGTTCTAGTCAACCCGGAGTTTAGCAGGGACTTTGCTGAGAGATTGACAATAGAGGAGCGTGCCCTCTACGCACACCTCTGCAAGGTGGTGAGTGACTGGTATTCCTCGATGAAGCAGTTTTTGGAAAGGGGTGACCCGCTTGGTTGAAAGCTTAACCATCGTTGAAGGGGTTAACCTGTCAGAGAGGTTCGCGGAGTTCTTCCGCTCGTTTAAGGATGAAAAAGGTGACTACAAGTACAGGGCTCGGATAGCTAGGATGGCTCTTGAAGGGAGTTTGTCGCTAATCGTAGACTTCGACGATCTTCTCTCGTTTGATCCATCACTGGCTGAAAGACTTGTAGAGAACCCGCGTTTAACTATCAAAGCCTCAGTTGACGGGTTGAAGGAGGTGATGAAGGTTGAGAACGCTGAGTACCTAACGCGCGTGACGGATCTCTTCGTTAGGGTTCGTAGGTTACCCGAGAGCCTTAAAGTACCGATTAGGAAGGCCAGGGCTACCCACCTGGGCAAGTTAATCGCCGTAGAGGGAATAGTGACTAAGCTCTCTCCTGTCAAGCAGCTTCTCTTGGAGGCTGTGTATCGCTGTAGGGAGTGCGGTGAGGAGGTTGCCGTAGTTCAAACTGGCGAAAAGCTTGAAAAACCGATTCAGTGTCCGGGCTGCGCAGCTGGTGGTCAGAAAAGAGGAAGTTTCGAGCTGGTTCTAGAGAAATGTAAGTTTATTGATTGGCAGAGGTTCGTGCTGCAGGAGAGGCCTGAAGAGCTTCCTTCAGGGCAGCTTCCCCGCTCTATTGAGGTAGTCGCTTCTCACGATCTAGTGGACATCGTCAGGCCGGGAGATCGCGCTGTTGTAACTGGTATTCTTGCCGTTGCTCCTGAACGAAGTTTAAAAGGTCAACCTCCGATCTTCCAGATGTACCTAGAGGCGAATAACGTAGAAGTCGCATCGAAGGAAGACCTTGACGTGGAGATTACGCCGGAGGATGAGAAAAGGATACTGGAACTTTCGAGGCGGGGCGACGTCCGTGATCTCATCGTGAACTCCATCGCCCCCTCAATCTACGGCTACAAAGAGGTGAAGAAGGCCATCGCGCTTCTCCTATTCGGCGGTGTCCAAAAACTGCACCCCGACGGTGTTAGAGTTAGGGGGGATGTCCACATACTACTGATCGGCGACCCTGGGACCGCTAAATCTCAGCTCCTGAGGTACGTGGCTTCAATTGCCCCTAGGGGCATCTACACGAGTGGGAAAGGATCTACTGCCGCTGGGTTGACGGCGGCAGTCGTGAGAGAGAAAGCGTCGGGCGACTTCTACTTGGAGGCGGGCGCGCTGGTGATAGCGGACGGCGGTATCGCGTGTATCGACGAGTTCGATAAGATGGACCCCAAGGATAGGGTCAGCATCCACGAGGCGATGGAGCAGCAGACAGTCAGCATCGCTAAGGCAGGTATCGTCGCCACCCTTAATGCGCGAGCATCCGTTCTTGCGGCCGCAAACCCCGCCTTCGGCCGCTACCTGCACGGGAGGCCGGTGACGGAGAACATAGACCTTCCGCCCACGATTCTCTCCCGCTTCGACTTGATCTTCGTGATCACCGATGTGCCTAACGCGGAGCGGGACAAAGCTTTGGCGGAGTACGTGCTGGACTTCCACAGGCAGCACTATCCAGAGTCTCTCGAGTACGTCCTGCCCAGAGACCTATTAAGGAAGTACATAGCGTACGCGAGGAGGTACGTCAGGCCCAGGCTGACCGAGGAGGCGAAAGCGAAGCTGATCAGCTTCTACGTGGAAATGCGGTCGAAAAGCCAAGGGGCGGATTCTCCCATTGCGATCACGCCGAGGCAGCTCGAGGCCTTGATTAGGCTGGCTGAAGCACACGCGAAGATGGCGTTGAACGACGTTGTTACAGAGAAGGATGCGGAAGCTGCTATAGAGCTGATGATGGTATTCCTGAAAAGCGTCGGATACGACGTGGAAACGAAAACTTTCGACATCGATCTAGTCATGACCGGGCAGCCAAAGTCTCAAAGAGATAAGGTTTTGCAAGTCATCAAGCTTCTCAGGGAGATGGTCGAGGAGGCGGGGGGAGAGGCTGTAAAGCGTGAGGATTTCGTTGCGAGAGCCGTTGAGAAGGGGCTGGAGGAGCAGTTCGTGAGGAAAGTCCTCGAGAGGCTTTACAACAGCGGAGAAATTATAGAGCCAAAGCCAGGCTACATACTGCTCTTGCGCGCGGGGTAAAGTAATGAAGATAGAGGAGCTCAACCTACCCCCCGGTATCATAGAAGCGCTAGCTAAGCAGGGTATCACAGAGCTCTTTCCTCCTCAACAGATGGCGGTAAAAGCCGGACTACTTGAAGGCGTGAGCCTTGTTGTCGCCGCTCCTACAGCATCGGGAAAAACCCTGATCGCCATACTAGCGGCGGCAAAACACCTGATGAGTGAAGCAGGAAAAGTGCTTTACCTTACGCCTCTCCGCTCACTCGCTTCCGAGAAGTACGAAGATTTCTCAAGCTTTTTTGAGCCGCACGGCTTTAAGGTGGCGCTCAGCATCGGCGATTACGACTCTACTGACGAGTGGTTAGAGCGCTACAACGTCATCGTAACAACAAATGAAAAGGCTGATAGCCTACTGAGGCACCGAGCACCCTGGCTCAGGGAAGTATCGCTCGTGGTAGCTGATGAAATACATCTGGTCGGAGAAGCGAACCGTGGTCCAACTCTCGAGCTGCTTCTTTCCCGTATAAGGAGGGTTGTACCCAACGCGCAATTGCTAGGTTTAAGTGCCACGATAAGAAACGTGGAAGAGATCGCCGCTTGGCTGAGCGCGAAGCCCGTGGTATGCGATTGGAGGCCTGTCCCCCTCAAAGAAGGTGTATACTACGACGGCATGATCGAGTTCTCCGACGGGTCGTCAAGGAGCGTTGATAGCAGATTCGAGGAACCGCTCCTCGATCTAACTGGAGACACGCTCAGAGAGGGGGGACAAGTATTGATATTCAACTTCAGGAGGCGAGGCGCTGTCAATACGGCTTCCCGGCTGGCGTTTCCCGTCGAGAAGTTTCTAAGCAGATCTGAAAGGCAGCATTTACAAGCGCTGTGCTCCCAGCTCCTCTCACGGGAACGGAATATAGTGACTGAGAAGCTCGCCTCAGTCATGGCTAAGGGAGTTGCCTTCCATCACGCGGGTTTAAGCCACCCCGTCAGGAAAATGATAGAGGATGCTTTCAGAAGCAATCTTCTGAAGGTCGTTGTCGCCACGCCTACGCTTGCAGCCGGCGTCAATCTGCCAGCCAGGCGTGTGGTAATCGCGGATAGACACAGGTACAATGTCGAGCTTGGCGTCTACGAGGAAATCAGCGTGATGGAGTACAAGCAGATGGCTGGAAGAGCTGGTCGGCCAAAGTACGACAGAGTCGGCGAGGCTGTGCTGATAGCCCGCACGTTAGATGAGGCGGAGTACCTGCTGGAAGAGTACGTGAAGGCTCAACCGGAGCGGGTAACGTCTAAACTGTCCTCTGAACGCGCGCTCAGGAGCCAGATCCTAGCAGAAGTAGCTAGCGGTCTAGCGTTAAGCGTGCATGAGTTGAGAAAGACCTTAAGCATTTCCCTCTTCGCCGTCCAGGGGGATATAAACTACCTTCTGAGGCTAGCTGAAAGTGCTCTGAAGGAGCTGCAAAGAGAGGGTTTCGTGGAAGCATCGGACAACAAGCTGGAAGCAACCCCCCTAGGGCGCCGCGTGGCCGAATTATACCTCGATCCCCGCACAGCCAGTTTGGTGATCAAGTACCTCTCGGGTGATGCGACTATATCTGACCTAGCCTACTTGCATCTGCTAGCCCTCACACCCGATATGCCGAAAATGTACCTCAGGAAAGGCGACAGAGAATGGCTTGAGGAATTCGTAGAGCAGAAAGTGTCAGATCTTCTGGTGCCACCACCGGAGGATCCTGATGAGTACGAGATGTTCCTAGCTGAGGTTAAGGTAGCGACGCTCTTGCTTGAATGGATAGAGGAGAAACCCGATGACTACCTCTACGATAAGTACGATGTAGGGCCGGGGGACCTCTACGCGATTACACAGACAGCTGAGTGGCTAACCTACGCGGCGTCTGAACTTTCAAAACTATTAGGGTACATGCATCATCACAAGAAGCTAGCTTTACTTCGAGAGCGGATTAAGCACGGTGTGAAACCTGAGCTTTTAGAGCTTACAAGCATCAAAGGTATTGGACGGGTTAGGGCTCGTGCTCTGTACTCTCGTGGCTACAGGAGCTTGGCCGATATTGCTAGAGCTGCGGAGAGCGAATTAGCGGAAATCCCTGGTATAGGTCCTACCTTAGCGAAGAGGTTGAAGGAGGCTGTGACAAGCGGGAGATTAGTGCTCGATCAGGATTTCGTAGGTCGAGTCGGGCTGGATCAGTACTTTTAAGTTCTGTTTCCTGCTCAGTTTGAGATATGAGTAGGTTAAGAGTGATGGATCTCTTCTGCGGCGCCGGAGGCTTCGCAAGGGGTTTCAGAGATGAGGGATTCGAAATCACCTTAGGCGTGGACAACGTGGAAGTGGTCGCTAAAACCTTCAAGGTCAACTTTCCGAGCGCTGAGGTCTTGGTCGAAGACGTTGGGAGCCTTAGGAGCGAGGACCTCGCGTCCCTCGTGGGGCACGTTGACGTGGTTATCGGTAGTCCACCCTGCGAACCTTTCACTGGAGCCAACCCGCTGCGTAAGCCCAACCCCATGGATAGGCTCTACGAAGATCCTATCGGCAGGTTAGTCCTACACTTCATCAGGATAGTGGGCGACCTGAAACCAAAGATCTTTGTGATGGAGAACGTCCCAGCATTGATCGAGGGCCCCCTTCGAGAAGCTCTACGGAAGGAGTTCGCTCGTGTCGGTTACCCAGCGATCTACTTTAACTTACTTAAAGCCGAGGAGTACGGGACTCCCTCACACAGGCTCAGGCTGTTCGTTTCAAACATACGCATTAAACCGCCCCCTCTGCATAAGTGTGTAACAGTGATCGAAGCGATTGGAGATCTCCCCCCGCCGCAGGCTCCGCACGAGGTGCCGAATCACGAACTAGTCCCCCTCTCTCCGCGCAAACAGAGGAGGATTGCGAAATTGAAATGGGGCGAAGCGTTAATACGCTACGCTGGCGCGAACGGGAGGGTCCTCTCCAATTACGTTCGTTTACACCCGTACCATCTTGCCCCGACAGTAATGGGGTCCTCGCGCTTTATCCACCCCTTCGAGGACAGGCTGTTGACAGTTCGGGAACAAGCCAGGCTGATGGGCTTCCCAGACGACCATACCTTCCTTGGCAGTCGTGATCTGCAGTTTGATCAGGTGGGTGAAGCAGTTCCCCCACCCTTAAGCAGAGCGATAGCGCGGGAAGTAAAGAAGGCTGTAGAGATGGGGATGTAGGGCAACTTTTAAGGGAAACTGCTACACGGCTTGTACGTGGCTGAAGTGTCAGGTGTTGAAGTGCTACCAGTCCTTCACAACGCCTACTCGCAGCAGAGGGTTGTTGAAGCAGCACGGATCGCTTACGGATTAGGGTACCACGCGTTCATCGTTACGAAAGCCAGTGGCAGCGCGGCTCAAGCGGGTGTTCCAGAAGCGCAAAAGCTGGCATTGAAGATGGGGAGGGCCTTCATGTGCCTCCCCGATTTACCCGACGCGATTGAAGTGCTGAAGCCTGATATGGTCCTCCTGTTTGTACCGAAGAGGTACGCACAGAGGCCCCTATCGGAGGTCGTTAACACTGCGGCTGGTAGGCTTCTTGCAGTTTTCGGAGGGTCCGACCCCGGTTTATCGAAGAAAGAGCTCGAGATGGGGATTGCTGTGTACCCTGACGGTATTGAGGAAGACGTTGGATCCACGGGAATGGTAGCTATCGCCCTTTATTTGCTCCGCACGGTATCGAAGCTCCACCATAGGTCCGCGCCATAGCTCATCCCCCCTACATAGTTTTTCGGCCTCCAGGGGCCTGTTCCCCGGCCTTTGCAGTTTTGGGCCGCGGGCGACCGGAGCGGGCGTCATGAGGCCGGCTGCTTAGAGCGGCCTGCTCACTCGCCTTTCAGCGCCTTGTCGCCGATGTGTCTATCGATAGACCACATCTTCGCGCGCGGTCAGTAGTTCTTCGCTCTGCTGCCGGGACGCGCGGGGGGCTCAGGGTGACCTTGAGGTTGAGGACGCTAGCTGACGCTTTGAGGGCTTTCAGGATCGCGGGGTTGGGGCCTGGAAGTATGGGGTTCGCGCCTGTGGCAAGGGGCCGCCTCACGATATTCCAGCTGAGGGAAGGATGGCTGAAAGCCTACATAGCCCCAGTTGTCGAGTGAGCCAGGGAGCTGAAACTCTTTCTCATTCTCATTTCATTTTTATTCCCCTTTTCTCGCTTGGCTCCTCCCAAGCCGCGAGAAAAGCGGGTAGAGCGCAGATATGGGGAGCGGAGGGAGGGGCCAGAAGCGCACAGCCGGGGAAAAGGGAGCGCTCAAGCGAAATTATGAACAAGCGTTATTCCTTCGGGTAGAGCTATCAAGGGTTAAGGAACTCCGATCATCCATCTGATGGCACATTCGCAGGATATCAACTAGTACGGACATGCATAAATCAATGAATCCTTCTTTACTAATTTCCTCATTGACAAGCATGAAATCCGCTAGAGCGATTACCTCACCGATACCGAAGGATAGCTCCCTCCTATCCCTTTCGGCGAAATCCTCCCAATGCTTCGGGTCATCACTCCGCCCTCTGCTGGATAACCGTTGATACCTGGTGGTCGGCGAGGAATGAATGGCTACCACGAAGACTCTATCGAAGTGGCGGCGGAAGTTCTCCACCTCGGCTAGGCTCCTAACTCCCTCTATTACCACGATTGGTTCGATAGGTACTTGAGCCAACGTTAACTCCGATACGGCGGCCGGCCCCCTCTTCTCCCGCAGCTCCAATGATAGTTGGGCAAGTGTGTTAGCGTTAATATCTAACCCTCTGCGAATGGCTTCAGACCTAACAGCATCACCCATGGATACTACAGGGAGACCGAGTTTTGCTGCAGCCTCGGAGAACAGCGTCTTTCCGCTGCCCGGCATTCCTGTCACCAGTATTGCGCAGCGCATACGAACTCCTGGCAGTATCATTCATATGCTTTTTAAGAAGTAGTTTTGAAGTCAGCTTGTGAAGGTTGCTGTCATTGGTGTCGGCAGATGGGGGGTGAACCACGTCCGCGTTCTAAACGAGATCAAGAAGATGGGCCCGGAGGGGTTGAGCATAGATGAGCTCGTCGTAGTGGACAAGGATGCCGGACGGGCAGAGAAAGTTGCTCGCGTGTATGGGGCTTCCTGGACTAGTGATCTAACGGAGTTGCTTAAGATGAGGGTCGACGCCGCTATCGTGGCGGTACCGACAGTGTACCACTACGATGTGGCAATGAAGCTTCTACCGCACATGGATCTACTAGTCGAGAAACCGATCGCGGCTGACCTTAAAGAAGCCGAAGAAATGGGTAAGGTGGCTGAGAGGGAGGGCAGGCTTCTAGCAGTGGGGCACATCGAGCGTTTTAACCCGGTGGTTATGGCGCTGAAGGAGCAACTGATGAAGGAGGAAGACGAGATTGTTCACGTATCAGCGCAGAGAATTGGCCCTGGTCCGCCCAGTGGTTACACGCTGAATTTGGGTGCGGCTCATGATCTTCTCATCCATGATGTCGATGTGGTATGCTATCTCTTAGGAGCTACGCCCGAATGGGTGATGGCTAGGGCCTGTTGGGATAAAGTCTCAGGGTTAGAGGTAGACATCTCAGCGTTTTTCTCGTTTGATAGCATAAATGTTGCCGGCGACTTTAGAGCAAGCTGGAGAAGCGGGTCCAACTTCAAGAGGCGTATTTTAAGCGTACAGCTGCGGGACAAGCTCTACGAGGTTGACTACATCCTGCAAACCATGACGATGGAGAAAGGCCTTGTCGAGCACCGCTCCATGGGGGAGTATAGCCAGTTGGTCTCAGCCTATACATCGAAGGTTAGAGAAAGTTGGAGCCTTCTAGGCATAAAGAGAGAACCCCTTCTTTTGGAGGACATGAACTTCCTACAGTGTGTCCTACGGAGAGATAAACCAATCGTTAGCTGGGAGGATGGATACAGGGCGCTAAAGTGCGTGATTGCTGCACTCGAGTCGGCGAGAACGGGGAAAGCCGTGAGAATTGAATAACAGACTTTTTCAGCCACGAAAGTAATTAGCCAGCTCGTAAAGCTGGATATCTATCCGAAAACCCTTTGCATCAAAGTGTGTTGGAGAGAACTCGACACCTAGCTTCCCAGCAATCTCCGCGATTCTCTTGAGTGAGGGTTCGTCGCCTAGGCCCGCCAGTTTAGCTAAACTAGTTGAAGTTGAATACAGGGCAGGCTTGCCCGCTTCTGAAGCTATCAGCTTTACGATACGCATTCCAGTGCTGCTGAGGTAGCTCCGCTCGCTATAGTGCTCGAGTACATTCAGAGCGAAGTTCGGGTTCCACAATTCACCCGTCCACAAAGGTCCTCCGATCATAAGGGGTGAACCGCAATTTGGGCACGAGCGCTCTGAGGGCGAATAGCTGGTGAGCGATCTATAGAAGCACTTGTAGCAATAAATGGCTCCTCCTAACAGATCCAAGAACTTTTTAGCTAAACTTTTACTTCTTTTTACTATGAAAGCTATTCTTAAAGAGTGGTTCGCGAGGAACGTGTAGATAGGCTCTGCTGCGAGGCCTAACTTAGCCGCTTCACGTACTACAAAAGCTGCTAAAATGCGAGCCCCAACTTCCTTCGAGAACTCGGTTCTCATAGGTGTCGAAAAATACTTTCTTTTGCAAGAACCTGGTGCAACGCCGAAGAGAGGGGCAAGATCCGTAGCGGTAACCAATAGGAGGCCGTTGTGTTTAAGCGCGAGTAAGCCACTTTCAACAAAAGGTGCCGGCGAACCGAAAGGATCTATGTCAACTATGTCGAATTTTTCGCCTTTTTCTGCAAATTCAAGCAGTAAAGCCCTAGCTTCTCTGTTATATATTCTAATTTTATCATTAAGTTTATTACGCATAACGTTCTGGACTCCCAGCTCGTACGCGAGCGCGCTCTTATCATTTATTAAAACTTCTTCAATCCCTTCAATCTCGGCAGCGTAGCGGAGACCTCGAACGCCTGTAGCGCTTAAGGGTTCACAAACCTTGATCTTGCTGCGCCCAAAGGCCTTTACAAACGCGGATATTATGGCCACGCTTAAATCACGTGAAATCCTCATACGGGGGTTGTAGAAAACGGGAGCCCACGCTGGCTCTATCCTGGCTGAGCTGCTAGAGTAGTACTCAAGGTCTGGTACAAGGATTCTGACAAGCCCTTCACTGATTTCGACGAGCCTGATACTACCAGTCATGGAGAGATGGAGTCCCTTAAGCATTCCTCTAGCTCCTCGGTACGTGCTTCCACTACTTGTCTGCCAATAACTCTAACCTTATCCCCTGTGACGAACAGCGCGTAAGATCTGCAAAGTTTTGCCACTTCCAGTGTGAGTTGCTCCTCAAACTCCTCCTCTTCATAGCTTTTCCTTATGACGAGTTTTGTGCTTGCACTCTCCTTCTCTCTTTTTGCGGCTAACTGAAACGGAGCTCTCTCAATTGCTAGCCCAACAAACCCCGCTGTGAGAAGCTTACCATGGATTCTCCTTAACATGGGATCGCGTATCCTACCAGTGGGGGTCTGCTCGGCAACTCTGCTTTTCTTAAAATGCTCTCTTATTCCGTTCAACGATAATTGCTCGAAGACTTCCTCACCAAACACGCGTAGCATTTTTTTCGCTACTTCTGCTGTTACGTCTGAGCGCCCCGTTTCGTACTCGTAGACCATCCTCCTCGTCACTCCTAAAAGGAGCGAAAGATCGCCCAGCGACATTCCCTGGTCAAGCCTGCGCTTTCTGATATACTCTCCCTTCACCTTTACGTACACTCCCCCTCGACTGACGTAGACAAACGGTGGCTGAGCATCACTGGTCAATTTAAGAAGAGTTGGAGCTGTTATCGAAGGAACCCCTTCAAATGTAAGAAGCACATCATCAGGAGGACCCTCCTCGCAAACCAAAAGCGGTGTTAAGTCAAGGGGTATCGATATCCTCTTTAAATCTGTAACATACTTCTTGATGTTCTCGATCTCCGGGCTCTCTAAAACTTTGATTGCGAAAGCGTTCTCGTCCTTGACCGCGATTATGTCAAATGAGTATGAGCTACCCTCTTCCCCTGCAACTTCGAACCCTGAAGCCTTCAGTTTCTCTTCTAGCCCCACGGCCTCGTGCTACTATAATCTAAGAAAGGGTTAATGTTTTTAGCGGTAACGTGCAACTACGAACGCGTGCGCAATATCGTATGGCTCTAAGTGAACAACATCGACGATCTCGAACCCCCTCTCTTCAAGGTGATTGATTTCCCTCTTGTAAGTTTCAGAGGGTTCTTTAGTAACATCTATGCTCATCGCTTTAATCGCCTGAACAACATAGCCGCCGGACTTCAGGAAATACTCAGCATTATCGGCCACGATTTTACTCTGGAAGGGTTGAGCTATATCGGCGTATACTACGTCAACCATCTCAGTCACGATTGCGGCATACTTGTGTGGGAATCGCGCGTCGGCTAGTATTGGGATTACGTTCCTCCTGTAGGCGGCTACCCGCTCGATGAACTCTCTCATGACTCTAGGAGCGAATTCTACCCCGTAGAGAATTCCCTCCTCTCCGATAATGTCAGAAACGTGGCTGGGGGTTGTACCCGCAGCCGTTCCCAGGTAGAGCACCTTGGTGCCAGCCCCAATCGGTACAAGCTTGATCCCTTTTAGTATCGCACCAGCGAGCTTGCTCCTGTACGGGTTCCACACACGGAATTCACGTCCACCGATTTTCACGAGCTGTTCACCGTACACTCTGACACCCGGCGCTAGGTTTACTGTCGCAAGCTTGCTTGAACCATCCTCAAACTCAACCCAGTAAACTTGCTCAATGCTCTCGTGAGCCCTGTAACCGACCGTGGCTACCATATCACCACCTCACCTTCTCCTCCGCTCACCAGGCTTCTTCTCTTTTCGTGCCTCTCTCGGCGGAGCTACTCGCTTAGGCGGTTTAGCGTAGAGTGTCTTTATCTCTTGTATCCTCTTTTCCAACTGTTCCCTTAACTCGTCAGCTTTATACTCGCCGGTGAAAGCATCGATTCTTGCGGCTATAGCTAGCTTTGCCGCAAGCGCCCTGGCTATCTTACCCCGCTGCCACTTCGGGGATCTGTGGATTGACGGGTATTGGAAAATCACACCGTGCTTCGGTGGTTTACCACCAGTCCTTAAAGCCCTGAAAAGGGCTTTTTCGGCCCCCAAAACTTGGATCGTGCTGGCGGGTAGCGTAGCCAGCTTTTGTAGTCCACCAGCGAGCGCGATGAGGCGGGCTCCGAGCAACGATCCCACCAGCCCGCGGATGTTCGGTGCGACTTCCATCATGGCTTCATCGACGTACTTCTCGAGTTTCCTCCTTATCTCGAACAGCTCAAGAGTTACATCAGACAATAATCTTATAGCGTTGAGATCAAAATCGGTTAAGTCGGCTCCCATGCTAGCTCTAGCCGAGTCAATTATCTTCTTAGCGACATCCTGATTAAAACCTTGCTTTACTAGATCCTCGTATCTTATTCTATCCCTGCTACCAATCCTAGATACAAGCTTCACGTAGTCTTCGTGCTCCTCCAGCAGCTCATCAAGCTCGGGGAAGTGTAAACCGTACCACTCTCTTACCCGTGAAGCAAAGAGGTTCAGGGTCTTATTTATGTCATCGAGGGCCGAGATAGCCTGTGCGATGAAGAGATCCCTTTTCTCTGCAGCTTTCTTAACCTTTCTTCGTGTTAAAGCTATGGAGACTTTATGCGCCTGCTCGTTGTACGTAGCTTTGTCTAAGCGAAGCTCTGTGAGGTACTCCGTAAGACGTTCCCTAAATCTCCTGGTAACCGCGTTGTTTGGTTCCACTCTTACGGTAGCTTTTAGCACCTCGCTCAGCCTTTGAGCTTGATCAGGGTCTTCTACAACAAGCTCGCTTACTCCCAGCTCACCAGCCCTCTTTAGTAGTGCCTCGAGCCTCAGTGGAACACCACCCTCCTCGATTGCAAGGAGCTCTTCTGCAGCCGAATCCGGATCTTCTGGGAGCCTCTCAAAGGTCAGAACTTTTCCACTTTCATCCAGTAAAGCAAAGGCCGCTGGAGTGTAAACGAGATAGCCTCGCATCACCTATCGCCTGCGCTAGTGTGCCAGCTCATGTTTTTAAACCTGCTTTTTAGCCGATCTTCCTCTAGCTGCGCGAATCCTTAAAAGGTAGAATCGTAAAGCCACTTCGGTATGTTCCGTAGCACGGTGGTGAAACTAGGGGGTCACGTCCTCTTCGACGGAATGGAGCTTAACTTGGATTACCTTCGCGGCCTTAAGGAAGTTCTGAACGAGGCTCTACAGCTCTACGATTGTATCGCCGTTACTGTCGGCGGCGGCGAAATCGCCCGCAAGTACATTGGCTGGGGTCGAAGCCTCGGGTTGAACGAGTCAACTCTCGATGTCATTGGACTCAGATTGGCAGCGGTCAATGCTGCATTATTATGGGCTTACTTTCATAACGTCGCGCCCCCCCAAATACCCTCCTCCCTGCACGAGGCTGTGGCAGCGTTACCAGTCTGGAAGGTGATCTTTATCGGTGGGCTCCAGCCGGCACAGTCAACGACGACAGTAGCTGCTCTCCTAGCCGAGGCTTTAAACGCGGAGAAGCTAGTTATCGCCACCGACGTGGACGGCGTATACGACGATGATCCTAAAAGGAACCCCCATGCGAGAAAGTTCGATGAGGTTACGGTAAGCGACATCGAGGGGATTTTTGCCGGGAATCTCGTGGCCGGCGGGTACCGTCTCCTAGACCCCATGACCCTCTCGATCATAAGGAGAAGCAGAGTTACCACTTTTGTTATCTCAGGGAAACCTCCAACCAACATCCTACGGGCATTAAAGGGAGAACGTATCGGTACCAGAATAATCCCACGCTAGAGACTAGCTTTAACGGCTTCTTCACTCTGCCTGCCTACCGACATTACGCTTCATTTTCATGATTCCCCTGTCGGCTACCATCCCACAAACATGTGTTATCCTTCTACATTTTATTCCTTGGGTCTAGAGACAGCTACGTGAGAATGGTGCGGCCGCCGGGATTCGAACCCGGGTCGTCCGTGCGGCTGGTGCCGCGCTCCGGCGCGGAGGGCCGGCGCCCTAGTCCAGACTAGGCGACGGCCGCTAGAATCAGGGTCCCGTCTAGAGCTTAAATGGGTTACTGTGCAAGAGGGGCTCTCTATGGTTTCTATACACGCGAGCTTTTTAAAGAGCTGTGCAGAGGCATTCCGAATGCGAGGAGTTCACCTGTACAGACCCCCCACGGGAGTCGCTGTGCTTGAGGTTGGTAAAGATCCAGCTGTTACAATGATAGACCTATTTATAGCTGGCATAAAAGCCATCGATCACGCTAAAGTTTATAAGAGATATGAAAGACAATTTCAAGTTATAAGTAATACACTTAAAATGTTAGGTTTCAATCCGGAAAAATTCTATGAAGAAAGATTACTTCTCAAATTTAAGGGAAGGACGATCCTATGTTCCCTGTACAGTAGTGGATCACCACAAATCGTAAAGTATGCAGCATTAGCGACATTCTCGCCAGGCGCGTTATCAAGAGTTGTGCGGAAAATCGAGAGCTCTGGATGGAAAAGGAAAGTGATGCTCGAGCTTAAGTCAAGGAAAACAGCCCACACGTAGTTGGTCCCAACTTTTGTCCTTGGAAGATCATGGAGCCAACCGCGCTTTAGGGCGGCAGCTTACTCGCCCACTTCCCGACGCCTTTAGGGGGCTGCCTCACGATAGTACTTCAGTTGAAGGGAGGCTGGCCCGAAAGCCTGCATAGCCCCGGTCGTCGAGCGAGCCGGGATGCGGAGCACTTTACTATTTCTTCACCTTTTATTCCCCTTTCCTAGATTGGCTCTTTAGCATGTGTGCAGCATTGATTCGCTCCGCCGTTATACTGACTGAGCTACCACGCCGTATCCTTTCACAATTTCTATCGTTTCGAATCCGGCCGCTCTTAATCTACGTACAACACCCGCTTGTATGTTCAACCCCCGATGCTTTCCCGGCCAACCTGTGAAGTGGAAGACTCTAGCCCCTTTTTTCAGCACTCGGCGCAATCTTCTGTAGAATTCGAGGCTGTAAAGTTCTCCGGCGAGAGAGAACCGTGGTGGATCGTGGACGGCGGCGTCGAAAAAGTTCTCAGGTAGCTCTTCAAGGACCTCGAAAGCGTCTCCGAGAATTATCGTTATGCTGGGGCTAGCAAGTAGGTGGCTCCAGGGGTTAAATTCTGCAATCTGAAGCACAGCAGGGTCCTTCTCAATCGTGACAACGGTTGCACCGCGAAGCGCCGCGTGGGACGCGGTGTACCCTAAGCCCGTGCATACATCGAGAACTACGCTTCCGCTTCGTATTCTCAACTTGTCGACCTTGCGTTTTGCATCACTCCACGGGTCTGTACTCTCAATGTTGTGCATGTGTATCCCAGATATCTCGAGTGTGGGCGCCTTACCTTCACCCACATTTCTGAGCTTGTAGTAACGCCCCTCGCGGTAAAAGGCGATCTTCTCAAGGCCCTCCTTTGACAGGAAGAACACATGCGTCGCATCTCCCGAGGCGGCAGCTTTTTCCACCTCCTCGAGGGATACCGAGAAGGGGCCTAACCTTACTTCGCCTCCCTCGATCGCAGCTTCGATTAGATTTTTACCAAGGTTGACGCTTTGGTTGAAACGCCCCTCTCCCTCTCTTCTAAGCAGTATCCCCTTGATCTCACTAAAGCTTAACGCGTATCCGAGCTTAGGGCAGTAAACAAAGCAGTTCAGCGTCATTCATGACAGCTCCTTCAATAGCTCCTCTAAAGCCTTTTCAGCTGCTTCTAAATCTCTCACAGTAGATTCAAGCTCAGCTACTCGACGCTCTAGTTCAGGGTCATTGCAACCGAGCGTGCTACAGCGGGCTTCGTCAGGTAGAGTGTTGTGACGGAGTCTATGACTACCCGCTGCGCTTTGAGATCCTTGATAGCGTCTCTAACTACATCAATGAAGGAGGGGATGTCGTCTACGCCTTTCACTACGTACTTCTCACGCTTGGCGTACTCGCCTATGCTCTCCGTGAACGCATTGACGATGGCGAAGTGCCCCTTCGCCTCGTACTTGCACACATCCCAGCCGAAATTTATCATTTTCACGATTGTCTGCGTAGGATGCTCTTCGAGTGCTAAGGCACCTGGCCCCCCTTTGTTAAACCATGATAGCGGAATTGCTGGCCGAAGATGCTTTTTCCCGTTCCCGGCCCTCCTGAGGGGAGGACAACATTGCGATACAGTATTTCATTGTTTAGAATCTCGTTTAAGCCCTGGATCTCCGATTCAACTCTCCGAATTCGCCTCTCACGTTTGGGATCTCCTCCTCGAACGCCACATGGCTACGTGCGGAGGGTTCTCTTTATCTTTAAGGCAAAATGGAGGAGTGAAAGTGGGGCTCGGGGACAGGCGGACACAACATATTTTAGAACGAGGGTGACCGACGCACGTATGTCGCTGAGGACGAGCGAGTACCTCAATACGATTGAAGCTATGAAGAGGACGTTTAAGGTCGCAGCCTCTACTAACGATTGGCTAGGGTTGCCGATCACAGTATTCCGGGTAGGTGGTAAGGAGGAGCCGGCTGTACTGGTAACAGCGGGTGCCTCTGGTGTGGAAGTCGCGGGCGTTTACGCCGCCTTAGAGCTGCTAGTTCAGGTCGATATAGAGAGGACGACTTACATTCTACCTTCGCGGGACCCAACTGGTTTGCACGAAGCCTCTTTCATCTTAAGCCGAATGCTCGGAGCCCAAGTTGAGGTCCAATCGCTCGATGATATCAGGAGAGTTCTGAAAGATAGTGGGGTGGAAACCTTGATAGACGATGGTGAGCTTTTCCTAGCCCTCTTGAAGGGGGTGGGAATCGCTGTGGGATCGCAAATGGACGCCTACGAGGTGTTAAGCAATCTTCGGTTGAGACTTCACAAGGAAGAATTAAGCGATGCGCTGGAGGGCTACAGGATACTCATAGCTTCACAGCTCCCTCAGGTTGAGGGGGTGGGTAGCCTTAACCGTTTCTTGACGGTAGTGGTTCAGAACGGCGAAGTCTTGACGTATGATGATTTGGAGCGTGCCGAAATACCTGAGGTTGCTCTCCTCCGAGAGTTTATCGAGAAGCAGGAGCTGGGCTTGGTTATTGACCTGCACGAAACTAAATGTCCCGGTTTTTACGCAATTACGAGCGATCCTCCCTCGAGCGCTGAAAGCACAATCCTCTACCTAGTCCTAGATCAGGTCGTCAGAAGAGGGGTGAGCGTCGCTGATCCAGAGCTAATCAAGAAGCAAGGGTTGAGCAGTGCTAGTGAAGGTGTCGGGTACGGAAAGGGTGCGTGCGGCCTCGTGGATTTCGCAGCTCCTAAATCGTACGCTCTCGCTCTCGCAGCCCCGTTTAACGCACCGCTGGATGAGCGAATTGGCGCTCTAATGGTTGCAACACTTTCAGCGCTGAATGCCTTCATCGTGACGTCTCTATGAACTAAGTGCGCTACGTTTTTAGGCGCTGCACGAGCCATTTTCAAGGAGCAATGAAGATGTCGCATTACGGTCTGATCCTGATGAAGCGAGCAGCCTCGGAGCTCCCCCGACCAATTACGTCTTTCCGCTTTCAAAACAGATTTATGAATAGAGAGCCAAGGAGCACCTAATGACAAAATGGGTTCTTCAGTGCATGGTCTGCGGCGAGAAGAGAACGCTTGATGTGGGATTCGATTTGAGCGAGTTTAAACAGCTTCACGTGTACTGCAAAAGCTGCAGAGCTACGAGACCCCATCGTGTGCTCGGAGTGAGTGATGAAACTATCAGTCTCTAAGATAGCGATCGATGAACTCGTCTAGCTCCATTTCGAATGAAAGTTCATGTACAGCATTATCGATAAGTTCGTTAACTCTTGCTAATAATTCACGTAGCTCCCTTAGCTTCTTTAGGATCTGTGTACTCTTTTCGCCCTCGGCCGAACTCATTTGGCTCAGCAGTTTTTTCCTCTCCTCATCTAGTCTATGCGTGTATGGCTCTAGCTCTTCTACAAGTCTCTTAATTTCAGAAACGATCTTCTGTCTTTTTTGCTCAAGGGCAGCTCTAAAACGCTGGTAGGTTTCCTTGGTGAGTTCACCGGAGATAAAGGCTTCATCGAGCTCCAGTAGGCGTTCCCTCACGCTGCGTAGTTCAGATACCGTTGTCTGAAGCTTGGCTAGCTCTTTACCAATGATTTTAACCTCCACCTTAACGTCCGTCTTCAGCGTAATCCTGCCGTCAGGGCCTATCATAGCAATACTTGGATCAAGGACGAGTAGACCTCCGTTTAACAGTCTGATCACGATTTTCGTAGCTTTTCCTTTCTTCTTCTCAACGTAGATCCTCTTAAGGTAGCCAACGTACTCACCATTCAAGCTGTAGACTTTCGCGCCTAGAAGCTTCCTAAAAGCCTCCTTGCCCGATACATCAGCAAGGTTCTTGAACTGAAGCATACGCTGATTTAAGGTTCTCCTAAAGTATAATAGGGTGAGCCAATCACGATCTAGAGAGTTCAGTAGCAAAATGCCGGTATCACGTAGGTGATACTGTCTGCTAAAAACTATGCTCGGTATCGATTGACTCAATAGTGTTTCGCTCAGAGCTAAAAATACGATCTGAGCCCTTACACTACAACTTCTGCTACCCCTTCGTATCCGGCAGATGGGGCATGAATCACGATGAGTATAGCTGACCCTTGCATATTCCACCAGCCTTATAAATCCGATTGGAGCACTTCTGTACTGCCTCCACAGCGTAACCCATATAAGTTCTCAGACTTACCCTGATTCTAGCGGCCGTCGCCTAGTCTGGACTAGGGCGCCGGCCCCCCGCGCCGGAGCGCGGCACCAGCCGCACGGACGACCCGGGTTCGAATCCCGGCGGCCGCACCATGTATTTAAGTTATGAAAGTGTATTCGGTCCCAGTACATTATCTGGATAATGCGAAGCTTTTATGATAATAATTTATAAAATTTAACAATGCGTTCATACTGATTTTCTCAAGTAGTTGACGGCAGCCCATATCCTTGAAGCGGATCTGCCTGTTATCTTAGCCAGCTTGTAGTACGTAAGTTGGCCTCCAGCCGCTAAGTATATGGCGGCGATGGCTATCAAGTAGGGGTCCCTACCCCCTAAATACTTCGCTTTCAACAGTACTTCCTCTGCGCGCTTAACAAGGTTTTCGTCGAGATTGAGTTTCCTAGCGTAAACCTTAACGCTTGAAAAGGGCGATAATCGATCGAGGTAGCGGCTAATCCTCAGAAGCCCCTTCGCAGCCTGCTTGTAACTCACGTTAATACCGCGAGCCTCCAGCCACTCGCAGACCCTCCTCAGAGGTACATGCTCCCCCCTCCCTCTCAAAGCTGCGTATATGGCTACGGCTAGGGCTGCCCCCTCCATCACTCTCTCGGACTTCGCGGTCCGGTACAGCCGTAAGCACTCATCAAAGGTGAGCCCGAAGTGCTCAGCAGCCTCAAACAAAACCCACGTCAAGTTAGGCCCATAGTAGCCGTTTTCGACGAGCGGGCTCAAGACAAGCCCGCAGCTCCCGCAGACGAGGAACTCGGTTGTCTCAACCGCTCGCCCCCCGCACTCGGGGCACGTGTACATGGTGATAGCAAACTGCTAAACCCCTTAACGCATGGTGTCAACTTTAGGGGAGGGGCTGCGAACGAAAAGCTCAAAACTTGGATGTCGAGAAAAGTGCGAAGGCGGGGCACGCTCAGGCCGCCCGCTCAGAGAGCGTATGGAGGGCCGACGTTGTACCGTCGAAGCTATGAACCTGCGTGTTAACGGGCGGCTACAGTGCCCCGCTGCTCGGGTCTAGTAGGCCGATCCTTGGTTCCTAGGACTTTTGCTGAAGAGATGATTAAATACGGCTTGTGGGCGGCAGCAAACCGTATAAAAGCTTAGTAAAGTCAAGCTTCAGTAGGGTGGATAAATGTGGTTGGTGTACCAGTCAACGCCAAGTACGTGATTCACGCGAAGATGGAGGTGGAGGGGCTAGTCGACAAATCAGACATCATAGGAGCTCTATTCGGACAGACGGAGGGTTTACTAGGCTCAGATTTGGATCTGAGGGAATTGCAGAACAACGGTCGAATAGGTAGGATTGAGGTGACAACCAGTAAAGCCGATAACAAGATGCGAGGTATAGTGAAAGTGCCGTCTAACTTGAGCAAGATTGAGACCGCTCTTATAGCAGCTGCCCTCGAAACGATCGATAGAGTGGGGCCTTACGCAGCCAAGGTTGAGGTTATCCGGATTGAGGATATTCGTGCTGAGAAGCGCAAGCGTATAGTTGAGAGAGCGAAGGAGCTTTTACGAACGATGGAGGAAGAAGCTCCGGAAAGTAGGGAGCTCATCGAGGAGATAGCAGAGTCGTTAAAAATCGCAGAGATAGTGCATTACGGGCCGGAGGGGCTCCCCGCAGGCCCCGAAATCGATACCTCGGACACCGTCATAGTTGTAGAGGGTAGGGCTGATGTCATTAATCTGCTCAAACACGGGTATAAAAATGTCATAGCATTGGGCGGGGCCACGATACCTAAAACCATCGCAGAGCTTGCGAAAAAGAAGAAACTGATCCTCTTTGTAGATGGTGATAGAGGTGGTGAACTAATTGCTCGAAACGTTATCAGCGCGGTAAATATCGAATCGATTGCTCGCGCGCCACCGGGAAGAGAGGTGGAGGAATTAGCGGGAAAAGAGATTGCTAAGGCCTTAAAAAATAAGATGAGTGTTAAAGAGTTTCTCGAATCAATAAAGCCGGTTGAAAAAACGGAGGAGGTAAGTGCAGCTAAGGTTGAGCAAGCTCTCGTGCAGCCGCGAGCAGTTGAGGAATTTCAACTTCCCCCACACGTAGTAAGTGAGGCGAAAGAGCTTCGGGGTACACTTGAAGCCATACTTTACGATCCCGAATGGAAGTTTATCAAACGGATCCCCGTCAGAGACCTAGTGAAAGAGATCGGAGAAACAGAAAATGCGTCCTACGTTGTTTTCGACGGCATAATTACACAGCGTTTAATAGATACATCGGCAGCTAAGGGAGTAAAGGCTCTCATAGGTGCACGAATAGGAGATGTCTTACGAATCCCCGATGGGCTTATTCTAAAAACTTTAGATGATATCATAAAATTACAATAATTATTTTACTAAAATATTAATTTTAGTTCTGTTTAGAGTTATGATTATGTCACGTCCCTCAACTACGATGTGTACCCCTTCCGCCTTAAACTAGACGGAGCTCTAAACGCTGGGCATCAGATGAGGTGCATTTCTTCACATCTCAGTGCAGGTCAGGCTCTTCATCTGCCGTACTCATAGGCACAATAACTGCTAAAAGCTTATCGTAATGGTTGTGAGGCAAACAATATAATGCCCCGCTGAAATCCCTTCAAAGGGCCCGTGGTCTAGCGGCTAGGATGCCCGCCTGACGAGCCCGTGCGGCTTAGAGCGCGGGAGGTCCCGGGTTCGAATCCCGGCGGGCCCATCATGTAGCGTTTCTCCATTAATGTGCCAGCCACGTGTAAGGATGTGCCTCATGATCGTACGCCTGTAGTGCTTTTCTCGAAGGTAACTGAAGCAGGAGAATCGGACGATGAATAGGCGTCAGAACTAGCTATGCCAGGTGTAACTCAGAGGTTAAGCATCAAATGAGCGGCATAAATGCATTCTCCGACTCTTGCGCAAAGCTAAAAAAGTCTGCTTGTGCGCGCTCAGTGCATGTCTGGTAGTGCCCTTAGAGCGCTAGACGGGAGGAAAATACTGGTGTTCGGTAAGTGGGACTTAGAGGAGGTGAAGGTCAGGGATAGGAGTTTAGAGCCCTACGTGTGTCTCAAGCCAGTGCTTGCACCTCATTCAAGTGGGTTGCACGCCAAGAAACGCTTTGCTAAGGCCAATGTCTCAATAATCGAACGCATGATTAACGTGGTCATGAGGCCGGGAAGGAACGCTGGAAAGAAGTTTCTGGCTACGAACATCGTTAAGAAGGCTTTGGAGATTGTAGAGGTGAAGACGGGTCAGAACCCGATCCAAGTTCTCGTATGGGCGATAGAGAACGCCTCTCCCAGGGAGGAGACGACTCGAGTTGTTTACGGTGGAATTCTCTATCACGTATCCGTGGACGTTTCGCCCCAGAGGCGCGTAGATCTAGCGCTCCGCCACATCTGCGAAGGAGCTAGGCTCGCAGCCTTTAACAACCCCAAGCCGATTGAGGAGTGTCTTGCCGATGAGATTATCGCGGCTGCATACGGCGAGGCTGGCAGCTACGCATTAAGGAGGAAAGAGGAGATAGAAAGAATAGCTCTGGCGGCCAGGTAGGAGAACTACCCTTTCACTACGGCTATCGGTACCAGCCGAACAACCTTCTTTGCCATCCCAGCTCTATCAGCCACATTAGCAACCCTGTCCACATCTTTATACGCGTCAGGCGCCTCCTCCGCTACGACGGCCATGCTAGCTGCGCGAACAACGATGCCCCTGTTTTCAAGTCGATCCCTTATCTCGCTACCCCTATACCTACGTTTAGCCTCCTCGCGGCTGAGCACTCGTCCAGCTCCGTGGGGCGCTGACCCGAAGGTTATCTCCATTGCCTTCTGTGTGCCAACTAAGATGTAAGATGCTGTACCCATTGAGCCGGGTATTAGGACTGGTTGCCCGATGCTTTGATACTTGCGCGGGACCAAGGGGTGTCCAGGCGGGAAAGCCCTAGTAGCACCCTTCCTATGCACGTAAACCTTCCTTCTCGCACCATCTACAACGTGCTCCTCCAGTTTAGCGATGTTGTGCGCAACATCGTACACTATGTGGAGATCAAGCTCGTCTGCAGATTTCCTGAAAACTTGAGAGAAGACTTCTCTCACCCAGTGCGTGATTAACTGCCTGTTAGCCCAAGCGAAGTTGGCTGCCGCTTTCATAGCGGCAAAGTAATCCTCCGCTTCCCTACTGGTCGCGGGCACGGAAACGAGCTCACGATCGGGGAGCGGCATGTTGTACCTTCTGACGGCCACTTCCATCACTCTAAGGTAGTCGCTGCAAACTTGGTGGCCGAGCCCCCTGGACCCCGTGTGAATCATGACTGCTATCTGCCCGACCTCCTCGATGCCCATAGTAGCCGCGGCTTTCGGGTCGTAGATCCTATCGACGACCTGGATCTCCAAGAAATGGTTACCGCTACCTAAAGTCCCGAGCTGCTCCCTACCCCTCTCTTTCGCAACATCAGACACCTTTGAGGGGTCAGCCCCCTCCATAGCCCCTCTCTCTTCGATGTACTCTGGATCCTCAGACCAGCCGTACCCTTTGCCCACGGCCCAGAGAACCCCGTCCGCGAGTACTCTATCCAGCTCCACCTTACTAAGGCTCACACGGCCTCTACTACCTAAGCCTGAAGGGATATACCTAAAGAGCAAGTCAGAGAGCTCTCGCAGCTTATCCTTCAAGTCCTCGTAGCGGAGGTTTGTCCTAAGGATTCTGACGCCGCAGTTAATATCGTATCCGACGCCGCCCGGGCTCAGTACTCCCTCATTGTAATCGAAAGCAGCTACCCCTCCGATGGGGAAGCCGTAACCCTGATGCCCATCGGGCAGAACAATGGAGTATTTATAGATGCCAGGTAGGATGGAGACATTAGCAGCTTGCTCCAGAGTCAGATCCATTTGCATCTTCTGCAGCAGGTACTCGTCGGCGAAGACGCGGGCTGGTACTCTCATCCCGCGCTTGTAAGTCTGAGGTATCTCCCAGACGACATCCTCGATTTTTTTAAGGGTGACCATCGCCGTTTCCTGTTGATCAAAGCATAAAAAGCTTTTTATTCTTTTATCATATATGTAATTGTGAAAGCATACATAATCAGGAGGGTAACTCCAGAAGAGCTCCTTAGTAGAGTGGCTGAGCTTGAGGTTCACGGTAGGCATGAGGATCTCAAACGCCTGCTAAGCGAGCACTTGATGTACTACGAAGAAGAAGGTGAACTGGGGTATATGGAGGAAGAAGAGGTTCCGATCAAAGTGGCGCGTCGAATCCTTTCAGAACGGATGTGCGAGCTACTAGCCCTCTTGAAGCAGGGAAGGGAACTGAGCGTAAGTGAGATAGCGAGGGTGCTGGGGCGCTCGCCCTCCAACGTCTACACCGACCTGAAGTTCCTGCAGCGCTATGGGGCGGTGCGCTTCGAGAAACACGGTAGGCACACTATACCTCGCCTGCTGTTGGAGGAGCTTCTCTTCGTGCTATAGAAACCATGCTTAAATATCAACTACGAAGCGCAGCGTAGTACGCTCAGGCCCTTGAACGATCTCCATGGAGTGGTATGTCATGGCCTTGACGAGCGTCCTAGATTCATGCCGCTCCGGGTCGTACTCCTCCCCCCATGCTCTCGCGCATAGATGGAACACCCCGTCCTGATCTCTGCTGATCTCCAGGACTTTGAATTGGGAGAGCAGCAGGTGTCTTGTATCGAAAACAACTATCAGCTGCTCGATCCAGTCGTAGAGAAGAGCTTCTAGGTCAATCCCTCTGGCTATGATTGTTACCTCTACCTTTGGTTGGACTTTCGAAGTGTCTGTCATCACTTCGAGCACGCCCAAGGCGGCGTACTCGAACGCTTCCTCTAGCGTGCTGCCCCAAGCTTCGATCAGCACGTCTGCAGTATGTGGTAAATGCGCGAAACCGCCAGCCACGGCAACTGCTTTAGAGTATGGCTTAAAAGCCATGCGAGGAGTCCTGGATGATGTATGGCGGAGGCGCTGTTGACTTTATAACGTTCATAGCGGTGCTGATGCTCCTATCTTACATCTCCAGGGAGCTTGAGGTTTACCGTATATCGAGTGAGATCGAGCTACACTTGAGGCTTTTCAAGGCGTCTCGGGACAAGGCTGCTTCCTCTGTGGTCAGGAAACTTGGGGAGCTGGTATCGAAGATGAAGTTGCGCGTAAACTTGAGCGAGCTGGAGTCGAGGGTGAACGAGTTGATCGAGCTAGTTGTGATACCGGTTGAGAGCATGGATCCCTTCGCTGTGGTGAAGAAGGTTAAGTACATGATGCTAAATGTGGATAAATCCCTCGAAGGGGAGATAAGGAGGATCGCGCCAAACGCCGAGAAGAGCGACGTAGATACTCTCGCTTCACTGGTGCACGTTGCCAGGAGCCTGAATTTCCTTTACAAGGCGCTCAACCACGACTATACGTTAGCAAGAAGGTTCAAGAGCTACTGGCTGCTCCTTCAGCTCCAAGCCCTGCTGCCATTCATAGCTGAAACCGTGAAGTCTTACGAAGGTGCACTCGAAGCTTTGCTAAGGCAGGTGCCCATAGGCGATTCCGTCGGACCCCTTGTCCTATCCACCTTAGCTAGGGAGCTTAAGGCCGAGTACATTGACATAAGAGTTCCCGATACGAGGGTCTATCTAGCGGATCTCGATGGTAGAAGAATCATCCTGATCAAAGCGGACGGTCCCGGCAGCAACGTGGGGAGGATTGATGAAGCCCTCAGACGGGCGTTAATTATGTGGGGTGATCACGTGTCATTCGTCGTGACGATTGACGCTATGGTAAAGCTGGAAGGCGAGGTTAGTGGATCCATAGTCGAAGGTTTCGGGGTCGCTATCGGTGGTACGGGAGCTGAAAAGTATGAGATCGAGGAGGTTCTAGCGGAGTACGGGTTGAAGTCTTACGCTCTCCTGATCAAGATGTCGGCTGAGGAGGCCATGATGCCCATGAGCAAGGACCTCTATAACGCATGCCTTAAGGCTAGGGATCGCGTTAAAGCGTTAATACTCGAGCATGTCCAGCCGGGGGGAACTGCGGTTGTAGTGGGCGTTGGCAACACCTTAGGCGTGGGTAATTGAAAGAGGATGCTACGCGCGTACCAGCTCTAGCACACGCGTCGTATTGATGTTCCTCCCGTGTTGCACGAACACGGTATCTTCGAACTGGGAGACCATCCCCCTCCTCGCTTCGACGAGTACCGGGTAACGGTAAACTCGGCGCTGCTCGATGAGCCTTATCAGGCCTTTAAGCCCCTGTTGACCTTCTTCCGCGTACACCCATCTCTCAGAGAAAGGCAGATTCCTGTACCTGGACCACAATCTCCTCAATTGTTGGTCGAGCCAAGGTTCGCCGAGGCTCTTGTTGCTTACCAACCTATAGATCGTCCCCCGCTCCTCCTCTACAACAAAACCGGCCCCGTCGGTTACGAAGGGTTCAATCGCGTAGATCTCCCCAATAGAGGCCTTTCCGCACGGGTCAGAACGGACGTTTGGCACGTGTTTCCCAGCGTGAAGCACGTACCGTTGCATCGAGTGCCCGGAGAGGTTTGAGATTGGCTTTAGACCTCGCGCTCTAACAGTCGACTCAACGACGTACCCTATCTCACATAAATCAATGGAGGGCTTCAAAGCGCTAAGCGCTGCCCGCAGCGCTTGCATCGCTGTGTCAACGAGAGGTTCGTACCGGCGGTCCAGCGCGATCGTTACTGCGGCATCAGCAATGCACCCGTCAACGTGAGCACCGAGGTCAACCTTCACCACCCCTTTCTCCGGGACGACTGTCCTATCCTCCACGCCTGGAGAGTAGTGTGCAGCTACTTCATTGATCGAAATGTTTGCTGGAAAGGCCGGCTGCGCCCCTCTTCGTGCTACTTCAGCTTCGAGTCTCTCAGCTAACTCCAGCAAACTGACCCCTTCCTTAACCATGTCGAAAGCCTTTGAAAGAGCCTCTCTGACGGCTTCTCCAGCTGCGAGCCACCTCTCCAACTCCTCCATCTCTCTTTCTCCTGCTGGTGCTCTTTCACGTGCTGATAAGAGCTTAACTTCGTGGAAAACGATTAAAAACGAGTTTAACGATGCGTTTGGTAATGGCGGAGCGTGGTGTAAGTGCGTTGCTAGACTCCGTAGAGCGGGCTCGGGGTGTGCTGGAAGCCGAGGATAAAGCTCGAGAGAAGCTGCTAACGCTCACGCGCGAAATCGTCAGGCTTTCGCGCCAGACTATATTCAAGCTTCACGACGGGGATCTCGCTGCAGCCGAAAGCCTCCTGGAGCATCTGCGCGCTATAGTGGAGGAGCTTCTAGCTTTTAAAGAGTCGAGTCCACGGCTGTACTACGGTGGGTCCGTAACGGCTGCTCTGGCTGAGTACGTTGAGGCCAACGCGCTATACAGCTACCTTAAAGGGGAAGAAATGCAGGGGTATGAGGCTCTACGCGTTGAACCAGTTCACTTCCTACTGGGTTTGGCGGACTTCACAGGGGAGCTAAGGAGGCTGCTGTTGAGGCATCTCAGCAGCGGCGACTACGCGTCCGCCGCGCGGGAGCTCAAACTCATGGAGGAAATCTACAGAGCACTGGTTTCAATCGCCGTCCCCGAGGCTCTCGTTCCAGGCTTAAGGCGCAAGATAGACGTGCTTAGAGCGTTGATCGAGAGCTCGGTCCGGGACTTCCACTACTCCCTGACAAGCAACAACCTGGAGCGAGCGGTAAAGGCGCTCCTAGGCGAGCTGCATGGGCGTGGTGTTTAGTGTAGAGAGGGCCAGGTTCGCTCAACGCGCGATAGCGTCTAGGGTGTTAGAAAGCGATGCTCTTCCCAGCGAGGTCAGGTACGTTGCTGGAGTTGATGTCACATACTCTGGGCCACGCGCGATCGCGGCTGCTGCCGTAGTTGATACACGCACGCTCAGGTTTGTCACAAGCAGCGTTGTCGAACTGGAGGTGCATGTACCCTACATTCCCACGCTTCTCGCTTTCAGGGAAGCGGGCCCTATGATAGCTGCACTGCGCAAGCTAGACTTGGAGCCCGACGTACTGATAGTTGATGGGAATGGAAGGCTCCACCCTCTAGGCGCCGGGATAGCCTGCCAAGTAGGCCTCGCCGTAGACAAGCCGACGATAGGGGTGGCCAAAAAGCTGCTATGCGGCGAGGTTGGCGAGTGGAGTGGGCGAGAAGCGCCCGTCCTTTTATCAGGCAAGGTCGTAGGGGTTGCTTTGCGTACATCATTCAAGCCCATCTACGTGAGTGTGGGGCACAAGGTCTCCCTACTCACAGCTGTTGCCCTCGTCTCGAAGCTCACAAGGAAAGGGGCTCGCCTCCCAGAGCCCCTCAGGCTGGCACACGAGACTGCCACTAAGTATGCTCGGAAAGTTTTCTGATAATCGCGCTGCTAGAGAAACTCTCAGTGCCCACCCTATTCTCGAGCTTCATAACGTTTGTGCTTAAGTTCAATCGGGAGATCGCTTCTCTAACCAGCTTCTCCAGGTAGTGCTGGTCAGGGCCCAGTAGGACGACATCTGGCCTTAATTTCAGCAGTACTCCTTCAACATCGAGGGGGTCGCTACCTAGGTAGGCCTCATCAACGTATCTAATGCTCTTGACAACCTCCAAACGTTGCTGCTCAGGAACTATAGGTGGCCTCCCCTTCAGCTTCTGGATCGTGGAGTCCCGGGCCACGATCACAATGACCCTGCCCAGCTCCCTAGCCCGTCGAAGGAGGTGTAGATGGCCAGGGTGCAGAATCTCAAAGGCCCCCCCAACGATGACCCTCGGTCTGGGCTTGCGTGGCCACTCGATTCTAGCCACGCTAAGCAAGTTCAGCGCGTCAAGAAGCCCCTCAGCATAGGACGAGCACGCTATGCTGGTGATTGCATCCCCCTTTTCTAGGTAGAACTCCGCATCAGATAGGTAGCTTCGAGCCTGCTCAACGACCCGCGTAGCAACTCCGAGATCCTTCTCCTCCAAGTCAACTAGAGCTGCGCGGAGGTTCTCAATGTACCTTCTGGCTCTTTCAAGAGATTCCATAGCCTTACCCTCCTCACAGGCCTAGCTTATTGCGCTATTGTACGCAATAACTCGTTTTTTCTTTCATGAGTGCTTTCACCCTACTATGCCACTTTTCGACATCGAGGGGGGAGGCGCCAGCTATCAGCTGTAGAGCTTCCTTCTCGACGGGATTCAGTAGACCGGGCACTATGAGGACATGTGGTGGAGGACCAAAGTCCGGCGTGGAGGTGAGTTTGAACGCCTTCACGATCTGACTGGGGCTCGAAGCTCGCGCAACCGATACGAAGAGGGTTTCTTCGCAGTCGATAATCCCCTTTCCCACACGCTCCTCCATGCGCCGCAGTAGCTGGGCGGCCTCCTCCGCGCGCATCGCGTATCCCCGCTCCACGTCAAGTTCTAGAAGGAAGAGGGTGTGTAGTCCCCTCTTAAGGTTCTCCATTAAGACGTAGTAGGGGGTCAGAGGGAAGTAGCTGGGGCGCGGGCTGACGATGGTTACAGGTTGACAGAACTTGTAGAAGTCGAGACCGGTAGCTGCGCTGATCGCGTTCACTACGGAGGGTGCCGGCAGGTATTGGACCTCAACCCCCCTCTTGATGGCTTCCAGCTTAATGACGATGTGTGTAGTCGCAATAAAGGGGTCTCCGGGGGCCAGTAGAACTACCAGCTTCTCCCTGGCCATCTCGATTATTTCATAGAGCTTTTCCCCTTCAATGACGTTACGCCCAATAACTACCGCATTCCTTCCCACTAGGCCCTCCAGATCTCGCACGTTGAAGTCCGGGATTAAGCTAGTGTAAGACTCTACGTAGACCGCGTCAGCGCGCTTTAAGTACTCGAGAGTGCCCAACGTGAGATCCCTTAAACCGTATATCCCTAAGCCCGCTATGACAAGCATCGTGCGCACATTAACGCGAGGCTTTTAAACCACTGTTGAGCCACTCACTCTAGCGGGGGTGCCCGAGCTAGGTCAAAGGGGGCGGTCACCCTAAGGCCCAGACTCAGGATCAGCAGACTGCGGATGGGATCTCCGCTGGCGTAGGCCTGCCCGGGTTCGAATCCCGGCCCCCGCACCATCGCTAAACTTAGCACTTCCATACTACTCGAAGGGGCACTAGTCGAGGGAAAAGACCTTAAACATATCTCTATGGGGTTACCTGCAATGGCTCGAGAGGTTAAGGTGTTTAGAATTGTTGGCTTCATGAAGTTGTACAGGGTTGGCGAGAGGAGGAAGTTCGTGGCAGAGGTGCCTGCTTTGAAGCTCGAACACGCTATTGAACGAGTGCTAAGTGAGCTCGGCTCCCGCCACAAACTGAAAAGATCTCACATAGAAATAGTCGAAGCCCGCGAGATACAGGAGAGTGAGATCAGCAAGCCACATGTGGCAAGCCTACTGAACCTGGATAGGGTTGTGGCTTAAGGTGTAAGTCATGGCTGAAGCTGGCGCTCAAAGGGAGCAGCTGGTAGCCGAGTACACGCTGGTGAGCCAACTTGCCGAGGAAATGAGGAAGAGGATTGAGCTTTTGAACGCGAGCATAAACGAGATTGCAGCAGCGAGACGAGCGCTAGAGGAAACCCAGAATCTCAACGAGGGTGACGAGCTGCTGGTACCCCTTGGTGCTGGGGTTTTTGTACGCGTGAAGCTCGCGAATAAGAGTAGTGTGGTGGTGACAATCGGAGCCAACATAATGATAGAGAAAAACGTGGATGAAGCCCTAAAGATTGTCGGAAGCAGGGAACAGCAGATTAGAGACGCTCTGCAGAGGAGCATGGCTGAGTACCAAGCGTTGCTCAACCGATTGCAAGAGCTTGAGCAGCAGATACGGAGCATGAGCAGGTAGTATTGGCTCTCCATGCTCAAAGGACCGGAAGCAAGATCCCCCGCGAAAGAAAGAAACAAGGGAGGGGTATTACATGCTTGAGGGGTTAAAAAGCGTCTTGCATCAAATCGCTACGAGGATTACCACTTCTAAGCTATCTGAAGAGGAATTGGAGGAGATCGAATCCATCACTGTGTACAAGCTTTTAGAGTGCGACGTGGCCCTCGAGGCGGCTGAAGAAGTCGCCCAGCATGTGAGAAGTGAAGCGGGTCAGCTGCGAGTGCCTAGGGCAGGGGATCGAGAGAAGCTTGTGAGAGAACTGCTCCGCAACGCACTGCTGAAGATTTTTGAAAGAGCCGAGTGGTTCGATTTAGAGCAAGAGGTTGCAAGGCTGCGCTCCTCAGGTGAAGTCATTAGGATACTGTTCCTGGGACCTAACGGACACGGGAAGACAACCACACTGGCGAAGCTCGGGTACAGGTTCAAGACGAAGGGATACTCGGTGGTTTTCGCGGCAGCAGATACGTGGAGAGCGGGGGCGATCGAGCAGTTGAGAGCTCACGCTAGGGCTGTTGGAGCGGACATCGTGGAGCACGGTTACGGGTCTGATCCCGCGGCAGTAGCTTACGATGCTGTAGCCTACGCTCGAAAGCGCGGCCTGGATCTGGTGCTCATCGATACTGCTGGGCGTCTGCAGACCGACATAAACTTGATGGAAGAGATGGCGAAGATAGCGCGAGTCGTTAAGCCTCACTACAAGATTTTTGTTGGTGATGCTTTAACGGGCAACGACGCACTTGATCAAGCGCTCAAGTTCAACCAGTACGTTGGAGTAGATGGGGGCATACTGACGAAGGTGGATGCCGACACGAAGGGCGGCGCTGCGCTGAGCTTTGTATACGCTACGGGCAAGCCAATACTGTACCTGGGGACCGGGCAAGCGTACTCCGATTTAACGCCTTTCTCAGTGGACTGGTTCCTGGAAAGAATCTTGCAAGCGTAACACCTAAAGAGCGGGGGGCATCCTCCCGCCGTGGCTCGGCATCTCATCAGCATTAGCGATCTCACGAGGGAGGGGATCCTTCGCATTATTGAGCTCTCCCTCGAGTACAAGAGGCTTAGGGCAAGGGGGGTTAGGCTCACAGGAGAGCTGCAGGGGCGGAGTGTTGCCATGCTCTTTGAAAAACCCTCGACCCGGACTCGGGCTTCCTTCGCAGTAGCTGTCTACGAGATGGGTGGCTTACCTATAGTGTATACCCGTGAGGAACTGCAGCTCGCTCGAGGGGAGCCGGTGAAGGATACCGCCAGAGTGCTGTCAAGGTATCACGACGCTATAGCCGCGCGCGTTTACAAGCACGAGGTGTTGGAAGAGTTTACTCGTTTCTCCAGCGTTCCGGTGATCAATCTGCTCAGCGATAAGGAGCACCCTCTGCAAGCGATAGCAGATTACGCGACGATCTTCGAGAAGTTCGGTCGCGTAGACGACGTGAGGATAGCTTTCATCGGTGATGGTCGCGATAACGTCTTCACCTCCTTGGCTGTAGCGGGCTTGAAGCTCGGCAGCGAGATTCGGGTAGCTAGCCCCCCTCAGTACCAGCCCGATGTTCCCGCGCTCATACGGGCTGCAAAGGAGGTTAGAGGCAGTATTGAAGTGTATGAAGACCCGTTCGAAGCCGTCAAGGGAGCCCACGTTGTGTACACTGACGTTTTCGTCTCCATGGGGCAGGAAGCTGAACGGGAGGACCGATTGAAAGCATTCCTACCGGGGTACAGGGTCACTCCTGAGCTGATGAAAAGCGCGAGGAGCGATGCGGTCTTCATGCACTGCCTACCCGCCCGGAGAGGGGAGGAGGTAGAGGATGAAGTGATCGAAGGGCCTTACTCGATCGTCTTCGACCAGGCTGAAAACAGGTTGCACTCCGCAAAGGCTGTACTCAGGTTCCTTCTAACCGAAAACTTGAAAGCTTAAAACACTCGCAGGCCTGAGCACAGCCATGAGCTTCGTAAAAAATTTCGTGCGTACGTTGAGGATCACTAAACGACCCGATAAGAAAACTTACCGTGCCTCGCTTAGAATCGTAGCGCTCGGCTTGTCCCTACTGGGGGCCATAGGGTACGTGTTTCAGCTCGCAGGCTCTGCGCTCCGGATGGTGAGCGTATCCCCCATCTCTGGTGATGTTCTAGTTGTAGTTTTAGCAGTGGTAGCCGCTGTTACACTCGCTGTGGTTCTATATCTGCGCCGGCGGTACTAGCGAATAGCTTTTCATAGGGGGGCGATAGGAACTCCGTGAGCGCTAGACGGTTTCGCTTCTACGGCATCCGAGTTACGCAGGGGCAAGAGGTGATGATGGCCCTTCTAATGGAGGAGCGTGTAAAACTGGCTCATCTGCCAGTGCTGTCGCTGTGCATACTACCCGGCTTGCGGGGAGTCATAGTGGCGGAAGCGGAAGGATCACATGTCGTTCAGAGAATGTCTGCAGGTCTGAAGCATGTGCGCGGGCTTATGAGGGGTAGCATGGAGTTCCAGGAGCTTGAGCGGCTCATAGCTCCGAGGCCCATGATCGAGGTGATTCAGGTTGGAGATCTAGTCGAAATCACAGGGGGTCCCTTCCTAGGCATGAGGGGGCGGGTGCTGGAGGTAGATAAGAGCCGGGGTGAAGTGAAAGTGGAAGTCACCGAAGCTGCATACCCGCTGCCCATTACGATAAGCGCCGATTACGTTAGGCCGCTCAGGGAGGAAAGAGCTAGCCGGTAGGTGTCGGAGTTGGTAAGGCTCAGGGGCTTCGTGGAACGGTTAGAAGCAGAGGGTTTGCTGCATCGCATCCTTCAGCCGGTGTCAACGGATTACGAGTGCGCGTACTGGTTAAAGGTGTTTGACGGCTCCAAAGGCGTCCTCTTCGAGAAGCCTAAGGGCTACGAGATACCAATCGTCGGCAACGTCATCACCAATCGCAGCGTACTCTATAAGCTTCTGAACGCAACGGGAGATGAGCAGGCATTCTCTAAGCTCCTCAGAGCCGTTAACAACCCTTTACCGCTGAAGATTGAGGGAGCACCCGGGGGATTCAAGAGGTTCAGCGGCATCGAGCGATTGCCCGTGCTGCGCAGCTACGAAGGCGAAGCGGGCCCCTACATCACCTCTGCAATAATCATCGCGAGGGAGCCAGGAGGGGAGGTGCTCAACGCCAGCATACATCGCATGCTAGTGATAGATGGAAGGCACTTGGCCGTAAGAGTTGTTCCCCGCCACCTCTACTACATCCTTGAGAAAGCCCGGAAGGCTGGCGTAAACTTCCCCGTCGCTGTCGTTATCGGATCTCCGCCAGAAGTGTACGTGGCCGCGGCATCATCACCTCCCTACGGGGTATTCGAACTCGAGGTTGCGAACGCCATGATGGAAGGTAAGCTTAGGGCGTTCGAAACCGAAAACGGTATTCCCGTCCCGCTGGAATCCGAAATAATCATTATCGGCGAGCTCAGGACAGATGTGAGCGCCCCCGAAGGTCCTTTCGTCGATGTTCTAGGAACTCTTGATGCTGTGAGAGTGCAGCCAGTCCTCGAAGTGAAGGAAGTGCTGGTGAGAGAGGATGCTCTCTACTATGCGATACTCCAAGGGGGGCGCGAGCACGCGCTACTAATGGGCTTTTACAGGGAGGCTTTGATTTGGGACAGCGTCAGAAAGGTGGTTCCCCGAGTCAAAGCTGTCAGACTGCTAGAGGCTGGCGGGGGCTGGCTTATGGCAGCAGTATCAATATCGAAGAGCGCCGATGGGGACGCCAAGAACGCTTTGCTGGCGGCGTTCGCCGCACATCCCTCCCTAAAGATCGCGATAGTGGTGGACGAGGATGTGAACGTCGATGATCCGAACGAGCTCTTATGGGCCATAACGACGCGCATGCAGCCAGCTGAGGACTTAATCGTGCTTCAAGGATTCAGGGGTTCGAGCCTCGACCCTACAGCCGATCCGGAGGACTTGACCACTTCGAAGTTGGGTATCGACGCTACAATACCCCTCACGAGGGACAAGAAAGCTTTCCTACGCGCTCGCATACCCTATCCTAGTTGACGCCGGTATCATCTACTGCTTGAAGAGCCAACCGCTTAGCTAGGCTGTCGACCAGGAAGTCGGGATCTGTGCGCCCTATTCCACTAATCCTATGAACCTCGAGAAACAACTCCAGTCCAACCTGCTGAGCCTCTAGCATGAAGAGGTCGCTCCACGCGCGGCGTGAACGGGCCTTATACGAGATCCTGACGAGTGCTTCAAGCATCCCCGGGGTCGTCCTGATGCGCTCGATCTTTACAACCCTAACCCCTCCTTCGGAGTCCGCTTGCACCCACGAGTCAAGGGCCTCTAGCGCCGCTTTCACAGCTTGCAATCCTCCCGGGTTACTCAGCTTGTAGAAACGCATCCAGGCCCTACAGTGGATAGCGAGTAATATGCTCTACGCCTGCGATGAAACCTGCTGAAAGCCCGGTACAGTTGCCGCCTCGCTCATGAATCTACGTGCGGCGACTGCTGAGCATCGAGAGAAAGCTTTAGGTGCACTGTATAGCCGGTTCCACACACCATGCTTCCTGCGAACAGGCTGTGCGAACGCTGCGGTAAACGGGCGTGCTGCGTGGATATGTACGGAGCAGCGCTGTGCCAAGGCTGCCTGAAGAGATCGGTGGTAGGCAGGGTTCTCCGATGGCTCAGGATGGCCTCCCCCCACCCCAGAGATAGCATCCTACTGGTGGGTAGAAGCGATGCGCAATCGCTAGCGGCACTAGAGCTCGTAACGAGTGTAGAGAAGGGTTACGATGTGACCATCCGGGTCATCGAGGTGGGTGCGCGCCCAGTTCTTCAAGGCAGATGTACGACTCTAAAGCTGGATTACGAGTTCTATGAAGCAAACTACGAAACCTACACTGGTTTCCGTTTATCAGTTCTACCCCACATAAGCGGCTACAAGGACGCTCTTGTGGTACTCCCCGACACGGTAGAGGATTTGGCAGCTTATGCATTGGGTGAAGTCTTCCTCGGGGATCGTAGGGGGATAAAGCTGGACACGCAATACAGGGTCGCTTACCCGCTTGGTGCAGTTAGCTTCAGTGAGCTTTTCCAGCTCTTCCCATCGGTTGCGCGAGAGGGGCGAATCCTGTTTGAGAGATCCCGAGCGAGGGAAGTGGTGGAATGGGCCCTGCTCTCCTCACCAACCTTATGTAACGCCACTGTGAGAGCTCTACTCGGGCTAACCAAGGTGCTCAACGGGAGTAAAATATTTAAGTCCGCGTTACGCCAGGTATAATGCGCCGCGGCTTCGGCGGCTCACCCGGATAATGGGAGAGGAGTGCCCTCTCCCCGTGAAGGCGTGGCCTCCAGCCGCGGTGACAACGTGCGGGCCCGAACAAACCAAGCCCTCGGCGAGGGGGGCTTGGAGGTTCGGGTCTAAGAGAGGTTCGGCGCGGCACCTAAGGTTGATAAAGCTCCCCCGCCTTGCGGCTCCGGTTGATCCTGCCGGACCCGACCGCTATCGGGGTGGGGCTAAGCCATGCAAGTCAGGGCTCCGGGCAATGGCGGGGCCCGGCGGACGGCTCAGTAGCACGTGGCTAACCTACCCTCGGGACGGGGATATCCCCGGGAAACTGGGGGTAATCCCCGATAGGTGCGGACTCCTGGAATGGGTCCGCGCCGAGAGGGGTGCAGCGCCACGCCCGTTGCACCCGCCCGAGGATGGGGCTGCGCCCCATCATGGTAGTTGGCGGGGTAACGGCCCGCCAAGCCGAAGACGGGTGGGGGCCGTGAGAGCGGGAGCCCCGAGATGGGCACTGAGACAAGGGCCCAGGCCCTACGGGGCGCAGCAGGCGCGAAACCTCCGCAATGTGGGAAACCGCGACGGGGTCACCCCGAGTGCCGCCCGATGAGGGCGGCTTTTCCTCGGTGTAAGAAGCCGGGGGAATAAGCGGGGGGCAAGTCTGGTGTCAGCCGCCGCGGTAATACCAGCCCCGCGAGTGGTCGGGACTCTTATTGGGCCTAAAGCGTCCGTAGCCGGCCCGGTAAGTCCCTTCTCAAAGCCCACGGCTCAACCGTGGGACGGGAGGGATACTGCCGGGCTAGGGGGCGGGAGAGGCCGGGGGTACTCCCGGGGTAGGGGCGAAATCCGTTAATCCCGGGAGGACCGCCAGTGGCGAAGGCGCCCGGCTGGAACGCGCCCGACGGTGAGGGACGAAAGCTGGGGGAGCAAAGGGGATTAGATACCCCCGTAGTCCCAGCTGTAAACGATGCGGGCTAGGTGTTGGGCGGGCTTCGAGCCCGCCCAGTGCCGCAGGGAAGCCGTTAAGCCCGCCGCCTGGGGAGTACGGCCGCAAGGCTGAAACTTAAAGGAATTGGCGGGGGAGCACCACAAGGGGTGAAGCTTGCGGTTTAATTGGAGTCAACGCCGGAAACCTTACCCGGGGCGACAGCAGGATGAAGGCCAGGCTAACGACCTTGCCGGACAAGCTGAGAGGAGGTGCATGGCCGTCGCCGGCTCGTGCCGTGAGGTGTCCGGTTAAGTCCGGTAACGAGCGAGACCCCCACCCCCAGTTGCTACCCAACCCCGCGGCCCACCGTGGGGATTGGGGCACTCTGGGGGGACAGCCGGCGATAAGCCGGAGGAAGGAGGGGGCTACGGCAGGTCAGTATGCCCCGAAACCCCGGGGCCACACGCGAGCTGCAATGGCGGGGACAGCGGGTTCCGACCCCGAAAGGGGGAGGTAATCCCTAAAACCCCGCCTCAGTAGGAATCGAGGGCTGCAACTCGCCCTCGTGAACGTGGAATCCCTAGTAACCGCGCGTCACCAACGCGCGGTGAATACGTCCCTGCTCCTTGCACACACCGCCCGTCGCTCCACCCGAGCTGGGGCCGGGTGAGGCTCAGCTCCGAAAGGGGTTGGGTCGAACCTGGCCCCGGCGAGGGGGGAGAAGTCGTAACAAGGTGGCCGTAGGGGAACCTGCGGCCGGATCACCTCCTTCCAACCTCAACCTTGGGTGCCGCGCCGAACCTCGCTCTCTCACATGCAACCCGGGAGACTGGAGTCTCTCGGGTGAAGGGCTGAGCGGCCAAGCTCGCCCAGCTTGGTCGCTGTGAGCGCCGCCCATAGTTCGGCGGTGACGCTAACCGAGCGAGTACGGGCGAGGTTGGTGCAGCCAAGCCGCCCGGTGGATGGCTCGGCTCGGGCGCCGAGGAAGGGCGTGGCAAGCTGCGATAAGCCCCGGGTAGGCGCACGCAGCCGTTGATCCGGGGATTCCCGAATGGGACTTCCCGTTGCGGGTGAATAACCCGCAACGCTCGGGAAACCGCTGCGAGGCGGGAGTACCGAGTGGGAACCCCCCGAACGGAAACATCTTAGTAGGGGGAGGAGAAGAAACCAATATGGGATCCCCTGAGTAGGGGCGACCGAAAGGGGGAGAGCCCAAACCGAACCCGCGGGCGAAAGCCCGTGGGGATGTGGGGTTGCAGGACGCCCGTACAGGACCCCCTGCTGGGGAAGCCGAAGTGGGCTGGAAGGCCCCGCCGTAGAGGGTGACAGCCCCGTAGGCGTAACCCAGCGGGGGGATGCGGGCGCTCCTGAGTACCACGGCTTGGTTTTGCCGTGGGAAGCTGGGGGGCACCGACCTCCAAGGCTAAATACGTCCCGAGACCGATAGCGCACTAGTACCGTGAGGGAAAGCTGAAAAGAACCCCGGAAGGGGGGTGAAAAGAGCCTGAAACCGGGCGGCGACGAGTGGCGCGGCCCGAAAGGAGTGAGCCTCCCCGAAGGAAACCCGGGCGACCGGGGAGTACGAGGGGAGGGTACCGGGGTCGCGCCTTGCGTCTAGAATCACGAGCCGGGGAGTTCACGGGCGTGGCGAGCTTAAGGGGTTTGAGCCCCGAAAGCGCAGGGAAACCGACAAGCCCGCAGCCGGGTTTTAAGCCCGGTGAGGGGCGGGGTCCGAAGAGGGCCCGGAGTCACGCCCGTGAGACCAGAAACCGAGCGATCTAGGCCGGGGCAGGGCGAAGCCGGGCGAAAGCCCGGTGGAGGCCCGAAGGGGTTCTGACGTGCAATTCGTTCCCATGACCCCGGCCTAGGGGCAAAAGACCAATCAAGCTCGGTGATAGCTGGTTCCCCCCGAAGCGGGTTTCAGCCCGGCCCGCCCGGAGGTGGCCAGCGGGGTAGAGCACTGATAGGGGGGCCAGGGGCCGAAAGGCCCTACCTCCCTTTCAAACTCCGAACCCGCTGGCGCCGTAGATGGGCGGAGACGGGTTCCCCGGGATAAGCCTGGGGGCCGAGAGGGGAACAACCCAGACCGGGGTTAAGGCCCCAAAGTGCCGGCTAAAGTGTCAAGCCCGAAGGGTGTCCCCCGCCTTAGACAGCGGGGCCGTAGGCTTAGAAGCAGCCATCGGCTAAGAAGTGCGTAACAGCTTACCCGCCGAGGCGGGGGGCCCCGAAGATGGCCGGGACTAAGCCGGCCGCCGAGACCCCGGGGCACGGGCCATTGGCCCGTGATCCGGTAGGGGGGCGTCGGTGTGGGTCAGAAGCCGGGCCGTGAGGTCCGGTGGACCCGCTCCGAATGAAAATCCCGGCGGTAGTAACAGCAAAGAGGGGTGAGAATCCCCTCCGCCGGAGGGGCCAGGGTTCCCCAGCAACGGTCGTCAGCTGGGGGTTAGCCGGTCCTAAGGCGGGGCGTAACTCGCACCCGCCGAAAGGGAAACGGGTTAACATTCCCGTGCCGCGGGGGTACGCTTCGCGGCAACGCAAGCCCGGCTCCTGACGCCTCGGGATAGGGGGAGCGGGGCTGCCGCTCCGTCCAACCGCTGAAGCCCGGGGAGTGCCGTCATGGCGAGAACCGGGTGAAGGCGGGATGGGCCTGCCGTTAGGCGGGTTCCCCCGATTCCTGGGGTCAGTGAAAAGGGAGCCGGGAAGGAGCCCCCGCGACCGTACCGAGAACCGACACAGGTGCCCCTGGGTGAGAAGCCCAAGGCGTGTCGGGGTAACCCGGGCCAGGGAACTCGGCAAATTGGCCCCGTAACTTCGGGAGAAGGGGTGCCTGCGGTTCTGGGGTTCCCCTGGGACCGCAGGTCGCAGTGACAAGGGGGACCCGACTGTTTAATAAAAACATAGGTCCCCGCTAGCCCGAAAGGGTGTGTACGGGGGCTGAATCCTGGCCACTGGCGGTACGTGAAACCCGGGTTCAACCGGGCGAAGCGCCGCTGAAGGCCGGGAGTAACTCTGACTCTCTTAAGGTAGCCAAATGCCTTGCCGGGTAAGTTCCGGCGTGCATGAATGGATCAACGAGGTCCCCGCTGTCCCGGCCCGGGACCCGGTGAACCCGCAACCTGGTGCACAGTCCAGGTACCCCCGATGGGGCGAGAAGACCCCGTGGAGCTTCACTGCAGCCTGCCGTTGAGGCGTGGCTGCGGGTGCGTAGCGTAGGCGGGAGCGATGAAGCACTCCCTCTGGGGGGTGCGGATGCGCCAATGAAACACCGCCCACTTGCGGCTACGCCCCTAACCCGGGGAACCCCGGGGACAGCGGCAGGTGGGCAGTTTGGCTGGGGCGGCACACCCCTGAAAATGTATCAGGGGTGCCCCAAGCTCGGCTCAGGCGGGTCAGAACCCCGCCGTAGAGGGCAAGGCCAAATGCTGGGCTGACTGCGCCCTTGAACGCAAGGGGCGCAGGGGGGAAACCCGGGCCTAGCGAACGCTCGTGCCCCCTTCGGTGGGGGCCGGGCATGACAGAAAAGTTACCCCGGGAATAACCGGCTCGTCGCGGGCGAGAGTTCCCATCGACCCCGCGGTTTGGTACCCAGACGTCGTCTCTTCCCAGCTTGGCGGTGCAGCAGCCGCCAAGAGTGGGGCTGCTCGCCCATTAAAGGGGAACGTGAGATGGGTTTAGACCGTCGCGAGACAGGTCGGACTCTACCTGTCGGGGGTGCTGGCCGCCTGAGGGGAAGGTCCGCTCAGTACGAGAGGAACGGCGGGCCGTGGCCTCTAGTCTACCGGCCGTCCGGCAGGGCGTGCCGGGCAGCCACGCCGCATGGGGATAACCGCTGAAGGCATCTAAGCGGGAAGCCCTCCCCGAGACGAGGCGGCCGCTCTCGGCCGTTGGGGCCCGGCGACGGGTCCCGTGGCTGAGACGAGGGCTCCCGTAGAAGACGGGGTTGATGGGGTGGCGGTGTAAGCGCTGAGGGCTTACGCCCGAGGCGTGAGCCGGCCACTCCCAATCGCCCGAGTGCACCAACCGAGTTCGTACTCGCTCGGGCGTAAACACTGCCGAACTATGAGCGGCGCCTACCTTCTCCTTATCCAGCTCTTTTATACGCGCCTAAAGCCCTCAATCATAACTAACTTTCTTTAGAGATGAAGTTTAAATAACCGGTTTACGCTATAACGTCGTGCTCAGCTCCAAGCTTCTGAAGCGCTACAGGTTCATTAACCTCTACTACCTACTGTTCCGGCATCGGTGGCTGCTTGTCGCAGTCCTCCTACTCTCCCTGATCTCCATGAGCTTGGGCATCGTTAGTCCGCTGGTTACGAGGGCCATCATAGACCAGGGCGTCATGAGGGGGGACTTCGGGGTTATCGTGGCCTACTCGGGGGTCCTCGTTCTGATCCTGGCGGTGGCCACGGCGCTGGGCGCGTTTAGGGGCTACTACCAGCAGGTCTTAAGCGGCCGGTTCGCGCTCGACCTGCGCTCGATGGTGTTCTCCAAGTCCATGGAGCTCGGCATGGAGCTGTACCAGTCCACCCAGGTGGGGGACCTTGTGACACGCCTGTACGGGTACGTGGATAGGGTGCAGAGGTTCGTGCTCGACAGCTTCTCCACAATTCTGCTCAACTCGATCCAGCTGGCTGCCATGCTCGTCGTGGTTTTCGCGCTCAGCTGGAAGCTCGCGCTCATCATGCTGCTACCCCTCCCTCTCTACATCTACGGTCTCATCCGGTACCAACCCAGGATGCGGACGCTCTTCACGAAGAGGTGGAGCAGGGTGAGCAGGATGTCCGCCTACGTATCCTCGCTTTTCAACGCGGTCCTCCTAGTCAAGCTGACGGGGAGGGAGAGGGAGGAGGCCCGCCGCTTCGGGAGCATGGCTGGCGACGTCTATGAGGCTGAGGTTGAAGTGGCCAGGCTCACGAGTAGGATCTTCCCCTGGCTCGGCTTCCTCCTCCAGCTGGCGTCCGTCGGAGTAACGTTCGTGGGCGGGCTCTTAATCACGCGGGGCGAGCTGACCTTCGGCACCCTGACCGCCTTCCTAGCCTACGTGTGGCAGGTTTACGGCCCGGTCCAGGCGATCGCCGGCCTTATCCCCCAGCTGGCCGAGGCTGAAGCAGCCTACGAGAAGCTGGCCGAGATCCTCGAGGCAAAGCCGAAGGTCTCCGAAGCCCCTGACGCCGTGGAGCTAGAGGTTAGGGGCGGAATTGAGATCGAGGACGTTTGGTTCGAGTACACGCCCGGCAGGCCCGTGCTGAAGGGCGTCAACCTCACGATCAAGCCAGGCGACGTCGTCGGGATCGTCGGCCCCAACGGGTCGGGTAAGACGACCCTGGTCAGGCTGCTCGTGAGGCTCTTCGACCCGACGAGCGGCAGGGTGCTCTACGACGGGGTCGACCTTCGCAAGGTGAAGCTCTCGAGCTTGAGGGGCCAGATCATTCTCGTCCCCCAGGAGCCGCAGCTCCTGCCGGGCAGCGTAGCCTACAACATCGTCTACGGCGTTGACGACCCCGACCCCATCTCGATGATCTACGCGGCCTGGCTGTGCGGCGCGCACCGGTTCATCATTGAGCTCCCCCTCGCTTACGACAGCGACGTAGGCGAGCAGGGCAAGTACCTCTCTGGAGGCCAGCGCCAGCTCATCTGCCTAGCGAGAGCCGCGATGCTGAAGCCGAAGGTTCTGATCCTCGACGAAGCGACGAGCAACGTCCACGTGGAGCTGGAGGAGGTCATCCTAACGAGGCTCCTCGGCTACCTGAGGGACACGACCGTCGTCGCGATATCGCACAGGCCGACATTGAACAAGTTCGTGAACCGGACAATCCTGATGAGCGACGGCCGCGTGCTGGGCGAGGATAGAGGGGGTCTCGGGGAGCGGCCTGATCCTCCCCCTCTCCTGAGAGTGATCGATGCCGGCGAAATTCGCGTGATCGATAGGGGCGCGTGGCTGGAGGCGGAGCTGGACGGCGCGAGGTTGAAGGAGCTTAGAGCCAGGCTGCCCTTCCCCCTCAGCAACCCGCGCGTGCTCCTTCTCTACAGGAACCCGGACGAGCCGCTCATCATCAGGGACTGGACTCTGCTCGACGAGGCCTCCAGGCTCGCCGTAGCTAAGCACCTGATTAAGGAGCACAAGCTGACAATCGCCCGACTAATCGACGTGATCCCCGTAGGAGGTAGGGGGGTACGCATGGGGGCTACAGTGAAGCTGGAGAGCGACGAGGGTCTCATCGAGCTGGACGTTGCTCCCACAGCCCTCCTCTCGCTGGATGGGACGATCGTCGTCACCACGTACGAGCGCACGTACATAATCGATCCCAGGAGGTCGGGTAAGGAGGCCCTCTGGAAAGCCTCCGCCCTCACGTTCGAACCCCCCAGCCCCTTCCGCAGCTACGGTGTACGCGTGCTGCTGGGCGAGCTGGCCGAAGCTATAATAACTGGAGAAGCATAGGCGGAGCGTGATACCACCCCTCGAGCTTGAGAGGAGGGCGCGTCAAGCCTCCCGCCTCGAGCAGCGCGCCTTCGACCTATCCCTCTCCCGGGCAATTGCCAACCTCGAAAGGGAGTACCAGGTAGTCTACCACCCGGGGGAGATGGTGCCTAGCGACCCCTCAATGGTTAAAGACGTTTTTGAGGCTAGTTTGCAGCTTCTTCTGGAGATAGGCATCTACATCGTTGAGCTGGGCAGCGCTGCTAGGGTGAGCGAGGAGGAAGTCCGGGGCGCTTTAAGCTCGGCCAAGAGTGAGGTGAGGCTAGGGGTAGGTGCCGATTCGAGGGTTCTCAGCGTGAGGAAGCCAGCCTCTGGAGGCAAGCCCTTCGTCTTCGGCGGCTACGCCGGCACTCCGACACCGGAGGAAATCTTCAAACCGAGCGCGCTCAGCTACGCGCTTGAGCCCCTCGTCGACGCTCTCGACCACGGCAGTCTAACGAGCGTGGCTGGCTTAAGCCTTGCCCGCTCGGCCCCCAGCGAAGTTGAAGCGACGCTCCTCGAGATCCGGCTACTGAGGGAAGCAATCGAGGAGGCTGGCAGGCCGGGCCTGCACCTGCTCGCCTGCGAGAGCAGCACGAGCGCGGTAGCCAACGCTGCCGCTATGGCCTCTGGGCTGCTGCGTAGGAGCGATGCACAGCTGATCCCGATCCTCAACGAGATGAAGGTGGGTTACGACCAGCTGCTGAAGGCGCACACCGGCCGCCTGTACAGCGTTCACAACGCGGCTCTGGTAGATCCGATAGTCGGCGGCTTCGCTAGGGGGGCGGCCGGCACAGCGATCTGCGCGGTAGCCGAGGCGCTGACGTCGATGGTTGCCTACGGGGCCTCGTACGTTCTGGTGCACCCCTACCACATCCACCTCAAGGCTACGAGCGCGAGGGAGTGCCTCTGGGTTGAGGCGGTTCTGGGCTTAGCTGGTGAGAGGCTCGGCGTACCCCTCGTCGGCGACGTGTGGCCGGCGAACGGGGGCGGTTGCGCGGAGATGCTGTACGAAATCGCCGCCAACTCCATTGTCGCGGCCTCCTGCGGCCTCAACCTGCTGGGACCTGCACCGGCTAACGGTGAGAAGCCGCACGGCTCCGGCTTAGAGGCGATGTTCATGGCCGAGGTGGGAGCAGCAGCCGCAGCACTCAAGCCCAGCCACGCAGCAGAGCTGGCGGGCGAGTTCCTGCGCTTCTACGAGAGCAGCCTCCGCAACCCTAACCCGGGAGTCCCCTTCGGCGAGCTCTACGACTTGGAGAGGAGGGAGCCGGCCCCCTGGTGGGCCAGCGTATACAGGAGGGTGCGAGAGCACGTTGCGGATCTCGGCCTCGAGCTGGAGTGAACAGTTATTACCCGTGGCTCAGCTTACGCACGTGGCTCTACCACAGGTCGTGTACAAGGCTGATGCCCGCGACAACGTGGGAACAGCTCTAGCCCCGCTCGCTGAGGGGGTTGAGTACCCAGTTTACGAGGAGGGCAGAGGCATCGTTGGGAGCGTTAGGCCGATCGTGCCGATCCCTCAGTGGCACAAGGTTGCGCTGGAAAAGCTGGAGGAAGGGAGCGAGGTTCGAAAGTTCGGCCACGTGATAGGGATCTGCGCCTGCAACATCGATGTGGGCTTCGTTGTCCACGTCACGAACGTCCTGCTCGACCCTGCCTTCGATCTCCCGAAGGCTCTCAGGGGCGGCTTCGTGCTTGGGACTGCTACTTCGCGGCTCGAAAGGGGGGATTTCGTGCGCGTCGGAGTGAACTTCAGACCTACACACCCGCTCTTCAGGCAGCTCCCCCCGCGCACGAAGGTGGGGGTCGCTGTGGCGCCCGTTCGAGAGGGGGGCACCCTAAGGCTGGGTAACATCGTTGAGCCGCCACCGGGCGTCCGGCTCAACGAGCGATACGTTAGGCTCGTGAAGGACTTCTACAGGTTTCTCCGCTCGAGCTTCATCGAGTTCGCCAGGGTGCAGGTGTGATGGCCGAAGCGGTGCAGGCCTACTACAGGGAGTCTAGGAAGGTGTTTGGAGTTAGGAACCACGTCCTAATCCTACCGACGACGCCCTGCGTGAACAGGTTGGCGGAGCTCGTGTACGAGGAGTTCAAGGGTGAGAGGTGGGGGGAGCACGGGGAGAACAGGGTTGTCCTGGCGCGCCACAACGCGGGCTGCTGCCACGTCGGCTTCGATCTGGACGTAGCATTCGAAACCCTGCTCGGCATAGCTTCGCACCCAAACGTTTACGGGGTACTGCTCGTCAGCCTGGGCTGCGGGCAGCTTTGTAAAAGACCCCTCGGCTCCGGTGAAAGTAGGCTGGAGAACCTCCTCTCGTTCAAGCTCTACGAGAGGCTTGTGAAGAGGGGGGTTGAAGTACGCTGGGTGAACCTACAGGAGCCGTGGCCCGAGTCAGTGGACGGTTTCGAAAGAGTCGTAGAACTCGGCAGGAAGTTCGTGAGGGGGATGCTGGAGAGCGCCAGCTCGTTGAAGAGGACAGACGCCCCGCTCAAGCGCGTAGTGATAGGGGTTGGTAACGGAGCATCTGACCCAACTTCGGGTCTTTTCGCCAACCCGGCTGTTGGGTACGTCGTTGAGAAGCTGGTTAGAGAGGGGGTCAGCGTGGTTTTCTGTCAAACAACTGAGGTTCTGGGTAGCGAGGGCCTACTATTGAGCAGGGTAGCTGACGAGACTGTAGCCAGGAAGCTGAAGAGGCTGCTCGAGGCAGCCTACGCTGTGAAGGAGGCGCTATCGGAGTACACGTTGGAGACGGACCCGACCCCCGGCAACATCGCGAGCGGCATCTCAACTCTCGCTGAGAAGTCTCTCGGTAGCGTGCTGAAGATCGGCAGCGACGCAAACGTGAAGATCCTCGATGTCCTCCCGTACGCTCGTCAAGTCCCGCGGGGGAGGGGCGGCCTCTTCCTGATGGACTCGCCGGGTGAGGACATCCCAGCGATAACGGGGATGGTGGCAGGTGGGGCTCACGCGGTCATTTTCACCACGGGTTTAGGAACGCCGGCGGGGTCCGTTGTGAGCCCTGTCCTGAAGGTGACCGCAAACAGGGAGACCTACGCTAAGCTGGCCAGCATCATAGACGTCTACATCCCGGTAGAGGAGGTCTTCAGTGGAAGGAGCCTCCGCGAGCTCGCCGTCGAAACGATCTACCCAGCGCTGTTGGATGTGTTGTCGGGAGAGCGGTTAGCGAAGAGCGAGGTCAACGGGCAGATGGACCTTGATGTGAGGGGTTACTGGCTTCGGGCGTAGGCTACGGGTGCGCCACCCCCTTCAGCTCAACAACGGGCGGTAAACGGCGCTTATGGGCTGAGCTCTCCACCCTGGACAGGATGCTCCTCACCTTCTCAAAGGGGATTCCCGTCTCCTCAACAACGCGCTCAGGAGCGTAGCCGAGGTCGAAAACGGCGTACAACACCACGTCCGCCACGTCGTAAGTGAACCCCAACTCGCTTTCCGCCATTTGCCCGGGCCACAGCCTCGGGCTACTCGGCTTCAGGGCGATCCGGTCGGGCAGCCCCAAGTGCTTAGCGAGCCCTCGAACTTGACTCTTGTAGAGGTCTCCGATGGGTAGAAGGTCGGCAGCCCCATCGCCGTACTTAGTGAAGTAGCCGAGCAGGAGCTCGCTGCGGTCGCCGCTGCCGAGCACGATCCCCCCCAGCCTGTTAGCAACGTAGTACAGCATCAGCATGCGGATCCTAGCCTTCAGATTACCCAGCGCCTTCAAATCGGTCCGGTCGAAGAGAGGCACGCTCGTAGACGCAGCCGCTACGAGAGTGTCGATTGGAGCCTCGTGGAACCTGATGCTCAAGTGGCGGACCAGCCACCTGGCGTCCTCCAGATCCTCACCGGGCGTGGAGGTTGAATCGGGCATTATCAGCGCGACAACCCGCTCCGGCTCTACAGCTCGTGCCGCGAGGGTGGCCGCAACCGACGAGTCTATGCCGCCGCTGAGCCCTAGGACGTAACAGCCAGCTCCTGTCCCTTCAAGGTACTCCCGCAAGTAGCTGGCAATTCTTCTCTCCACGGATGCGTAATCAATGGAGGTTATCCTTTCGTGGAATTTACGCCAACCTGCACTCCTGTTTCTATCGCCCTCGAGCGAAGTATTCCGCGATTTTTCACGGAATTGGGCGTTCATATCGCCGTGCAAAGCTGAGTCGGAGTATTTCTACCTTCTGTTGCGGCTCGGTTGGTGGATTATCAAATCGAGCACGCGACTTTGCACATTTGTTCACCCAAACCTCTTTTTGGAGCGGAGGTAGGTGAGAGCCGTTATGCCTTTGGCTTCAGCTGTTTTACGCAGCTCTCTGTCAAGAGTGATAAGGCACGCGTTCAGTTCCATGGACAGTTTCAGGAGGGCTTCATCAGTGCTCTTTGCGTCCACATCAATCACGCGGACAACTATGTCATCCGAGCCTCTTTGTAGGAGCTGTAGCGCTGATTTAGCCGCTAGCTTCCTGCGCCCACTCTGCGTGGCTAGCTTCTTTAGTTCCTCCAGCACGGCGTTGGGCACGGCGACTTCCACACCCCCTTCGAAAGTGTCTCTCAGTGCTTCGAAGAGATCCCTCCTATCCTCTAAGCATGCGATTATCGCGCTCGAATCAATCACAACCACCTTTTTCTCGGGCATTGCGAGTCTTCAATTGGAGAACTGCCTGCGCTAAAAACTTCCGTTCAAATCCTCAGTGGCAGGTTAACCATTGCTTCGCTCTACTGCTAGAATGTGTGGAACCTCATTTGATGGCGAAATTTATAGTGATTGGCGTAAGAGGGTCAAGATGCCGGGGGGTCGACGGAGGAGAGTTATCATCATGGGGGCGGGGGGTCGCGATTTTCACAACTTTAACATCTTCTTCCGAGGGAACCCCGATTACGAGGTTGTGGCTTTTACGGCCGCTCAGATCCCAAATATCGAAGGGCGGGTTTACCCCCCGGAACTGGCGGGTTCACTGTACCCGAAGGGGGTACCAATCTACAGCGAGGATGATCTTCCAAGGCTAATTCAAGAGTTGCGAGTAGATGAGGTTGTCTTAGCATACAGCGATCTCACATGCGAAGATGTCCTCGTGAAGCTAAGCAGAGTGTTAGCAGCCGGCGCCAGCTTCAGAGTGCTGGGACCTAGAGAAACGATGCTGAAGGCCTCGAAACCGGTCATCGCGGTCACAGCTACGCGGACGGGAGCCGGGAAGAGCACTACCTCCCGCTACATCGTGAGGGTGCTAAAGCGGGCGAACCTCAGACCCGCTGTAGTAAGGCACCCAATGGCGTACGGCGACTTAGAAGCGATGAAGGTCCAGAAGTTCAGCCGGTTAGAGGATCTGGACGCCCACACGTTTACCATCGAGGAGAGGGAGGAGTACGAGCAGCACGTCGTCGAGGGGACGACGGTTTACGCAGGGGTTGATTACGCAGGGATCCTGCGGGAGATTGAGGAGGGGCCTTACGACGTCATAGTTTGGGATGGTGGGAACAACGACTGGCCCTTTATCAAGCCGGACCTCTACGTGACGGTTGCGGATCCCACGCGGCAAGGCCACGAACTCTCCTTTCCCGGTCTAGTGAATATACTTCTAGCGGACGTGATCGTTGTGAACAAGGTTAACGTGGTTGACCGAGAAGCAGTTGAGGCGACTATCAGAAGGATCACGAAGCTCAATCCCTCTGCTGAGATCGTTCAGGCTTCATCAGAGGTCTACATCAGCAACCCTGAGCTCGTGAAGAGCAGAAGGGTTCTAGTAGTAGAGGATGGGCCTTCGGTTACGCACGGGCACATGCCCTATGGTGCCGGATACGTGGCAGCGGTGAAGTTCGGAGGAATCCCTGTGGATCCGCGGCCCTACGTCGTGGGAAGCCTGAGGAAAGTGTACGAGGAGTACGCGCACATAGGCCCCGTGCTCCCTGCTATGGGGTATGGGCCCTCGCAGATGAAGGAGCTAGAAACAGCGATTAACAGCGTACCGGCGGACGCTGTGGTTCTTGGAACCCCCAGCGATCTTTCTAGGTATATGAAGCTCAACAAGCCGGTTGCTAGGGTCCGATTCGAGATAAACGAGCCTGGGAGGCTCGCAGAGATCATCCTCTCTTTTGTCAAAAGGATGAGAGCCGATGGAAGATTACCATAGTTTCCTGGTTGAGCCGAGAAGGCCGACCTTCCTCGGCTTCTCGAGCGACCCAGCGAGCGCCAAGGTGGTTATACTGGGCGTCCCCTACGACAGCAGCTCAACCTGCGCACCTGGCTGCCGCTACGCTCCAGCGCGAGTGAGGGAAGTGTCTCACGCGCTTGAAGCCTTTGATCCTCAATTGAGGGTTAACGTCGAGGAGCTTCCGGTAGCCGATGTGGGGGACGTTGTGACATCCCTGAACCCCGAAGTAATGATCAAGGATGTATCGAAGGTTGTTGAAGGGCTGCTCGAGAGGGGAAAGTTGGTTGCGTGCCTCGGCGGCGACCACACCGTAACGCTGGGGGTGCTCAGCGGCATGAAGCATCCCATTTCGATGGTGGTGTTCGATGCGCACTTAGATTACCGTAACGAGTATCCACGTGGAGATAGGCTCAGTCATGCAACCGTGCTGAGGCGGGCTAGAGAGGTGCTGGTGAAGGAGGCGGTAGTCATAGGTGCACGCGCTTTCTCGAAGGAGGAGGTCGAAGCGCTATCCCTGGACGACAGAGTCACTGTTCTACACCCGTGGGCTGGGAGAAGCGAGATCGAAGCCGCGTTGAGCACGTTGAGCAGGCCATTCTACGTGAGCATCGATATCGACGTCCTTGACCCATCAGTAGCTCCAGGCGTCGGGTGTCCGGAACCGGGCGGTTTAAACTACTACCAGATACTGGACATCCTCTCGCCGGTATTCGAAGGGGGAGTGGCGGGCCTCGATGTGGTCGAAGTCAACCCTCTCGTGGATGTAAACGACCTGACCAGCCGTATTGCAGCGAAGCTCCTAATGAGATGCCTAATCCTCTTGACCCAGAGTTAAACAGCTCTAATCTTCCTAATCGCAGGTGCCCGAAGCTTTATCACTATCCGCCAGCCGCAGAAGGGACACTTGACACCCGGCAGTATCTCCATATCGGACTTGGAGAACTCCTTGCCGCACTTAGCGCACTTGTACATTCTCTCCCCTGTTGACACAGAAGCCCAAGCCTGTTGACGTATAAGAGCTTTTACTCCGCAGGGACGAGCTCGACAAGGGCCAGATGAAACCCGCGCAGGCACTCAACGCGGTTAAGCACCCCAGCCACCCTTACGTTCTCTCCGTCGAGAAGCGGCGCTTGGGCGCAGTAACTCCGGATAGTGCACTTTCTCTCGTCGCAAGCAACCCGCTTGTATCGAAGCTTCAACCCTGCTACCGCCACCTTACTATCGACAACCACTCGAAGAGGAGCTTCCTCTATCTCAACAACGTACATTTTTTCGCCCAGTATGGGGCAAACGTGTGCAACTCTCCTAACCGAAAGCACTTTGTAACGCCATCCTTGCCTCAAATTCTTCGAGCAAACCGAGTAGTAGCCACACCTGGAGCACCGAGGATCGATTACCGCTCTGAAAATGAAGCCGCGGGACGCTTGGGGCTCTGGAACCATCGCCAGCTTAGGCACGAGGTCTGGTGGCGACATGTTTTTTAAGCTGTGACGCGCTGGTACGCTGGAAGACCATGCAACCTGCCTTTTCAAGTGGTAAACCCTACTTGAGCGTGGAACCGCTCAAGGGTACAACAACCGTAGGCATGGCCTTCAAGGACTTCATAGTTTTAGCGGCGGATAGGAGGGCGATCAGCGGCTCCTTCATCGCGCACAAAAGGGCTGAAAAGATACACAAGATCGATGAGCACGTCGCTGCTACTATAGCCGGCTACGTAGGCGACGCTCAGTGGCTTGTTGAAAGGTTAAGGGCAGAAGCGCTGCTCTACCGGAGCAATGTGGGAGAACCGATTAGCGTTCAGGCGATTGCTACCCTGGCTTCAACGATACTCTTCAGGAGCAGACCGATGATAGTGGTTCAGATGCTGATCGGAGGGGTCGACCATGAGGGTGGTGCCCTATACAGCCTCGACTGGCTCGGCACTGTCACGCGGGAAAGGTTCACTGCGACGGGCTCGGGCACCCCCTACGCGATCAGCCTCATAGAGAGCCAGTACAGAGAGGACATGAACCCTGAAGAGGCGATAAAGCTCGCTATACAAGCTGTTAAAGCCGCGACTTTAAGGGATCCTGGGAGCGGTGAAGGAGTGGACTTAGCGGTGGTAACAGTGAAGGACGGTGTACGAGTCATTCGAGGCGAAGAAATCCTGTAGAGGGGGTGTAGATAGGAGCTATGGAGGCTCTTAGAGGCACTATATTAGACCTTAGGAGGAAGATATTAGAATTGATACCGCTTGAAGCAGAGGTTACAAATATAAAATTCGAGGGACCGCGCATAGCGATTTACACAAGAAGACCCGATATATTCATAAGCGAAGAAGAAAAGTTGATAAAAGAGATAGTAAAAACTATAAAGAAAAGGATAGTTGTTAGAGCTGACCAGGCTGTTAGGCTAAAGGCGCAAGAGGCTGAAAGGGAGATAAGGAGCATCGTACCTCCGGAAGCCGGGATTCGCAGGATATACTTCAACGAGGAGCTGAGCGAGGTTGAGATCGAAGCCGAGAAACCTGGGTACGTGATCGGTAAGAGCGGAGAGACGAGAAGGGAGATCTTCAGAAGGACAGGCTGGCACCCGCGCATTCTGCGAGCTCCAGCGCTCAGCTCGCCCAGCATTACGGAGATTAGGGAGCTCTTTAGGGTTCATGCGGAGGATCGCGCCAACCTTCTGGAGCAGACAGGGGAAAGGATCTTCCGCGCGAAACTATTCGAAAACAACTACGTGAGGATCATCGGGTTAGGCGGCTTCCAGGAGGTCGGGCGAAGTGCAATTCTAGTACAGACGCCTGAGAGTCAGATACTCCTCGATGCCGGCATAAAGCCCACTTCGAACACGGATGAGTACCCGTTCTTCGAGATTCCCGAATTCAACGTCGACAAGCTGGATGCGGTTGTGATAACGCACTCCCACTTAGACCACTGCGGAGCACTACCATACCTCTTCAAGTACGGGTACCGCGGCCTAGTCTACGCGACAGAGCCCACCTTCTACCTGATGAAGCTCGTGCAGGAGGATTACCTTAGGGTGGCCCGTAGAGAGGGTAGGCCGCTACCCTACAGCGAAAAAGATATTGCGACAGCGGTGCTTCACACCTACCCGCTCGCCTACGGGGAAGTGACGGACATCGCCCCCGATGTGAAGCTAACCCTCTACAAGTCTGGCCACATCCTGGGTGGCGCTATGGTCCACCTCCACATAGGCGAGGGCCTCATCAACATAGTCTACACGGGAGACTTCAAGTTCGAGCATACGCTGATGCTCGACGCGGCCGACTTTAAGTTCCCCAGGCTTGAGGTCCTAATACTGGAAGCCACCTACAGCGGGAAGGATGACATCCTACCAAGCAGAGACGAAGCGGCGAAGCAGCTAGTAGACGTTGTAGCGGAAACGATAGGGAGGAACGGAGTGGTGCTAATTCCGGTACTCGCAGTTGGTAGAGCTCAGGAAGTCCTACTGGCGCTCAGGCTAGCCATGGAGGCCGGCCAGCTGCCGACCGTCCCGATATTCATCGAGGGGATGATAGATGAGGTCGACGCTATACACACCGTCTTCCCCGAGTACCAGAACGCTACAGTCAGCGAAATGATATACCGGAAAGTCAATCCGTTCACCGCGCCCAATGTGCACGTCTTGAAAGGTGAGGAAAGGGAGGAGGTCATTGAAGCCCGACCCTGCGTCATACTTGCCACTTCAGGCATGCTTACAGGCGGGCCCGTGATGGAGTACTTGAAGCTCCTAGCTGAGGATGAGCGAAGCTCGCTCGTCTTTGTGAGCTACCAGGTGGAAGGTACGCTGGGTAGGAAGATACTGCAGGGCTTGAGGGAACTCACGTTCGTGGACAGCCGGGGGAGAGTGGAGCTGAGGGAGTTGAAAATGCATATATACAGGGTTGAGGGGTTCTCCGGGCATAGCGACAGGAGGCAGCTTGTATCTTACCTGAAGAGGGTAACACCGACGCCTAGGAAGGTAATCCTGAACCACGGCGAGAGGAACAAAATGAAGACGTTCGCTAAAAGTCTCGAGAGGATCTTCCCCAACGTGGAGATATACGCTCCTGAAAACCTTGAATCAATCAGAGCTGTTTAGATAGAATCGAAGGATTATTCAACAGTTTATTGAAGAGAAAAATTAAAATACTACATCCCCCAAGCGTTTACATGATGAGCTCGGTAATAGATGAAAAGGACTTGGAGATAATAAAGATGCTAGAAAATAACGCCCGAATGCCGTTAACAAGGATAGCAGAGAAGGTTGGCATGAGCGACGTTGCCATTAGGAAGAGGTTGAAAAGGTTAGAGGACGAGGGCATAATCAAGGGCTACAGGCTCCGACTGGATCACTCGAAGCTGGGTTACAGGGCTAGAGCTATCATAGGCTTCAACGTTGAAGCCGCTAGGCTTCTTGAAGTGATTAAGGCTCTCACGGAACTGCCGGAGGTCAAATTCCTGGCCGTTACATCCGGCGACCACATGGTAATCGTAGACTACTGGGCCAAAGACAACATTGAGCTAGAGAAGTTCGTAAACGAGATCAAGAACAAGTACGGCGCTCGCGACGTAATGCCGTCACTAGTGCTGGAAATGATTAAAGAGTAGAAAGTAAATTTACCTATTTTTTATTTTTAATCTTTTTATAGTCCATCAGGATTTTGCTGCTAGAGGGGGGGACGCTTATCGTCTTGAATCGTCTTCAACACGAGAATTGTGTGGGTTTGCAATACATCGTTGTGCTCCGGCATGTACTTGATCAGAAACGAGGTCAGTTCATCCCACTCTCGCGCCCAGACCTTAAGCAGGAGATCGTACTCACCGGTTATTATGTGGGCTTCCTCGACCCAGGGGAGGCCTTTCCGCGTGTAGCAATCTTCAACGATTTTTTCCGCTAGGAGCTCCTGATTCGACTTATCGCCTCGAAGACCTCCCGTCCTTCTGACCTTAACGAGTACAAAGGCGACGTACTTGTATCCGAGTTTCCGCAAATCGACGTCTGCCCTGTACCCCTTCACGACCCCCTCTCGCTCAAGCCTATCAAGCCTCTCGCTCAGCGTTGTTCTAGCCGCCCCAATGCTCTTCGCCACCTCAGATAGGGGAACTCTCGCGTTAGCTAGCAGCGAGCGAAGCAAAACTCTATCCAGCTCGTCCAGCTGCATACGCTCATTGGCTACAGCGCCCACTTTAGATTTTCCTCCAATACTTGCCCTTCCAGAAGATCTTAAGACCTCGTGGTGGGGCCGCCGGGACTTGAACCCGGGTCCCTCCGCGGCGCTCAACCTACGCGGGATCCCGAGACTAAACCTCCCGAGCCGCGCATCCTACCAAGCTGGACTACGGCCCCCGTACTGCTCTCGTGTTGCAAGCTTAAGAACTTTCTGCACCATTGGAGGCTGAAGGGATCACTGCTCCGGGCCCCAGCGTGTCTATTCAGGAAAGAGCCGTGCCCGTCAACTTTCGCGGAAGCCTTTCAGAGCTATCGAAACTATTGTGATCGGGCGAAGAACCGCTGGTGGGAGTAAGGGCAACCGTCCCGAAGCAAACAGTTTAAAACGGCCGGGTCTTTTCCGTTTGGATGCAATGGAGCGAAGATGAGATAACTGATAAGCTTGTTAAGAAAATGAAAAGTGAAAAAAAGGTGAAGGATAGTAGGATTCTGGAAGTTGTGGAAGAGGTTTTTGATTACAGAACCTTGATGGCGCTCTACAAGCTACTGAATGAAGGAGTCATAAAGAGGGTTTACGGGGCTGTTGCGGCCGGGAAGGAGGCGAGGATATACTGGGCTCAAGGTTCGCAAGATGAGGATCTTGCTCTGAAGATCTACCTTGTCACAGCTTCGGAATTTCGAAGGGGTAGGCTCGCCTACCTTGAGGGTGATCCCAGGTTCAGGAGGCTTAGGGGCGACGTCAGAAAAATCGTTGAAGCGTGGTGCTCGAAGGAGTACAGGAATCTGATCAGGGCTTGGGAAGCTGGGGTGAGAGTTCCCCGCCCGATCGCTAGGAGTGGCAACATACTGGTCATGGAGTTCATCGGAGACCCGGAAGCTCGCGGTAGACCGGCACCGCTGCTGAAGGACGTAGAGCTTGAAAACCCCCTTCCTGCTTTTGAAACCCTGAAACAGTACATTATCGCTTTATACAGAAAGGCCAAGCTCGTGCACGCCGATCTATCCGAGTATAACGTCATGGTAAGAGGAGATGAGCTAGTGCTCATCGACTTCGGCTCAGCAGTTGACGCGCGGCATCCGAGAGCTCTGGAGTTCCTGGAGCGGGATATCCGTAAAATCTTCCTCTACTTCGCCAGGCTCGGCGTCGAAACGGGTGATCCCGGAAAATTCCTTCAACGGTGCTTGCAAGAGCGCTAACTGCAGGGCCAACAGTAAAACAGTGGTGTGACCCCGCCAAGCAGATCTCGTCTTGATTCCCCAACTACCTAACGTTTAGCGAAGCCTATCTGTTTACCCGTCTTAGCGGATACTACGAGGAATACCGTGTCACATGGAGGTGCCTTCCAGCACCTTCTTGAGCCCCTCTGTGAGTCTCATGCTATCCAGTTTCTGGACTTCGCCGCCGGAGTACCTGTAGATGATGTCCCCTTTCTCGTCGCGCTGAAACTCCCAAGGGGCTACGAGTACGACATCCCCTACCCTCATCCAAACCCTCTTCTTGTACCTCCCGGGGATCCTGCAGAGCCTAACCTTCCCGTCTTCGCAAAGGACTCTCGCTCGATCGTAGCCCAGGAACTGCTGGATAACGCCCAGCAGCATGTCCTTACCGTTAGGCAGCGGCATGCTGTCCTTCCTTTCTTCCTCCCCCCTTCTTTTAGGCACGAACGTTCGCGTGTTTTCGTCGTCTTTATATCTTGCGCTACCTGGCTGGTCGGACGAGCGGAACTGGATACGCCCGGCCGTTAATGAAGGCCAGCATCACTTGCCCCCCCTCGATCAGCCAGCTCGGTTTCTTAGCGAGCGCGAAGGAGATGGCGTTGCGAGAGCGTGTGAGTACCACATCGACGTTCTCGCCTGTTACAGAAGCTACAATAGCGGGTTCCAGCTCCTCCCGTCTGAGTATAACGCGGCTCCTCTCGATCAGTTGCCTCACGTTGCTTAACGTGCGCTCGTCGTACGTCTGTAAGCAGAGCGCTCTCACGCCTTGCCGCGCGACTTCAAGGACGTAGTATACTCGTTGCTCAAACTCAATGATGTCACCCGGCCTGAAACCCGGTAGAAGGACTCTTAGAGTAATCCTGGCGACAGGCTTACCCGATACGCTGCCAGCAGATTTACGAGTCTCCAAAATGGAAGCGAAGAGCTCGCGCTTTAGCGCGCTCACAGCTAGTCGAGCGCTGGGTTGAGAGGAGAATACGAAGTCGACACCCCCCTCTCTCTCCTCCACCTCGAAAAGATCGAGGCTCCCACGCCATCTAGCGCTTAAACCTCGTTCCACGATCCTCTTGACTTCCTCCACCTCACTGGCTGTTAAGGGCCTCCCCCTAGCCCGCACCTGGATGCGTGCAGCTTCTCTCCTCGACTTTGCCATGATGCAATCTGAGCACAGAGCCCACTGCACGTGCAGTGCAGCCTCGTGCAACTCCTCTTGAGGCGCCACGCCCCCCTCAGGGGTGCTCACCACTCTGATTGTCACGCGATCCCCCTCCACGAGGCTCACATCCAAAGAGCGGATCCTACCCCTGGTCTTTCCTCTCCTCTTCACTTCGGCCTTCACAGCCTCGACGATAGGGTCGCCCCCAGCCGCTTTCCTCCACCTACCCCCCAGCTTGTAAGCCCCGCACACCTTGCACACTGTCACCTCGATGGCTCGGGGCACCTCAACGGAGCTCCACCTTGCTCTGAAACATTCTTCGCAAACCCCGTTGTAGAGCTCTCTAACCTCTTTACCGCAGACAGGGCATAATCTGGACAGGAGGCCATTTTTCCCCGGCGCCAAGCCCGTCACCTCAGTATCAACTGTACGTGCAGCACCCCACCAATTCTTACCGCCGCTAAGTTGATGATCGGTATGCGCTTCGCAAGCTCAGAGACAACCCTATCACCAAACGCGTTAATCATCGTCGCCCCCTCAAGGTACTCCCAGAGGCGATCGAGAGGCACCCTTTCACCTGCGTAGAACTCCGGGCGTATCGGAAGCTTGAAACTACCGGTATCGAGCTCTCTCCCGAGAAGCTCTTCATCGCACACGGCCACCAGCATATCTCCGCCTTGCCTGTGCACTTTCACGTAGCACCATGCATTCATTCGCGACGAACATCGAGCGTGCCAAGGTTAAAAATGTTCTTTCGGCAGCGCAAAGTTGATCTTACCCAAGGGGATATGAAAACGGGCCTATGAAGAAGGCTGGTATAGCTGCCCCCTGATGAGCGACACCAGAGCCGAGGCCCCTAAGCCAGCCTCTTATCCTTCAAAACAACGATGCCCTTCCCGGGCTTTATCTGAAACTCGTAGACTGCCGGATCAGCCGGCCTCCATCGCATCTTTCTCACCCAGATCGTCCTCGTGTACCTGTTACCCACGTAGCGGAGGCCTAGCACTAAGATTCCTGCCGCCAGGAACTCCTCAACTCCGAAGCGGCTGAGCTGAGTTGAACCCGTTGGGATCTCCGAGGTGATTAAAGTAGTGGCCCCTATCTTCCGCTCAATGTTCACGAGCAAGCTCCTAACGTAGTCCCGCATCTTCACAACGCTCTCCTCCTCCACCACCAGAGGAGCAATAGGGTCGATCACTAGCCTCTCGGCACCCACTTCCTCAACAGCCTCTTTCAAGTTGCTCACAATGGAGTCGACCACAGATTCCACAGGCTTGCTTCGCACACGCTCGATGAAATCGGGTAGCAGAGTAACGACGTAGAGCTGCCCGGTCTTTATCAGCGGCTCGATGTCCCAGCCGAAGGATTTCGCGCCCTCCACGAAGCTCTCGTACTCCTCGTCCACCAGGAGATAGACACCGCTCTCCCCCTTCGCAACGCCATGCAGCAGGAAGTTGAGCGAGAAGAGGGTCTTCCCGGTACCAGTTTCGCCGGCAACAAGGTACGTCCTCCCCTTTATGAAGCCCCCACCTATGACATCGTCTAAGCCCTCGATGCCCGTCTCCACGAGCTCCAAGATCCCTCCCTTACACCTCAATAGGGTTGGTGTTTTAAGGTGAGCGCATTGTAGACAAGCCTCTCGCTAGCACCTAAAACGTTGATGGCGATGTCCCCGATCAAATCGTCTGAGGGGGCCGCCTTTGATGCATTGAGCTTGATGCAGAGCGCGTGCTTCAACGTCTCCTTCTCAAACCTCGTTGTCACTTTGCCGACGGCTATGGCCTGTGCCACGGCGAATGCGATGAAGAACCTTTTGAAGCCCTGGATCTTCTGCGTAAGCTGGGGGAAAGCCTCCTCGAGTCTAGCAAGAAGGGTGGAAAGCCGCTCTTCGGACTTGAACCCCATCAGGACGGCCGTCGCCTCCAGCCTGGCGATTCGGAACACCGCGTTTTCATCCGCAACCCCCATCTCCTCTGCGACTGCCCTCTCACCCTCACCGGCGAGTAAGCGCTCAGCAGCTCGCTCAGCCCTCAGCTCTACGTTGAGGAACTTCTCGTAGAAGTCCTTGTACTCATCAGGGTCGAGGCCCAGCCCGTACTTCGCGACAACGTAGACGGTGCAAACCTCCTTATCGAAGATGTTGATCTTGGTGCGACCCCTTATCGGCTCGACGCCCCTCTGACCGTAGATTCTCTCGAGCTCGAGGACTAGATCCTCCCTCGAGTGGAGCTCGCCCCGGAGGGCTTTAGAGATGAGGTCGAGGCAGGCGTTGATTCGTTCAGAGTGCAGCGCCTTCACTCGTGCGCCCCCTAGCTTCGATCTCAACCCTGCAGGGCAGCGAGATCTTGGACGATGCTCTGCGTAGAGCTTCTCTCGCGTGCTCGAGGCCGCTCTTGTTGACCTTCACCATTAGTATGGCTTGCCCCGCATCTACTCTCGCCGCTCTACCGATCGGCGTGCCGAAGGAGAGGCGCATGCCGTCCTGGAGACGGTCGGCCCCGGCCATGGCCATCATCTTGTTCTCCCGAATTATGTGGTGGGGGAAAACCACTATCTTCATGAAGTAGCTCTGCTCGCCCAGCTTCGTGGACAGGTACTTGTTGGCTATCTGCCTCGCCGCCTCCAGAGCGTTCTGCCTGATCTGTCCGGGCTTCATAGCCACGAGCTTCAACGTATACTCGAACTCACCTTTCGGGTTGCCCAACTCGAACTTCGGTATTGTGACGGGCGGTATGCTCTTGATGTACTCTAGCCTGGTGTAGGGTGGAGTGTCGAACCTCCTGTAGCACCTTCCGGGTCTAAGCGGCATGGTTGCTCTCCCTGCTCGAGCTTTTATCGGTTATATGCTTTGTGGGCGCTCCGAGGCCTTGAGCGCTTGTATGCGCTCGTACGCTCCTCTCAATGCGCCGAGTAGCATCCTAACGTCGGCGTCAGTGGGGGTCGCGCCGCCGAGAAGCCTTTTCATCATGAGGCACGCTCTCTCAGCCCGATCCTCCCTTTCCCCCAGCTCAAGGAGGAGCAGCTTGAGGTACCGTAGGAGTACCTCCAGCTCCTCCCTTCTAGGCATCCTCTCCCGCTGCCACGCCGGGGCTGTCTGGGCCATCTGCTTGTAGATCTCGTAGAAGAAGACTGCGGCCGCGTGGGACACGTTCATTATCGGGTACTCGGGATTGGCCGGGATGATCGAAACGATATCGCAGAGGGAGAGCTCCTCGTTCGTAAGGCCTATGTCCTCTCTCCCCAGCACGAGGAGGATCGTCCCCTCCTGCTCAGCTACTCTCCTAGCGAGCTGATCGGGGGGGACCCAGCGGCGGACGAGGTCGAAATCCTTCGTAGCGACGCCGGTGGTGCCTACGATGAGGTCGAACTCTTCCCTCAGCTCGGCGAGGCTATCGGCTATGCGAGCGCTTACGAGGACATCTTGAGCGTGAGCAGAGAAGCGGTGGGCTTCATCGCCGATGCGGCACCTAGGTTTCACGAGGATCAGCTTTGTCAACCCGAAGTTCTTCATGCATCGAGCTACGTAACCCACGTTGATCTCGTAAAGGGGTTCAACGAACGCTACTGACACGTTGTTGAGGTGCACGTAGCTACTGAGCAGCTGAGCTCAAAATATTGTCTTTTAGCTGAACGTTTTAGCTAAGCGTGAACGAAAGCTCTCGAAAAGTAGGGTAAGCCTTTGTCGTGAGAGCATCTCTGCCGCCGCGAGGCCTTATGATACGATACTCAAGGAGAGAGAAAAGACCGATGTGGTGATTGACCCTAGTCGTAAATGCAACCCACCGATTGGTAAATTTTAAGGAGCGGCACGGTCGACAGCTACTACCTAAGCGTAAAGCCTCCGTTGTTCCCAATTGCTCCTCCAAAGTTAGGCTACACGATGAAGGGGTGTCGAGGAGCGATCCTGCCATTTAAGAGTTGATTCGCCTCTGCGGCAGTTGTGGGGCCCGTATCACGCGGGAGAAGAGAAGGGGGATGAAGGTTGCTGGTCAGCCGAGACAGATCATATCACCGGTCCAATCGTCTCTTCGTCATCACTTGCGGAGCATGCGCGTACGGCCCCATATAAATATTAAGCTGCCGGGACTCGTGAGATCGGTGGTCATGTGCAGGAAGCAGTGCATGTGCGGTCCCCAATCCTAGTAGTACTGGGTCACGTAGATGTTGGGAAGACGACATTGTTGGATAAGATAAGGGGAACAGCTGTCGCGAGGAGGGAGCCGGGGACTATGACGCAGCACATCGGAGCATCGTACCTACCGTGGAGCGCGCTCGAGAGCATGTGTGCTCCGCTCACCAAGCAGCTCCGCGCAACGGTTAAGATACCGGGCTTCCTCGTTATAGACACGCCCGGCCACGAGGCCTTCTCGAACCTCCGGCGCCGGGGTGGTAGCGTAGCTGACCTTGCGATTCTCGTCGTGGACGTAAACAGGGGCTTTGAGAAGCAGACCTACGAGGCGATTGAGCTGCTGAAGTCAAGGCGCGTGCCATTCATCGTCGCAGCCAACAAGATTGATAGGATCCCCGGCTGGGAGCCCCACCCTGGAGCCTCGTTCGTCCAGAGCTTCGCGCTGCAGGATCCCGACGTGCAAATGAAGCTCGAAGAGCTCCTCGCAGCCTTGATCGTTGATCTAAACAGGGAGGGCTTCATGGCGGATAGGTACGACAGGGTCAGGGATTTCACGAGGACTGTCGCGATCGTCCCTATCAGCGCGCTTACGGGCGAGGGCATAGCTGACTTGATGCTGGTTCTGGCAGGGCTTGCCCAGAGGTACTTGATTAACCGGCTCCACGTAGCAGAAGGCCCGGCAAAGGGGGTAGTGCTCGAAGTGAAGGAGACGCCCGGTCTGGGGACCACCGTGGCTGTGATCCTGTACGATGGTGTTCTAAGGAAGGGGGATACCGTTGTCGTAGGGGGCATGGAGAAGACGATTGTGACGCGAGTTAGAGCGATCCTCATGCCTAAGCCGCTTGACGAGATGAGGTCGCCAGAGGATCGCTTCTACCTGATGGATGAGGTGAGAGCGGCCGCGGGAGTGCTTGTGGCCGCTCCAGACCTCGATGGAGCTATCCCCGGTGCCCCGTTTTTAGCCGCCCCTACAGATGAGGAAGTGAAAAAATTAGTTAGTGAAGTTGAGGAGGAGGTAAAGTCCGTCAGGGTTGCGCGGGACACTGTGGGTGTCGTCGTCAAGGCGGATACGCTGGGGACGCTGGAAGCCCTCGTCAGTTACCTGCGTAGGTTCGATGTACCAGTCAGGTATGCGGACGTGGGGCCGGTCGTAAAGCGTGACGTGGTAGAGGCCGAAATCGTCAAGAACACTGATAGATTGAGAGCGGTTATCTTGGCCTTCAACGTAAAGGTCACAGAGGAGGGCGAGGTTGAAGCGAAGGCTCGGGGCCTACGAATCTTCCAAAGCAACGTGATTTACCAGCTGTTCGAGGAGTACCTGAAATGGTACGAGAGCGAGAGAGAGAGCGAGAAGAGGGCGGAGCTCGGTAGGCTGATTCTTCCCGGGAAGATCCAGATCCTCCCCGGCTACGTGTTCAGGAGGAGTGACCCGGCGATCGTGGGAGTAAAAGTCCTTGCAGGTAGAGTGCGCCGAGGCTCTCCCCTCATAACGAGGGAGGGCCGGGAGGCGGGTGAGGTCATGCAGATACAAGTGCAGAGGAAGCCGGTCGATGAAGCGGTCAAAGGACAGGAAGTTGCGGTCTCGATCCGGGGGAAAGTCATCATCGGGAGGCAGGTTAAGGAGGGTGATATCCTCTACGTGGACGTTCCCCTCGAGCACATCAACAAGCTGCTCGAGAAGTTCGCAGGCGATTTGAGCGAAGAGGAGGTTGCTCTCCTGAAGAGCCTCCGGGCCTTCAAACTAGGCTTCTTGGAGGTGCTGCCTCCCTAGCCAATCGCCAGCAAAATTTCAAATACCATTAAAGGGGCAGTCTGCCGATGGTCTCGTTCAAGGTCGTTATAGCGAATCCGAAAACTGGGCGCTCGGAGCAGGTAGAGGTTACGGGGCAGAACGCGGCCAGGCTGATAGGCCTTCGCATCGGCGACGTTTTCGACGGTAGTATAGTGGGAAAACCCGGTTTGAAGCTAAAGATCACCGGCGGTTCGGGGAAAGCCGGAGAACCGATGCTGCCCTTCCTACCGGGTGGAGTGAAGCGCTACCTTCTGCTTTCACGGCCGCCAGGCTACCACCCGAAGGATAAGGGCGAGAGAAGGCGTAAATTCGTTCGCGGTAACATGATCACAGAGGATATAGTCCAGATAAACACGATAATCGTCGAAGGCGGTGATGAAGTTGGAGAGGGGAGTGGAGCTTCGTCAACCTCTGGTTAACATAGGGACTGCCGGCCATGTGGATCACGGTAAGACGACGCTAGTCGAAGCCTTAACGGGAGTTTGGACCTCCAGGTACTCGGAGGAGTTGAAGAGGGGTATAACGATAAAGCTAGGCTACGCTGACACCACCATCCTGAAGTGCCCCTCCTGCCCACCGCCGCAGGCGTACTACACCTCTGTGACAGCCCCACAGAATGGCAAGTGTAAGTACTGCGGGAGCGAGCTGGTCCCGGTCAGGAAGATCTCCTTTGTCGATGTCCCGGGCCACGAGATGCTCATGGCCATTATGCTGGCCGGTACAGCGCTGATGGATGGGGTTCTACTAGTAACCGATTCGTCGCAACCCTGTCCCAGGCCACAGACGAAGGAGCACTTCATGGCTCTAACGATGGCGGGCGTTCGGAACCTGATCGTGGTGCAGAACAAGATAGACATCGTGCCGAAGGAGAGAGCCAAGGAGAACTACGAGGAGATCAGGGAGTTTCTCACCGGTACGTGGGCTGAGAAGGCACCGATCATCCCCGTCTCGGCGCTGCACCGGGTCAACATCGACGCTCTGATCTGGGCTATCGAGAAGTACATCCCCACCCCCTCTAGGGACCTGAGTAGGCCACCGCTCATGCTCGTTGCAAGGAGTTTCGACGTGAACAAGCCTGGGACATCCGTGGAGGAGATCAGAGGGGGTGTGATCGGTGGGATGGTAATCCAGGGCAAGTTCGAAGTGGGCGACGAGATCGAGATCAAGCCCGGCGTCAAGGTACAGGTGCGTAGGGGAGAGGTGAGGTACGAGCCGGTTATCACCGAGATAACCAGCTTAAGGTCTGGTGAGGAGGAATTGGACGTAGCCTACCCTGGAGGGTTGATAGGCGTAGGGACGAAGCTAGATCCCAGCATGACGAAAGGGGATAATCTCATGGGATGCGTGGTAGGGCGCCCGGGAGAAACCCCACCCGTGTACAACCAGCTGGAGGTTGAGTACCAGCTCATGGAACGCATCGTAGGTTTCGAGAGAGAGATCCGCGTAGAGCAGCTTAGGAGGGGTGAACCCCTCATGCTCAACGTGGGGACGGCGGTCACAGTCGGCATCGTAACCGCAGCCAAAGGTGGTACAGCATCTCTCTCGTTGAGATCACCTGTCTCAGCGCTCCCCAGAGCAACAGTTGCCATAAGCCGCCAGATCGAGGGGCGGTGGAGGCTCATAGGGTACGGTAGAATACTCGGCTAGCAACCTTGATCTATTAAGCCTGGAGCTCTCGATCCCTCACTCCGAGCCCGCGCTCTTTGAATTGTGCTACGTGAATCCTACAGCATTCCCGCGGCTCTGAATAAGCTGGCGAGAAGCCAGGATACTGCCATCGCTGCTGCCGTACCAGCAATCGATTTCTTCCAGCTTAGATCGCCGATTATCTTGAAGGTTAGGAGCGTGAGAACCATGTTCCATATCGTTCCAAAGTAGCTCATAGCATCGAGAAGGTACCGTAGGGGGATGCCGATGTGCGAGGAGGTGAGATCTAGCCTGTACAGGTAGGCCGTTAAAGCGAGAAGCCTCGGGTAAGCGCCAGGCTGGCTTACGAGTTCTACAGCGGGAACGATTCGTGAAGCGATCACGTAAGATGCAAAGTACACGGAGAACGCTAGGAGCTGAGAAGAGAGGATGTAACCTGTCGCGGAGAATACAGTAAACCCCTCGATCCTTGAGCCAAAGAGGTACATTATGAACCAGTAGATGACGAAGAGTATGAACCAGAAGACAAAGAGTGTGGCGGCTCTCATCGAGACGTAGCCCGCGATGTTCGAGTAAAACATGTCGAGCAGCGATTCCCTCGTGCCGTTCGTGACGATCGTGACGCCGGTCACCAGCTGAGCGGCGATGAGGGTCTGAATCGCGAAAGTGATGGAGAGGAGTATGGCTGGTCCGGAAGCGTCCGGCGAAAACTTCACTTCCTCAACAAGCTTGAAAGGCTCGAGGTACATCTGGGCTGTTCTCCTGCCAGCCCTTGCGAGGGCTTTCGCGAAGGCGCGCGCTAAGCGCCCGAGAGCCTTCAGCCTTTGTACGTTCAAACTCCCACCAACGTCGTTGTGTACTCGATACCCGGGATACCGCGGATCATTGTTACAACCTTATCGAGCTCGCTAAGCGAATCAACCTCCACTATTATCACGGCATCCCAAGCACCGTATGTGATGTAAGCCTCCTTAACGCCCTTAATCTCCTTAACTTTGAACACTACGTCGTACTCCATGCCCGTCCTTATCGTCGCCAACACGAACGCTAGCACCGGCCTCTTCAAGAGTCTCAACCCTAGATAGCGGCCTAATTTTTAAGTTTCCTCACTAAGGGTCAGTCTGACTCAAAGCTACCTATATAATCTCCAGCCAGTAATTTGGTGCGATTAGGCTATGAGCATTGATCAAGCTCTCCAGCTTTGGGTGGAGAAGTACAGGCCACGCAGATTGGACGAGATGGTAGATCAGAGGGAGATCGTTGCGAGGCTGAAGGAGTTCGTGAAGGACAAGAACATACCGCACCTTCTCTTCGTTGGACCCCCTGGCACGGGTAAAACGACTGCCGCGCTCTGCGTGGCGTACGAGCTGTACGGAGAGTACTGGCGTGATAATACCCTGGAGCTGAACGCTTCAGACGAGAGGGGTATAGATGTGATCAGGACGCGCATCAAGGATTACGCGAGAACAATGCCGATCGGCGAGGTCCCCTACAAGCTGATAATCCTCGACGAGGCGGACAACATGACGGGCGACGCTCAGCAGGCGTTGAGGCGCACGATGGAGCTCTTCTCCAGGACGGCCCGTTTCATCCTGATCGCTAACTACGCCTCGAAGATCATTGAGCCGATACAGTCGAGGTGCGCGATCTTCAGGTTCCAGCCGATACCCAAGGAGGACTTCATCGGCCGGCTCAGCTACATCGCTGAGAGGGAGGGGGTGAAGGTGACGCCAGAGGGCCTCGAAGCAATCTGGGAGGAGAGCGCTGGCGACATGAGGAAAGCCATCAATACCCTACAAGCGGCGGCAGCCGTAGCCAGCCTGGTTGACGCGGATACGGTCTACAAGGCTATTGGGAAGGTGACGCCCACTGAGGTGCGGGAAATGCTCAAGCTGGCGATCTCCGGGGACTTCCTCGCGGCGCGGGAGAGGCTGAGGATTCTGCTATACTCTTACGGGCTCTCAGGCGTCGACGTTGTTAAACTCATCTACAGAGAGGTGACATCGGCTAGAGGGGGCTTGGATCTGGACGACAAATCGCGCCTCGAAGTAATGGAGCTCATAGGGGAGGTCAACTACAGGCTCGTTGAGGGCGCGGACGACGAGATCCAGCTAAACGCCCTTCTGGCTAAGCTAGCGCTAGTGGGAAAGGGAGCCTATAATGTCCGCTAGAGTTGGCCTCTGGGTTGAGAAGTACAGGCCGAGGAAGATCGACGACGTCGTCGGCAACCCCGAGGCTAAGAAGGCTTTCGTCGCTTGGCTTAATAGGTGGCTGGCGGGAAACCCTCCCGATAAGAAGGCGATCCTCCTCTACGGCCCGCCAGGCTGCGGCAAGACCAGCCTCGTCCAAGCGGCTGCCAACCAGCTGGGGTTAGAATTGATCGAGGTGAACGCCAGCGACGTGAGAACCTCTGAAGCACTGCAGAGGAAGGTTCTCAAGGCAGCCATGGAGGGGACCTTAGCTGGCGCTAGAGGTAAGGTAATCCTCCTTGACGAGGTGGACGGTATCGACCCGCGAGCGGATAGAGGCGGGCTTGAAACGATCTTTGAGATCATCCAGAGGTCGCGTCATCCCGTGGTGCTGACGGCTAACGACCCTTGGGATCCCAAGCTGCGAGAGCTCAGGAACTACTGCGAGATGGTGGAGTTCAGGAAGCTCGGCAAGCGGGACGTGATGAAGGTCCTTAGCGAGATCTGCAAGAGGGAGAGTGTCGAGTGCGACCCGGCCGTCCTCGACGCCATCGCCGAGAACAGCGAGGGCGATCTGAGGGCCGCCATCAACGACCTCCAGTCGATAGCTGAGGGGCGGAGGAGCGTGAAGCTGGAGGATCTTGAAATCCTCGGCTACCGCGCCAAGCAGCTGAACATGTTTGAGGTCGTGCGCTCCGTCTTGACCACTAAGCGCCCTGAAGCAGCCCGCTCCGTCCTCAGCATGCCCTCCCTCGATTACGAGATGCTGATGCTCTGGCTCAACGAGAACATCCCGCATCAGTACTCACCCAGCCTTACAGCGATCTCCGACGCTTACGACGCGCTTTCGAAGGCAGACGTCATGCTGGCCCGGATAAAGAGGAGGCAGGCCTGGGCTCTCCTCCCCTACGCGCTAGATCTGATGACGGTCGGCGTGGCATCGGCGCGGGATAAGCCCCCCTTCAAGTTCGTCAAGTACGAGTTCCCCAGGAAGCTGAGGCTGCTCGCATCAACGAGAGAGGAGAGGGAGGAGAAGCTGAGGGTTTTCCGGGCGATCGCTCGCGCCTGCCACACGTCTGTCCGCACAGTTATGCTCGAAGTTGCTCCCCTTCTGAAGCTGATCTGCGAGAGCGATCCGGAGCGGGGCTCTAGGATAGCTGAAAGCCTCGGACTGCCCCCCGACGCCCTCTTCAGGGCCCTCGGAGTTGAGCGTCGCCCGGTTAAACCGGCTGCCCCCTCTAGGCCGAGGCGCCGTGCCTAATCTCCTCCCTCACCATCGTTATGAGCTCCCGCTCCAAGGTCTGCAGGGGGATAGCGGACAAGCCCACGAGGGTCGTCCTCCCCCTCTGCCCCTTGCCTGAGCGCTCCGCTGATACTATGCCCATCCTCTTCAGATTTTGCACGTACTCCCACACCGTCGTATGCCTCCGAGGCGGCACACCGTACTCCTCGCACACCTCCTGGTACTCCATCTCCAGCAGCCCCATCGGGATCTTGCTTACGAACTTCTTGCGCTGCAGCAGCCTAGCGAGAGCAAGTAGGAGCAACTTCTCCTCCAGCTTTAGGTTCCGGAGAACCTCCCTGGGGACCGGCATGATGTCGCTGTACGCCCTCCTCACGTCCTCCGGCTCGATAACGCCCCTCCCCTCGCTCTCAGCGTACTTCCCCGCTCTATAGAGCAGCTCAATTGCCAGCCTCGCGTCCCCTCTACCACCCTTATCGTATCCCACGAGCTCCGCGATCATCCCGAGCACCTCGTCGCTGGCCGCCGACTCGTACAGGGCACCCTCCTCGAGAATCCTCCGCCACAGGATGTCCATAAGCTGCTGCGAAGTGTAGGGGTAGAAGCGGATGAGGTTATGCTGCAGCGTGCTCTGTATCGAGGGGTCGAGGATCAGGAACTGGAGGTCGCGGAAGACGAACATTATCCCAGCCCTGTGGACGGTATCGCCGACCACTTCGCTCAACCGAGTCAAGTTGTACAAGGTGTCCTCCCTACCCCCGGTGATGTAATCCGCCTCATCGATCGTGACTACGAGGTACTTGTTGGCGTTCTTGAGGTGGTTCCAGATCATGTACAGCAGCTCCTCCCTGGAGTAGCCGCGCCGGGGCACGTTCAAACCCAGATCCCTCCCGATCTTCTGGAGCACAGAGAAGAACGAGCGGTTAGCGTGGCAGTTGACGTAGGAGTACCTGATCACCGCGCCCCCGCGGGTCTTCAAACCGTCTACGCTTTCACCGAACTTCTTAGCCACAGCCGTCTTACCCGTGCCCACATCGCCCACGAGTATGACTCGCACGAACACCGAGCCCGGGCTCGCCAGAAAGGGCTTGAAGTACTCCCTCAGCTGCCTCAACTGCTCCTCCCTGTGTGGGAGGTTCTTCGGGATGTAATCTACCTGCAGCTTACTCTCATCCCGGAAGATCCTACTTCCAACCCAGAGACCATCGTAGGACATTCCCACTACCTTACCTTTCAGCTCTAGTGAATGACAATCAAACAACGCTTAAAGACTTTACCGCAGCCGGTGCGGAACACGCGTGAAGTATCGGAAGGCAAAACACCCCTTAAGAGCCTGGAGCGTCAAAGAGCGGTTGCACGAACGCTGAGGGTCCCCGCCGAAACCGCGCTGGATAGGCATCCATCCCCGTCCAGAGAGTGTCGACAAGCGCGGCCACCACTGCAGAGCGCATCGCGCGAGAGCACCTCCTAGGCTGAACCCTGCGATCAGAGGGCCCAGCGACAGCGGAGAGCCCGCAACCTCACTAAATTTAGGTACTCAAGTTTAAGTATCATGCTGGAAAAATAGAACGAACTAGACAGCGAGCAGGAGTAGCCAGTTCCCTTCATCCCTCTGCACCAGTACGGTCCGTGCTCTTACGCCGTTTCGACCGGTCAGGTTCAGCTGCCCCGCCCGTAACACTATGAGCTCCTCCAACATGTGCCTGTCTATAAGCCCGCCCGTTCGAGCTTCCACGCTTCTCAGCTTTACGCCTAGGCGAGCGGCTTGAGCTAGCAGCTCATCCACGGCCGCTTCGAGGCTACCCTCAGCTGAGGCTAAAACCCTGCGGACGCGCAACAGCCCCCGCACTGGGTACTGCTGGAGCAGGCCGATAAGGTGGTCGTGGCTAAGGCTGCTGTACACGACAATGCCCCCCTCGATGAGCTCCAGCTTGACGCTCCTATCGTGGGGGTAGAGGGCGTCCATGAGATCCCTCGCTACGCGCTTCTCCTTGCCCCGCTCCGTGCTAACCAGGAGCTTCGGCCCTCCAGTCACGGTAGACGCCCTTCAGGAATCTTGTTAAACCCCCCGCTCCCTCATGTGTCGAGGCGTCTTGAGGCTGAGGATCCCGCTTAGAGCCGGAGTCTTCGAGCTGGAAATCACCGTGTGCAGCGTGCCCGATCTCCTTCCACACGAGGAAGTGATTCCGGAGCACCTGAAGGGTCTGGTCAGCGCGTTCGCGCGCAGCCGCTACCAGAGGAACCCGGTGATCGTGGACGCGGGCAGCAACCTGATCCTGGACGGCACCCACCGGTGGGCTGCGATGAGGGAGCTCGGGTTCCCACTGATCGCGGCCTGCAGAGTCGACTACATGAGCCCCCTCGTGGAGCTGGACACGTGGGCCCGGGTGTACGACTGGGCGGGCTCAGACGTGGAGAAGGCGCTGGAGGGTTTCGAGGTGGAGCGGGTGGACCTGGAATCGGTGAGGGAGTCCGACCTCGCCGTCATCCACCGTAGACGGGCTTACGTGGTTCGGCACGAGGGGGTGAGAGACGCTTTCGAGAAGCTGCGAAGCCTGGAGCGGATGCTTAAGAAGCTGGCAAAGCGCCCCTCCGCTTACGTGCCCCGCTCAAGCTGGCCGCTGCACGCGCACAAGCCCCTTCTCATCCTTCCGCCATCACCCTCCAAAACCGACGTGCTAGAGGCGGCCCGCGAGGGCTACCTGATGCCTCCGAAATCCACGCGGCACATCATCCCAGCTAGGCCCGTGGGAGTGAACGTGCCCCTGAGACTGCTGAGGAAGCGATCGCTCGACCCAGAGCTCTTCGAGGAGGTTCTCAGGCAAAGACGGCTTCTCCTGCTCCAGCCCCCCGTGATGCTGGATCGAGAGTACCAGGAAGTCCTGCTCATGTTCGCCTGAGGCGACAACCATGAGGGGTCGTTTCCTGGTGGGCTTCAGGTTCCCGGCGGAGCCGGAGAGCATCGAAGCGGTTGAACCGACCCTAAGCAGGGTTAAGGAGCTGCTGGAGCAGCGGGGCGCGATCCTGGACGGGTGGGAGTACGACCAGCCCGAGAACCTCCTCCTCATACACCTCCACTGCGAGCCTGAAGCGCTGCCAGAGGCGAAGAGGGTTGTGTCGGAAGCGCTGTGGAGGAGCCTGGGGTTGAGGAGCGAGCCGGTGATGCTGGGCCCCCGCGGCTTCGTTGACGTTGAGGAGGCCCTACCAAGCCCAAGCACCCTCGGTTTCCTGATCAGGGTCGCCGCCGAGGGCGTTGAGCACAACGGGCTGGGGAAGGGTGTGTTGCCCCTCTTGATCCACTACCTGTGCGGCTTCAGCAGGGCGAGGACGTTGCTGGCAGCTTCCTACCTGGGCTTCGACCCAGCGGAGGTCGACGCGGAGCTCTCGCGCCTAGCGGAGCAAGGCTACTTGAGCAGCGACTTGCGCGGGCTGACGAGGGAGGGTGAGAAACTACTGAACTCCCTTCTACCGAAGCTCAGGATCCAGCCGCGCACCCAGACGAGCGGGGGGATCGGTGTCGTCGACGAGGAGGGTTCGCTGGAACCCTTCAACCTCGATAAGCTGGCCGCGTCGCTGCACGGCTGCGGAGTGCCCTACGCTGCAGTCCCCACAGTTCTGGAGCACATCGAAAGGGCGCTGAGAGGCAGGAGGTACGTGTCAAGGAGGGTTCTCGCGCTGCTCACCCGCAGCCTACTCGACGAGGTTCTCCCAGCCACGGGCTCCGCGGAGAGGTTCTACCACTACGTCTACGCGCTCGACAGGCTCTACGTGGAGGAGGACGGAGTCGTCAGGAGGCTCTCCTGGAGGCTCCTACGGGAAGCTTCCCTCGAAGTGCTCAGCGAGCGCGGCTTGAAGCCGCCTCGGCGCCTAGTTCAGCTGCACGCTGAGCGGGTGGCGCAGGAGCTCCGGGAGCTGGTGGCGTCGGCCCCTCTGCTCTACGAGGGGCGCGTGCTTAGGCTCGACGAGCTGAGGAGCATCGCTAGGTACACAGCCCCCAAGGTCTCATTTGCGTGGCTGGACTTGGCTGCCTCAGCTCCCGCCGAAGTGGCCGAGCGGTACAAGTCGCTGGCGCTGAACTACCTCGAGGCAGCGAGCGGCTGGGACCAGGGTGAGCGGAAGGAGCTCACTCTAAGGGCTCTACAGCTCCTATCATCGAGCATTGCGCTCAAACTTGGCCTACTCCCCTCGAACAGCACAGAGCTTAATCTGGGGGCTCTCCGCTCGGAGGTTGTAAAGCTTGGAACTCCGGCCGACGTTAGTGCATCGCTGCTGAGGATCTGCAAGCTCGCCGCCCGTCTGATCCGCACCCCAGCCGTCCCGAGCCCCAGGGAGCAGCGAGGCTTCGAGCGCGCGCTGTCCGAGCTGCGCAAGGAGCTGGTAAAACTGCCTTTGTAGCGCAGGCTTATTAACGCTCCAGAGAGGGGTGGCCGATGGTGAAGCTGATCTACCTGGTCATTGACGGGGCTGCAGACTCCCCCACCGATCCTAAGACGAGCCTCGAGCTCGCGAAGACCGAAGCTCTCGACCGGATCGCCCGGCTCTCCCTCTGCGGGCTGATGTACCCCATAGCGAGGGGGGTTGCCCCGGAGAGCGACGCTGCTGTCATGGCCCTCCTCGGCTACGACCCGCACGTGTACTACACGGGTAGAGGGCCGCTAGAGGCCCTCGGAGCGGACATCGAGATTAGGGAGGGCTATGAGGTGGCCTTCAGAGCGAACTTCGCCACTATAGACGAGAGGACTCTTGAGATCCTCGATCGCAGGGTGGGGCGGAGCCTGCACTCCGAGGAGGCGCGCGAGCTGGCGAACGCCCTCGACGGGATGGAGCTAGGGGCTTACGGCGGCTACGTGAGAGTCAAGGCCACGGTCGGGCACAGAGGAGTCGTAGTCGTCGGCAGCAGGAGCCACAGGCTCTCAGACGAAGTTGAGAACACCGACCCTGCCTACGCGAGGGTCGGCAAGATATCGGTCGCGAGGCCAACCTTCGAGAAGCGCGTAGCAGAGTGCAAACCCCTCGTCGACACGCCGGAGGCCCGGGCTACGGCGGAGCTCGTCAACATTTTCACGAGGAGGGCGATAGAGGTGCTGAGCAACCACCCGGTGAACAAGAAGAGGGAGGCGAAAGGCCAGCCGAAGGCCAACGTCATCCTCGTCAGGGATGCGGGTGGAGCGCTACCGAAGGTAGAGCCGATCGAAGCGCGCTTCGGCTTGAGGTTCGGCGCGGTTGTGGAGATGCCGGTCGAGAGGGGCATCGCGAAGCTGTTGGGAATGGAGGTCGCCGAAGTGGGGGAGCCCACCAGCGACAAAGCCGGTGACTACCTAACGAGGCTCCGGGCAACGCTCGATCTTCTACGCCGAGTGGATGCCGTCTACGTGCACCTGAAGGGCCCCGACGAGCCCGGCCACGACGGCTTAGCCGACGCGAAGGCCGGCGCCATAGAGGCCATCGACACCTACTTCGTCGCCCCCCTCCTCGAGAGAATCGACCTGAGCGAGACGGCTATAATCGTTACTGCGGACCACGCGACACCCCCACGGGCGAAAGCCCACACCGGCGACCCAGTTCCCGTCGCCGTCTACCTGCCCGGCGTCAAACCCGACAACGTCCTCCGCTTCACAGAGAAGGAGTGCGCCAGGGGTAGCTTAGGAGTAGTGGAGCACGGCTGGGAGCTCCTGCCCAAGTTCGTCGAGATCGCCCGAAAGCACGGCCTATTGAAGTAAAGGATTTTATCCTGATTCTCCTCTTTTTAGCGTGCATCGAGAGGCGGAGGTGAAAGCCCTCTTCTGGACCCTGCGCATCGGCGACGGCGTCAGGGTCTCCCAAATCAACCGGAACTCGAGAAGGGCCTGGAGCGTCGTACGCACGCTGGAGAGCATGGGTCTCGCCAGGGTCGAGCGATTGGGTCGCACCAAGTTGGTGAGGTTGACGGAGAAGGGGGAGAGAGTGAGGATGAAGCTCCTCGAAGCGCTCCGCGAGCTCAACGCCTCAGAACACGCTCTCCCCAGCGCCGAGCCGCTACAGGTTTCCGAGCCGAGAGCCCCCAGCCTGCCGGAGTGGCTCCGCGGCAACCCGTGGCTGCAGGTGATCGGAGAGAGGGGGAGAACGTGAAGCCGGCCTACGTGACGGTGGGCAAGCTCCTCTTAACGCTCACCCACCTCAAGTGCTTGAGGCTGGAGGAGCTGGCCCAGTGGGTCGGCCGCGAAGAGGCGGAGAGGCTCCTGGAGCGGGCTGCGAGGCACAGAATCCTCCTGAAACCCCTGATCGCTGAACTGAGGCACCCCGCCGGCAGCCTCACCCTATCGCCCGGCCTAACCCTCCTCTCAGGAGTTGAGTTCGCGGTTAACATTGAGCCGCTTACCGTCGGGGGCAGCCGGGACGACGACTTCCTCTGGGAGCTCCTCATCGAAGTGCCCCAGCTGCTGGAAGTCGAAAGGAGACCGATCCTCGTTGAGGAGCCTGATGCGCGCTTCAGTAGGCACGCCCGAGAGGGGGTACTCTACGCGCTGGACATCATGGAGAGGGTGAGCAGCGTCTACAAGGTTCCCTTCATCGTCACGGGATCGGCGGGGCTCGCCAGCCTATGGCGCTGGCTCCACACCGTTATTAGGGCGAGAGGCTGGAGGGGTGAGGAGTTGGTGGTCGTGGACGGCGAGGTGAAGGTCCTGTGAGCGATTGCACACCGGTTCGGGAGCTAAAGGTCCCCGGAGTGGGCAAGCTGACGCTCGAGAAGGTGGCGGAAGCCGTTCAGTGCGTCGAGGATCTAGCCCTCTTCAACCCAGAGGAGCTAGCTGAGAGGGTTGGGATCGAGCTGGAGAAAGCAGCAGCGATCGTCAGAGCCGCGAGGAAGCACGTGCGTGAAGCGCGGCAGGTTCGGCGCACCTTCAGGGGCCCAGAGTACGCGAGGATGCTCGAGGAACGCGACCTGCTGACGACCGGTGTTGGGGCTCTCGACGAGCTGCTGGGCGGCGGCCTGAGGGTTTGGGACATCTACGAGTTCGCGGGCGAGTTCGGCACGGGGAAGACCCAGCTCTGCCACCAGCTCGCTGTGACGGCCCAGCTGCCCCCATCCAAAGGGGGGCTTTCGGGGAAAGCCGTCTACATCGACACGGAGGGCACCTTCAGCCCGGGGCGGGTCGAAGCGATCGGCGACCGCTTCGGCGTTGAGGACGCGCTGGCCGGCCTGTACGTGGTTAGGCCGTTGAACGTGGACGAGCTGGAGGAGGCGGTTATCGAGGATCTACCCTCCCTACTCCGTGACAATGTACGGCTCATAGTCGTTGACAGCATCATAGCTCTGTACCGTGCCGAGTTCAAGGGCAGGGAAATGCTGGCAGCCAGGCAGCAGCGGATCAACTACCTGCTGGATTGGCTTAAACGATACGCGAGGCGGTACGGAGCCGTCGTCGCGATAACCAACCAGGTACTCTCCCAGCCGGTGCCCTGGGGCGTCGCGCTGAAGGTGCCCGCCGGCGGCAACATCATCGCCCACGCCTCAACACACAGGCTGGTTCTACGGAGAGCTGGAGATGTATGGCTGATGGAGGTTCTCGACTCCCCCATCCTCCCACGCGGAGCGAGCGCGAAGTTCCTGGTGACCGAGAAGGGTATCGAGAGCGCCTAGGAGCCTCAGGCCGGAAACCTTTTCATCATGATCCAGCGCTGCAATGGATCTTCATGGGCGATTAGAGCTTGCGCCAGGCACTTTAAACCTTGTCTCAATGTAGGAAACGTTTAATTGGGCTTCGGGGAGGGGCGTTGCTGGTATGCCGGCATCGCTCGACCAAGACTCGCTGCGCATCTACCCTAAACCCGATGAGATCCCCTCCAGCGTCAAGTCGGTGCTCGAGGAGGGGGAGGAGGTTGTTGCCCTGGCGAAGACGGACATGGTGGGTGGAGACTACGGCGAGGAGCTCGTCGTTCTCACCAACCTTCGGCTCCTGGTGGTCAACGAGAGGCTGGTCGAAGCGGTCCCCCTTGAAAAGATCACAACCGCCTCGATAAGGGGCTACATCAACACGTGCGTGCTAACCGTCGACACCGACGAAGGCCCCCGCAGCTTGGCGGTCTTCACTAGGGGGAGGCTGGAGGCGTTCGACAAGCTTGTCACGATAGTCAACAACCTGGTCGTCGGGAAAATCCCCTACCAGCTCCTTAAGGATCAGCTCCTCAGCAAGTCGAAGGTGGAGGAGCGTAAGAGCGTGAGAGCGGCCATCATCCGCCTGCTCGGGCTTCTCAAGCCGATCTCCGGGATCTTCGTGGCAACGATCGTCGTGGCCGTCGCCATCAGAGTGGTTGGGCTCGTCCCGCCCTACCTGATGAAGATCCTCGTCGACGAGGTGCTGATGAAGAGCAGGGCGGATCTGCTCCTCAACGTGATCCTCGGGCTACTGGCCGTCAACCTCGTCAACACCGTGCTAAACTCGCTCAACGCCTACTTCAACACACGGTTCAACGTGGGCGTCACAAACACGCTCCGCAGTCACGTCTACAGGAAGCTGCAGGAGCTCTCCCTCACCCACTACGACAGGTTCGGGGCGGGAGGCCTCTGGTCGAGGATCGTTGACGACGTGAACAGAGTTCAGTGGTTCCTCTCCGCCGCCTTCATCCCGCTCTTCATCAACGCGGCGATGGTCGTGTTCGTCGGCATCATGCTCGCCACGATGAACCCATGGCTCACACTGATCGCCCTCATGCCGATACCCGTGAGCGTGACCGGGAACCTCATCTACAGGAAGACGGCCAGCCGATACTACCACAGGCTGTGGCGGAAGTGGTCCAGGATCGTCTCTGTCATCTCGGACACCATCAACGCCGCGATACTCGTCAAGAGCTTCGGGAAGGAGAGCGAGTTCGTCGATAGGTTCGAGAGCCAGCAGACCGAGTTCGAGCGCGCGCAGATGGACGTCTTCAAGTTTGAGCAGCAAATATGGCCCGCGGTCGGACTAGCCTTCACGATCAGCAGCCTCCTCGTGTGGTGGTTCGGCGGCAGGGATGTGCTACAGGGTGTGATGAGCCTCGGCTCGCTGATGGCCTTCACTAGCTACATGTGGCAGTTCTACTCCCCCGTCTTCGGCCTCATCGAGAACGTGAGGAACCTGCAGCTGCTCGCTGTCGCAGCGGGCAGGGTCTTCGAGCTGCTCGACCTCAAGCCCGACGTCCAGGACTCGCCCGACGCGGTGAGCCTCGAGCTGAAGGGGGGCATCGAGTGCGACAACGTGTGGTTCACCTACGACGGGATCCACTACGCGCTCAAGGGCGTCACTCTGAGGATCGCGCCGGGGGAGAGGGTGGGGTTCGTGGGGCCCAGCGGCTCAGGTAAGACGACGCTGGCTAAGCTCCTCCTGCACCTGTACGACCCGCAGGTGGGCGTCCTCAAGTACGATGGGATCGACGTGAGGAGGATCAAGCTCTCCTCCCTGAAGAGCCAGGTGGCGATCGTCCTGCAGAACCCCGTCCTGCTCGACACAACGATTGCCGAGAACATCATGCTGGGCAAACCCGATGCGACGCCCGAGGAGATCATCGCGGCAGCGAAGGTTGCGAGGGCCCACGACTTCATCATGCGCCTCCCCGAGGCGTACGACACGGAGGTGGGCATGCAGGGCTCCCGCCTCTCGGGCGGCGAGAGGGCTAGGGTCGCGCTTGCAGCTGCGCTTCTCAAGAACCCGAAGATCCTGATCCTCGACGAGCCGACGGCCGCTCTGGACGCTTTGACGGAGGACGAAGTGACGGAGGAGCTGGAGAGGATGACTAGGGGGAGGACCACGATCATCATCGCCCACAGGCTTTCGACGCTCCGCTTCACCGACCGCATCATCGTGATGGAGAACGGGAGGATCGTGGAGGAGGGCAAGCACGAGGAGCTGCTGAGGAGGGACGGGTTGTACAAGCGTCTCTGGGAGGCGCAGCTGAAGGGTCTCATGAGGATGACCGAAGCGAAGGTTGAGGGTGGGGGTGAGCAGGTTGTCCTCGCACAGCAGCCTTAGGATCCTTGACCCCCTCCGCGTCAGAGTGCTGGAAGCGCGGCTGGACGAGTTGGACGTTGAGATCGACGGTGTAGCGTACAAGGGGGTTAGGCCGAAGAGGCCCTTCCCCTTCTCCTACCCCGAGATCGTGATCCTGTACAGGGATAACGAGGAGCTGGGCATGCTGCGCGACTACCGCCGTCTCGACCCCAAGTCGAGGGAGCTGATAGAGCGGGTTCTCAAGGTCATCTACTTCATGCCGAAGGTCAAGAAGGTTCTCAGCCTCCGGAGCGTAGAGGGGAAGTACGAGTGGAAAGTCGTCACCGACAAGGGCGAGGTAACATTCTACTCGTGGGGTCGGGCGGTGAGGGTCCTGAGGGATGGCCGGCTCCTGATAAGGGACATCTACAACCGCGCGTACATCGTGGAGGAGCCCGAGAAGCTCGACAACAGGAGCAGGCTATTACTGAGCATGATGATATGAGGCAGCCAAGGTTCGGGGGCCCACACTTCACCATATACCTTCTAGCTCTCATACCACAGAACCCCTCTCGGCCAACCCTCGCAAATCTCTCTTCGAGGCTGCGGACGGTGATCCATGTGTTCGGCTTACCCCTCCTAGCGCCCTTTAGCCCCGCCACAAGCTGATTCAACGCCACCAGGCCCCCGCTACAGTTCTCTCACCCCCCTCTCTTCAGCCGCTACAGCCTTCTAAGGTCATCCCATGCGGTAAATTGTAAGTGCCCCCACGAACCAGCAAGACTGTTAAATACTGGTGTTGTAGTATATACCGCAATGAGGAGGGTTCTGCCGGCACTGCTTGCAGCGGCGGCTGTGCTGGCAGCACTACTGTTCTTCCATGGCGGGCAGCTCAAGGGTACCAGTCCAACAGGTGCTGCGAAAATCATCTACCTGCTAACGTTGGAAGTGAATGGCCTCGGCAGGCTGCTGGTGAACGGTTCTTCGCAGAGCATCGTGAACTCCACCAGACCCTTCACTGCCGTAGTTGAAGCGGTACCCGATCCCTGTCACACCCTGAAGCAGTTACTAGTGAATGGGACGCCGGTCGAGGACTCCAAGTTTGAGCTGGCCATCGGGGGCAACACGACGGTCAGGGCGGTTTTCGAGAGGCCGATCCACACGCTCCTAATCGTCGCGAACGCGGCTAACGCGTCCGCGCTGGTGAACGGGACGCTCCACACCCTCCCAGTCGAGCTGAGCCTCCAGCGGTGCAGCGTGGTGAACGTGACGCCTGTTGCCCCGCGCCGATACATGCCGCTGAACGGCTCCACGCTGCTGACGGTGGAGGGCGATACGACCCTAACGCTGGTGTTCAGGAGGGTTGAAGCCGAAATCGAGCTGAAGGGCGTGCTCATCCCCATCCAGCTCATCACGCAACCCCCAACCCCCATCAACGGGACCTTCGTCGCGAGCGACGCGGTGCTGGGCGTCCCCCTCAACACCACTCTCTACCTCTACCCCTACGGCGTCGACAGGGCAGGCTGCGTAGCCTACAACGAGACCCACAGGGTCTGCCTAGCCGGCTGGATCGTCAACGGGAGCCCAGTGCACGACCGGTACTACAGGTTCAACGCGTCGAGCGACACCCTCCTGGAGCAGCTGGTCGTCTACGCGAAGAGGCTCGCGGGGGGCGCTTGGATGGAGGTCCTCACCCCCGCCGGCCCCGTGAGAGTCGAGGTCAACCCCTCGAAGTACCTCGTCGTACCCTTCGACGGGGAGGCGAAGTACCTCGGCGACGGCTGGCTGGAGGTCAAGGGCGCCTACGACGGCTACAGCTGCTGGGCCTACAACATCGAGGTTCCGCCCTGGAGGAAGCTCAGGATCCACGTTGAAGCATCCTGGGAAGGGGTGAGGGACCCGGCGGTCAACGCGATCGAGGTCGTCATCAGGAACGACGACCTCTGCTTCTCGGCCGGCTACTACTTCGGGCCCGGCCAGTACATCTTCGAGGTGGACAGCGGCATCCTGACGGCGCTCTACAACCTGTTCCCAGTGCCCGGCGGCAACAACACCCTCTTCTACGCAACCCTCGGCGAGCACTTCACCTGCCTCTACAACAGAAGCGGGCAGTGGGTGAGCTGCGGGCCAGCCTATAGAGCTAGGCTGCCTCACCAGCCCGAGGAGGGGACGAGAGCGGGCTGGCTGTACATCTCCGGTAACGGGCTGCTGCGGATCAAGATCGAGGTTCTCGAAGGGGGTTGAGAGATGGGGGATTAAACAAATTCGTTTTCCTTTTCCCTCCTCACGATGAAGTGGAGGGTAGCTTTATTCACGTTGCTGCTCTGCGTAGTTCTGGATTACGGCTACGGGCCCGCAAAGCTGGAAGACCACTTTGGCGAGGGGGCGCCCGTGTACGGTGACTAGTGCCTCGAAGCTGTTCCTTGTACCTATGGTTGTCACGGGGAAAGAACTGTAACTAGATCGAGGGAGTGCCTATCGCTGGAGGGGAGCGCCCTGGCACCACCGCATCGTAACGAATTACTACACTCAGTTCAGGAAGTTTGCATCTTCTTTATCGGTTACCTTACAACATAAATTCTGTGTTTGACAGGAAGGCTGCAAGGAAAGCCTGAAGTCAGAGACGGAGCAGATCGGCACTACTGATGAGCAAGCATCTGGAGGAACTCTTATGAGATTACGATTCTAGCTAGAATGTGAGACTGAAAGCATCTCTGATTTTCGAATTCATGTTCATACGGCACTTATCGTCGCCCCCAGATATACTCTCATAGTGCGGGTGTGTAGGGCTCATATGACTCCGGGGCTATAACGGTGCCGGCAAACAGGGCTAGAGTCAGCGCTGATGGTCGAGTGGTAGCCCCGATTCAACGGTGACGTGTTGAGCGTTAATCGGCTGCGGCTCCATTGTCTGGCTGAGGAGGGGGCGAACGGTTTGATTTCGCGTGTTTGAAGCTGGCGTCCTGATCTGAGCGTTACTCTCTAAACTCCTGTGCGAGAATTGTCTTGTGCTCTTCGAAGAGCTTGTGAAGCTGGCCAAGCTCCTCGAGTCTACGTCATCGAGGAACGAGAAGGTTGCTACGCTCGCTGCGGCTTTACGGGGCTTGGACCCTGCTGAGGCGGCGATCGTCGTGAGGCTCCTGACGGGCGAGATTTTCCCGGCCTACGCGGATTTGGAGCTCGGCGTGGGGTACAGCTTGCTCAGCGAGGCCGTTAACAGCGTTAAGGGCGTCGTGCCGCTCGAGAGGCGCAAGCTGACCGTGAGGGAGGTCTACGAGGCGCTGGAGAGGATCGCTGGGATCAACGGCGAGGACTCGAGGCGGAGGAAGCTGCGCGTGCTTCAGTCGCTGCTCGTCGATATGGACCCGGAGGAGGTTGAGATGCTCGCGCGCTTCATCTTCGGGGAACCGAGGCTGGGCGCGAACGAGGGGCTCGTGCTGGAGGCGCTAGCGAGAGCCTGCGGGGCCAGCCCGGAGGCCGTGAGGAAGGCGTACATGTTCGCGGGCGACATAGGCGATCTAGCGGAGCTCCTCCTGAAGGGCGTGGAGCCGGAGCAGGTTGAGCTGCGCCTATTCCACCCCGTCCGCCCAATGCTGGCCGAAACGGCTAGGGATGTCCGCGAGGCGCTGAAGGAGTGCGGTGGGAGGGCGGTGGTTGAGTACAAGTACGACGGGGTCCGCCTCCAGGTACACAAGCGCGGGCGGGAGGTTAAGCTCTACACTAGGAGGCTCACGGACGTGACCCCCAGCCTGCCAGACGTAGTGGAGCTCGTCCTGGAGCACGTGAGGGCCGGCGAGGCTGTCATCGACTGCGAAGCCGTGAGCTTCAGAGGGGGGAAGCCGCTGCGCTTCCAAGACCTTGTGAGGAGGATCAGGAGGAGGGAGGCCGTCGAGAGGATGGCCGAGGAGATGCCCTTCGAGATCAGGGCTTTCGACATCCTCTACCTCGACGGTAGGGTCCTCGTTGACCTGCCCTACGCAGAGCGGTGGAAGCTGCTGGAGAGCGTCGCAGGCCCCGAAGTGCTGATCGAAAGGGTCGTGACGAGCGACGTTCAGGAGGCTGAAGCTTTCTACCGGGAGAGCCTCGAAAGGGGGAACGAGGGGGTTGTGGTCAAGAGGCTCGACGGCCCCTACACGCCGGGCGCCAGGGGCAAGTACTGGTTCAAGGTGAAGCCGGCCGAGACGCTGGACCTCGTGATCGTTGGAGCCGAGTGGGGGCACGGGCGCAGGACGGGTTGGTTAAGCGACTACTACCTCGCCGCCCTGGACCCGTCCACCGGCGAGTTCCTGATCGTGGGGAAGACGTTCAAGGGCTTGACGGACGCGGAGTTCGAGGAGATGACGAGGAAGCTGCTCGAGCTGAAGGTGAAGGAGGAGCCTTGGCGAGTCTGGGTCAAGCCGGCCATCGTTGCGGAAGTCGCTTTCAGCGAGGTGCAGCGAAGCCCGAAGTACAAGTCGGGATACGCACTGCGCTTCGCGCGAATCGTGAGGCTCAGGCCAGACAAGAGCCCCTACGAGGCGTCAACCATAGAGGATGTAAAAAGGGCTTATGAGGAGCAGTTCCGCACGAAGTCGAAGGTGGGGGCCTAGCTCGACGCCTGCTGCCCCTCCCCGAAGGCTCTCTTCAGCTCCTCCCTGAGCTTCTCGCGCAGCGCCTTCAGCTCCTCCAGCTTCGCAAGCGCCTCGTTGAACAGGTGCCTTGAGCCCTCGATACCCTTGTGAGCGAAGAAGGCGATCGCCTCGCTGCGGCTCTTGAAGATCCCAGCCTCCACGAGCGCATCCACGATCTCCAGGTCTCTCTGCGGCAGCCGCACGGAGACGGCGTAGGAGGGCCCCTCCAACCCCTTCTCCAGGGCCTCCTTCAGCTTGGCGAGCGCGGCTTCCAGCCCCTTCGCTGTCTGCTCCAAGCTCTCCTCGATCACCTTCCCGATATCCGTGAACACAACCACCCTCCGCCTCACCCTCTCCGCTCTCCTAGCCAAATCCCTCATGTCGTCCAGCAGATCCTCCAAAGCGTCCCTCCACCGCTCGAAGAACTCGTCGACCTCCTCGCTCAACTCCTCCCACTCGTCCGGCCGGAGGCTGAGCCTTGCCTCCCTCAGCATCGAGCGCAGCTCGATCCGGGCGTCGATGAGCTTTGACCTGAGGCCCCTAAGGTGCTCGCGGAGCCCTCTAAGCGCTTCCACAGCGTCAACCCTGCCCCTCTCAACGTCAGCCTCCACCCTCTTCAGCTCCTCGTTCAAGCTCTTGAAAAGACTCGCGAACTCCGACTCCAGCTCCCTGAGCCTCGACCTTACCTTCTCGGCCATCGTAAAGTTGTAAGTTACGCCAGTATATATGCATTTCTTTAACCGAAAGCCTTTACCCTCCCGCGCTGAGCTTTGAACTGTGAGAGCCGTAATCCTCGAGCGGCCGGCGCCAATCGAGGAGAAGCCCCTCAAGCTAGTCGAAACCCCCCGACCCTCACCAGCAAGGGATGAAGTCCTCATAGACGTGAGAGCGTGCGGAGTCTGCCGCACAGACCTCCACATCGTTGAGGGGGAGCTCAAGCCGCACAAGCTGCCTGTCACCCCCGGCCACCAGGTGGTCGGCGTTGTGCGCGAAGTAGGGGAGGATGCGGGGGGTGTACGCGTGGGCGATAGGGTGGGCGTGCCCTGGCTCTACTGGGCTTGCGGAACGTGCAGGTTCTGCCGCACCGGTCTCGAGAACCTCTGCGACAGTGCGGTCTTCACGGGCTACGATGTTGACGGCGGTTACGCCGAGTGCATGATCGCTAAGTCCGAGTTCGTCCACCCGATACCGCCGGGATACAGCGACGAGGAGGCAGCCCCCCTCCTGTGCGGCGGCGCGATCGGCTATAGGGCTCTGAGGCTCACGGGGCTCCTCGAGCGGGGAGGCAGGTTGGGCCTTTTCGGCTACGGCTCCTCAGCCCATATGATCCTACCCGTAGCAGTTGCGAAGGGGGTGGAAGTGTACGTCTTCACAGAGTCGGAAAGCAAGGTGAGGCAGGCGCTGGAGGCGGGCGCAGCGTGGGCGGGGTCTGCGCGGGGCGAGCTGCCCGTGAGGCTTGACGCGGCCATCGTATTTGCGCCTGCGGGCTGGGTGGCTGTGGAAGCGCTGAGGAAGCTGGAGAAGGGCGGCCGCCTCGTTCTCGCCGGCATCTACATGACGCCCATCGAGAGGCTGGAGTACGAGCTGCTTTGGCTCGAGCGCGAAGTGAAGAGCGTCGCCAACGTCACGCGCCGGGATGTGCGCGAGTTCCTGGAGGAGGCAGCGAGGGCTGGCGTCCGGCCCGCTGTGAAGGTCTACAGGCTGGAGGACGCTAACGAAGCGCTCCTCGAGCTTAAGCATAGGCCGCCCGCGGGCTCGATTGTGCTCTCCACGCGCTAAGGCTGACGAGGGATCCGGGCGCGGCCGGCTTAAGAATGCTTAAAGCTCGCGGATGCAGTGTTCACACGATGCGTGCCGCAAAAGTTATCACCGTTCTCGCCTTTCTCGCGCTGGTGGCCAGCCTAACCGAATCCAACGGCGTAACAGCGTTCAGGGTCGTTGTCGAGGTTGAGACGAAGTCCGATTGGACGACAGTGACGGTACCGGGCTTCACCCCGCTGAGCTTCTCCATCGTAGAGGGCGAGCGAGCGCCCGGCCTGAGGGTTACAGCTGCGGGTTCTTCGATCCACGTTGGGAAGAGGCAGTACGACACGACACTCGTCAAGGTCAGGGTTGAGGGCTGGCTCGTGTTTACGAACGACGCGGTGAACGTGACTGTCGCGAAGGGGGATCTCGAGTACACGACGATCCGCGTGCTCGCGATCGTGGGGGGCGAGGAGAGGCTGGTGTGGAGCTTCACCAACACCGGCGTCGTGCCCGGCAGCGCCGGCGTTAATCCCAGGAGCTCGCTGCTGCCGAAGTCCGCTCTCCTCGGAGCGCAGGCGGTCGCGGTGGAGGTGAGGGAGCTGCGAGCACCCAGGCTTGTGCTCGCCTTCTACTACCCCTGGTACGGGAACCCTCAGGGAGCGTCGCGACGCTGGTTCCACTGGGAGAGGGTCTCCTACGCGGAGATCGGCTCGGCGACGAACTTCCCGCTGCTGGGGCCTTACGACTCGTGGGATGCGAGGCTCGTCAAATCCCACATCGAGATGGCAAAGGCCGCGGGGATCGACGGCTTCATCGTATCGTGGTGGGGCCCTGGCAGCTTCGAGGACGAGGCGTTCTCTCGCATGCTTGAGGTGGCGGGGGAGGCTGGGTTCAACCTCACCATTTACTACGAGTCGGTGCGCGAGATGACGGCCGAACAAGTCGCGAGGGAGCTCTCCTACGTCCTCAGCAAGTACTCGAAGCACCCGGCCTTCCTCAAGATCGAGGGTAGGCCGGTCGTCTTCGTGTACGCCGTTGAAGCCTACTCGAGAGACCCCGAGTTCTGGCGGGGGGTTTTAAGGAGGGCGGAGGAGTCTGCCGGCGTGAAGGCGATCTGGATCGCAGACACTTTCAACACGGCTTTCCTGACCGTCTTCGACGGGCTGCACACGTACAACCCGATTTGGGTAAGGGACCACGCGGCCACGTACGCGGAGCAGTCGAGGCTCGTCAAGTCCTTCATCAGCGTGGGGGAGGGCCCGGCTGTGAGGAAGCTCTGGGCTGCAACCGTCAACCCAGGCTACGACGACAGGAAGATCCGAAGGCCCGGCGCCTACGTCGCGAGGGAGGAGGGCGGTTATTACAGGCGGACGTGGGAGGCGGCGATCGCGAGCGAGCCCGACATGATCCTCATCTGCTCGTGGAACGAGTGGCACGAGGGGACGGAGATCGAGCCGAGCAGGGAGTACGGCTTCCAGTACCTCCGCATGACGAGGGAGTACGTGGCCCGCTACAAGGGCTGGGAGCCGCCCATCGGGAAGGCCCCAAGGGTTAGAGTCGAGTTGGCGGGGGAGGGCAATGCCATCGTTGTGGCCGTCAGCAACGTTGAGGAGGAGCCGATCGTGGCCGCCCGGTTGACCGTGGTCAACGCGTCGGTGGGGGTAGCGGTGGAGCCAGCGGGCTTCCACGCTTACACGCTGCCGATCAACCGCACTTCTCACGCTGCCTTCCTCCCCTACATCGGCCCCGGCGAGAGAGTCGAGCTGCGGGGTGTCGCAGCTGGAAGGCTAGCGAAGGTGAGGGTTGAGGCGTGGTCAGCTTCGGGCCAGCTGGCGACCGAAGAGGCTACCATCGAGGTTGAAGCGTCTTCCGCCAGAGGGCCCCAGGTTCAGGCGAGGAAGGGGGAGGGGTTCACCGCCCTGCTGGTGCTAACCGCTGCGGTGGGCGCCGGGCTAGCTGCCGCGGCTCTGCTGTTTAAGCTTACTCGAAAATCCCGAGCCTCTTCCTGAAGTAGTCGTCCACCTTCCTCTTCACCTCCTCCGGTATCTCGCGCTCGAACGGAACCTCCTCAGCGTCGGCCACCTCCCTGACGATGTGGAGAGCGAGCAGGCCGGGGAGCTCGAAGGATGAGGGGTGCAGCAGCTCGGGCGAGTCCTCGACCGTGTGCATACCGGCGTTGGCGCCGCTGGCCCGGAACACGTTGACTGAGGGGACGCCCAACCTCGCGAAGCTCGCGCTGTCGCTCGACATCACGTCCTCGCTCACCTCCACCTTTACTCCCAGCTTCTTCGCGAGGAACTCGATCGAATGGCGCAGGCTCTTCGAGCCTGTGACGATCGCTCTAGTCGTCCCCATTGCCCCGCCGTGGACGTCCAGGTTCACGACGAGCACGGCGTTCCTCATCTCATCCTTCCGCGCCTCGACGTGGGCCAGCGAGCCGCGCAGCCCAAGCTCCTCCCCGCTGAAGAGGACGAAGCGGAGCGTCCGCTTGAGGGGGACGTTGCTCAAGGCCCTCGCGATGGCTACCGCGAGAGCCGAGCCGCCCGCGTTGTCAACGGCGCCCCGCACACCGTAAACGCTGTCGAGGTGCGCCGTCACGTACACGACCTCATCCGGGTACTTCGACCCCCGCCTCTCAGCAACCACGTTGAATGCCTCCACCTCCCTGTACTCCTGGACCAGGACGAGCCTCGCGCGCCTAGCCTCGAGCATCTTCAGCGCGTCGCTGTACCTCACGTAGACTGCGGGCAGGTTGCCGAACTTCTCCCTCCACTCGTGGGGCACGTCGACCCGGCTCAGCTGTCGGTGGGGTGAGCCCTCGGCGATCACGAGGCCCAAAGCCCTGCCGGCCAGCTTCCGCCACCCCTCCTTGTCGGGCCTCGCCGAGGCGAGACCGATCCAGCCCGTGGAGCTAGGGACGAGCGCCGGATCGCCCCCCTCGATGTAGACGAGCTCGCCTTCAACCCCTTCCTCACCCGTCTCGCCGCTGAAGCCCACACCGGCGCACTCAACGCTGCGCCGCTCGGGCTCGAGGGCCTCCAGCTCCGCCCTCCGAATCTCGTACACCTTCACCTTGAAGGGCTCCAGCCTGACGTCGTAGCCCATGCTGGACAGCTCCCTCACGACCAGCTCGCGCGCCCTAGCTTCACCCTCGCTCCCCGTGAAGCGCGGCTCAGAGGACAAGCGCAGGGCGAGCTCGTAGGCGTACCTGGCATCGCTAAACAAGCTTCGCATGCGCCCCCTCCCCAGCGCAACTTTTAAGCGTTGAGAAGGCCTCTCGTAGGCGGGCGGATTGATCGTGCGGGTGAAGAACATAATAGGGAAGGAGGTTGTCACGGAGGACGGGGTGAGCATCGGCCGGATCGAGGACCTCGAGATCGAGAACTGGGTTGTCACGAAGCTCGTCCTCCGCTTAAGCCGTGACGCCGCCAGAGCGATCGGGGTACGCTTTTCCCTTAGACCGCGAGGCTCGGTGAGCCTGACCCACGTCAAGGGGGTCGGCGACTACGTTACGCTGAGCGTAGCAGCGAGCAAGTTGAGTGATGCGGTAAAGCTCGAGTGAGCCCAAGCGCAGACCTTCAAGCGCGAGCGTTTGTCAGCAAAGACCAATCGCATCACGGTTCAGCTCGACGTGCCTCATCCCTCAGCTTGGGGATCCCACCAAAGGGTTTTAACTGTGCTCCCCCAATCTAATTCGTGTCGGAGTCGAACTTTGAGCGGCTTCTCTCGGTGCTTCACCTCGAGGAGCCTCCCGATAGGGTCCCCTTTTACGACCTCTACGCCGACGCGGAGGTTGTCGAGGCTCTAACGGGTGAAAAACTGGCGCCGGGGCCAGCGAGCGTCCACGAGGCAGTATCCGAGTTGAGCTCTCCCGATGGAAGGGCCGAGCTCTTGAGAACGGTTGAGCACAACGTGAGGGTGCTGGTGCGCTTCTACGGTGGTTTAGGCTACGACTACATCACGCTGTCCATACCGACCCCCTTCCCGCGGACTAACGTGCTGCTGGCCGACGACACCGCGCCGCTCCGCAGGCCCAAGAGGGCCTGGAACGACGAGTTCAGAGGTACGATAGAGAAGCGCGAGGACCTGGAGAACTACCCGTGGCCCGATCCGAGCGCGGTTGTTGAGACGTTCATGGTCTACTACGGCGCCGTCTCCAGACTGCTGCCGGAGCGAATGGCCTTCATCCCGTTGACCCCCGGCGGCGTCTTTGAGAATGTGACTTGGCTGATGGGCTTTGCACCGTTCTCGAGGGCTCTCCACAGGGATCGTGCTTTCGTGAGGGAGCTCTTCGAGAGGGTGGGCCGCGTTCTCGAGGAGCTCTGCAAGGCGGCCGCTGAGTGCGAGAGGGTCGGTGCCCTGACGATGGGCGACGACATGGGTTTCAGGAGCGGCCCAATGATCTCGCCCAACGCCCTCAGGGAGCTGGTCTTCCCGTGGCAGAAGAGGTGCGCGGACGCCGTGCACCGCTGCGGGAAGCCCTTCATCCTCCACTCCTGCGGCAACCTGAAGGTGATCATGGAGGACTTGATCAGCTACGTGGGGATCGACGCGAAGCACTCCTTCGAGGATGCTGCCTACCCGGTGACCGAGTACAAGGGGCTCTACGGCGATAGAATCGCGCTGCTGGGCGGGGTGGACATGGACAAGCTCGCAAGGATGCCCACGGACCTCTTCGTCGAGTACGTCAAGGAGATACTCCGGAAGTGCGCTCCCGGTGGCGGCTACGCGCTGGGCTGCGGTAACAGCGTGGCAAACTACGTGAAATTGGAGAACTACCTGGCGATGCTTGAAGTCGGCAGGAAGTACGGGAGGTACCCAATCAAGTGAAGGTGCGCAGGGGAAGCGTAGGTCAAGCAAGTACTAAGGGGTTGGGACCGCATCGGGCTCGCGAAACCCATTGTTCCAGCCTGGGTTTCCGTCGCCTCATCTCTACTTTCCATCTTCCTCAACCAGACCCCCTCTGCTCCCACGCCCTCGCCCAATCGCTTCACACCAACGCCTGGGGGGTCAGCGGGAAAAGGGAAACAAAAATGGAATGAAAAGGCGCCCTGTTCTCCGGGTTTACTCGGCTACCGCGGCTACATAAGCTCTCAGCCAGCCTCCCCTCAGCTGGACCAGCGCTGTGTGCCCCTCCCCGGCACGCGTAAATATAATGCTCCCCAGCTTCAACCCAGCCATTTCGAAAGCCTCCAAAGCCCCCGCCATGCTGCTCAACCTCAGGGTCACCCTGAGCTCCTCCCCGCAGCCCCTCAGCAGCGCAAACAAAAAGCGGCCGCACGCGCCGATGTACGGCTTCCCCCTCACTGCGAGGCTCGCGTAGCCCATCGATAGCCTCCCCCTACCTCTCCATTTTCACCCCGCGAAACGAAGGGTCTCCTCAAAGGTCTCAAGGGGAAAGCCGTACATCTATCGGCGCTGGGTGGCCTCTGCATCAGGTTCGAGGGCTCTCCACCCCTCTCCTCCCTTCGGCCCTAACCGCTCGGCTCCCCGCCTAGCCACCTCCCTCTGCTCTGGGGGCTCCCGGAGCTGCGGGTGGAGGTAAAACTTTAAAGCCGAACCCGGTCAGGAAAACCGGGCCGCGTGAGCGCGGCCCACGGGGGTTTCCCCCGCGGTTCAGCCGCGGGGTGGGGTTACCCTGTGCGGGGGCTGGTGAACGGTGACATGGGCCCCGATGAAATGGGGCTCGAGTCGGGAGGCCCCAAGGGCCTAAAAGGCCCGAACCCCGTACATCTTGCGGCAGCGCCCTGCTCGGGGTGCTGCGATGGCCTCTTCTCACACGAGAGCGCGCTCCCGCTTAATCAAGCATTTGTGCAGGATTCTTCGCACCGCTGGAAGAGTAGGGGGCGGAGGACGACCTCGAATCGGTCGTACACCTTCTTCCACAATGGGGTTTCCCAGCTATCTGGCCCGTACATCTCCGTGACCTTGAATCCGCAGCACTCAGCTTCGCTGGCGTTGAGGAGGGAGACGGCGAGCCGGTAGGGGATCTTCTTGAGCCTTAAGCCGCTGATTTCGCGCTCCTCCAGGTCGCCCATCGACTCGTACTCTGCCCGTCCGGCTACCATCCTGCAATCCCTGTAGACGCTCAAACCCCTCACGAAGCCGATCCTCCCGCTGGTGAAGGTTACCCAGAAGCCGTCGAGGTAGCCGACTACGCCGCCGCTGCAGACCTCATCCGGCAGGTCCCACGCGTAATCCCCGGGTGCGATGCGGGGTGGGATTGAAGCGGTCCCAACCTGCACGACCTCCCTGATGATCTGAAACCTCCTCGTCTCGAAGAACTTCGAGACGTGGGGGTCGCCGTACTTGCCCCTCACTCTGCCAACCCTTACGACCGGCTCGCCGACGCCCAGAAGCACTCTGGCTGCTGCAGCCATGAGCGCATCGCCTTCGACAACCTCCCTGTAGCCTTCAAGCAGCCTCTCCCCCTCCCAGAGTTCGATGAAGTGCGCGGCGTAGTAGCCGAAGAGGCCGAGCCGGGGCAAGGGCTCCCTCTCGAACAGGTAGAGCTGGATGCGGCCAGCCCCGTCGAACAGCAGCGCGTACCCACCCTCCAGCTTGAAGTTGAGCTTCAGCGAGCGCGCGAGTATTTCCGCAACCCTCTCGATCACTGCGCGGAACCACCCCTCTCAAGCCGGGTAAGCTTTACCCCAATCCAACTCCCTCTAGCGGCCAGCCAACGTGCTACTCGCTGACCAGCAGCCCGCCCGGCTGTGAAAGCTCGAGGAGCAGCTTCCTGAACCTGTTGAGGAAGAGCAGCTCCGCGAGCGGGTATGCGGCGCCCAGCTTCCAACGCAAGTAGCTCCTCATCGCGGGGAAGGATAGCATGCAGTACAGCTTCAGGGCCACCAGCCTAACCAGCTTGGCCAACCCCCTCGTCTCCCGCCCCGTTAGAGCGAAGTACTCCGCTGCGAACTTCTCAGCGGCGCGAACGTTGCTCGCCCAGAGGAAGGCGAAGGCGTACGCGACGTCGTAGAGCGGGTCGCCCGCGCTCAAGCTCTCCGCGTCCATCACGTAGAGCTTCCCACTCGAGAGGAGCAGGTTCCCCGGGTTGTAGTCGCCGTGAAGTAGCGCCACCTCCTCCGATTCCGGAGGCTGCAGAAGGCTGGGGTGGACGCTCAGGTTGGAGAGCTTTAGCAGGAACCTGACGCTTTCGATCTCCCTCATCCAGAACCCCTCCGCGGGCGGAGCAACGTTCACCCTCTCGTACGGGATTTCGTGGAAGCGGGCTAGCCCCGCCCCAACGAGCCTAGCCGTCAACAGGGTTTTCTTCAATTGATCCTCACATTTCACCCCCTCGATCCACTCCCACGCAAGGAGGGGGCGGCCTACTAAGCGCCCCTCGAAGTCCTTGAGGACAACCTTGGGCGCCCCCAGCCCAAAGGAGGGGGCGACAGCGTAGAGGGAGTACTCCCTAACAGCCTTTAGCTTCGCATCGCGGCCGAAGTAGACCTTAGCGGCGTAGCGTGCGATGCCCCCACTCCCGCGAACCTCCAGTCGGTACGCTTCGTTCGCAAGCCCACCCAGCCTCTTGCACGAGAAGAGTTCACCGCCAAGCTCCTCAGCGACGCAGCTGAGATCCACGCTTTTGAGAAGCCTTCAACGCTAATAAACAGTTGCTGCTCCGGGGGTGGACCCGCAACCTCGGAAGATAAGCTGAGCTACTCCCCGCCCTTACCCAGCACGAAGTCGATGTAGAAAGGCGATGCGACAGCAATCGAGATTAGCTCCGGTATCGCTGCTCCCGGCGGGATCCCGTAGTACAGGTGGAGCACCCACGAGGCGACTCCGACTATGATGGCGAGCGACGCTAGCACGGCTCTGACTCCCCGCTTTAGGACTGCGTACTCGGCTAGCAGTACTGCGAGGGAGACGAAGAAGGCCACCGAGACGTAGAAGTGGAGTCGGCCGTAAACCTCGTCAAAAACCGCGATCAGGATGAGGATGAAGCCGGAGGCCGCGAGCGTGTAGCCGATGAGCTTCGACTTCGCCGCGGCACAGGTTACTCCGACAACGATGAGGAGGGCGCCGCCGGCGCTCAATCCGAAGTTGAAGAGGGGGGCAACGTTGCTCCTCGTCGCGTGGCCCAAGTCGCTCAAAGCGTTGTTTACGATGTTAAACCAGCCCGCCAGCAGGGCGGCAGCTGCTATGAAGGAGAGCGGCACAACTACGGAGAGGGCCACTAGGAAGATGCAGCCCTTCACGCGCACCCCTTACCCCACCCCCTATTTTGCCTTTCCCTGCAAAAAGCTTTTGAAAGAGAAACGGGTCGTCTTACCCGTGTCGCACCGGATCAGTCGACTGTTGTATCTTAGGCTCACTGTGCTGATCACTACGTGCGATGGCAGCGGTAAACCAAACGTTGCCGCATTCTCCTTCTTCATGCCGATCAGCTTCGACCCCAAGTATGTAGCCTTCAGTGTTGCCCCGCAGAGGCACACTTTCTCAAACCTTCGGGAGGTCGGCGAGTTCGTTGTCAACGTGCCGACCTTCGACCTCCTTCAGAAGGTTTGGATCTGCGGCCGCTACTCGGGGAGGGATGTTGACAAGTTCAAGCTTGCGGGTCTCACTCCGGTGCCGAGCGTGAAGGTGAAGCCGCCCCGCGTTGGGGAGTGCCCGGTACAGCTCGAGTGCGTTGTTGAGCTGATGAGGGAGTTCGGGGATCACTGGCTCGTCGTCGGCCGAGTAGTGGCTGAGCACGTTGAGATGCTGGAGTTCGATCCGATTCTGCACTACTCAGGGGATCGGGTCTTCAAGGTCGGGGGTATAGTTGACGTAAAACTATAAGAGAGTTGAGGCAGCCTAAATTCCGTGGATGTCGAACGCCTCTACAATGCCCTCCTGAAGTACTACAGGGGGCAGACGCTGTGGGGAGACCCCCGCGCGAAGCTGGAGAACGATATCGCGAGGCTCGTGGCGCAGGGGATGAGTAGGGAGGAAGCGATCAAAAAGCTATTCGAGGAGCGGATTGGAGACTACAGGGTCGTCGAAGCGCAGGCCTACGAGTCCGGGATCGCCGCGCTGCTGCAGAGGGAAGTTAAGGTGGTTTACGAGGGCGAGGCGTACGGTATCGTTTACGTTGAGACGGACCCCTTCTACAATAGACTGCCCAACCTAGGCCAGGCACTTGACTACGTCCAGAAACACCTGGGTGATGTTGTGGCGGTCCTCCCAAACGTGGGGTTCGTCTCAGCTAGCCTCCTACTCGGGACCAGCTTCCAAGGCGTTAAGGGAGTCGCCATCATCTACAGGCGCCGCCTAGGGCAGGAGCAGCGGCAAACCTAACGCTGCCAGAGAGCCCTCCACACCCATCACGTAGGGCAGCGTTATCATACGGGGGGCCCACGGTTAAGCTGCCCGCGTCTTGTGCCCGCTCAGCCGGGCCACTCAACCCGGGTGTAGCGAGGTACTGCTTCTACAGGTGACATGTAGACTGATTTGATGCATAAGTAGATTGGAAGCTGGAACTCGGCAGGAGTGTACCGCGGTGCCGTTAAATACTAGCGCCGCGCTCTAATCCGCAATGAAGAGGGTTCTGCCGGCACTGTGCGCACTGGCAGCAGTGCTGGCAGTACTGTTGCTCCTCCATAGTGGACAGCTTAAGAGTACAGACACGACGGTTGGAACTGGGACCAAGGAGGTGTACCTGCTGAGGCTGGAGGTAGAGGGCTCCGGCAGGCTGCTGGTGAATGGCTCTCCCGCGAGCCTCGTGAACTCCACAAAGCCCTTCGCAGCCATAATCGAGGTCGTGCCAGAAGTATGCCATGTTTTGAAGCAGCTGCTCGTAAACGGAACGCCGGTCGAGGACTCCATGTTTGAGCTGGCTGTCGCAGGCAACACGACTGTAAGGGCTGTCTTCGAGAGGCCGATCCACACGCTTTCGATCGTCGCGAACGTGGTTAACGCATCCGCGCTGGTGAACGGCGTGCTCCACACCCTCCCAGTCGAGCTGAGCCTCCAGCGGTGCAGCGTGGTGAACGTGACGCCCGTGGCGCCCAAGGGCTACAGGCCGCTGAACGGCTCAGTGGTGTTGGAGGTAGAGAAGGATGAGAGCCTCTACCTCGCCTTCGAGAAGGTTGCAGCCCTGGTGAAGCTCTCAAGCATCCTCGCGCCAGTGTGGGTGAACGCGACCTGGGTGAACGGGACCTTCACGCCGGCCAGAACCCTCTACGAGAACGATACTCTACTGGAAGTCCCCTTGAACGTGACGCTCTACATCGAACCGTTCACCGACCAGAAGGGTTGCGCCGAGTACAACGACACCCACCTCGCCTGCGTAACGGGCTGGAGAGTGAAGCTGCACGGCTGGACCCTAAACAACGTAACACAGTTCGACTACCCCAGCAGAGTGATCCCCATGCCCATCATGGGCGACGCTGAGCTAATCCAGCTCCACGTCTTCTCGAAGAGGAACTACCCGATCAAGTACGCGGAAGTGTTGACGCCCGAGGGGCCCGTAAAGGTGAGGATGATACCGATAGGCAGGTGGGCTGTGCTACCCCTCAGCGGGGACTACGAGTACGTGGGCGACGGGTGGATCAAGCTAGAGGGCTGGGGCATCGCCGTCTACCTTGAAATGCCGGAGGGCTGGGAGAGGGTCAGAATCCAAGTCAAACATGTCAAGCCCAGAGATCTTCCGGACAATTACGTGGAGCTCGTGGTGAGGAACACCGTGGACCACCTGAGGCTGGGCTTCACTATACCACCCCGTGGGATGGAGGGTGAGGGGTGGGCCACCTTCATCATAGACGTTGGCGCGCTGGAGGCCTTCGGCCAGCCCGGCTACGACCCCATGCCCCTGAACAGGACTTGGGACCTCAGGATTAAGGAGTACTTCATCATCGAGGGGTACGGCTGCAGCCCCAACGTCCCAAAGAACTACTGCGTGGCAGGCTACACGCAGGCCGGCCCCAGCGGTAATGTGAAGGAGGGGATCAGGGAGGGCTGGCTTAGGATCGAGTGCAGCGGCACCCTATACGTGAAGGTCGAGGTTATCGAGTGGAGGAAGTAAAAGCTTAAATCTTTTCTCTTTTTTATCAATGGAGCTCAAGTGATACCATTTCTTAACGGCTTACCCTGGACTGCACTCCTGCGTGGGGCTTTTTACTCAATTAAGAGTTGCCACACAGTGCAAGAGCTGGGGATCGCTTCCCAGAGGTGGCTCGCTATTGTTGTCGCTCGCGTAGCTCAACCCTCGTTGGGACGTTGATGGTCTGCTGAGCGATTGGCTGCTGAATAGTTGCTGAGGCGGGCTGGGCTTACCTCTTAGACGCGTGTCTTACGATGAGACGCTGAAGCGATAGGGGTGTAAGTTACACCCTGTGACAGCTGTCAAATGTACCCAACCCTCAGCCTGCGACCTGAAAGCGTGGGGCTGAAGAGTAGAACCGGCAAGCCGCTGAAAAGAGTGGTGAAGAGGCTTGAACACCGGCGTTGATTAGGGCAGAAGCAGGATCAGAAGGCTTGAGGAGAGCATTAGTGCGATGAGCAGCAGGATGATTACCTTTATCAGCTGTGAGCTCTGCCTCTTCCGCTCAGCCCTCCTCCTCTCCCGCTCTATCCTTAGCCGCTCCTCCCTCCCCACGCCCCCAACGCCTGAGGCGCGGCTTATAACGCTGTCGGCCATCACCTTTTTCAGCCAGCGTCGCGGCTTTCAATCGATGCTGGACCCCTACGAGATCCGGAGGGACTTCCCCATACTCGAGAGAGGCTTCGTCTACCTGGACAACGCGGCGACCTCCCAGAAGCCCAGGCAGGTCATCGAAGCCCTGACGAGGTTCTACGAGAGCAGGTACGCGAACATCCACAGGGGGGTTCACAGGCTGAGCAGGGAGGCGAGCGAGGCTTACGAGGAGGCCCACGAAGTGGTCGCCCGTTTCATCGGGGCTCGCAGCTGGAGGGAGGTGGTCTTCGTGAGGAACACGACGGAGGCGATCAACCTCGTCGCCTACTCCTGGGGGTTGAGCGAGCTCAAGGAGGGCGATGAAGTGGTCGTGAGCGTGATGGAGCACCACAGCAACCTGCTTCCGTGGGTCGCGGTGGCGAGGATGAGGGGGGCCAGGGTCAAGCTGGTCGGCTTGCGCAGCGACTATACGCTGGATTACGAGGCCCTGGAGCAGGCGGTCACGGAGAGGACTAGGATCGTGGCTATCACTCAGGCTTCAAACGTCCTGGGGACGATCGTGGACGTCAGGAGGGTTGCTAGGCTGGCGCACAAGGTCGGTGCAATCTGCCTGGTTGATGGGGCGCAGAGCGTCCCCCACCTTCCGGTGAACGTGAGGGAGCTGGAGTGCGACTTCCTCGCCTTCAGCGGGCACAAGATGCTGGGCCCCAGCGGGATCGGCGTCCTGTGGGGGAGGGAGGAGCTGCTCGAGGAGATGCCCCCCTTCCTATACGGGGGGGACATGGTGAAGGAGGTCAGGTACGAGGGCGGCGAGATCAAGCCAGCCTGGAACGAGCTGCCCTGGAAGTTCGAGGCGGGGACGCCGAACATCGCCGGCGGCGTGGGCCTCGCGGAGGCCGTGATGTACCTCGAGAGGCTGGGGATGGAGAACGTGAGGCTCCACGAGATCGAGCTCACCCGGTACGCGCTGAAGAGGCTCTCAGAGCTGGAGGGATTGGAGTTCTACGGGCCGGAGCCCGAGCATAGGGGCGGGATAGTGCCCTTCAACGTGAGGGGGCTCGACCCCCACTCGGTTGCAGCGCTCCTCGACCAGCGCGGGATCGCGGTGCGGAGCGGCTTCCACTGCGCCCAACCCCTCCACGAGTACCTGGGGCTGAGGGAGGGGACGGTGCGCGCCAGCTTCTACATCTACAACGTCAGGGAGGAGGTGGACGCCCTAGCCGCAGCTCTCAGCGGGATCGTGAAGCTGCTCACGCAAATGGCATGAGAATCGATTGGCCGACGTTCGCCGTGAAGCCCAGCAGCATTATCAGCGCGCTCTGCTACTCGATCTTCCGCCTAGAGCCCTACCGTTCGTGCCCCTACGGCTGCGTGTACTGCTACGCCAGCTGGTACAGATCACCCCACCCAGTGGCGGGGAGGCGCCTCGTCAAGCAGTGGAGGCGCTTGGCCGAGCAGCTCGGCAGAGCGGGCGTCCCCCCACCCTACTTTCGCCTCTCCACGCTCGCGGAACCCTTCCAGAATACTGAGGCTGAGCGCCGTTTCTCCCTCGAGATCATGCGGGCCGCATACGAGAACAAGGTCCCCCTCGTAGTAAACACGAAGTCGATAATGCTCGGCAACCCACCCTGGCTCGACGCTCTGCTGAAGCTGGCCGAGGAGGGGTTGGTCCTCGTGCAGGTGAGCGTAGCGGCGCTCGACGAGAAGCTTGCGCATCGCCTCGAGCCCAACGCGCCTTCACCCTCCTCCAGGCTAGCCCTCGCTGAGGAGCTCGGCGAGCACGGGGTGCCCGTGGTCGCGAGAGTGCAGCCGCTCATCCCTGGTATCGAGGATGAGCAGGTCGAAACCGCCCGCTCGGCGTTGGAGCACGGCTGCAGGGGAGTCATCGTTGAACCGCTGAGGGAGACGATGGATGGCCTCGTGATGGTAGCTTCGGCTCTCGGGGTTCGCGCTGACGAGTACGTGGGCCTGTACCGGTGGGAACCCTACTCCCCCAAGAGCACCGCTCTGCTCAGGCCCGGGGTCCACTGGCGCGCGCGGATGCTGGATAGGCTGCGGAGGGAGATCGGGAGTCGGGGGGTGGTAACAGTGTGCAAGGATGGCTTCTGGCCGGATTTCGCGCGCTACGGTCACGACTGCTGCCAAGCCTGGCACATGGCTGCGCGCTACTCCCTTAGGAAGACGGTTTTCGAGCACTTACTAAAGCCCGGACAACCGCCACCCAACGTGCATCTGCTGGACGAGCGCGACTACGAGGCCTTCCCCCGCCCCGTAAGGCGGGGCTTGAAGCTCCACCACAACAAGCTGTGCAGAGTGCTGGAGTCCGGAGAGCTTCTCGCAAGATTGATAGGGGTTCCTCGTTGAAAGGCCGCGCGCGATCGGAAGAGGATCCAAGAGTCCAGCGCTCTTCGTTGGAGCTCTACGCTTCGCGCGGATCGTACTCGACGCGCTGGAGGAAGGCGCGGTTGAGCAGCGGGCGCGCACCGGGGTGGTGATTGACTGTTTATTCAGAGGTTGGTCAAGGTGGGTCAGGGGCGAAAAGAGTCGTCACCGCTCGAGAGACCGTCGCGACATCATCCCCGCTTAACCTCCGTTGAAGCGCTAAAAAGCTTGTTTGTGGGTAGCGAGTAAATATAACTGAGCGAAAACAGGCTTCGTAGGGTGTACTCATGGGTGAAGCGTCGGCCTACGTTGCCGCTACCACGGGTGACGGCCGCCTGGTCTACCTGTCGGCAAAGGCCAGTCCGCCTCAGCCGGGGCTTGAGCAGGCTCTAACCTCCCTTCTCTACGAGCTGGCGAAGCGCAAGTACAGCGAGCTGCTGGGTGATAGGGTCCGCGTCGATGCGCTGAGGGCGCTGAGGGCGATGGGCTTCAAAGTCGATGATGTGCTGATCGCGGTCAGCTACCGGTGCCCGCAGTGCGGGGCGTCAATCCAGCTCACGCCAGAGATCGTGGTTTACGTGTGCCCCTACTGCGGCTGGGCCGGCAGTGTGTTCGGCGAGGAGGTTTCACTGCTAGCGTGGCCCGCGGGGCGGCGGGAGGATCTCAGGGGGCTGGTGGAGCGCAGCGGCTGCGAGCTCGTGTCCGCGGAGCTGCGCTACGTTCCCTTCTGGGTTTTCGAAGCGCACGTTGACGCGGAGTACGTGGCGCTCGTTACGTATCAGGAAACTCGAGTGGTCCCGGGCGGGCCCTTCGATCGCGAACGATCCACCAGGGTGAGGGTGGAGACGAGGCGTACCAGGGTTTCGGGGCGGGTCGTGTTTGACTCGGTGAAGGCGCTACCCGCGAGGTTCGCGGTTGAAATCTACGGTGGAGAGCAGCTGAGAACCTGGGTTCAGAGCATGTGGTACTACGGTCCCCCGCAGAGGTTGAGTGCTGAGGAGGCGAAGCGGTTCGCGTCCAGCATCCTGGCGCCGGAGCTCAGTGAGGGGGTTGCGAGAGCCCGAGCCGAGGATGAGCTGGAGGATGATGCGGCCGCGGAAGCTAGGTGGAGCGCTGAGAGGCAAGTTGGGGGGAGCGTTGTGAGCGTGCAGCTGTTGAGGTTCAAGCCCTCAGTGAGCTTCAAGCGGGCTTCACTGGTCTTTGCGCCCTACTGGATCTTCACGTACTCCAGGGGTGGTGCTCTGTACACCGGTTCAGCGGCGGGTCCCGATCTATCGAAGCTTAAGTTGGAGCTCCCGCTTTCAAACGTTGAGAGGGCAGCCAGGCTGCTCGGTTCCCTCTTAGCCGTCTTCGGTGCAGGGGTGGCGGCCGAGCTGACTTTCAGAGCGACCTCCGATGTGCTCCCCCCTCTACTCGTCGCCGGTGTAGGGCTCATCGTGGCGGTCAAGCTGGCCACGTCGGCTTACGCTCCCGCGAGGGTGGGTTAGGATGCCGGTCTGCCCGTACTGCGGCGGCAGCGTTGAGCAGCAGCCGGGGGAGGTGGTGCTCACCTGCCCCTACTGCGGGACGGCTTTCGCCGTGGGTGGCGGAGAGGTTGGCGAGCACTTGATGGGGTCTGTGAACTACGCTGTGCAGCAGGTTCTAGATGTCTTCCGATCGTGGGCCCTTCGGATGCCGGAGACCCCGAACGATTTCAGCGGTGCGACTAGACTCAGGGACTACAGGCTGGTCTTCTACCCGTACTGGGTGGTCCAGGTTATCGGGAGAACCGAGATCGGTGGCGAAGTCGAGGAGGAGAGCGTTGAGGTCTCGATACCAGCCCACAGGTCCATGCTGAGAACGCCGCTCGAGCGACTACGGTTGAGCCTCACGGGGAAAATCTACTACAGCCACAGGCATGTGGTCCAGTGGAACGGCAGGCTCGTAAACCCGAGCGTAAGCCCTGCAGAGGCCGAGGGGATGGCAAAGTCGGTCGGTTGGCAGTCGATAGCGGAGAGGCTTAGGAGGAAGTTCGGCGGCAGCTTCAGCCGTGGCGAGCTCGACGTAGTTGTCACTGATCGCTACTTAGTCCACGTGCCCGTGTACGACTGCGTGTACGAGTACCGCGGCCGCAGCTACCGCTTTATGGCGGACGCAAGCGACGCGCGCATCCTGTACGCGGAGGTGCCGATCGAGCTGAAGTTTAGAGCCGCTGCCCTCGCCAGCGGGGCGCTCTCGCTCGCGCTGGCTGCCGCGCTGCTGCCGCTGCTATTGAATGCTCCCCTCTTTACCTTAACTTGCGCGGCCGGCCTCACCTTCGTCGGCATCTTCTCTTTGTACAAGGGTTTACGGCGGGAGGTTAGGACAGTGAGGTTTTTTGAAAGCTGAAGGCTGGGCAGGCATAAAAGTTAATAGAAGGCGCATTATTGGAGCGGAGGGTATCAGCTAATGTACAATCGCAGCCTTGCGGCGTTCAAGGCTACTTTTGCGAAGAAGATAGCTCAGGAGTTCGGTAAAATGAGTGATCCTGAAGAATCGTTCATGACGTCTGTCTGCAGCAGAGATTTTCTCAACTACGTTAAGGTTGAGAAGGACTTCCTGTACGACGACTCCCCCGATGAGGCCGCTATGAGGTACGTGGAGTACTTGATGGAGGAGAGGCCGATCGTCTACGTGTCGCTGGTCGATGAGTGGTTCCCCATATGGGCGATGAAGTGGAGGCAGCGCGTGAAGCTTGCGGATGATAAGGACTTCGATGAGAAGCTGATGCAGAAGATCGAGCAGGGCACGCGCCCCTTCTTCAACCTGCCGCTGTTTGAGGAGGCTAAGAGGTTCGCGCTTGGCTCCCTGGTGAAAAGCGGCGAAGTCTGCTTCACGGACACTCTCTCCGAGACGATCGTCAAGAACATACTCTTCATGATGGTATCGCGGTCGAACGGAGCTGACGAGGTGATCAAGGCCCTGGAGCGCAACCCAATCCTCCTCCTCAACGAGGTTACGAGGAGGGTAAAGGCTCTCGCCCGCTTTAAAGGGCCGCTGATAGCTGTAAGGTTCGAAAACGTGATCTTCAACAACGAGGCGTGGTGGGCCCGCTAGGTAGCTTACGCGGTACTCCGCGAGCAGGGTGGGTCGCAGACGAACGCTTATTAGACGGTATGAGGCTAGTTATCGGGGAGCATGGGCGAGAAGGTTGAGAATGATAGGGAGGGCGAGGAGTACACTAGGGCCGAGCTCGTGGGCGTTTACGGCGTGGTCGTCAGGTCGGGGGGAGCTGAGTACTCTCAAGGTGCTGTGATGCTGCTGAAGGGGGAGGATTGGGAGAAGCAGATACTCCCCATATACATCGGCAGGTCGGAGGCCGAATCGATCGCCAGGGCCTTCTACGGGGTTCCAACGCAGCGCCCCATGACTCACGACCTAATCGTTTCGATCCTGGGGGCTCTCGGCGTTAGAGTGGAGAGGATTACGATTGACGCCCTCATAAACAACGTCTACACCGCCACGATCGTGCTCCTTCACGAGGAGAACAGCAGGGTGAGGCGCTACTACATCGACGCTAGGCCGAGCGATTCGGTGGCTATCGCCGTCCGCACGGGCGCTCCGATCTACGTGAACAGGCAGCTTAGGAAGTACGCTCAAAGCGAAAGCTCCTTCACTGACGCGGATACTCCCTATGAACGTTAGGGAGCTAGCGAATAGGGAGCTGGTCGAAGTCTACCTTGCCCACTTGGCAGCGAGAAACCGCTCGCCCAGAACGATCAGGACGTTTAGGAGCATACTAGATAGCTTCATCCAGTTCCTCGGTCCGAAGCACGTCAGCGAAGCCACAACATGGGATGTGGACGCCTTCCTGGCTAGACTAAGGGCCTCCGGCTACAAGGAGAGGAGCATCTACACGGCAGCCGTAGCGGTGAAGAGGTTCATGGAGTACCTAGGCTTGAAGGGGAACCTCCAGGGCTTCGAGCTCCCCAGAAGGCCGAACGAGCTGCCGCGGTACTTGACCCAGGAAGAGGTTCAAGCGATGATAGACTCGGCCGACAACCTGCGGGACAAGCTAATCATCTCCCTCCTGTTCTGCACGGGCATGAGGGTGAGCGAACTGGCGAGCATAGAGGCTCAAGACGTGGATCTGGAGGAGGGGGGCATCAGGGTGAGGGGGAAGGGGGGTAAGGAGCGCGTAGTCTTCTTCGACAGCCGTACGCGCGAGCTCCTAGAGCAGTACCTGCGGAGCGCAAACGTGGACCACTACCTCTTCCCCGGGAGGAAAGGGGGGCACATCCACTACGTGACGGTCGAGAGGATCGTCAGGAAGCTCGCCCGGAGGGCCGGAATCAAGAAGAAGGTGACACCCCACGTGCTCAGGCACAGCTTCGCGACGCTCTCCCTGTCAAAGGGGATGGATGTGAGGGAGATACAGGAGCTGCTCGGCCACGCCAGCCTCCGCACCACGCAAGTTTACACGCACGTGGTCAAACGCAAGCTCCTCGAAGACTACCGGCGAGTGTGGGGTTAGCCTGCAGCCTTGATCGAACCTTTGGCTGCCGCGCGAGAGCGAAAGCTACATTCACTACCTTCGAAGCCGTACAGCGTGCAGCGGCAGAGGTGCTGCGTGTCACATGTACTGGCTTGACGGCGGTTGAGCGAGCTCCTTCTTCAGCCTTTCGATCAGCACATCTGAGGTAGTTAGCTCGGCACCGAGGAACGCTCTCATGTACTCGAGGCCTCTCTCGTGCCAATCCTTAGTGGCCGCAGCTACGCAGTCCGTCGGAACGATGATTTTGTAGCCCCTGAAGAAGGCTCCTACAGCTGTCTGTTGGACGCATATGTGCGTGTGGATCCCCGTCAGTATAACGGTATCAACCTCCAGCTCCCGCAGTAGCAAGTCCATATCGGTCTCGAAGAAAGCGTCGTAACGCCTCTTGTATACGACGTAGTCGCCCGCCTCCGGCTTCAGCTCCTCAACAACCCTCGCTTCAGGGCTCCCCCTTATCGCGTGCGGGCCCCAGAGCCTAAGCTCAGCGTCAACATTGGGGTAGTGGCTGTCCACGGCGTAAACAACGGGGATTCGGTAGCTGCGGGCGAAGCGGAGGAGCTTCGCGACGTTAGGCACGATAGCTTCAGCAGCCTCAGCGCGTAGGCGGCCTCTAACGAACTCCTCCAGCATGTCAACAACTATTATCGCGTACCTCACGGTAGGAACAGCATCCTCGACTCTCATAAGCTTTCCTCAGCTCCAACTGCTACTCTGATCCGACTGTACAGAGCATTCCCGCCTCTATCGCATGCACTTGTGGCATTGAACTCTTATCGCCCGATTCTTTATGCGTCCCGAGAGCAGAGGGCCGTTGGTTGAAAATCACTATGTCTGAGGTAGTCGCGCAGAGCGAATCTCAATGAGGAGTTTAGCGAGCCTCTACTCCGAAGAATCTTCAGACCGTGTCTTGGATATCTAGCGCCGTGATTACTTTCTTAACTGTGTTTGGGAGGGAGTCCCGCCACTCAACTCCGATCGCCACGAGGGAGAAGACAGCGTTAACGCTCGCTTTTCTCAGCTCCACGAGCCGCGTTAAAGCTCGCAGAGTTCGGCCGGAGCGCAGCAGGTCGTCGACGATCGCTACTCTATCCCTCTCGTTCAGCGTAAAGGCCGGTAAGTAGAGGTGCGCGTACCGCGGCGGTTCAGGTGCGAAGTACCTCACCTCGAGGTAGCTGTCGGTGCTCACATCGGGCTCGTGCCTAGCCACGCAAAGATCCACGTCAAGGGCGTGGGAGACGCGCGTAGCCAGGGGCACGCCGTTTACGGCAGCTGTGAGCACCTTCGTTACACCGAGGTCTTTCAACTCGATGTAGGCTCGCGCGGCCGCAAGGCCGAGGATGGAGCTGTCGTACGCGATTCTGGAAACGTTCACGACCCCCCTCTCGTCTATGAATAGGGCGCGGCGCAGGACGATACCCAGTGCGTTACTTTCAGCGAGCAAGCGCAGGATCTCCAGGGAGCGGGAGGGGTTTGGCAGGACGGTGCCCGTGACGTACCTGCTTAAGTCCACCGGGGAGATTCTCACACCCCCGCGCTCGAGTAGCTCAAGCACCTCTTTCCCGCTCATAAAGCTACGCAGACTCCTGAGCGCTTCTGCAGCTAGCAGCTGAACCTTCACGTGCTCTAACTTTCTCTCGGCACTACCCGTTCTCATCACAAGAGCATGATAACCACTAGTTAAAATACCCATTGTTCAAACGAAAGATCTAAAAAGAATTATCATGAATCTTATCGATGGCAGGACCCGAAACTCAGGTTAAGGCGGTGAGGAAAAGGATCACGTGGATGCACATCGTGCTATTCGCCTTTGCCACAGCAATCTCGTACGTGCTCGCGGTGGTCTCAAGCCTCATTTTCCCCGTCTTAGGAGCTCCGGGGGTGTCAGCACTCTACTTGGCGGCAGCCATTTACGTACCACTCGGGATCTGGATGGGCCTTTGGGGGTGCCTAGCCGGATACATAAGCTGCCTCTTCCTGGGCCTGTACCCTAGCGGCTACACGTTTATTCAATCCTTCATCTAGTCGTGGGCCGACTTTATCGAGGCGCTTCTACCGCTCCTAGTCTTCAGAGCTTTGAGCCCCGACCCCGACTTTACACCTAAGCGCCCTGGCGCGGCGAAGCTACTGCCTTGGTTCATCGCTGCAGGCACGACGATTCTGTTCCTCGGAATTGTGGTCCAGTTGCTTTGGGGTGCAACTTACGGCGAACCTTTCACCACGATCTACGTCGTGATGGTGTACCTGGGCCTAGCGTTAGCGTGCGTCGGGATCGCGATGGGGCTTATCGCCGGTCACGCCAGGACGTGGCTCGCAACGATCCTGAGCGTTATCGCCGCCGCGTTCGGCAGCGGGATTTGGGGCGCCGGCACGTTGACTCTATGGAACCTGCCGCCCCCGCTCCCCGCTGAGCTGTTCTGGCCAGTTTTCGTCGGCTGGGTTGCGGGCGACCTCATCGTGCTCTCCGTCATCTCCACGGCCCTCCTCGTCGCCTTGACGCCGATCTTCAAGAGGACAGGGCTCTTCGTAAGGGGATGGTGGGCCTAACGGATGCCTACTATACTCGGTGAACTAGCCGGAGTCGAATCAAAGTCGTCGAGGTACTTGAGCCTGCATGTTTCAACGAAAATTTTTCTCCCGCTCTCATTCGCGGTGGCGATCTTCTTCGCAACCGACCCCATCAAGGCTCTCCTCCTTGCTGCTGCGTCTGCGGGCGCCTGCGTTGCAGCCGGTGTACCACTGAGCGCGATAAAGAGGTACCTAGCAGTTATCGTCAGCATGAGCTCCTTCATCGTCCTGGCATTTTCACTGTTTACACACATCCCGGGTAAAACACTCTTCGAGGTTACGCTGTTAAGCATGCAAGCTGAGAAAGGAGTTTTTGAGTGGAAGCTGTCCCTGACAGACACGGGGTTAACATATGCGCTCACCTTCATACTGCGGATTTTCGCCATGATACTCTCCGCGACACTCCTGATGGCTACAGTCACAGACAGAGACTTCGTGTGGGGCCTTCTCTCCCTCAAGGTTCCATTCGGAGCCTGCGTGGCTACATCCCTCTTCTTTAGAGGGTTACAGCTCTTCGCCTCCGACTTCTACACCATCAGGGAAGCAATGATGGCTAGGGGCGTTGACTTCGAGAGAACCTCGCTGGCTAAAAGGTTCCTGCTCTACGTGAACGCGCTCATCCCCCTGCTCAGCCTCATGATCACGAGGAGTTACGAGGTATCCCTCGCCCTCGAGTCTAGGGGGATCGCTCCGGGCAGTAGAGCCGCCTCGGGCTACTACACGTTCAGGATGAGGCGCGACGACTACGCCGTTATCGCCGTGTCAGTGACCTTAATAATCGTCTACGTCCTGTGGGGGAGGATCCCATGAGCAGAGCGGTTTCTGTTGAAGGCCTCTGGTGGAAGTACGTCGGCCGGAGCGATCACGCGCTGAGGAGGGTCGATCTCGAGGTTGAGCGCGGCGAGTTCTTCGCCATCATGGGGCACTCCGGCGCCGGCAAGACGACGCTGATCCTCGCCCTTACCGGCATCATACCTCAGAGGGTACCGGGCGAGTTCCGCGGTCGAGTTGAAGTCTTGGGCATGAGCACGGTGAGCCAGGATGTCTCCGAGATCACGAAGCGGGTGGCTGTAGTGTTCGAGGACCCGGAGATACAGTTCGTGATGAGCACCGTCGAAGACGAGCTCGTTCTATCGCTTGAGCCGCTCGGGCTAAGCCGCGAGGAGATAAGGGAGAGGCTCAAGTGGGGCCTCGAGCTGGTTGGCCTCGACAAGGGCTTCCTAGGCAGATCCCCGCTGCAGCTATCGGGCGGCGAGAAGCAGCGTGTAGCCATAGCGGCGGCCGTCGCCCGGAGGCCGGAGTTGCTGATACTCGACGAGCCGACCTCCGACCTGGATCCCGTGGGTAAGGAGGAGGTGCTGACGGCCATCAGGAAGCTGCGAGACGAGCTGGACATGACCATCATCCTGATCGAGCACGAGTCTGAGTTCGTGGCGGAGCTTGCCGATAGAGTCGCCGTCCTCAGCGAGGGTAGGGTTGCTGCCGTGGGCGAACCTCGCCGCGTGTTCTCGCGCTATGACGAGCTCAAGAGCCACGGCGTCTACCCGCCCGACGCAGCTGCAATCTCGTTCAAGCTCGGCCTTGACACGATCTGTAGGTACGGTGATCTGGTTCGAGCTCTGGAGAGCGTGAGAGATAGGCTGTTCGTGCACGCCGACAGGATCCCAAAGGTCGAGAGAGTGGGGGAGGGAGAGGTTCTCGTTGAGTGCCGCGACGTGGAGTACGTGTACCCCGGCGGCTTCAGGGCGCTCAAGGGAGCGTCCCTCACGATCAGAGGGGGCGAGCTGGTCGCTCTCGTGGGACCAAACGGCGGCGGTAAAACCACGCTGGCCAAGGTAGTGAGCGGGCTTCTCCGGCCCTCAAGGGGCGAAGTGCTGGTGCTGGGTAGGAGGGTTGAGGAGTACGATAGGTTGACGCTGTCCTCGCTCGTCTGCTACGTCTACCAGAACCCCGACCATCAGATATTCAACAAGAGCGTGTACGAGGAGATCTCCTTCGGCTTAAGGATCCGCGGGCTCTCTGAAAGAGTGGTGAGGGAGCGTGTTAGGCGCGCGTTGGAGGTCTTCGGGTTGAAGGGGCTTGAGAATGAGCACCCCTTCTTCCTCAGCAAGGGTGAGAAGCGGAGGTTGGCGCTAGCCTCAGCCTACGTTCTCGACCCGAAGGTTCTGATCGTTGACGAGCCAACAACGGGTCAGGACATGAGGTTCAACGAAAGCCTCTTCTCCAACCTGAAGGCGCTGACGAGGGAGGGTAGGGCCGTTGTAACCATCACGCATTCCATAGCTCTAGCCTCCAAGTACGCCGACCGGCTGGTAGTAGTGAAGGATGGAAGAGTAATCGCCGACGGCCACCCGCGTAGCGTACTCCTCTCGCCGGCCGCAGACGAGGGGCGGCTCACTAAGCCGCAGGCGATGAGGTTAGCGAAGCAGTTGGGCCTAACCGCGGCGCCCGTAAGCGCTGAGGAGTTCCTCGAAATAGTGACCCTGCGCTAAACAGGGGTTCCTCGGCGGACTGCAGTTTAACTGAAACCGGGCGGCCTGACCCCTACGACCTCCCTGTTCACTAGGTTTGGTGGTACTTCACCTTTGTAAAACGCGACGAGGTTTCGTGCTACGAGCTCCGCCATCGCTGCCCTCGTCTCGTAGGTCGCGCTACCGATGTGTGGGGCGAGCACGACGTTCTCCAGCTTCGTCAGCGGGTGATCTGGTGGCAGAGGCTCCAGCTCGAAAACGTCGAGGCCGGCTGCTGCTATCCAGCCCTCCTTCAGGGCTTTAACGAGCGCCTGCTCGTCTATAACCGCTCCTCGCGCGGTGTTCACTAGGATTGCCGCCCGCTTCATTATTTTGAGCTCGCGCTCACCGATCATGTGGTACGTCTCCTTCGTCAGCGGAACGTGTATCGTTACGAAGTCGCTCTCACGGAGCAGAGTCTCGAGGTCGACGTACTGGGCCCCCAGCTCCCTCTCCAGCTCCCCCGGCAGGCGGTGGCGCTGGTAGTAGAGTATGCGCATATCGAAGCCCTTCGCCCTGCGCGCTACAGCCTGCCCGATCCTCCCCATCCCGATGATCCCGAGAGTCTTGCCTGTGACGTGGTAGCCGAGCATCATCAGAGGGTGCCAGCCGGTGCCGGTGCGCCAGTACTCACCGCTCCGCACGAACCTGTCCGCCTCCACGATCCTCCTCGCTGCAGCGAGCAGCAGAGCCCACGCCAAGTCGGCTGTCGCGTCCGTAAGAACTCCGGGCGTGTTGGTGACGTAAACACCCTTTCGCGTTGCGTACTCCACGTCGATGTTGTCGTAGCCGACAGCGTACTGGGCTATTATCCTGAGGCGCGGAGCATTGTCTAGAAGCTCCCTATCGATCCTATCCGTCAAAAGGGTGACCAGCGCGTCAACATCCCTAGCCTTCTCGAGCAGCACCTCGCGAGGGGGAGGCGTGTAGCGGTCCCAGACCTCCACCTCGTAGTACTCCCTAATGATTCGTAACCTCTCTTCGGGGATCTGCCTAGTGACGAAAACTCGAGGTTTCACGAAAACCGAGCTCGTTTAAAGTATAAAGAATTAGCGGGCCCTCGCCACAACGACGAGCTCCGAGCTGCTCTCCGTCAAGGGCCTGCAGCAGTAGTCCTCGAACATCGCAGCGATATCGAAGCCGGCGTCGTTGAGGAGGTGCTTCAACTCCCTGATCGTGAAGAGGCGCAGTTTCAACTCGAAGCTCCTCAC